>DATGMP010000130.1:0-171407 GCA_035293565.1 Alphaproteobacteria bacterium | reverse complement strand
AGCCTCGTGTGGGACAGCTACGATGCTATCCTGACCGCCTGCGAAGACGCCTGGAACTTCATCGCCAACGACCCCGAACGTATCGTCTCAATCGGCACCAGGGCATGGGCGTGTGTCAAAGGCTAAGGCTCCTGGTATAAGGCCCCTACAGCATCAAATCCTGGTTCTCCAGCCCGAGCAGCACCGCGCCATAACCGCGGCCGGTGATCTGGTTCTGGTTGGAGACGTGCTGGCGGGCGGCGATCAGGTCGGCATAGATGCGGCCGAAGGGCTGGGTCGCGAAGAGACCCGAGCCGCCCATGCTCTTGAACATGCGGGCGGCGAGCTCCAGGCACCGGTCGGCCACCGATGAGGATTGGTGGCGATAAAGCAGGCGAAGCTCCGTCGGCGCCCGCTCGCCTTTGCGCGCATACTCGTCGAGCGTCGCGAAATTGCGATGCAGGATGCTTTTCATCTCATCGATCGCCGCGGCGGCGTCGGCGGCGATGAGCTGCGCATCGGGATCGCGCGCGGTCGACTGGCCGGTCGTCGTGATCCGGGCCGCCGCATAGGTGCGGAAGGAATCGAGCATCCCCTGCAGCGCGCCGATGCAGCCATTCGTGACCGCGCGGAAGAACACCTGGACGAAGGGATAGCGATAGAGGTGGCCGGTGTTCACGGCATTGCCTGGGCTGGTGCCGAGATAGGCGTCGGAGGTCTTGTGGACCCGGTAGTCGGGCACGAAGACGTCCGTCACCTCGATGTCCTGGCTGCCGGTGCCCTTGAGGCCCAGCACGTCCCACGTATCGACGATCCGGAAATCCTTGCGGGGCAGCAGGAAGGTGCAATAGTCGCCGCCGCCTCCTTTTGATCCTGGGCCCGCCGCGTCGTCCTTGGGCGTGAGCCCGCCCAGGAAGATCCATTGGCAATGCTCGACCCCGCTCGAAAACTTCCATTTGCCGCTGAAGCGCCAGCCGCCCTCGGCCGGCGTCGCACGGCCGGTCGGCATGTAGGTCGAGGCGATCAGGATCGAATTATCCTCGCCCCACACGTCGCGCGCGGCGCGGTCGTCGAACAGCGCGATCTGGAAAGCATGCACGCCGACAACCCCATAGACCCAGGCGGTCGACATGTCGCCCTCGGCCAAAGCCATCTGGATTTCGGCGAAAATGCGCGGGCTCATCTCGTAGCCGCCCCAGCGCCTCGGCTGCAGCACGCGGAAGAAGCCGGCCGCCTTCATATCGGCGATCGTCTCGGGCAGGATCCGCCGGGCGGCCGTCTGCGCGTCCGCGCGGGCCTTGAGGGTCGGGATCATGGCCCGAGCGGACGCGATCAGCGCCTCCGGGGAGGGAACCTCCCCCGCCGCAGCTTCTTTCACGCTTTCCCTCCCCTCCCGCATCGCCTAATGTCCATCCTTATAAGGATAACTCTGCTTCACAGATAAAGCCGCCGAGATCAAGAGCGCATCGGCGAGGAGGGGAAATGAGCATCAGGGAACTGGGCTATGTCGTCATCGGCTCGCCCGACCTCGGGAAGTGGCGCGATTACGGCACCAAGGTGCTGGGCATGGCCGCGGTCGACGGGCCGGACGGGGTCCTCTACCTGAAGATGGACGAGCGCGACTTCCGCCTCGCGATCCAGAAGAGCGATCGCGACCAGCTTTTCGCGTCCGGCTGGGCGGCCGCCGACGAGGCGAGCTTCCACGCCATCCGCGCGCGGATCGAGAAATCCGGGACGGGCGTCGAAGCCGGCTCAAAGCCGGAAGCCCAGATGCGCAAAGTGCAGGACTTCTTCTCGTTCCGCGACCCGGCGGGGCTGAGGCACGAAGTCTCCTGGGGCCATGTGGCGGCCTTCACCCGCTTCGTGTCGCCGCTCGGCACCCGCTTCATCACGCGAAATCTGGGCCTCGGCCATGTCGTGCTGCCGGCGCCGAACATTCAGCCGACGGTCGAATTCTGGAGCAAGGTGATGGGCTTCGGTGTCGGCGACCTGCTGCATCTGACGCTGGCACCCAATGCGCCGCCGATCAGCGTCTATTTCATGCATTGCGACAATGGCCGGCAGCACAGCCTGGCCTTCGCGGAGCTCGGCGATCCGACGGGCTGCAACCACATGATGGTCGAGGTCGATTCGATGGACGAGGTTGGCCGTGCGCTCGACCGGGTGGAGCAGAATGGCGTTCAGCTCACCCTGACCCTCGGCCGGCACGTCAATGACGAGATGATCTCCTTCTACATGATGACGCCCGGCGGGTTTCAGATGGAGTACGGCACCGGCGGCGTCGTGAAGGACTGGACGACCCACACGGTCTTCGAGACCACGCGGGGCAGCCATTGGGGCCACAAATTCCTGATGGCGCCGCCTGCCAAGTAATTCGCCAGGAGCACATCATGAGCATGCCCTGCATTCCGGTCGGCAAGTATCACACGCTGGGCTCGGGCTACCGGCTCCATTACCACGAGTTCGGCGTGCCCAATCCGCGCAAGCCGACGCTGCTGTTTCTTCACGGCGGCGGTCCCGGCGCGAGCGGCTACAGCAACTTCAAGGAGAATGCCGAGTTCCTGGCCGCGCACGGCTATTACGGGCTGGTGCCCGACTGCCTGGGTTTCGGCCTCTCCGACAAGCCGGCCGACATCTACTACCACTCGACCATCCATGTCGCGGCGATGCGGAGCCTGCTGAAGGAGAAGGGCGTCACCGGCATCGTGCCCGTGGGCAACTCCTTGGGCGGCGGCATCGCGCTGCACTACGTGATGGCTTATCCCGAGGATGTCGCGAAGCTGATCCTGATGGCGCCGGGCGGCGTTGTCGATCCGCGCAAATTCGTCGGCGTGTCGCCCGGCCTGCAGGCGATGTGGAAATGGGCGAAGGAACGACCGACCGATCGCGCTGAAGCGGAGAAGAGCTTCCGCGCTCTGGTCGAGCTCTTGGTTCACGATCCGGCCGACGTCACCGACGAGATCATCGCCGAGCGTTTCCCGATCGCGATGGAGCAGCCGATGGTGCTCTACGAGACGCTGCAGACTCCCTATTACACCGTGCCGCAGCTCCGCGAGATCAAATGCCCGGTGCTGGGCTTCTGGGGTCGCTACGATCGCTTCCTGCCCTATGAGCAAAATGAGGTGCTGCGCGAGGCGCTGCCCGACGCGCGCATCGTGCTCTCCGACGAAGCCGGCCACTGGTTCATGATCGAGGAGCGCGACCGCTTCAATGCGGAGTGCCTCGACTTCCTGGAAAAGGCATAAGCGCCGCCACGATGCGACCAAAAGCCTATTTCGACGGTCGCGTCACGCGCGAAATGGGCGAAGCTGCGGCGGCGCAATCCTGGTCGCTTCCCGAAAAGATGGCGCTTGCCTGCCGCATGCTCGGACAGGAAGGACACGAATCCGGGACCGCCGGGCAGATCACGGCGCACAGTGGGGCGCCAGGCGCTTATCTTACGCTCGGCTTCGGCATCGGCTTCGACGAAGCGCGGCCGCGCGATCTGGTCACGGTCGACGATGATCTTCGCGTGATCGAAGGCGATGGGACGCCCAATCCCGGCGCGCGCTTCCATCTCTGGATCTATCGCGCACGGCCGGACGTGCGCTGCATCATCCACACGCACCCGCCCCATGCGTCGGCACTGTCCACGATCGGCGAGCCGTTGACGGCGACGCATATGGACGCCGCCATGTTCTACGAGGATTGCGCCTATCTCGCCGAATGGCCGGGCGTGCCGATCGGCGACCAGGAAGGTCGCATCATCAGCGAAGCGTTGGGTGAAAAGCGCAGCATTCTGCTTGCCCATCACGGGCTGCTCACGACCGGCGCAACGGTCGAACAGGCAGCTTACCTCGCGATCTTCCTCGAGCGCGCCGCGCGCATGCAGCTCCTCGCCCGCGCGGCCGGAACGATGAAGCCGATCCCACCCGAACTCGGGCGCGAGGCGCACGACTTCATGCTGAAACCCCAGATCATCGACGCGAACTTCGCCTATTACGCCCGCCGCGCGCTCCGCGCGGATCCCAACTTCTTGAAGGATTGAGAGAACACATGACGGGAAACCGGCTCGCCGACCGCATCGCCATCGTGACCGGCAGCGGGCTCGGCATCGGCCGCGCGATCGCGAAGCGCTTCGCGGCCGAGGGCGCCCGCGTCGTGGTCGGCACGCGCACGGCGTCGGACGGCGAAGAGACGGTCGCGCAGATCCGCAAGGCCGGCGGCGAGGCGAGTCTGGTCGCTGTCGATATCGGCAGCCGCGCAGGTGCCACGAAGCTCGTGGCGGAGGCATCGCGCATCTATGGTGGCCTCGACGTTCTGCTTCACAATGCGGCGCACTGCCCCTATGCCCGCATCGAGGATTTGACCGACGATGATCTCGACAAGACTCTGACCGTGAATCTCAAAGCCTGCTTCTGGCTGACGCAAGCGGCGCTGCCGTTGCTGCGCGCCTCGAAGAAGGGCGGGCGAATCATCGTCACGTCGTCGATCTCCGGCAATCACGCGTCGGCGCGCGGGCTCGTGCATTACTCGGCATCCAAGGCGGGCGTCACCGGCTTCGTGCGCAACCTCGCGCTGGAACTCGGACGCGACCGGATTACCGTCAACGCGGTCGAGCCGGGCATGATCCGCACCGAGCGCAACAGCGGTCCCGAGATGGCCGATTTCATGAAGGCGGCTGCGCCGCGCGTGCCGATCGGGCGTCTCGGCGAAGGCGACGACATCGCTGAGCCGATGGTCTATCTGGCGTCCGATCAGGCCTCCTACATCACCGGCCAGTCAATCCTGATCGACGGCGGCATCTCGCTGCCGAGCTCGCTCGATATCGAAGCGGTGACGCAGACGTGAGAGGATCAGGCGCCGCTGAAATGCGCATAGGACGGATCCTGACGGTCGCGGCGCGTGAGCTCAAGCGCGATCCCGTTCAGCCGATCGGCGGCGAAGTCGAGCGGCGTATAGGAATCGAAGACGACCCGCCGATGATCGATTGCCCACACGTCCTCCCGCCTCGACCACCGGTCGAGATAGCGTCCGCGATAGAGATGCTCGGTGATGGTTCCGTCCCTAGGTTCGGATTGCAGAGACGCGGTGAAATAAGCCTCCGACCGCGCGCGATCGCCATTGAGCTCGATCAGAATGTTCGTGATCTGATGCGAGTGGTTGCGGAAGGAGCGGCGTGCGGCGGAGCTCGGGCCCAGATAGTCCCGGAACAGCGTGTCCGGCGCGCCGACGCGGTTGGTGTAATTGCACGTGCCGTCGGCATGCCAGACAGTTCGAGCCAGCGCATCGTCGATCCGATCGAAGGCCCGACAGTAACGGTACAGCACCTCTGTGATCGCCTGCTTCGCCAGCAGCGCCTCGATTGCGGTGTCGGTCATGGTGTCCCTCGCAGCTATTCAGAAGCAACCAATAGTATCCGTCATTCCCGCGGAAGCGGGAACCATATTGACGCCGGCGCAAGCGGATGACTGGATTCCCGCTTTCGCGGAAATGACGCGGAGAGAGGTGATATGGAAAAGCTCATTTACGCAATCTGGCGCGATCCGCGGGTGGATGCGAAATCATTTTCGCGCGCGCTCCGCGAGGAAGCGGCGCCGCAACTGCTGAAGCTCGGTGCGCGAGGGCTGCAGATCAATGTCGTCGATGACGCCGTCGCACCGGCCGAGGGCCTGGTGCGCATCGCGACGCGGCCTCAGATGGAAGCCGTGGCGCATCTTTGGGTCGACAGCGCGATCGCCAAGTTCCGGAAGCCTTTCGACGAGGTGCTGGAATCTGCTTCACATCGGATCGCCGGCTACCTGGTCAGCGAATCCAACCCCGTCGTGAACGACGATCATCGCGCGCCGCCGGGCGAGCGAACCTGGGGCTTCTCGCAATGCGTCTTCATCAAGCGGCCGCAGCGCGTGACGCCCGAGGCCTGGATCAATGCGTGGCACAACGAAACCACCCCGGTCGCGATCGAATGCCAGGGCAATTTCTTCTATGCCGCAAACGTCTTCGTCCGCGCCGTGACTCATGCGGCGCCGGCTTATGACGCGCTGGTCGAAGAATGCCTGCCGCCCGAGGCGATGACCGATCCGACCGTCTTCTTCGACCGCGGCCGCGATCCGGAAAAGGCCAAGGACAATCAGCGCCGCATGTATGAAGCCGCGCAATTCGTTACCGATGTCGACGGCATCGATGTGATCGCCACAAGCCAGTATATTTTCAAGTGGCCCAGCCTCTAGGGAGGACGTCGTGAGCGAGAAGGAAGCAGCTGCGCGGCTATTATCGGGCCGCGCTTGGGACGATTTTCTCGACGTGCTGCGCATCGCGGGCCATACCGTCGATCGCTGGGGCGATGAGATCGGGCCGCTCGAGCGGGCCGAATGGTACCGCTTCATGACGCGCGTCGTCCGCAACGGCTGCGAGCGCTTCATGGAGAATTGCGAGCCCTACCGGCCGCGGCTCCGCGACGCGCCTTGGAAATCCTCGATCAATTTCCAATCACCCGACCAAGATCATTTCCTCTGCGAATTCGACGAGCCCGGCGATTACCGCATCACCGGGGGTCGCGGCACCATTCCCTATTTCGTGATCGCCGCCTGGAGCGCGGCGCAGCCCAAAGATATCGGCGCGCGCGACTGGGCGCCCCGCGGCTTCGAGGGGCTGAAGGAATTCGATCCGGCGACGCTCAAGACCGGCGCCTTCATCCAGAGCGATACGCTGGAATTCAAGCCCGACGGGACGTTCGAGCTGATCCTCAGCCAACTGCCGCATCCCGGCAACTGGCTGAAGCTCGAACCGGACTCGGTCGGCCTGCTGATCCGCACCGTCTATCACCGGCGCTCGCAGGAGCAGGCGCCGGAGTTCCGGATCGAGCGCCTCGACAAGGCGCCGCCACGGCCCGTGCAACCGGCAGAGGTCGCGTCAAACTTGGCCAAGGCCGCGCAGGAAGTCCTGGGCTATGCCGAGCTCGTCCGGTCCTGGTGGCAGGATAATCTCTCAAAGCGCCCCAACCGGCTACGGTTCTCGCGCGCCACCTATCTGTCGAACGGCGGCGTTCCGGACCGGCACTTCGCCTTCGGCACGTGGAGCATCAAGGACGGCGAGGCGCTGACGCTGCAATTCAAGCCGCCGGAATGCGAATACTGGATCTTTCAGCTCTGCAACGTCTGGCAGGAGAATCTCGACAATTACGAAGACGGCCAGGGCTACGTTACCAAATTCACCGCCCGCTATGAGTCGGACGGGACGGTGAAAATCGTGATCGCCCAGCGTGACCCCGGAATCGGCGGCAATTGGATCGATCCTTTCGGCCACAGGCTGGGCGGCATGGGCCTCAGGCTCATAAAGACCGACCGGCCACCGCCGGTCACGGCGCATCTCGTCCCGCTGGAAGAGCTGGCGAGCAAAGGGTGGAACTGCCTCGATCCCGCCCGGGCGATCATGAGCGGCGAAATCGTGCCCTAGAATTTACCATAGCTGTTGCGGTAGATCGCGCCGCAGCATTGGACTGCGCAAAGTTTCACGGTCCTCGGCGGGATGATTACTTGCCGTGCTGTCGCTTTTCTTTACAAGAACATTCGGCCTCAGTTGAATGCCGAAGGTTAAATCTCGGTAAATCAGAGCCTTGCGGAAACTGGCCCCGCATTTGCATGAGCGTTGATACGCCGGCGCGTGACCGGCGATCCAGACTATAGAGACCGGGGTGTCCTCCATGACCAGTGTTCAACGACAGGCTTTGAAACGCGCTGCGTCCCGCCGAACTTTCCTTTCCGTAGCGGCGGCCGGTGCCGCCGGTGCGGCCGCGATCGCCGGTAGTGCCGCCGCGGCGGCGAACAGCGAGAAGCCTGCCGACCCGGATGCCGCGCTGGTCATCTTCGGCGATGAGCTCGCCTCGGTCGATCGCGAGCTCGGCAAGGTCGAGGAACGGTTCGCGCAGATTCACGACCAGGTGCGCAGCGAATGCCCTGTGCCCAGCGTGATGCAGGGCCTGGCCGACGAGGCCGACGACATGGCCCGCCGCGATGGGCGCACAATGGTGCCGGCCCGTTTCCTGATCGCGCGCGCCCAGTCGGCGCTCCGCAAGAGCCCCGACGCGCTCGACCCGAAGCTCCCCTTGGCCGCGAAGACGGAGGCTGTCGACGTGTTCAAGGCCGATGTCGATGCCGCGTACGCCAGGCTGGGCTACAAGCAACTCGAAGCCTTGCACGGCAGCCTGGCGTCGATGGAATCCGAGCTGGTCGACAAGATTTACGACACCCCGGCGCAAGGTCTCACCGGCGTCGTCGTCAAGCTCCGTGTTATCGACCGCATGGAAATGTGGACCGACGCCAAGCCCGAGGACGATTTCCACCGTGCGTTCCTGGGCGACACGCTCCGCAACGCCGAGCAGCTCGCCGGCCTCAAGCCGCGCTCGAAGTCCTAAGCGCCGGCATCCGTCGGTGCCAATCGGTGGCCTCCTGATAGGCGTGGCCCGCGCGTAGCAGCCGGGCTTCGCCGAACGGTTTGCCGACGAGCTGCATGGCGACCGGCAGGCCCGGTTCGGCGAAGCCGCACGGGATGCTGAGCGCCGGCAGGCCGAGGTAATTGAAAATCCGCGTGTTGCGGGCGATCTTGCCCAGCAATGCGCGGCTCTCGGCATTGCTCTCGTCCGCCTCTGCAAAAGTCGGCGCCGCGAGATTCGTCGTCGGCGCGAACAACAAATCCGCACGAGCGAATCTTCCGTCGAGCACGCTCTTCAGCAACGGCCCGCGTCGCGTCATCGCCTCGTGATAGCGCGCGGCCGGAACCGCGAGCCCGCGCAGCAGCCTGTTGCGCGCCATCGGCCCATAGTCCGCGAGACGCGCGCCCAGCCAAGGCACATGGATCGATGAGAATTCGCCGAACAGCGCGAAATAGGCATAGGTCGCACAGAGCTCGGCTTCCGGCATATCGAGCTCGACGATCTCCGCGCCGAGGCCCCGGAACACATCGAGTGCGCCATCCAGCGCGCGGACGATCTCGGGACCGGCACCATCGAAGAAATAGCGACGCAGCACGCCGATCCTCAGCCCCTTCACGCCCATGCCGAGCCCGGCTTGGTAATCGCCGACGGGCAAATCGCTCGCCGTATGATCCTTGCCGTCGGCCCCTGCGATGACGCCGAGGAGTCTGGCGATGTCGCGGACCGACTGCGTGAGTGGACCGACATAATCAAGGCTGTGCGCAAGCGGCATGATGCCGTGGCGGCTGACGCGGCCCGCGGTCGGCTTCAAACCGGAGACACCGCAAAAGGCCGAAGGAATGCGCACCGACCCGCCGCTGTCGGACCCGAGCGAGCCCCAGCAGAGCCGTGCCGCGATCGCGGCGCCCGATCCGCTGGACGAGCCGCCGGTGATGCGGTCCGTGTCCCAGGGATTGCGGCAATCGCCGTAATGCGCGTTGTGCCCGGTCGGGTAGAGCGCGAACTCGGCCATGTTGAGCGTGCCGATCTCGATCGCGCCGGCATGGTCCAGCCGCTCGAGGACCGTCGCCGTGTAATCCGGCCGGAAATCGCGCCGGATCTTCGTGCCGCCGGTCGCGACCTGTCCGGCGCGGTAATACATGTCCTTGTGTGCCACCGGCACGCCGTGCAGCGGCCCGCGCTTGTCGCCAGCCGTTGCATCCGCGCGCTTGGCGGCATCGAACGCGCGGTCGAAATCGGTTGCGATGAAGCAATTGAGCTTGGGCTGTAGCCGCGCGGCGCGATTGGCGGTGTATTGCACGATTTCGGCAGCCGAGACTTCGCGGTCCGCGATCGCCCGAGCCAGCCCGGTGAGATCGAGCTCGGCAGGATCGCCGACCTTCGCGAGCGCGCTCACGGCTGCTGCTCCGCATGGGCTTCGAGAATCGCCTCAAAATCCCCCGGCTCGCCTTCGATGTCGTAGTCCCGCAACGCCGCCAGCGCCCGCGCGTTCATGGGCTCCATTTCGATCGCGGTCAGCTCGGCCAAAGCTTCCGGCAGCTCGATCCCATGCACCGCTTTCACCCAGGCGGCGATCAACTTCGCGTCCAGCGGCATCGTGTCGTCCTCCCCTCTATCGCGCCCCGACCCTCACCACTCCGCAGTGGTAATGTCAACCGGATCGGGGCAAGATCGGGGAACGAAATCGGAGGATCCGTGCCGCTGCGCACCGCGCCTTTGTCCGACGCCGTCGGCCTCGAAATCCTCGGGATCGACGCCAGTGAGCCGATCGACGACGAGACCCGGCGCGCGCTGAATGCGGCCTTCCTCGAGGCCGGCGTGCTTCTGTTCCGCGGCGTCGGCACATCGGTCGACGCGCATCTCAATGTGAGCCGCTGCTTCGGCGAGCTCGAGCGCCATTCGGTCAAGGAGAGCTGGACCGAGGGCTGCCCGGAGCTGATCGACATCTCCTACCGCCCGCCGGTGTCGGGCGAGCAGTCAAAGACTCAACCGATCTACGAGATTGACGGCGAACCGCTCGCCGGCTGGCTGCCTTGGCATACCGACCAATGCTTCATGCCGCGGCTGTCGCGCGGCGGCGTGCTCCGCGCGCTCGAAGTGCCGCCGACGCGCGGCCGCACGGGCTTCATCGACAAGATTCACCTCTATGACATGCTGCCGGACGATTTGAAGAGCGCGATCGAAGGGCTGAGCGTCATCTATCAATTCGAACCTCGCATGGACCGCCATAAATTCGGCAAGCCCGCAGGCCTGAAGCTGGTGTCGAGCTCTGTCGCCATGGATTCGATTCTGGATCGTCTCGACCGCGACTTCCCGCCGGCGATCCACCCGCTCGTCTATGCACAGCGCGACACCGGCCGGAAGGTGCTGAATTTCTCGCCCGCCTATGCGCTACGCATCGAAGGCATGGACGACGTCGGGAGCAACGGCCTGCTATCCGCATTGACCGCACACTGCCTCGCGCCCGCCCACGCTTATTTCCACGATTGGCGCCCCGGAGACCTCGTCGTCTGGGATAATTGGCGCACGCTCCATTGCGCCGAAGGCAGCCCCGCCGAGCATGCGCGCATCATGCACCGCACCAGCATCGCGGGGGATTATGGCCTGGGCTCGCGGCTATGATTGATCCGCAGATTACGCAGATGAACATGGATTCCCGCTTTCGCCGGAATGACGAACCAAAATCCGTCCCATAGCGTCGCAATCCGCGGATCAACTCTTCAAAATTCCGACCACCTCCGCCAGCCCAGCGATATGATCGCGCGCCTCCTCCGGCGTGACGCCCGGCACATGCACTCGCAGGTTCAGCGCGTCGGCGCCCGTCGCGCGCATGTCGGCTTGCAAGCGCGCGGCGATCTCGGCGGGACCGCCTTCGATCTGTTGGTCGCTGCCCCATTTGGATTGCTGCGCGCGCGAAGTGTAGCTGCGATAGAGATCGACCTGCTTCTCGTGACGCGCATGGCCGCCTTGGCCCAACCACACACGGCGCACCAGGATGACGGACGCAGCGCCGCCCTCGGCGCGATAAAGGTCGGACATCTCGCGGCAATGTTCGTTCGAGCTGGTACCCGCGAAGATGAGGCCGGCACCGGCCATAGCGGCGCGGCGGCAAGCGGTGCGGCTCATCGCGGCGGAGATCACCGGGATCGGATGATCCATGCAGCGCGCCACCGCCGGATCGCCGGCGAGAGTTCCCGGATCGCGGCCGGAAAGCGCTGCCGTTACGCGCATTAGCCCGTTAGCGAAGCGACCGACGAGATCATCTTTGTTGGTGTCCATGATCGCGAAATCGGCTTCCAGCGAGCCCGCCGCCACGCCCAGCCCCACGCGCCCGGGAAAGCGCGCATCCAGCCACGCGATCTCCTCGGCCACCAGCGCCCAGGGCCGCAGCGGCAGCAACAGCGGACAAGGCGCTGCCCAGCCGCGCGGCATGGCTTCCAGCAGCCATCCCGCCATCTGCAGCGGGTTCGGCAGATAGCCGCCGAAGCCGCCGTGATGCTCGCTGGTCATCACCCCGTCGAAGCCGGCCTCCACGGCCAGCGCCGCCTGCTCGCGCATTACTTGGACGATGCGCTCGGCCGGCTGATCGTTATGAGGATAGAGGCGGAGGGAGACGGAGCCCGGAGCGAAAGGGGCCGCTCCGCTCATGTCTTGGCCGGCAGCCCGTCCTCATGCACGCCGTCGACGATCCAGCGCTGGCGGAGATCGCGGAGCCAGGCGGGGAGCTCGATCGGCGGATCCGGCAAGGGCTCCGCGCCGTGTTCGTCCAGCGCGCGGCGGAAGCTCTCCGGATCGTCGCCCCAGGAGCGCGGGTCGCCCATCATGACCTCGAACAGCACCGTGCCTTGGGGACCGGCGACGAAGGGGCCGAAGGCGGCCCCGAAGGGCAGCTCGATATGGGTGCCGGCCGGACAATGCCGGTCGCCGCACCACATCTCGCCCGAGATCACGAACAGCACATGCGGGCTGAAATGGCCGTGCCGGCGCATGACCATGCCGGGGTCCCATTTGGCGTAGAGCGACAGATATTGCGGGTCGGGGGAGAAGGCGAGCCACTTCTCCCAGATCGACGCCTTCGTGCCGTCGCGCTTGCGGACCGACTTGACCTCCTGCCAGCGTATGTCGGGATCGTCGAGATGCCGGAATGTGGGTTCCAGCCCCTCCACCTTCGGGCTCGCCATCTGCCTGTCGTCCATTTTCCCCAACCAACCGGTTGTTTCAAATGCCATGACTATCGGCCCGCGAGCGGGTATCGTCGAGGGAGAAAAGGCGAGAGGCGGGAGGAAAAAGGGTGAGCGACCAATCCGTCGGCACGCACTCGACCATCAAGGGCTTCCACGAATGGATGACGGTCGCCGTCATGCTGTCCGGCGGGCTGATGATGGCGATCGTGGTCTCGGCCATGACCCCCGTTGCGCACGAGGCCGCCGCCTATTTCGCGGCCAAGGGCGGCCAAGACGACCTGGTCGCCCGACTGATCACGGCGCTGGCGGGCCTCTTATCCGCCAACGGTGCGCAGCATGGCGATCTGGTGGCCCAGATGATCATGACCATGCCGGCCCTCGGCATTATTCTGGGCGGTCCGCTTTGCGGCTGGCTGATCGACAGAATGGGGTCGAAACCTTTCCTTCTGACGATTCTCGCCGTCTACGGCGTCTCGGGTTCGGCCGGCCTCTATCTCGATTCCGCGACGGGGCTGATGGTCTCGCGCTTCGTGCTGGGACTGGCGACTGCCGGCAGCATGACCGCGATGATCACCTCGATTGCCGAGTATTTCAGTCCCGAGGCGCGCGCACGGATTCTTGGCTATCAGAGCGCGACCGGCTCCTTCGCCGGCGTGCTCATGATCAAGCTGGCCGGCTGGCTTGGTGATTATGGCGGCTGGCGCCTCCCCTTCGCGCTCTACCTGCTATCCTTCGCCGTGCTCTTGCTCGGCATCAAATATCTGCCGGCCTCCAAGCCCCGTGCCCGCGCGACTTCGATCAAGACGGAAAGGCGCGGCTCGATCTGGGGATTGTGGCCCGTCTATCTGCTGATCGTGCCGATGTTCGTCGCGGTCTACATGCCGAACATCCAGGTGTCGTTCCTGCTGCGCGACGACGGCATCGTGCAGCCCAGCACGCAATCGAACATCATCTTGACCGGCGCCTTCATGGTCGGGCTGACGGCACTGTTCTACGGCCGTTTTCGGCCACACCTCAGCGGCAACACGATCCTCTATCTCTGCTTCTTGTCGCAGGGCGCCGGAATCACGATCATGGGCCTGTCCCATAGCGCAATCCCGATTGCCGGCGGCTGCGCTATACTGGGTATCGGCACCGGAATCGCGAATCCGTTGATCGCGGATCTGATCGTCGCGCGCGCTGCGCCGGCGATCCGAGCCCGCGCGATCGGCGCGAGCTACACCATGCGCTACGTCGGCGACTTGGCGAATCCGTTCATTATTTGGCCGTTGGCCTTTGCGGTCGGCCTGCACAATGCTTTCGTCGGCGTCGGTGTGCTGTTTCTCGCAAGCGTGCTGGCGTTCGCTGGCTGGCGTCAGCTCCCAACGGGTCGCAAAGCGGCCGAGACCGCCGCGGAATAGGGCTTATGCGCATCGCCATTCTGCTCGCGGCGCTCCTCGCCGCGACGCCTGTTCACGCGCAGGATTCGCGGCCCGATCGCTTTCCGCAGCTCGACCCAAAGACGATGACCGACGCGCAGAAGCAATCCGCGGCCAAGCTGCCGATGCTCTCCGGCCCGTTCAACATCATGCTCCGCAGCCCGGTTCTGACCGACCGCGTTCAGGCGCTCGCCGACTATCTGCGTGCGCCGACCACCCTGCCGCCTCGCTTGGAGGAGATCGCGATCCTGGTCACCGCGCGGCAATGGAACGCGGAGTATGAATGGTTCGGCCACTACCCGATGGCGATGAAGACCGGCGTCTCGGCCGCCACCGCTGACGCGATCGCCCATGGCAAGCGGCCGGAAGCGATGCAGCCGGATGAGGCGGCGGTCTATGATTTGCTGACGGAGCTTTACGCCAAGCGCCGCATTTCGGATGCGACCTTCAAGCAGGCCCGCGAATTGTTGGGCGAGAAGCAGCTTGTCGACCTGATCGGTCTCGCCGGCCTCTATGCCAGCGTGTCGATGCTGCTGGATGTCGGGGAAGTGGGCCTGCCGCCGGGCGCCAAGCCGCTTCCGCCGCTTGCCGGGGAGCCCCCGGTGCGATAGGTCGTTGGGCCGTCAAGCTCCCATTCGCAGGCGCATCCATGAAATTCGTCCTTTCCGGCTCCTTCACTCCCGTCGCTCATCTGCCCGAGCTGGCCAAGGTCGCCGACGAGACCGGCTGGGCGATGATCGGTCTTTCGGACCACACGGTGAATCCGGAAAAGCTCAAAGTCCCCTACCCCTACACGAAGGACGGCTCGCGCCGCTGGCCCGAATTCACCGACTGGCCCGACCAGTGGGTCGCGATCGGCGGCATGGCGACGGTCACCAAAAAGATCCGTTTCACGACCAACGCTTTCGTGCTGCCGATGCGCAATCCGTTCCTCGCCGCCAAGGCGGTGTCGACCGCGGCGGTGCTATCAGGCGGGCGCGTGGTAATGACGATCGGCGTCGGCTGGTCGCAGGACGAGTTCGAGCTGCTGGGTCAGGATTTCTCGACCCGCGGCAAGCGCGCCGACGAGATGGTCGAGATCATGCGCCTGCTATGGACCGGCGAATATGTCTCCTATCACGGCAAGCATTACCAGTTCGACCGGGTCGAGATGAACCCGAAGCCGCCGGGCAAGATCCCGGTCTGGAGCGGCGGCATCTCCGAGCCCGCGCTTCGCCGCGCCGCCAGGCTCGGCGACGGCTGGCTTACCGATTTGCAACCGGCGGCCGAGATCATCGCCAGCATCAAGAAGATCCGCCAATACCGGACCGAGCTCGGCCGCGATCCGAATTTCGATGTGCTGGCGACGCCGGATGATGTGTTCGATTTCGACGGCTATCGGCGGCTGGAGGATCAAGGCGTCACGCACATCCTCACCCAACCTTGGATGATCTATAATCCGGGCACCAAGGATCTCGGGCTGCAGATCGATGCGATCCGGCGCTACGCGGACGAAATGATCTCGAAATTTTCTTGAGCGGGAGGCGGAAATGAAGCTGGCGCGCTTAAGCGACGGAAAGCGGACCTTCTGGGCGGCGGTCGAGCCGGAAAAGAACACCGGCCGCGAGATCGCCGGCACGATCCTCGACTGGGGCGCCGGCATCGCCAAGGGCAATCTCGACCTGCCCTTCACCGGCAAGACGGTTCAGCTCACCGGCCACAAATACCTGCCGCCCATCGAGCCCGCCAGCAAGATCGCGGCCGTCGGCGCCAATTATCAGAAGCATCTCGACGAGCTGAAGCTCGCCCGCCCACCGCAGCCGGTCGCGTTCCTCAAACCCTACAGCGCGCTGGTGGGCCAGGATGAGGAAGTGCGGTATCCGCCGATCACCAATCAGCTCGATCACGAGGTCGAGCTGGTGGCGGTGATGGGCGCGCCCAATCTCGAGGACCGCACGCGGCCCTCGGATAGCCTGCTCGGCTACACCGTCGGCAACGATGTCAGCGCGCGCGACCTGCAGCGCTCGCCCTTGGGCGGCATGGATCTGTTCTCCGCCAAGATCCATGACCGCACCGCTGGCCTCGGTCCCTGGATCGTAACGCGCGACGAATTCCCGAAAGGGCCGATCGATCTCGCGATCTCGATGAAGATCGACGGCGAGGTGCGGCAGGACGACCGCACGATCAACATGATCTGGGGCGTCGACGAGCTGCTGCTCTATGTCGACGACCGCACCAGCCTTCACACCGGCGACATCGTCTATACCGGCACCCCCGCCGGCGTCGCGATGGCTACGGGCCGCTACCTCAACCCCGGCGAGACGATGGAAGCCATTATCGAGAAGATCGGCTCGCTCAGGAATCGGGTGGGGGAGAAGCCGGTCAGGCGGAATTAGAAACAGTTTAGGTCACCCGAACGAAATGCCGAACGGCGTCTTCGCCCAGCCTTCGTCATAGGGCGTGCAGAAGAGCAGGCGCACGGTCACGTGCTTGAAACGCCAGGCGCCGTCGATCCGGACGTAGCGATCGCGATAGACGCCGGAAATCCAGAAGGCTTGTCCGTTGATGGTGCAGGGCTGGAACAGCTTCCATTCGCCGGTGGCTTCGTCGCCATCAACCGTGATGATCGGATTCATGACGTTGTGGATCGCGAACTCGTAAGCCGCGTCGGAGCCGTTGAACAATTTCCGGATCGCTTCGCGCCCTTCGAAACACCCGCCGTCGCCTTCGAACACGCCGTCCTCAGTGTAGAGGGACGCGATGCCGTCGGCGTCGTAGCCATTGTCGCAAAAGGCGCAGTAGCGGTATTTCAGCTGCTTTATGGCCTCGATGTCCGCCTGTTGCTGAACAAGGTGCGCAAGTTCGGCGATATCCATGACGATCAGCCTCCGAAGCGCGGCTCCGCGATGCCGCGAATGCCGAGCCCCCGCACCGCGAACAGCCTGCCGCCCATCGGACCGTCGGGGGGCGGTAAATGGTCGTCCATGGTGGTGACGTAGATCGTGTCGAGCTCCGGCCCGCCGAAGATGAGGCTCGAGGCCTTCAGGATCGGCATCTTCACGGTGCGATCGAGCTTGCCGTCGGGCGCGTAGCGGCGAAGCTCGCCCGGGCCCATGAAGGCGCACCAGTAGAAGCCTTCGGCATCCACCGTGGCGCCGTCCGGCATGCCGCCTTCGGGACCATAAGATTGAAATTTGCGCTTGTTCGACAGCGTGCCCTTTTCGGCATTCCAATCCGCGACAAAGATCTGACCGCACATCGTGTCGGCGAAATAGAAACGCTTCTCGTCCGGACTCCAGCAAGGCCCGTTGCAGCAGGCGATCCCGGTCTCGATCGTGTGAATCGACAGGTCGGTATCCACGCGAAAGAACGAGCCGCGCGACTTCACCGCCACGCCGGGCTGCGCCGGATCATAGGATTCGCGATCGAAGGATCCGACGATCATGCGTCCGCGCTTGTCGACCTTGCAGTCGTTGAGCCGCACCGCCGGCTGGTTTCCTTCGGGATCGGCGAATTTCTCATAGCGGCCGGTCTCGAAATCGAGAAAATGCAGGCCGGTGTCGAGCGCCACCACCGCGCCGCCTTGTCTGCGCAGGCACATCGAGCCGATCTCGGCCGGCGCGTCCCAACTCTCCAGATCGCGACCGTCGGCCGCCGCGCGAAAGATCTTCCGGCCGACCGCATCGACCCAATAAAGCCGCTGCTCCTCCACATCCCACAGCGGATTTTCACCCAGCTTGGTCGACACATTCGTGACAGCTTCGATCGAGACCATGATGCCGTTCTCCTAGTTCGACTTCTTCAGCTCCACCTTGCGCGGATCGAACAGGTTGGCCGCATTCCAGCCGCCGTCGACGAAGAGCGTTTGGCCCGTCACATAGGGCGACATGTTCGAAACCAGGAACAGCAACGCCTTGCCGATATCGTCGGGCACACCGGCGCGCTTCATCGGCAGAAGCGAGTCCGCAACGAACCGGCGCGAGGCCGGCGTTTCCGGCAGGCGCGGCGTGTTGATCGTGCCGGGCGCGACTGCGTTGACGCGGATCTCGTGCGGCGCCCATTCGAGCGCCATCGTCTTCACCAGATGCATGAGACCGGCTTTGGCCGCGCCATAGGACGCATGGTGAATCGCGCCGAACAGGCCGTCGGCCGAGGCGACGCAGGCCATCGCGCCCGGCTTGCCGCGTCGGATCATGGAAGCCGCGACCTCGCGGCCCGCGACAAAGAAATAGCGGAGGTTGCGGCGATGATCGAAGTCCCAGTCGTCGAGGGTCATCTCGAGGATCGGCTTGAACAAAGCCTGTCCGACGATCGAGACCAAGACATCGAATCCGCCGAGACTCTTCTCCGCTTCGCCGATTGCCGCCACCGCTTTGTCCGGATCGAGCATGTCGGCGGCGAACGGGTGCGATTTGATCCCGTAGGCAGCGATCTTTGCCGCAACCCGCTCCGCCCTGTCGCGTTCGAGATCGAGCACCGCGACATCGGCGCCGGCGCGCGCGAGCAGCGTCGCGATGGATTCGCCCATGCCTTGCCCACCCCCGATAACCAGGGCCTTCTTGCCGGAAAGGCCCAGAAGCTCGGTCACAAAATCCATGGCGATCCTCCCCAGTCGCGCGCGATATTTGCAATATCGAAAACGCTATTGCATTGTGATGAACGCTATAAGTCGGCAGGATGGCCGTCAAGTTTTCGGGGAGAAGATGAATGGCGAGACCGGCTCTCGCGGCGTCGCGCGCCATGGATGTGCTGAACTTTCTCGCAGCCAGCCCGAGCGAGGCCTTTTCGTTGTCGGAGCTGGTCCAGCATCTCGGCCTCAATTTCGCATCATGCCATGCGCTGCTGACGGCGATGACTCGCGAGGGATTTCTCGAACGCCATCCCAAGCACAAGACCTATTCGCTGGGCCCTGCCCTCGTCGCGATCGGCCATGCCGCGCTCGAAGCCCATCCCGCGATCGACATCGTGCGCGACGAGGCGCGCGACCTCGCCAACGAGCTCGATCTCGAAGTGCTGGTCACCGCGCGCACCGGCGGTGACCTGATCGCCATCGCGCGCGCAGGCCGTTATGTGGCGCCCAATGCCAGCCTGCGTGTCGGGCAGCGCATCCCGCTGATCCCGCCGCTCGGCGCGCAATTCATGGCCTGGGCGCCGCAGGATCAAGTCGAGCGCTGGCTGGCTGAAGAACCTGAGGAAGTCCGGCCGCGGCATCGCGAGATTCTCGCCGCCGTGCGTGAGCGCGGCTATATCGTCACCATGCAGACGCCGCTGCAATCGAGGCTCGGCGAAGTCGTCGCGAATCTGTCGCTCACGCCGCATTGCGACGAGCTCAGACACGCCATGACCGGTCTCATCACCGAGCTCGGCCACAATGTCTATCATCTCGAACATCTCGAACGGTCGCAGCACTATAAGGTCGGCCTCATGTCGGCGCCCGTGTTCAATCCCCACGGCGACGTCGCCTATACGCTCTCGCTGCTGGGATTCGCCGAGCCGCTGGGCGCCGACGGGATCGAGGAATATGCCGCGAAGCTGGTGGCGCGCTGCATGATCGCGACGCGCAAAAGCAATGGTCGGATGCCGTTCGCGGTCACCGAAGACACGATGCGAATGAGCGGGTGAGAAACGATGCGCGCATTGCTCTATGCCGGCGACGGAAAAGTCGAACTGAATTCCTCGGTGACGGTGCGCGATCCCGGGCCGGGCGAAGTATTGGTTCGGATCGTCGCAAGCGGCCTGTGCCACAGCGACGTCAGCGTCGTGAATGGCACCATCCCATGGCCTGCGCCCACCGTGCTCGGTCATGAAGGCGCCGGTGTCGTCGAGCGTGTCGGCCTCGGCGTCGCCAAGCTCGCGCCCGGCGATCATGTTGTGATGCACACGCTTGCCAATTGCGGCCATTGCGACGAATGCGATTCAGGTCGTCCCACGCATTGCCGCCAGACTCTCGGCAACCGCTCGACGCCCTTCGCGCTCGGCGGGCAGGCGGTCGGCAATTTCGCGGCGCTCTCGACCTTCGCCGAGACGACGCTGGTCAAGCAGGACCAGCTGGTGGTGATCGATAAATCCATTCCGCTGGAATCTGCCTGCCTGATCGGCTGCGGCGTGCTGACCGGCGTCGGCTCCGTGCTCAACAGAGCGCAGGTGCGGGCCGGCCAGACCGCCGCCGTGTTCGGGGTCGGCGGCGTCGGGCTCAATGTCATCCAAGGTCTCCGCATCGCCGGCGCGTCGCGGATCATCGCGGTCGACATGCTGGCCTCCAAGCGTCCGATGGCCGAGCTGTTCGGCGCCACCGACTTCATCGATGCGAGCTTGGGCGATCCCGCCGAGCAGATCCGCGACCTGCTGCCCCATAGCAAGACGCAGCGCGTCGGCACCTTCGGGTCCGGCGGGGTCGATTGGAGCTTCGAATGCGTGGGCAGCACCAAGGTCCTGAAGAGCGCGCTCGCCGCGCTCGACTGGGGCGGCAATTGCGTCATCGTCGGCGTGCCGCCGGCCGGCGCGGCCATCGAGATCCCGGTCGCGCAACTGGGCTTCGTCGACCGCAGCATCATGGGGTGCCGTTACGGCTCATCGCGGCCGCATCACGATATTCCCGTGTATCTAGACCTCTATCAACGCGGCCTGCTGAAACTCGATGAGCTGGTCACCAAGAAATACCGCATCGAGGATTATGCCCAGGCATTCGAGGATCTGGAGCATGGCAAGCTGGCGCGAGGGGTGCTGACTTTCTAGGCGCCGCGCACCGAACGAACTCGCAAGCGACTCGCAATCTCATGCCCTTCGCCATCCCACCCGTCGAGATGATCGGGCTTGCGGCCGCCGCCATGACGACGGGCAGCTTCCTGCCGCAGGCGATCAAGACCATCCGCACGCGGGATACGCGGTCAATCTCGCTCGGCATGTATATGATGATGACGATCGGAGTCGCGCTTTGGCTGGGCTATGGGATCGCGGTGGGCTCGCTCTCGCTGATTCTGGCAAACGGCTTCACGCTGATACAGTCGGCGCTCATCCTTGCGCTCAAATACCGCCATGGCTGACGGGACCGGCCTCATCATCTTCGATTGCGACGGCGTGCTGATCGACAGCGAGCGGATCGCCTGCGAGGTCGAGGCCCGCGCGCTCACCGAGCAGGGGGTGCCGATGGAACCTCACGCGCTCGCGCGTTTCGCCGGTACGACGACACGCGAAATGTACCGCATTCTCGAACAAGAGACCGGCGTCCGCCTTCCTCCGGACTATGTCGCGAACACGCGCGAAAAGCTGCTGGCGGCGTTCATCTCCGAAGGCGATAGTCTTCTGGTGCCGGGCGTTCGCGAAACCTTGGATGCGCTGGCAGGCCGAGCCATGTGCGTCGCGTCGTCCTCCTCGCATGAAAGACTGCAGAGGACCTTGGGGCAGGTCGCCCTCTGGGATCGCTTCGCGCCGAATATCTTCAGCGCCACCGAAGTTACGCATCCCAAGCCGGCACCCGATCTCTTCCTCCACGCCGCGACGCGCATGTCCGTTCGGCCCGAGCAATGCGTCGTGATCGAGGATAGCGTGTTCGGAATCCAAGCCGCGCGTGCCGCCGGCATGAAGGCGCTCGGGTTCTGCGGCGCCGGCCACTGCACGGCCGGCCATGCAGAGCGCCTGCTCGCCGCGGGCGCGGCGGTGACGTTCGACCGGATGTCGGAGCTGCCGGCGCTGCTTGGCTAGAACCGCCGCACGAACGCGGCCATCGCCTCCAGCGCGGCTTGCGTTTCCGGTAGATCGGCGAACAGTACGGGCCACACATGCTGCATGGCGGCCACCAGATGCGCTTCGACGGTGACATGGGCCGACGCCAATCGCTCGGCAAAGGCCGTGGCGTCCCCCAACAGCGCCTCGGCTTCGCCCGCGAACAGCAAGACCGGAGGCAAGCCTGCAAGATCGGCAAGCAGCGGCGAGACTAAAGGTTCGTCGGCGGGATACCCCTGCAGATAGCCTTCCGCGGCAACCTTCGCGGCCTCGCGCGGGAAAAAGCGATCGGTGGCGCCGCGGCTCGACCATGTTTCCGATCGCAGTGTGAGATCGAGCCAAGGCGAAAGCAGAATCAAACCACGCGGCATCTGCGCTTGATTTCGACATGCGACCGCAAGAGACGCCGCAAGGCCGCCGCCGGCCGAATCGCCGCCAACGAACAGGGGCCCGGCATTCTCCTCGACCAGAGCCTGGTAAACCGAAGCCGCATCGTGCAGCGCCGCCGGAAACGGCCATTCGGGCGCCAGCCGATAATCGACGACCACGATCCGCGCCTCGGCCGTGACGGCGAGCCTGGATGCGAACCCGGTCCAGCCGCGCGCGCTGCCTAGCCGGAATCCGCCGCCATGCAGATAGAGAATCGTGGCACGCCGGACGGGCGGTTCGCACACCAGGCACCTCACGCCGCCGAACGGCGCTTCGCCGATCGAGACGTCCGGCGCGACCGGCTGGCTCTTCTGGAATTCTACCGCCTCGGCGCGACGCTGCATCAGCGCCGCGTCTGGTTCGACGCCCTTGCGAACCGGCGGCAACGCCCACATCGCTCAATATCCGCGGAAATTCGCCGGCCGCTTCTCGAGGAAGGCCTGCACGGCCGCTTTCGCGTCGTGCGTATGGCTTGCGCGCGCATTCGCATAGGCTTCCATCGTCAGCACCTGCTCCAACGTCGCCGTCTCGGCGAAGGCGATGTTCTTTTTCATGTAGCCGTACGCGGCGGTCGGCCCTTTGGCGAGCTTCCCCGCCAATGCCTGGGTCGCGGATTCGAGCTCGGCCTCGGGCACCACCTTGTTGACGAGACCGATATCGCGCGCGGTCGCGGCATCGAGCTTCTCGTCGAGGAAATAAAGCTCGCGAGTCTTCGACGGACCGACGAGCTTCGAGATGTAGTAGCTGCCCCCCGGATCGCCGCAGCGGCCGAGATTGGCGAAGGCGGTCTTGAAGGATGCATTGTCCGCGGCGATGCGCAGATCGCAGGCCGCCGCCAAGCATAGGCCGCTGCCGGCTGCCGGGCCGCGGATCGCGGCGATCGTCACCTTCGGCATGGTATGCAGCAGGTAGGGGATTTCGGCGTCCTCGCGCAGCCGCGTCGCAATGTTCTCGACCGACATCCAGGCCGGGTCGTCCTGCCATTTGGCCTGGATCGGATCGACCGGATCGGCGGAATCGCCTCCCTTGAAATCATAGCCCGAGCAGAAGCCCCGCCCTGCCCCGGTCACCACGACCACGCGGACACCGGGATCGCGGTCCGCGCGCTTCAACGCGTCGAGCAGCAGATGATGCATGCGCGGCGTGAAGGCGTTCAGCCGGTCAGGCCGGTTCAAGGTCAGCGTCAACACGCCTTCGGTGAGCGATTCCAGAATCGGTGCGTCCATCGCCTGGAGCCTTTCGGATGGGTTGCGCTTTAGGAACACCTTACCAGAGCTGATCGGTATAGGTATCGGTTCCGGGGATCGTCGCGAGGAAAGGCGAGGCGAACAGCACGCGCCCGAGGCCGCTCGCCTCGAGCTCGGCTCCGACGCGTGCATAGTCGCGTTCCCAGACATCGAGCGGATTCTCGGTCGGGAAATACATCAGCAGCAAGCGGCCGTCGCTCTCCTGATCCGGCACGTCGGCCGGGCGGTCGCCGCGCAACGGCAAGGGGGTGCCCATCACCATCACATCGGCCGGGCAGGCTCTTCGCAGGAAATAATCGGCGAGGCGGTCCGGGTTGGCGCCCTTTCTCCCTTCGGCGATGATCGTGACCATGCCCGGATAGGCGCGATCGAGCGCGAGCTCAGACGGCATGTGACTGCCGGGCGCGTTCGCCTCGCCGCGATAGCGATAGAGCGCGGTGTGGACATGGTCGCGCTCGAGGAACATGCGACCGCCGGCATGCAGCCGGTTCACCTGCTCCACGCCCCACTTGTTCCAATCGTCGTGGCGCTCGTCGAGCACCCAGTAGATCGCGACATAGGAGCCCTTGCTCGGATCGGCCACGATCGGGCTGTCGGCAGGATAACGCTTGGCCTTGCAGTCGCGCGTCGCGACGAAGCGGCGGCCGGCGAACTGCCACGCGCCGATCATGCAGCCGGCATAGAAATGATCGCGCTCGTACCAGCGATTATAGGCGACCTCATGCCCGCGCCGCGGCTCGACCAGCGTGTAGAGCAGCGAGCCTAGCCTGATCGGGCGCTCCGTTCGCGGAATGTCGGCCTGCTGATATCGCGCTTCACTGGCGTCCATGAGCGTTCACCCCTTCCCTCTTATCGCGATCGCATTCCCTCTCCGGGCCCTTTTGGGGCAAGAGAGGGCAAGGCGGGGGCGTGCAGCTCCTTGCGCGGTTGCACCGAGAAGGCCGCGCCGCCCACCTCATCCTACGCTCTCAGCCCTGAAGGGCGGAGAGGGTTCTAAGATTACGGAATCGCGGTGTGCCAGACCATGGCGCCGGCGCCCTTCACGAAAACGTCCGCGACGGCGTAAGGGTCATTGCCTTCGAGGATGTCGTAGGTGTCGTTGCCTTTCATGTCGCCCGGCTTCTGATCGCCCGCGAAGGTGTAGACGGCATAGCCGCGATAGACCCATTGCCTGGTGCCGTCATCGCGGGTCGCGATGTCCCAATAGCCGGAGGGCTGGGCATCGGCGGCGGCGAGCAGCGGGTGCCAGGTTTTGGCGCATGCGGCGTCGCAGGATTTGGTGCCCAGCATCCGACCGACCAAAGGATTGCCGCGCATGCCGGCGCGGAGATTGTGCCCGGTGTTGGTGCTGACCACGCGATCCCGCTCATACAGCGTCATGCCCGCCGCAGTCACGAGATTGTCGCCGCCGAAGCGATTTTGAGCGATCGCGACTCCGGGCGGCATGAATTGACGCACGAGCGTCGCCACATGCCATTTACCGTCAAGGCCGTTGCCCTTCGCGTCACCCGGCTCGGTGTCGCCGGTATAGGCGTAGAGCGGCTGGCCTTTGTAGGCCCACTGATAGATCCCGTCGTCGCGATGGACCACGGTAAAATCGCCGACGGGCTTCGCAAGCTGTGCCGCCTCGAATGGAGTCCAATGATCCGCGCAGGGCGCGCCCGTGCAGCTGGGCTTGCCGGCGCGATCGCCGTCGAATGTGTAGAGCGGGTTGCCTTCGGAATTGACGAAGACCTCGCCGCCGGCATTCAACAGCTCCTGCACGGCGACGCCGTCGGGCAGAGGCATCCCATCGGCGGGTGCGAAGAAAGCGATGTGCCAGACATTATCGACGTTGGCTCCGTTCGCGTCGCCGAGCTTGGCGTCCTTGGTCGACGTATAGAGCGGCTTGCCGCGATAGGCCCATTGCTTCGAGCCATCGTCGCGCGTGACCAGGCTCCAATCGCCGAACGGCCTGGCGTCCTTCGGGGCGGCCATTGCCGGCCATGCCTTGGCGCAATCGCCCGAGCAGGCCGATTTGCCGGGCTCGACATCCTTGTCGAAGGTATAAAGAGTCATGCCCTTCGCGTCGGCGAAGGAGGGCTTCGTCACCGGCATCTTCATGCCGGAGACGCCGGAATCGGCCATGCCGACCTTGGCGCTCCCGATCGTGATGCCGGGCGGTGTCGCGAGCGCCGCCTCTTCGTGCGCAGCCTGAGGCTTCTGGGAGAAATAATACCCGGCGCCGATGATGATCGCCGCGCCCAGAATGCCGAGTCCGATTGTCGTCTTCATTTAGCCTGCTCCGCGCGGATACCGCCGCCGATCCTACGCCAGAACTTCGGTGAAGGGCTTCGAGGTCTGGTTCGACTCCGTGCCCCAGGTCGAGACCGGGAGACCCATCGCCTGTTGCACGGTGAGGCCCACGCGCGCGACCGTATCGCCGAGAGCCGCGCAATGGATGCCTGTCTTCATCCGTCCGTTGGCGCTGCCGGCCGTAATGATCGGAATATTCTCGACCGAATGCAGCTTGGCATAGCCATGATCGGTGCCCGTCATCAGCAGCGTGCGGTCGAGCAGAGAGCGGTCGCCCTCCTTGATGCCGTCGAGCGTCGCCAGCATCAGCGCGAAGCTGTCCATGATCTGGCCGAAGAACCAGGTGAGCGTCGGCTGGTAGTTAAGAACGGCGTCGACCGGCTCCTCATGGCTGTATTCGTGATGCGTCTGCTGGCCGCCCGCCTTTCGCAGCGACGAGGTGGCGTCGGCGAAGGCCACGTTGATCACGCGCGTCTGGCCGCAGGCGAGAGCATGCGCCAGGATTCCGGCGAAGAGCTTGTGATTGGTCTTCACCGTCTCGATCTCGGTGCCGATCGGCGTTTCTTCGACCTTGCCCGGAACCGTGCAGGCCGCGAGCGGCGCTGGCTTCTGCAGCTCGAGATCGAGCTGCTGCTCGAGCTCGCGGAGCGACGTGAAATATTCGTCGAGACGCGCCTTGTCGGCGGCGCCCAAAGTCTGCGCGAAGCTCTTGCGATCGTCGGCGACGGCGGTGAGCGCGCTCCGGCGAACCAGCACGCCGGTGTCGGGCGTGAAGTCGGCCGCGTTCGGATCCTTGAACTCGGGGCCGAAGACGCGGGTATAGAGCGCCGCGGGCGAGACCTCGGCGGGATTGATCACCGAGTTCGCGCGCCTCGACTGGCTGTGAGTCGGATTGCCCGTAGCGGCGACTTCCAGCGAACGGAAGCGTGTGCGGGTGCCGATCGTGTCGGAGATCAGCGTGTCGATGCTGGGCGTGACCCCGATCATGCCGCGCGGCACCGTGCCGGTCAGTATCGCCTGGGCGCCCGAGAAGTGAACCGCGAGCGGCTTGCCGTCGAGGAAGGCCTTCATGCCGCTATAGACGTTGACCTTGTCCTTGAAGGGCGCGATGGCCTGAAGCTCGGGGCCGAACTCGGTGAACTTGCCGGTCTGCTTGGGCTCCCAGCGGCCGGGATTCATGCCCAAGCCCCAGAACCAGGTCGCGAAGCGGGTCGGCAGCTGCTCGCCCGTCGCGGCGAGCGCGGTGCCGTTCTCATTCAGGAAGCAATCGAGGAAAGGCAGCCCGACCGTGACGGCCGCGCCGCCCAACATGCCGCGCAACACGCTGCGCCGATTCATCCGATGCATCGGGATCATTGCCTTGCCTCCCCTACTGAATTGCCGTCCGACGCCAGCTTGCCGGGAACCGCGAGGCTTCCCGTCTGCGCCGGGCTCACGCGATAGAGCGCGTCGCTCGTCGCGATGCGCCGCATCAGATCCGGAAATTTGTAGCCGTCGGACGCGAAGTCGCTGCCGAG
Organism: Alphaproteobacteria bacterium; assembly: GCA_035293565.1. GTDB lineage: Bacteria > Pseudomonadota > Alphaproteobacteria > BOG-932 > Roseiterribacteraceae > DATGMP01. The sequence continues at coordinate 144,227 of DATGMP010000130.1, read as the reverse complement.
CTGCTTCACGAACTCCGCCTCGCCCTTGGCCGGCGGCCGGCCAACCGCATAGGACCAAACTCGATTCACCGCACAGGCCGGCGCCGCCTTGTCGTCGTGCACCGCCTTGCCGAGACCGGCCGCATTCTCGAACTTGATGCCGTCGAGCTCGCCTGTCGCGTCGATCGTCGCGCCATTCTCGGTGGTCCGGTAGCCGCCGATCGAATCGAAGTTCTCCAATCCGAACCCAATCGGATCGATCAGCTTGTGACAGCCGGCGCAAGTCGCCTCGGTGCGGTGCGCCGTCATCCGTTCGCGCGCCGTCTTGTACAGCGGATTCTTGGTGTCCTGGGCGAGCGTGAAGTTCACGTTGCCCGGCGGATCGGGCACTTTCTGACAGAGGATCACGGTGCGGATCGCCTTGCCGCGCAGCGTCGGCGAGCTGCGTCCCGGATGAGCGTGCAGCGCAACGAAGCTCACCTCCGACAGAATGCCCGCGCGCGGATCGCCTTCCGGATATTCATACGGCACCCAGCTTCCGTCGGGAGAGACGAGCGGCACGCCATAGATCGAGGCCAGCAGCGGCGTCAGGAAGGTCTTCCGCGTCGTGAAGAGATCGCGATAGTCGCCCTTCTGGTCCACCAGAAGATCCGCGATCGTGCGAAGCGTCTGCTCCTGTGCGTCGATCGTGACCCTCGAGCTGTATTTCGGGAACAGCAGCGCGTCCTTGGCCAGGGTCTGGAACTCGTCGAAGCCCAGCATGTCCTCGAAGAAGGCCCGGACTCCGTCCTTAAGCCTCGGCGAGGCGACCATGCGGTCGACCTGATGTTCGAGCCCGCTCCGGCTGTTGAGATCGCCTTTCTCGGCGGCATTCAAGAGCTCAGGGTCGGGCGCGGCATCCCACAGGAAGAAGCTCAGCTGCGACGCCTTGGAGTAGCCGTCCAGCCGATACTGGCCGGTGTGATCCGGATCGGCTTCAGCGACCTCCTCGCGGAAGAGAAAATGCGGCGAGACCAACAAGGTGGCCAGGCTGGTGCCGAGGCCGGCATAGAAATCCTTGAGCTTCGTCGCCGAGGCCGACGCGACCTGGACGCGCGCCTGCAGCTCTTCAGCCTTCAGCGGACGGCGATAGAGGAGACGTCCGACCTCGGACAGGAACTGCTTGGCGCAGGCATCGTCGGGCTCGGTCGCCGATTTGGGCTTGCAGGGAATGAGCGTCGCGCGGTGCTGCTCGCTCACTACCTGGGCGGCGATGTTGCGCGCGATTTGATCATATGCCTCCAGACCCGATGCGGTGACGCTGACGGTTGCGGCGCCCACTCCGATCAAGCCGTCGCGGCGCATATCGGGCTCGAAGCGCCCCCCGACCTTGATGGTCGGGCCGAACACGTCGGCGATGATGTGCCGATACTGCTCCTGCGTCAGCCGCCGGGTGACGATGTCGCCGCCCTGGCTTCCCGACTCGTCCGCCAGCGCGGGCGCAGCCAAAAGCAGAGCGGCGCAAATTGCCAGACCCGTCTTGCCCTTCATCAATCGCATTTCTTCACCGACTCCGATCAGCGGGACTGGGTCTGCGCGCCGACCTGGTCGGCCGCAGCGGTCTTGTTGGCGTTGGCATTCGGCTGCACGACGAAGGCCGGCACCGCCTCGATGCGGTAGGCGCTCGAGATGGCCGTGTTTTCGCCGGTCTTCGGATCGGGCTCGGCGTCCGCGTATTTCTTCAGCGCATAATAGAGCGCCGGCACGTCGATCGATGCGGCGTATTCCTTGATGTGACCCTGGTTGGCCATGCTGTAATAGACGATCTTCCAGGGCTGATAGCCGCCCAAGAGCGCCCAGGCGGTGCCGTCCGGCTTGATCTCGATGCGCATCTTCGCTCGGCTCAAATCGAGCTCGGGCATCAGATACGGGTCGAAGACGATGTGCACATTGCCGGGCTCGGTCGTGGTCACCACGCCGTTATGGATGTGCCCCTTGAGCTCGTTGTGCGAGCGGGAATCGGGATCGATCTGATAGGACATATCGGCTTGCGCGGCGGTGCCGCTCGCATCGCGCGTGATGCGGTCGGTCGCCCGGTCGATCGAAATCGTGACGTCGCCATCCTGCGACAGGCTTCCGGGGCTGCTGATCGTAATCAGCCAGGCCGGCGCGACGTCGCGCATGACGTCCCACAGATTCTCCGGCAGGCTCGGACGGCCGGGCTCCGGCAGGCCGCGATAGGAGCGGATGCAGCCCATCACGCGATAGAGCTGATTGTTGACGCCCTTCTCATGCGTGTCGGGATCTTCGACGAAGGAATTGGGCGAGGCGGCGCCCTTGCCGTCGAGGTTGAAGCCGTACGCGTACTTGCCCTGAACGGTCTTCAGCCCCGGGTCGGGGGCCGTCTCGGGGTGCTGGTAGACATTGTCCTTGCCGTTGCCGCGGGTGATGACGAGCGGCACCCAGGGTTGCGTCAGCCCGCCCTCGCCCGGAAAGTCCTTGAGGGCGGCCTCGATCTCCTCGTGCGAGTGGCCGAGCCGGGCCAAATCTCGGCGATAGAAATCGATCGCCGACAGGTTCGTGCCGTCCGGGCAGTCGGTTTTCCCGTCCGACCAGTTGGCGTCGTAGAAATAGCTGACGACGAAGCTCTTGGTCTCCGCCGCGGCCGAACCCGCCCAGCTCACGAGCCCGACGGCCGCCGTGAACAACGCTCCGCGCGCCAATCTATCGAACATGCAAATCCTCCCCGATTCGCTACCCTGCCGCGGGCCCGCCGATCTTCTTGTTCTTCTTCTCGAAATCACGGGCGCCGGACGGCCCAGCCCGAACGCGCCCGCGGCTGGACGCCCTCAGGACTTATACCAACTCCGATATCTACACGGTAGCGATGATTCGATAGGACGATCCACCAGATCGTCGCACCACCTCAGCCGGCAGCCGATTCGAGCCTATTCGAAAGCCGCTTGAGCTGATCGACGAACTCCGGCGGAAGCCGCGCGCCGAAACGCGCGAAATGGCCTTCGACCTGGGGCAGCTGCCCCATCCATTCGGCCGCGTCGACCTTGAGCAGCGAGGCGAGGGACTCGGCCGACTGCCCGAGGCCGCCCACATCGAGGCCGTGGTCGTCCAGCTTGGGCACGAAACCCACCGCCGTCTCTTCGGCGGAGGCCGTTCCGGCGCAGCGGCCGAAGATCCAGGCCAGGACGCGGGAATTCTCGCCGAAGCCCGGCCAAAGGAATTTCCCGTCCGGCCCCTTGCGGAACCAGTTGACGAAGAAGATCCGCGGCAGCTTGGCGCCAGGCCGGCGGCCCATCTCGAGCCAATGGGCGAAATAGTCGCCCATATTGTAACCGCAGAAGGGCAGCATCGCCATCGGATCGAAGCGCAGCTTTCCGACCGCGCCGGTGGCCGCAGCGGTCGTCTCTGAGCTCATCTGAGCGGCGAAGAAGACGCCCTCTTCCCAGCTCCGCGTCTCGAATACCAACGGCATGACCGTCGAGCGCCGGCCGCCGAACAGGAGCGCGTCGATCGGCACGCCCGCAGGATCGTCCCATTCGGGCGCCATCGACGGGCATTGGGCCAAGGGCGTGGTGAAGCGCGCATTCGGATGCGCGGCCGTGCGGCCGGCGTCGGCGCGCCAGGGCTCGCCCCGCCAGTCGGTGAGGCCGCGGGGCGGCTCGCGGGTCAGCCCCTCCCACCACACGTCGTCGTCGCAAGTCCTGGCGACATTGGTGAAGATGGAGCCCTGGGCCACCGCGTCGACGGCGTTCGGATTCGTCTCGCGGCCGGTTCCGGGCGCCACGCCGAAGAGCCCGGCTTCGGGATTGATTGCGCGGAGGCGGCCCTCGGAGTCGAACTTCATCCAGGCGATGTCGTCGCCGATCGTCTCGACCCTCCAGCCCCGCAGGCTGGGGATCATCATCGCGAGATTCGTCTTGCCGCAGGCGCTGGGGAAGGCGCCGGCGACATATTTCACCTGCCCCTGGGGCGAAGTGAGCTTGAGGACCAGCATGTGCTCGGCGAGCCAGCCCTCGTCACGCGCCAGCACCGACGCGATGCGCAGCGCGAGACATTTCTTGCCCAGAAGCGCGTTGCCGCCATAGCCGGAGCCGAAGGACCAGATCTCGCGCGTCTCCGGAAAGTGCGCGACGCAGAGTTTCGGCGGATTGCAAGGCCACGGCACGTCAGCGGCCTCATTCGCGAGCGGCACGCCGACCGAATGCAGGCAGGGGACGAACGTCCCGTCGGTGCCCAGCACGTCGAGCGCGGCCTTGCCCATCCGGGTCATGATCCGCATCGAGACCGCGACATAAGCCGAATCCGTGAGCTGGACCCCAAGCCGCGCGATCGGAGAGCCCAAGGGGCCCATCGAGAAGGGCACGACATACATCGTCCTGCCGCGCATCGACCCGCGGAAGCTTTCGGTCAGCTCCGCGCGCATGGTTTCGGGATCGCGCCAGTGGTTGGTCGGGCCGGCGTCCTCCTCCTTCAGCGAGCAGATGAAGGTCCGATCCTCGACGCGGGCGACATCGGCCGGATCGGAGACGGCGAGATACGAGCCCGGCCGTTTGGCGTCGGAAAGCCGGCGGAAGGTGCCCCTGCGCACGAGCTCCGCGCAGAGCGCGTCGTATTCCTCGCGCGACCCGTCGCACCAATGGATTGAGGCGGGCTCAGTCAGCGCCGCGACCCTCTCGACCCAGGCACGAAGGCCGCGATGTCCGGTTGGCGCCGGAACCTCGAATTTGCTTGCCGTCAATGACACCGACTTCCCCAAAAACGAATCTGGCTTCAAAGAATCGCCCCGTTCGGTCCCGGGGCCGCACGCCGTTCGGTCACATCCTTATCGTGTGATCGTTGCGCGCGCACCCCCCGCCTCCGCCGCCTATTGCCGCATTGCGCCGCCGTTTCGTACTTTCGAAACGCCGAACCGGCTTGGCAGTTCGTCCGCCCGCCAGACTTTCGCATTCGCTTCCGTTATCTGTGGTCTTCGCTAGAAAGTACAAGCTTTGGGCGGCCATGTGGGGCCAAAAGCGTCGTGTTAACCACGATTTTCGGTTAGGTGTGACGGGGTCCGCAGAAACCACGAGGGAAGACCGCCGCAATGACCGAATCCGACTATTCGCCTACCCGTCCTTGCCCGCTGGCCCGGGTGCCGCGCTGGGACATCGAGACCGAGGTCGCGATCGTAGGGTTCGGCGGTGCCGGCGCCTGCGCCGCCATAGAGGCAGCCGCCGCCGGCGCGAAGGTCACCCTTTTTGAGCGTGCGTCGGGAAATGGCGGGACCACGGCCATGTCCGGCGGCGAGATGTATGTCGGCGGCAATGGGGGCACCCAGGCGCAACGGAAGGCCGGCTTCGAGGACCAGACCGAGGATTTCTACCGCTATCTGAAGATGGCCGGCGGCCCGGACGCCGACGAAGCCAAGGTCCGGCTCTATGCCGAGAACAGCCTCGCGCATCATCTTTGGATGAGAGAGCAGGGAGTCCCTTACAAGGACACCTACATCGCAACCAAGATCATCGAGCCCAAAGGCGACGATTGCCTCATCTGGTGCGGCAGCGAGGAGGCCTGGCCCTTCTCCGCCGAGGCCAAGCCCTGCCCGCGCGGCCATACGCCCCAATGGATGGGCTGGGGCGGCGGACGTCTCGTGATGGATGTGCTGGCCAAGCGGGTCGAGGCGCTGGGCGTCGACATCCGCTACGACAGCCGCGCGCTGGCGCTGATCACCGACGAGACCGGCGCGGTGAAGGGGCTCGTCGTCCGCATGGACAATCAGACGCGCTATGCGCGCGCCGCGAAGGGCGTGATCCTCTGCATGGGCGGCTTCGTGATGAATCGCGACATGGTGCGCCGCCACGCGCCCAACTTCCTGCGCTCGAACGACCCGATCGGCAATCCCAGCGACGACGGCGCCGGAATCGAGATGGGAATGAGCGTCGGCGCCGCCGCGATCCATATGGATCAATGCTTCTGCACGGTGCCCTGGTATCCGCCGGAATCCCTGGTCAAGGGCATCTTCGTCAATGAGCAGGGCCAGCGCTTCATCAACGAGGATTGTTATCACGGTCGCGTCGGCGCCCACATCATCGAGCAGAAGGGCGACCGCATCTTCCTGCTGGCCGACAGCGCGATCTTCGCGCGGCCCGACGAGCACGAGCTGGCGCGCGTCGACATCTGCGCCACCGGCGAGACTTGGGCCGAGGTCGAGGCCGAGCTGGGCCTGCCGCAAGGAACGCTTACATCGACCGTCGAGATCTACAACAAATTCGCCGCGCGCGGCGAGGATCCGCTGTTCCACAAAGCCGCGAAATGGCTGAAGCCGCTCACCGAACCGCCCTTCGCGGCGCTGGATTGCACGATCGGTCAAGCCTTCTATTCCTACTTCACGCTGGGCGGCCTCGACACGCTACCGACGGGCGAGGTGCTGACCGAGGATCGGCGCATCATCCCGGGCCTCTATGCCGCCGGCCGGACCGCCTGCGGGCTGCCGCGCTGGGGCAAAGGCTACAGCTCCGGCATGTCCGTGGCGGACGCCACCTTCTTCGGCCGCCAGGCCGGTCGCCGCGCGGCGACCGCCGGATGAAGAGCAGGACGGTGGCGATCACGCTGCTCGCGGGCTCCGGTCACGCATCGGTGCTGGCGAACCCTGACCAGGTCGCGCTCGATCTGCGCGCCGCGCATATCCTGAATCTGCCGCAAGTGCAGGCGGAGAAGACCGCGCTGCGGGCGCTCTACGAAGCCGATCCGCAAGCGGCGATGCCGTCGCGCGCTCAATGCACCGCGCCGGGCACCTCGACGGTATAAGTGTCGCGGCCGGAGCGGAGGATCTTGCCCGCGGGAACGCCGGTCAGCGTGTTGTCGCGCACGATCTCGCGACCATTGACGATGACGTGGCCGATGCCCTCGGCGTCGGCATAGAGCCGGCCGGCGCCGCCCGGCAGGTCGAAGCGCGTGTGCAGCGGCCCGGTGCCGATCGTGGCGGGATCGAACACGACGATATCCGCCCAGGCGCCTTGCTTCAGCACGCCGCGATCGCGCAGGCCGATCAGCTCGGCCGGCACCTGGGTCAGCAGGTGCACCGCCTCTTCGAGGGACAGCAACGCGCGATCGCGCACACCGGGCCCCAGCACCGCGGACGACAGGGCGAAGGTATCGATCATGTCGAGATGCGCGCCGGCATCCGAGCCGCCGATCACGGTGCGCCAATCCTTCCAGACCTCGGCGCGCAGCTTCCAGCTCTCTTCGTCGCCGCCGAAGGCCGGCGGCGAGAAGGAGGTCTTCAGATCCTCCGACAGGCAGATATCGAGCAGCGCGTCGAAGGGCTTCTTGCCCTCCTCGGTCGCGATCGCGCCGACCGTCCTGCCCTCGTATTTCTTGTTCTTGGGCTCGAACGTCTCGACGATCGTATAGGTCTCCCATTTCGCGAGGTTGCGGAAAGTGCCGGCCGCCTCCGAATTCGCCATGCGGTCGAGCCGCTCGCGGACCGCCGGATCCTTGAGGGCCTTCATGCGCTCAGGGATCGGCATCTGCACGACCGTGTCCCAGCCGGGCAGCGCATCCAGCACGAAGGCGCTCATCAGGTTCAGACGGAGCGCGATCGGCTGCGCCATCGCCAGCCCGACCACGCGGCCGCCTCGCTCCTTCGCATAGTCGCCGGCCGAAAGCTGCCGCTTCAGCATCTCGCGATTGGCGGAATTGGCGACGATGACGTTCCAGTTCACCGGCCGCTTGGCGGCGAGCGACAGCTGCGTCATGCGCTCCATCTGCTCCTCGCCGAAGGCGCCGACCGACGGGAGGAACTCGATCGTCGTGCCGGGAAACTCGCTGCAGACGCGCGCCAGCGCCAGCAGCTCCTCGTCGCTGGCATGGCGCGACGGCACGGGCTGTCCCGCCGCATCATTGTGCGTGGGCGAGATGGTGCTGGAGAAACCGAGTCCGCCCTCGCGCAGCGAAGCGCGGAGCAGATCCTGCATCTTCTTGATCTCTTCAGGCGTCGCCTTCTGGCCGACCGCGCGCTCTCCCATCACCGAGCGGCGGATCGCCGAGTGGCCGACCATGAAGGCGGCGTTGAGGCCCAGCGTGCCGTCGAGCTTGTCGAGGAACTGACCGAAGGACGTCCAGTCCCAAGGCACGCCGGTGCGCAGGCTCTCCACCGGCATGCCCTCGACCCGCGCCAGCATGGTCAGCAGATATTCGCTGTCCTCGGCCTTGCCGGACAGCGGCGCGATCGAGAAGCCGCAATTGCCGCCGACGATCGTCGTGACGCCGTGATAGCAGGAAGGGCTGAGGCTCGTGTCCCAGAAGGCCTGCGCGTCGTAATGGGTGTGGATGTCGACGAAACCGGGCGCGACCACGCGGCCCTCGGCATCGATGGTCTCCTTGGCGGGCTCGGTCACCGCGCCGATCGCGGCGATCCGGCCGTCCTTGACGCCGACATCGGCCATTTTCGCCGACGCGCCGGTGCCGTCGACGACCTTCCCGCCCTTGATCACCAGATCGAGCATCGCTTCCCCCTATGTCTGCGCCCCGTTCAGCCCACTATAGCCGTATCGACCGGTCTCCGCACAGTTGCAATGTTTCCCGCCAGCCGCGCGATCCGCCGCCGCGCCGGCAGCTCGATCCAGCGATAGGTGGCGGAGGCGACCAGCAGGGTGAGCCCGATCGCGAGCGCGGCATAGGGAACACGGCCCACAGCCGGGAAGTTGAGCCCGCCCAGGATCGGATAATGGACCAGATAGATCGAATAGGAGATCCGGCCGAGATAGTGCAGCGGCTCCAAGCTCAGGAGCCGCGCGAACGGCCCGCGTTCGGCCGCCAGGCAGAGCACGACCGCAGGGCAGGCGAGAATCGGCCAGAGATCGACCGGGGACCAAACGGCCAGGGTCCAGAAAAGCAGAATGACGGCCGGCTCGAGCCTTTCCAGCACCCTTGGACGGCCAACCGCGTAAGCCCTGAAGCACAGCAGCCCGAAGGTGAAGCCGGCCAGCCCGCGCACGATGTCGCCAACCAGAAGCCCCTGGCTCACCACCCCATGGCCGCTCGTGGATACCCAGGCCAGCCCCGCCGCGCCGCCGAGGAGGGCGAGCAGCCAGCCGCGGCTCCAGGCGAGCGCCAGCAGGAAAGGATAGAGGAGGTAGACCCCCATCTCGATCGAGACCGACCAGGCGGGCTTATCGATCGACGGCGCCAGCCCCCAATCCTGGACCAGGAAGAGATTGGCCAGCACCGCCCAAGGATCGCGCGCCGCGGCGAAGCTATCCCCCGCCTGCCACGGCGAAAGCCACACGATCGCAGCCAATGCCGGGACGATCACCGCGTTCAGCGGCATCACCCGTGCAATGCGTCGCAGGAGAAAGTCGGGATAGGCGACCGCGAAGGGCCGCGTCCGGAAGGACTCGGCATAGGTCAGCGCCATCACGAAGCCCGACAGCACGAAGAACAGATCGACCGCGACATAACCCCGCCCGATCGCCAGCGCCTTGCTGAGACCAGCGGGGAACACGGGCCGCTCGAGCTCGAGATGGAAGAGCAGCACCCAGATGGCCGCGACCCCGCGCAACGATGTCAGCGCGCGAATGTCCTTCATGGCGCCGAGCGTCGCATGACGGTGCGGGGATGAGAAGCGTCTCGGATATCGTAGAGCGGAACAGCGACGCGGTCCGCCGTCGCTTGCGGTCGGCAACAATTGTCGGGCGGATTACGCTCCGCTTGCTCGGTTTGAATGCCTCCGGGCGGCGAATGAGACCGGCGCCGGCCCGGGACTGGCGCGACGCAAGCGCGGATGATACTGGAAGGGTCGTATCTGGACCGAGGGGCGGATGCGCCGTTTCCTTGCAATAGCCTCCTTCCTTGCTGCCGCGGCGTCGGCCGCGGTCTCCATTGCCGGGCCGGCCATATTTCCCGCGCTGGAAGCCGCCGCGCCCCAACGCGAGCGCGATTTCCTGACGATCATCGGCAATGCGCGCGACGATCTGAATGGCGCCGGAACCGTCGGCAAGCGGGCCGATGTGCGCATGGGAATGCAGGTCAAGTTGGCGAATTTCATCCAGGTCAGCGACCAGGCGAAGGATTGGGTCGCCGTCGTGAAGGAGCATGGCCGGACACGCGAGGGCGATGCCTGGATCACGCTCGAAATCGGCCCGAACGTGACCGTCCGGACCGTGCGTTCGCTCAGTGACGATCCCGAGCATGTCACGCTGGTTCGCGCCTTCTCGCCCGTCGCCGAGCGATTGAAGAAGATTGAAATCGGGCAGAAGGTCGCCTTCAGCGGCACGCTGGTTCGCTACCTGATCACCAGCGACGAAGACATGATCGAGCGGCCGCAGATCTTCGCGCACTTCACGGATATAAAGCCGCTCGGAAATTAAGGCTTCTTCGTCATTCCCCTCGGGCCGCAAGCCGACCCGAGGACCGGCTCCGGCGCAATGAGGGCAGTCTCACACCAGCGTGGCCTTGAACAAGCCGGTCAGGTGCCCCCAGGCGCGTTCGGCCAAGGGCTGGTTATAGATCGGCTGGCCGTCACGGAGCGGCATGTCGGGCACGCACCAGCCATGAATCGAGCCGGCATAGACCTCGATCTCGGCGGGGACGTGCGCCGCGGCGAAGGCCGCTTTCAGCTTGCCCTTGGCCTCGGGCTGGGTTTTGTCGTCGCTCTCGGCGATTGCGAAATAGTAGCGCGCCTTGATCTTCGGCACGAGCAGGTGCGGGCTTTCGGGCTTGTCCGTCACAAGCCCGCCGCCATGGAATGATGCGCCGGCGCCCACGCGGTCGGGCCGGATCGCCGCCGTTCGCATGGTGAGCGGGCCGCCCATGCAATAGCCGGTGGTGCCGATCTTGGCGGATTTCTTCACCGCCGGCTGTCCGTCGAGGAAATCGACATAGGCCACCGCATCACGCTCGGCGGCGCCCGGCGCGGTCAGCGGTCCCATCACCGCCATCAGCTTCGCCCGATCCCCAGGGTCCTGAAAATTGATGTTGGGGCTGATGCCCGGCGCCTTCGACGAGCGGTAATAGGGGTTGGGAATCAGCACCGCATAACCTTCGGCCGCCAGCCGTCGGCCCATGTCGCGGAAGGTCGGGCGCAAGCCGAACGCATCGGTCCAGATGATGACGCCGGGATAGGCGCCGCTCGCCGGATGGATGAAAGCGGCGTCGCAGGTGCCATCCGGCGTCTTGATCTCGACATCCGTCTCGGTCAGCGCCGGCGCGGCGATGACCGAAACCGGGCTCGCAATCGCCAATCCGCCCGCCAGCGACCCCGCCGCGAATTGTCGCCGCGACAGCTCCGCGCCCTGCGCGACATCACGATTCTCGTGCTCCGGATTCCCGCTTTTCGCCATGGCTGCCTCCTCCCCGCTTTCGGCCGCGCACGCCGCGGCGCTTGCGCGGAGCATAGCAATCTTCGATTGCTTTGACGATGAAGCCGATCGCACCACCGCTCCTCATCGCCCTGGCCTTACTGCTGGCCCTTCCCGCGCATGCCGGCGAAACCGTGCGCATCGAGAACGCCTCTCATCCGACGCGCTGCGCCGAGGACGACAATGTCTACGTGAAGTTCGAGGGTGCTGGCGTCCGGCATTTCGGGATCGAGGCGCGGCCCCCGGTCTATGCGGTGACCGAAGACATCGACGCGCCGGACTTCGCGAATTGCGATCAGTCGCACGATCCAAGCTATCCGTCCGTGCCGAAGGATGTGCTGCTGTGGCAGGATGCCGACTGGATGCTGGTCGGGCACACCTATGCCGGCTTCTGGCGGCCGGAGAGCATCGATTTCCGGGTCGGCCGCACGGTCGCCCACGGCCTGCATCTGGTGCAGCTGATCCGCAAGATCGGCGGGCGGCGGGTCGAGATCCTGGTGCTCTACCCCGCCGACGGCTACTGGCGCGCCAAGCCGCTGCCCGCCGACGACAAGCCCGACACCGCCTATGGCAGCTCCTTCCTCATCGGCCCGATCGAGGATGAGGGCCGTCCGTTCGTCCGGCTGTCTTCGGTCGCCTTCGATCCACGGCGGCTGGAATTCCATCTTGTTTTCAAGAACGGAGCCGGCTCGCTGCGCATCATGTCCGCGACGCGGGCCGCAACGCGGTTGGAGGTCGAATTGCCGGCGCAGACGCGCGACGCGCCCTTCGCAGCGCTGCGCTCGATGTATGTGAGCGATGAGATGGCGGATACTGCGGAGATCGGCGTCGGCAATCATACCTCGCCGATCCTGGCGCCGTTCGACACCGTGGCAAGCGACGTGTCGTTCTTTCGCTCGCGCCCCTCACGCCACAACACGAGCGCGCCCGATCTCCGGTTTTTCGATTTTGGGCGCCGGCGATAATCCATCCCGCTCCGGCCCCTCCGGAGGCGGAGAGGGACTATTCGGCGGACGGACCGAATGTCACCGGCACCCGCGTGAAGCCCCGCACATTGGGCGAGTGCATCCGGTCGAGCCCGGTCTCGTCGACGGCGAAATCGGGCATCGCGCTGAGGATCTCCTCCAGCGCGACCTTTCCTTCCAGCCGCGCCAGATGCATGCCGAGACAGGCATGCAGGCCGAAACCGAAGCCCAGATGGTCCTTGGCGTCACGCCTGATGTCATAAGCCTCGGCATTATCGAACTTGCGCTCATCGCGGTTGGCCGAGATGAAGAGCAGCCCGACCTTGCTGCCGGCGGGAATCGTCCTGCCGTGAAGGTCGACGTCCGTCGTCGTCGTGCGCGCCATCATCTGCGTCGGCCCGTCATAGCGCAGCGTCTCCTCCACCGCGCCGGGCACTAGCGACATGTCGTCGAGCAGCAGCTTTCTCTGATCGGGATGCTTGTGGAGTTGATAGACCATGTTGCCGATCAGCTTCGTCGTAGTCTCGTTGCCGGCGATCGAAAGAATGTAGATGTAGCCTAGCACCTCCTTGTGCGTGAGCTTGCCCTCCGCCTCGGCTTCCATGAGGCTTGTCACGAGGTCGCCGCGCGCGGGCAGGCCGGTCCGCTTCTGCATGTCGCGCTCGAAATAGTCGAACAGCTTCAACGTCGCCTGCATCCCGGAATCCGGCATCTCGAACACGCCTTCGTCGCGATGCACGACCGCGTCGGTCCAGCCGCGCAACATATCCTCGTCGGCCCGCGGGAAGCCCAGCATCTGGCAGATGATCGCCATCGGCAGCCGCGCAGCGAAATCGGCGATGATGTCGATCCCGCCCTTGGCAAGCGCCGGCGCCAGAAGCTCGCGCGCCATGGCGCGCACCGCCTCCTCCAGCGGATTCACCTGTTGCGGCTGGAACGCCTTGGTGACCAGATTGCGCAGGCGCGTATGGATCGGCGGATCGGCGTTGATCAGCGACGGCTCCTGCGCCTTCAGCTCTTCGAGCGATGTGCCGAGCGCGCTGGTGAAGGTGCGAAAATCGGCCGCCGCGTTGCGGCAATCCTCGTAACGCGAGAGCAGCCAGAAGCCGTATTTCTCGTTGTAATAAGCGGGCGCCTCGTCCCTGAGCCGCCGATAGAGCGGGTAAGGGTTGTCATGATGCGAGTGATCGAACGGATCGTAATGGACCATCGAGCCTGTCCCGGATGCGCTGCCGCGATCCTATATCTGCGCTCCCGCCCTGTCTTCATGAAGCGGCCCTGCTTTGGCGGCGGCGCCGAAATTTTCGATTCCGGCCAGAAAGCGAGCGAACGGCTTCCACGGCTCCGGAATTCCGCTAACATCCGCCTGGAAAACCATTCGGCTGCAATGTAAACGACTGGGGTGACCAGGACGGGAGGAACGAGGATGAAGGTCGGCTATATCGGGCTCGGCATGATCGGCAGCGCCATGGCCGAGCAGCTTACGGAGCCGCCGTTCGACGGCAGCTTCTACGACGTGTTCCCGGCCGCGCTGGCCAAATTCGACGGGAAGGGCCGTCTCGCGGCCTCGCCCGCGGATGTCGGCGCGCGGTCCGACCTGGTCGGCATCTGCGTGCTGAACGACAAGCAGGTCGAGGATGTGGTGACCGGCGCAAACGGGCTGCTGGACACGATGAAGAAGGGCTCGCTGATTGCGGTCCACAGCACCGTTCACGCCTCCACGATCAGGGCGCTTGCGGAGAAGGCCGCCGCCAAAGGCGTCGATCTCATCGATGCCGCGGTCAGCGGCGGGCCAATGGCGGCGCGGGCCCGCAATCTGGTCTGCATGGTGGGCGGTTCGGCCGAGCAGCTCGAGCGGGCCAAGCCTCTACTGAAAGCCTATTGCGGCAACATCATCCACGCCGGCGCGACCGGCGCGGGCATCGCGCTCAAGGTCTCGAACAATCTCGTGACCTACATCCAACTGATGTCGGCGCTCGAAGGCTATCGCCTGGCCCAGGCGCTGGGGCTGGATCCGGAGATGCTGACCTCGGTCATGAAGGACAACGGCAACCTGACCACCGCGATGGGCCAGTACGTCAAGTTCCGGCTCTCCGGTCCCGCCCAGATGGGCGCCGCGGCGTTCCGCAAGACGCAGCAGGACCTCGTCACGCTCGGCCAGAAGGATCTCGATCTTGCTATAGAGATGGCGCATCACATCGGCGTCTCGTTGCCGACGACCGAGGCGGTGCGGAAGCTGATGCAGGAAAACATCTTGAGCGATCTCAAGGAATGAGCAAGCCCGGCGCGAGCCCGGCGCTCGCCGGCAAGGTCGTCATCGTCACCGGTCCGGCGCGCCGCAATATCGGCTTTCACGCGGCCGCCGCGCTCCACGCCCGTGGCGCAAAGCTCGCGATCATGGGACGGAACGCGGAAGCGATCACGACCGCGGCCGAGGAGCTCGGCGGCGATACGCTGCCGCTCACCGTCGACCTCACCGACCGTGAAGCCGTCTCCGCCGCGATCGCAAAAACCGAGCGGCATTTCGGCCGGATTGACGGCCTCGTGAATAATGCCGGCGTCTCTTACGCGGGTCGCGTCGAGGTTCTTAATCCAAAGCAGATCGATCATCAGGTCGGGCTTAATTTTCTGGCCGCGGTACATGCCTGCCAGGCGGTGATCCCCTGCATCCGACGCCAGGGCGGCGGGCGGATCGTCAATGTGTCTTCCGCGATCGTGCATCGCCCCGACGCGTTCAGCCACCTCTCGATTTACCGCGCGAGCAAGGCCGCGCTCGAGCATTTCACCGATGCGCTGCGCGACGAGGTCCAGGGCGACAATATCGCGGTCACCTGCTTCATTCCCGGCGATACAGGCACCGGCTTCGGCCGTGATTGGGACGAGGCCGCGCGCCTGGAAGCCTATGCCGACTGGCTGGAGCGCGGCACCCATTTCGAAGGCCTGATGCGGGCCGAAATCGTCGGCGAGCAGATCGCCCGCTGCTTCGACCTGCCGCTCGACCACACGATCGAATTCGTGCTCGTGCGGCCGGTGGGGCGGCACCGGAAATATCTAGAAGAGGAAAAAGGCTGATGGCCATCAGCGCGACGTTGCGCATCAATATGAGCGGCAAGGGCGCCGACGGAGGAGCCGAGGCCGATCGCTACAATGCGGCGATCGACATGGCGGAGTATGCCGACCGGAACGGCTTCGCCCTCGTCAATGTCGAAGAGCATCACGATTCCGAGATCGGCTGGCTTCCTTCGCCGCTCATCATGGCCGGGCTGATCGTGAGCCGCACGAAACGCGCGCGCATTCGCGCCTCGGCGCTGCTTGGCAACCTTTACGATCCGATCCGGCTCGCAGAGGACGTCGCGATCCTGGATCTCGCGAGCCGCGGACGCTTCTTCTTCATCCTGGGTCAGGGCTATCGCGAGATCGAATATCATTTGCACGACAAGGATTGGGAGAGGCGCGGCGAGCAGACAGACTTCATCATCGAGACTCTGCTCGCCGCCTGGAAAGGCGAGCCGTTCGAATATCGCGGCCGGCTGGCGCATGTCTCACCCGCCCCCTTCAGCAAACCGCACCCGCCTTTCTTCTATGGCGGCATGAGCCGGTCGGCGGCGAAGCGCGCGGCCAAGCACGGGCTGCCCTTTTTCCCCGCGCAACCGATGCCGGAGCTCGAGGCTCTCTATTTCGACGAGTGCCGGCGCCTCGGCCATGAAGGCCATGTCGCGAATCACGAGGACCTGACGCTCTTCTTCATCGACGAGGATCCCGACCGCGCCTGGCGCGAGCTCGCCCCCTATTTCCTCAAGGAGACGAAGCAATACAGCGCCTGGCAAAGCAACCGCGTGGCGCGCCCCCTCCAATCCGACACGGATTCGGTCGACGAGCTCAGGCGTCAACGCATCTATGAGATTATCACGCCCGACGAATGCCTCACCCGCGCCGCGCAGGTCACCGGCCGCGACTGGAAACCGATCCTCCACCCCCTCGCCGGCGGCATTCCGCTCGACCGCGCCTGGCAGTGCATGGAGCTGTTCGCCGACAAGGTGCTGAAGCGGGCATAGCCCTATACGAGACGCACCGGGGCCGGGTAGCGACCCACAAGCGGATCCGCCGTCAGCAAGGTGATCCCCTCGACGATCGCCTGAGCGACCAGCATCCGATCGAACGGGTCCCTGTGAATCGGTGGGAGATCGCCGATCGCAACAGCGTGCTCGCTCGTGATCGGAAGCTCGTCATAGCCGTTATCGAGCAGTCCCCGGCGCAGCAATCGCGGCTCGACCTGGAAATCGTCGCGGCCGAGGCCGCGCTTGATCGCAATCTCCCAAAGGCTGGCGGGACTGAACAGCAGGTCGGTATCAGTATTCGCGATCAGCGCGCGCGCTTTCTTGGACAACCGCTTCGGTTCTCCAGCCGCCCACAGCAGGAGATGAGTATCGAGCAGAAGCTTCATCGGCCGCCGCCGAACAGCTCCTCGATCTCCTCGGCGCCCATGCGGTCGAAATCGTCCGGAACGGCGATCTGCCCAGCCATGAAGCCGAGCCGTTTGGCCTGACAGGGATCCGGTGCGCCGAGCGGAACGACTTTCACCAGCGGCTTTCCAGCCTTGGCGATGACGAAGGGCTCCCCGTTGGCGGCATCATCGACCAGCCGTGAAAGATGCGTCTTCGCTTCGTGAATGTTGACGGTTCGCATGATGCCCATTATTAAACTAAGTTTAGTTAGTTTAGTCAATGACCACAGCCCATCATCTTGACCGGGTCGCCGACACCGCCCGCCGCGTCGCGCGCGTTGGCGAGACCGCCGCCCGAGAACGGCCAAGCATTGGTCGCCTGCGCGGGCGGCGCCGTCAGCGCAAGCAGAAGAACGACGAAAGAGATCGGCGACGCCTTCATTCGGGATGCGCCACGGCTGCGATCATGATTTCGCTGACGAGCCCCTTCTCGACGGTGATCCGCTCGGCGACATAGAAGCCGGGCTTCGACAGGTCGGGCTTCAGATAGCCGTCATAGAGAATCCAGGCGTCGTCGCCGTCGACTGTCCAACGCCGGTTGCGGATCGCGCCGATCACGAAGGAAGCAGGCTGCGCCGCAATGATCTTCGCGCGGCCGCCCGGCGCGTTGACTCTGGGCGTGCCGATCAGATGGCGCGCCACATCGTCGGCGAGCAGCTCCTTCTCGGGCGGAATGCTGTTCTGCTCGCCCTCGATATAGGTGGTGGCAATAGCGACAATGCAGCGGCGGCGCGCTTCGCCCGTCAGGGCGCCTGCCCCGGCTCCCCCTAGACGCTGCGAGCAGCGCACGGCCTCATCATAGTCGGCGCTTTGCGCGCGGGCGCCCGAAGCCGCGAGCAGCGCGACGGCAAGAAGCGCGGCCCTCATTGGACGCCGCTCGGCGCCAGTAGAATGACGTCCTTGATCATGCCCTTGTCGATTGTGATCCGCTCGCCGAAAGAATAGGGCGTGGGCTTGGGATCAGTGCGCAGCGCGGCGTCGTAGACGACATAGGCCACATCGCCCTCCACCGACCATTGGCGGTTCTTGATCGACGCAACGGTCGATTGATCGAGCGCGGCCAGGATACCGGCCTTGCCAAGCGCGCCGTGAGAGTCCGCCCGGCCCAAAAGATGCCGCGTCGCGTCCTCGGCGATCGGAAGCTTCGCGGCCAGCGCCGGATTGGTCTCGGCATCCAGATAGGCGCCGGCGATCGCGATCATGCAGCGGCGGTGGAGGCCGTCCGCGAGCGGCGTCGACATACCGAGCGCCTGGGAACAATAGGCTGGATCTTCATATCGGGGATCGGCAGCCGGCGCCGAGACGGCGCCAAACGCGAATGCGGCAACGACGGCTGCGGCCGCGGCGATTCTCATCCCGATCCTCCCCGATGCTCCGTCCGTCCGGCGGAGCCTTCCATATATTCTACAATCCGCTCCTCAGCCTCCTGCGGCAGGCCATGGGAGTCTCGCCGGCGGCGCGGCGGAAGGCGACCGAGAAGCCGCTGGCGCTGGCGAAGCCCAGACGGTGCGCGATGTCCTTCATCATCAGATCGGACTGGCCCAGCAGGCGCATCGCCCGGCCGAGGCGCGCTTGCTCGACATAGCCATGGATCGTCAGGCCGGTGCTCTCCTTGAAGGCGCGGCTGAGATGCCGGCGGCTGACGCCGGTCAAGTCGGCAAGCTCTTCCAGCGTCGGCGGCTCCCGCCTCTCCTCGACGATCTCCGCGATCAATTTCAGCTGCCTGGGCGACATGCCGCCCCGGATCGGCCGCGCCGGCCGCTGGCCGCGCCTCAAATACCGCGCGAACTCGACCATCAGCGCGATGCCCAAAGCCTCGGTCAGCGCCGCGCTGCCGAAACCCGGCGCGAAGGCCTCTTCGCCCATGCGGGCAAGCGTGCCGGCGATCGTCCGGTCGCGTATATCGAGACAGGATTCGAGGTCGCCCGGTTCGACCTGCCCGCCATCGCCGATATGCCGCGCGAGATGGTCGCGGGCGAAGCTGCAGCGCACCGCACTCACGGCCCCGCCCGAGGCTCTCACCTGGAGGGGCGCCTCCGCCGGCACGACCAGCACCCTGCCGATCGTCCCGAAGCTCTCCCGCGCCCCCACGACACAATAGCGGCCGCTGGAATAGAATTGCGGCGGCTGGCGCTGCAGCGCGACCGTGAGATCATTCTCGCGGATCACCGTCTCGACCGGCGTCGGGTAGTCTTCGCGGAAGACCTGAACCGTGATGCCGGGGACCACGATCTCCCCCTCGATCCGCCGTCCGCTATCCCGAAACATGCCTGGCCGGTCCTTTCAACCGGCGGCGATTTTATCGGCACCGTAGAGGCTGGTCATGACTTGACCCGACCGGATTCCGCCGTGCCAAAGGCCATGTCCCAGAAGGGGAAGATCGAGGAGTAGTTGTTGCGGCAGTAATAGTGGTGCACGTCGTGCGTCCGCGTCCAGAAGTTGAACAGTCGAAAGGCCGGATGCGGGAACACCAGGTTGCTGTGCACCACGATGTTGATCGCCGAGAACAGGAAGAAATCGACGAGGAACGAGGTCGTGCTGATCGGTCCCAGGATCACGATCGCCAGCAGGAAAAGGGCCGTCCCGCCGATCGTCTCGGCCGGGTGGAGATAGGTCGAGGCCTCCGCGGTGGCGTAGCGGACCCGGTGATGCACGCCATGGATCAGCCGCATCCCCGCCGGATAGTGCAGCGCCCGGTGAAAGAAATAATACATGAAGTCGTAGAGCATGATCGCGCCCAGCGTCTCGACCAGCAGGCGGAGAATGCCGGGCGTGCCGGCATAGAGCACGCGATTGCCGAGGAAATAGAGAAAGGCCGCATACATGAGCGGCGGCAGCGAATAATTGAGCGCGATGCTCGTCGTCTTCTGCCGCTCGGCGATCGGGTTGCGGCCCTTGTGAATCCGATATTTGCCATATCTCTGCGACCGCACGGCCCAGCCCAAGACGCCGGCCAGGGCCGTATCGAACGCGAAGATCGCGAACAGGATCACGAAAAATGTCGTCGTCATTATCGATCTTCCCAAGCCTCCCGGTCGGGCCGCGCGGCCCCTGACCGATCGGTCAGGGTCGATCTTATTGTAATTGGCCGCTCGTTGCCAATGCTGCGGTGACGCAGGCCGTTTCCGCGCCTCGGCCTACTTGTTCTCCCGCTCGGCACGGGACCGCGCCAGATGATCATCCTCGAAGGTGATCAGGAGATCCTCGGCGAGCTTTACGTTCTTGCCCTGCAGGCGAGAAAGCCTGACGAGCTGACGTGCCACCCGAAGCTCGCCTGCCCGCGCATACCGCTCCAGCATGGCCCGCGGATCTTCGAGCCGCCGCTGGACATTTTCGGCGGGCGATCGCGCCAAGGCCTTGGTGGCGCGCAGCAAATCACGGAGGTCCCGATCGAAAGGCACGGACCGTTCCCCCTCTCGGAGAATATCGTCGGCGAAACTTAATCGTACAATACCAACGTGTGCGGTACACGCACAAGCCTCGATCTGTTCCAGCGTCTATTCGCTGTCCCAATGAGAAGCGGCGGCCGGCCCGCCCCCGATCGTCGGCCGACCTGAAAAGCCCATATACTCCCTGTCACGTAGACCTATTAGTATCGCAAAATGTGTTACGATGCTGTGCCGGATGCGGGGGCGGTGATCATGCCCGGGTTTGAAAGTTTGCCGGAGACATTGCGCGAGCGAATCTTCACGCGCTCGCCCCTCAGCCTCGAGCGCCAGCTCGAGGACATGCTGGCGATGGCGGACCGCCACATCCGAGAGGGCCGGGAGCGGGTCGCGCGTCAGCGCGCCATGGTGCTGTATCGCCGGGCAAAGGGCTGGCGCTCACGATTGTCGGAAGACCTGCTGCAGGGCTTTGAGGACGCGCTGGCCAATCATTGCCACCGCAGAGACCAGTTGCGCGCCTATCTGACCGGCGCCCGGCGAACCGACCGCTGAGCCTTCACGCATGGATCGCCGATCGGGCGCAGCCATATGAGTCCAAGGCACGTTGCCTGGGGATTGCCAATTCGCGCGGGAGGGAAAAATGCAGGATCACGTCTACAAGGTCGTCGAGTTGGTCGGCTCCTCGGAGGCCGGCATCGACGACGCCGTCAAGAACGGCGTCGCACGCGCGTCCGAGACGCTCCGCAATCTGCGTTGGTTCGAGGTGATCGGGACGCGGGGCGAAATCCGCGACGGCCGCGTCAGCCATTACCAGGTGACGCTGAAGGTCGGCTTCACGCTGGAATAGTTCCGACGACAACAGGAACCGGCCGCGTATCCAATAGAGGCTTGGCTCGGATTCCGGCCGAATTCGAGATCACGATTTGAGCTGATCGGAGATTTTGATCAGCACTGCCGGGACGTTTGTCTGGAAACGGACAGACAACCGGCCGGCCGGTCTGTTGGCTTTACTCAGCGTTAACCATCTTCCCAAGGAAGCCGATGCTGAAAACCATCACTCCGTCGACCGAGAAGCGTTCGACAAGGTTGCGAAGCGGCGTCAATGATCAGGCGCAGTTCGAGACCGAATTCGAGAGTCTGGAGCGGCGATTGCGGGAGGATGAGAGCCGCGTCTGGCGGCAGGCGCGGATCGTCCACGCTCTGCGGACGAGGGGCGCCGACAGCCTGCTGGCCGAGGAGTTGTTGCACAGCTTCAAAGATCTGCTGTCCCAGCGCCGCCTATTGCTGGCCCGCTTCATGGAATGACCGGAAGCGCGAAATAAAAGCGTAGAACGATTAGAATTCGGTCCCGCGGGCGCTCCGCCTGCGCTATGCTCTCCGCGCCGAGGGGGACGGCATGGCCGATATCGTGCTCATCAATCCGCGCTTCACCGAGTCCTATTGGGGGCTCGAGCACGCGCTGCCCCTCATGGGGAAGAAGGCCAACCTGCCGCCGGCTGGCCTGTTGCTGCTCGCGGGACTGACACCGGCCGACCATCGCGTCACCATCATGGACGAGAATGTGGCGCCGATCGATTTCGCGCGCTGCGCCGAGGCCGATCTCGTGGGCCTGACCGGAATGATCGTGCAGCGCCACCGGATGCGCGAAATCCTGACCGAGCTGAAGCGGCGCGACGCCACCACGATGGTGGGCGGCCCTTGGATCACGGTCGAGGAGGATTATTTCGGCAATCTGGTCGATTTCATCTTCGTCGGAGAGGCCGAAGATAGCTGGCCGCGTTTCCTCGAGGATTGGCAGGCCGGCCGCGCGGCACGGCGCTACGAGCAGACCGAGCGCACCGACATGACGCGCGTGCCGCCGCCGCGGCTCGACCTGATCGACATGCGCCGCTACGCCTTCGGCTCGATCCAGTTCACGCGCGGCTGCCCCTTCACCTGTGAGTTCTGCGACATCATCGTGATGTTCGGCCGCCGGCCGCGGCTCAAGACCGCGGCGCAGATCATCACCGAGCTCGAGGCGCTGCGCCGCCACGGATCGGAGGTCGCCTTCATCGTCGACGACAATCTCATCGGCAACAAGAAGGCGATCAAGGAGGTGCTGGCAGAGGTCGTCGGCTGGCAACGCCGCAACGATTACCCCCTTACTTTTTTCACCGAGGCGTCGATCGACCTTGCCGATGATGACGAGCTGCTGACGCTGCTCGCCGAGGCCAATGTGCTGCATGTCTTCGTCGGCATCGAGACGCCGAACGAGGCGTCGCTGCGCGAGACCAAGAAGCTGCAGAATCTCCGCCGCGGCGGGACTTTGGTCGAGAAAGTGCATCGCATCCAGGAGGCCGGGATGGAGGTCTGGAGCGGCATGATGCTGGGCTTCGACCATGATGACGAGACGATCTTCGAGACCCAGCGCCGCTTCGTGCACGAGGCGCGGATCGTGAGCTCGATGATCGGCATGATCTATGCCATCCCGTCGACACCGCTGCACGCGCGGCTGAAGGCCGAGAACCGGCTCGATTTGTCGGATGAGCCGGATTACGGCACCAACGTCATCCCGGCGCGCCTCGATCGCAAGACTTTGCGAGACGGCTATCTCAAGGTGCTGACGGATCTGCACGAGCCGGCTGCCTTCTTCGACCGGCTGGACTCGCTCTATCTCGATGGCCCGCTCGCGCATGATCATGGGCGCACGGCGCGGCTGAAGCACCGCTTCTGGCCGCGCACCGTCGAGCAAGCGAAGCTGATGATTCGGGCTGTCGGGCTGATGCTCAGGATTGCGACGCGCGTGCCCGGGCCGGGGCCGCGGCGCGTGTATTTCGGCCGCTTCCTACGCGCCCTTGCGCGGAAGCCGATCCCGTCCGTGCTGTTCGTTTACGCGCTGCGCTCCGCCATGCATTATCACGGCTGGCGCTTGGCGCGCGCGATGGCCGATCCCGCGGGCCGGGTCGTGAATTCGTATTAGGCCATCCTCCGTCAACGGCGCGCCCGCCAATACTGCGCCGCCGCACCCGCTGCCCGACAGCGGCGCCAACAAGCCCTAGATTAGAAAGCACGAATCTCCCGTCCGGACGCGAGTCCGGACGGGAGAGCCGCTAACCGGAAATCGCGCTCAGGCCTGCGCGATGATGCGGTCGCCGTCCCAGATGCCGATCAGCACCCGTGCGCCGCGATATTCGGCGACGAGATAAGGGTCGAGGGTGACTTTTTCCTGAAACAGCTCGCCGATGCGAAACTCGACGTCGGGCAGGTGCTTCCGCAGCTCCACCGCGGCGTCGCGCATCGTAGCGGGAACGGACAGGAGGAGCGGATCCCCGCGCTCTTCCCAATGCGGCGCGCCGCGCACCGGCAGCAGCTGCGGCAATAACAGCAGCGCCATCGTCATCGTCCCGATTCCGAGCGCGGACACGGGCATGTTCTGGCCGCACCAGACGAGGAAGGCGGCGAGCGCCGCGATTACGGCGATCCCATGGGCCAATTGCAGCCCAACGCGATGCCGATACATCCACCCCGGAGAATTGATCCGGATCTGCTCGGCCTTGTGTTGCTCGAGAATGTCGCGATCGAGCAGTTGCAAACCGCTCGCTTCCATGGCGTCCCGCAAGACGAGTTGTGGCGCCAGATTTACGCCGTCGAATGGCATGTGCCGCGTCCCGTATCAGAAGCTGCCCCTGACGTTCAGAACACGGGGTTGAAGCAGCCGGTTCCTCGGGACGGCCCCGTACCGGCTCAGCACTGACGCCTTGCGCCTTACGGCATTGTCTTTACCGGACCTTGGTCTAAGCTCGACGGTAATGAGCACGGGGAAGGCCGAGATCGGCGAACGGGAGAAATTCTCCTCCGGCGGCAATACGCGCTGGCTGATCCTGCGCGGCCAATGGGGTGTCAAGCTCGACCGGCATATCGTCCGCTGGACCGGCTTCTCGGTCGTAACCTGGCAATATGCGAAGGCTCGCGGGCGGCCATATCGGCACGTCCTCCTCCTGACCACGTCGGGCGCGCGGACGGGAAAGACGCGCCGCTCCGTGCTGCCCTATTACGAATGGGAAGGCATGTCCGTGATCGTCGGCAGCAACGGCGGCGGCCCGAAGGATCCGAACTGGGTCTTCAACATACGCGCCGACCCGCATTGCCGAATCCGCGTCAAGGGCCGGGAACGCCAGGTCTTGGCGCGGGTGGCGGCGGGCGACGAGCGCGAACGGGTGCTGGCCGCGATCTCCGCCGAGGAGCCCTTCGTGCTGAGCTACGACGCCGAGACCCGCCGCAACGGCCGGGAGCTGCCGCTCGTCATTTTGGCGCCGGCGGCATTGTGAGCGTCGGGAACCCGCCCGAAGGGATCGGTGAAGCGCTGCGCCAATGGCTGGCCGAGGAGTTGGGCGATCCCGCGCTTCGCATTGACGGGCTGCGCCGCACGTCGGTCGGTTTCTCGCGGGAGAATTGGGTGTTCGACGCTTCCTGGACGAATGGGCAGGGCGCCTTCATCGCCCGGCGCGATCCGATCGGAAGCGTGCTCGACACCGACCGAAGAGTCGAGACCGCCGTGCTCGGCGCGCTCGAGCGCTCCTCCGTGCCGGTGCCGCATCTGCGATGGGCGGATATCGAGGGCAGACGGCTCGGCCGTCCCGCCATCGTTATGGATCTGGCCGAGGGCGTCTGCGACTACATGGCTCTGAACGGCGATCGGCCGCTCGAGCGGCGGCTTGCGATCGCGCGGCAGCTTTGCGATCGGCTGGCCGATCTGCACCTCATCGACTGGCGCGCGCTCGATCTGGCCGACGTTCTGGAGGATCCCGGGCCGCAGGCCGCCCTTCGCGCCGTTGAACATTGGGAAGGCGTGCTGCGCGGCGCCGAGCTCGAGGCCGAGCCCGAGCTCGATCTCGTCGTCGATTGGCTGAAGCGCCACGCGCCGGCGTCGCAGGTAACGACGCTCGTCCATGGCGACTTCAAGCCGGGCAATGTGCTGATGCGCGGCGACGAGGTCGCCGTCATTCTTGATTGGGAGACCGCGCATCTGGGGGACCCGCTGGAGGATGTCGGCTGGGTCACGAACCCGCTCCGCGCCGGCGAGCAGCAGATCAAGGGGGCCTGGGAACGTGACGACATCCTTCGCCATTGGAGCGAGCGGACCGGCTGCGACGCCGATCGGAAGGCGGTCCATTGGTGGAACGTGCTGGCGAATTTGAAGCAGTCGCTGACCGTGCTCACGGGCATGCGCGCCTTCGCCGATCGCAAGTTCGACCGAATGATGCATGCGCCGGTCCGCATCTATCGCTTGCTGCTCGATCTCATCGAGGCCTGATCGAAATGCGCCCGACGATTTCCGAACAACTCGACGGCCTCCGGCGGCTGTTGGCCGAGATCATCGCGCCCGAAATCGAAGCCGCTTATCCGCGCGAGATCCTGACAGGCGTCATCGCGGCCCTTGGCGCGCTGCGGGAGGCGCTGCCAACGGTCCCTGCATTTTTGCGCTGGGACGCGGACTCGACGGCGGCCGTGCTGTCTGTGGCCCTGCCGCTCCTGCAGCAGGACCTCGCGGCGGAATTGCGATCCGCGCTTGCCGAAGCGCCCGGCGACACGCTCGAAACTCTCGAAGCGCGACAGGAGCGCATGCGCGCTTTGCTGTCGAAGGCGATGCCTGCGATCGGCGCCGAGCGCGGCGACGCCTATCGCGCCATGGTCGCGCTCTTCCGCGAGCGCGCCGACCGCTTCCCCTTCGCGATCACCGCGACGGCACCGAAGCATCCGGCGAAGGAAGAATAGGCATGTTGACTCAGCTCGACGATTCCCTCTGGCACCAGCTGCCGACGACTTTCGATCATGTCGGCACCAGCGATCCGCGCTTCTTCGACCGGCTGTGGTTCGCCGCGTCCGACCGCAAGGGACGGGCGGCGCTGCAATTCACCATGGGCGTCTATCGCAACATGAATGTCGTCGACGGCGGCGCCGTGGCGATCCTCGACGGCAAGCAGCACAATCTGCGCGTCTCGCGCCAATTGCGCCCCCATTACGAGACGGCCTGCGGCGCGCTCCGCATCGAAATCGTCGAGCCGATGAAGCGGATTCGTCTTCATGTCGATTCAGACGGATTCAAAGGTCGCCTCGACTGGACGGCGATCCTGCCGCCGCAGGAGGAGCCGCAGCATTTCAAGCGCACGCATGGACGAATCATCGAGGATTATGCCCGCTACGATCAGATCGGTGAATGCGACGGCTGGCTGGAGCTCGCCGGCGCGCGCGTCGCGCTCGAGTCCTGGTGGGCCTGCCGCGATCATTCCTGGGGCGTGCGCGAACGCGTCGGCATCGTGGAGCCCAAGACCGGCGAGATGCCGCCGCCGACTGGCGGCCTGTTCGCCTTCCTGTTCTATTCGACCGACAAATATGGCGGCCATGTCCAAGTCGCGCACGGCGCCGACGGGTCGCGCTATCTCTCGGCCGCCATCCTCGACCGCGCCCGCGGCGCGACCTGCATGGTCGGCGACAAGGCGGAGATCGAGGCGGAGTTCGTCGACGTTTCCCACCCCCGCCGAATGGAGCGCGTCGCGTTCGACATCACGTCGTCTGAAGGCGTTCCCGTTCGCATCGAGCTCGAGGCGCAAGGGCCTTCGGTCGCGATGCCGGGCCTCGGCTATGGCGGCTACGCGGACGGGCTGGGGCTCGGCGTGTGGCGCGGACTCCACCATCAGGAGGCCGAGATCTGGGATGTCTCGCACCATGCCGAAGTGCGCTATCCGGATGGCAGCACGGGCCGGCCGGTGCACCGCATCCAGCCGGTGGCGGTGACTCAGCACGGACCGGATGGCACGAGCCGCGGCACCGGGAGCCTCACCTTCATCGCCGAAGGCTCGCTCGAGACGATTCTCGCCCCGCGATAATTATCGAACATGCCGGCGCAACAGCCCGATCCGTTCGAAACGGCCTATCCCAGGCGAACCGGCAGCGCTTCGGGTCCGCGCAGCACCGGACCGGCGATGCGCGGCGCCGCGCCTTCCGCCAAATCGAGATTCGGGAATCGCGCGAGCAAAGATTGCAGCCCAATCGTCATCTCGCGCTTTGCCAGCAAAGCCCCGATGCAATAATGGATGCCGCCGCCGAAGCTCGTGATTCGCTTAGCGCGGCGTTCGAGTTCGAACCGGTCCGGATCGTCGAAAGCGCGCGGATCGCGGTTCGCGGAGGCGACGCCCAGCAGCAGGCGCGTATCGGCTGGGATGAAGGCGCCGCGCCACACGACGTCGTTCGGCACGAAGCGCGGGTAGACTCCGATCGGCGGCTCCCAGCGCAGAATCTCATCGACCGCATCGGGAATCGAGCGCGGCTCGCCGGCAAGGCGCGCGCGCAGGGCATCGTTCCTCAGTACCGCCAGGATCAGATTGCCGAGCGCGCGGAAGGTCGTGTCGGCGCCCGCGGGAAAGAGAATTCGCAGAAAGGATACGATCTCGATGTCGCCGAGCCGTTTGCCTTCGACGGTCGCGGTGGCGAGCCGCGAGATGACATCTTCGCCCGGCGCGCTCCGCCGCTCTTCGATCACGGGCAGCAGATAATCCTCGAATTCGCGCGATGCCTTCATCGCCACCTCGGGCTGCCAGTCGTAGGAGACCAGCTCCTCGGCCCATTGCTTGAACTTCCGATCGTCCTCGGGCGGCATTCCCAGGATGCGCACGATCACCGAGATCGGAAAGATCTCGGTAAAATCATGCACCAGATCGGCGGTACCGGCCCGCGCGGCGGTCCGGTCGAGGACGCGCGCGACCTCGGGCATCATCAGCGCGCGCTCATAGCGATCGATCGCCGCGGATGTGAAGGCGGCCGAAACAAGCGCGCGATGCAGGCGATGCTCCTCGCCGGTCATCGAGAATAGGCTGCGCCCCTGCGCCTTCTCGGCAAATTTGCGCGCCGACGCGAACAGCGGGATCGCCTCCTCGTCATCGAAGCCCGCGCGCACATCGTCGAACCGCGTCACGAGCAGAGCGGTCTCGCTGCGGCACCGCACGGGGAAGAAGCGCCCCCGCTCGCGCAGCTCTGCCATCAGTGCATGAATGTCGTAAAGCGGGTCGGCGCCGAAATCGATGTCCGGCAGGGCGAGCGCGCGGTCCAGCGGATAATCGACGCCGCTCATTCCGCCCTCGTTCGCGGAACGATGTCATCGCGAATGATCGCGAACAGCTCCTCATAGGCCTGGATCGACGCGAGGCCGCGCGCGGCGAGCACGATGTGATCCAGACCCGCGTCGCGATACGCGATCAGGCGCTCGGCGATCTGGTCCACCGAGCCCATCAGCGGAAACTCGCGCTCGGCCGCAGCGATCGGGCGCTCAGTGACGGCGATCGAAGCATACATCGAGAGAGCCGGCCTCTTCGCGCGCCCCAGCGCCTCGCTATCGGCGACCGAGGCGCGGGCACATGTCGCGAGCTCTTGCGGCTCGAGATCGATCACATGCCAGCCATCGCCCAACCGCGCGGCGCGGCGGCGCGCCGGCGGCCCATTGCCGCCAATGAGGATCGGAATATCGACATTGGCGGGCTTGGGCTCGAAGCCGAATCCGTCCAGCTTCCAATACGCGCCGGTGAAGCGCGGCCGCTCCTCGCGCCACAGCGCGCGCAGCAATGCGATCTGCTCGTCCATGATCCGGCCACGCTCGGCCCAGGGCACGCCCACGGCCGCATATTCCTCGCTGATCCAGCCGAGCCCGACGCCCAGCAGCAACCGTCCGCCCGACAGCACATCCAGGCTCGCCGCCGCCTTCGCCGTGGCCAGCGGGTGACGGAGCGGCAGCAGGTAGACGCCCGTGCCGAGCAGCACGCGGCTGGTCCGCGAAGCAATTGCGGCCAGCGCGATCAGCGGATCGAGGAAAGGCCAGTCGGGAGACAGCGGCATGCCGGCCTGGCGCGCATAAGGGTAGGATTGGGACGATTCCGCCGGGATGATCAGATGGTCGGCGACCCAGACCGAGTCGAAGCCGTCCTCCTCGGCCTTCGCGCCGAGCCGCACGAGCGCATCGGTCCGCGCGAGCGGGCCTGCATTGGGAACGGCGACGCCGATCAGCATCCGGGCTAGCCTCGGGCCGGCATCAGCTTGCCGTCCAGCTCCATGATCGAGCCGGTGACGAAGCCGGCCTCATCCGACGCGATGAAGGCAACCGCGGCGGCGATCTGCTCCGGATCACCGAGGCGCGACGGCGCGGGCTTTCCGCCGAGCGCTCCCAGAATCGGCGGAGTCGCGATGCCGCCCGGGCAGAGAGCGTTCACCCGCACCAGCTTGGGCGCATATTCGGTCGCGAGCGAACGGGTGAAGCCGATCACGCCGGCCTTTGCCGCGCTGTAGGGCACGCGCTCGGCGACGCCGCGCAGCCCCGAAGCCGAGGCCATGTTGACGACATTTCCCTTGGTCTCGACGAGATGCGGCATCGCCCGGCGGGTCACGTAGAACAGGCTCGACAGATTGATCGCGATGACGCGCTCCCAATCGCCGTCGGCGATCTCGGTGAACGGGCCGCCGGTGATGATCCCGGCGATGTTGCACAGAACGTCCAGCCGGCCGAGCTTGGTCACGGCCTCGTCGACCATCCGGCCGCAGGACCGTCCATCCGCCGCGTCGAATTGGAGGGCATGAGCCGCCACGCCCGAAGCCGACCGGATCTCCGCCGCCACCCGCTCGGCGCCCCCGGAATCCTTGTCCGCCACCACGACGGTCGCACCCTCCGATCCGAGCCTGAGAGCCGTCGCCCTGCCGATCCCCGATGCGCCGCCGGTCACCAGCGCCGCCTTGTCCGTGAAGCGTTTCACCCTGTCCTCCCGCTTGCCCCGGAAACCTTGGCGCTTCTACCGCCGCCGCGCCAGAGCTATGTTGATTTCGAGAACGGGAAGGAAACGACGACAGATCATGGCGCGGGAACGACGCAGCGATCAGGTGGCCCGGTTGGTCGAGGCCCTCAAATTCCAGTTCCGCTCGCGCGGCCTGCGCTATGCCGACGTGGCCTCATCGCTCGGCCTCAGCCATACGACGCTGAAGCGCAGGCTGGCCGGCAGCGGCCTTACCATCCCCTTTCTCGAAAACCTCTGCGAGCTGTTGGAGATCTCGGTCGCCGAGCTGTTCGAGATGGCCAACGCCAAGACCGACACCAAGGTGCGGCGGCTGACGCTTGTGCAGGAGAATGCGCTCCATGACGACGTCCGTCTGGGTTTCATCTTCAGCCGGGTCCAGCTCGGCTGGAGCGCGGCGGAAATCCAGCAGGAATGCCGGATTCCCGAGGCGCCGCTCATCGCCTATCTGATCCGGCTCGAGAAGCTCGGCCTGATCGACCTGCTGCCCGGCAACCGCATCCGGCTCAAGACCGCGCGCGAGATCGAATGGCGCAAGCACGGCCCGATGTGGCGCTCGGTCGACCGCTATCTCAAAGACATCATGAGCATGACCGATTCCGACGACGCCGAGCTCGCGCGCCGGATTGCGATCGTGCGCCTCTCGCCGGCCTCGATCGGCCAGCTCGATCAGCTCTTTCATTACGTCCAGGCCGAAGTCCGCCGCCTGGCCCAGGCCGACCGCCAGATCCCGACCGACGAGAAGACCTGGTACGCCATCCTGCTGGGCGCCCGCCCCTTCGAGGTCGATCTCTCGACCGATTCCGAGCTGCCCTGGTGGCGCAGGCGGGCCCGGGCGGCCATGCCGGAAGAAAAGGCCGGAAAACGGCGGATCGGGTGAGGTCGAATCCCGCGCCCCGCTGAGGCCGATCCGGGCGCCGACCGATTTTGTTGATGCCAAGCGCTGCGGATCGTCGGATGCTGCCGCCCACTCGCTCCAGGGAGGCTCCGCATGACCATACCGTCTTTGATTTCGGCCGATTCCCATATCGTCGAGGCGCCGGATATCTGGACCGCCCGCATGCCCGCCAAGTTCAAGGACCGGGCGCCCCGCATGGAGCGCATGGAGCAGGGCGACGCCTGGGTGTTCCCCAACACGCCGCCCTTCCCGTTCGGCCTCGTCCAGTGCGGCGGGCTGCCGCCCGAGGAATATCGGATGTGGATCCGCTGGGAGGAGGTGCGGCCCGAGGCCCATGAGCAGAAGGCCCGCATCGCCGGGCAGGACAAGGCCGGGTGCAAGGCGGAGATCATGTATCCCTCGCCCCGCATCGCCATCGCGCTGCACGCGCAGGACGGCGACCGCGAATACCATGTGGCGGCGATCCGCGCCTACAATGACTGGCTGTCGGAATATTGCGCGGCGGCGCCCGACCGCTTCGTCG
This sequence comes from Alphaproteobacteria bacterium, assembly GCA_035293565.1. GTDB lineage: Bacteria > Pseudomonadota > Alphaproteobacteria > BOG-932 > Roseiterribacteraceae > DATGMP01. The sequence continues at coordinate 112,827 of DATGMP010000130.1, read as the reverse complement.
GGCTGGCGCTCGCCCCTTCCGGCGGCGATGTCGGCGAATCCGTCAAGGAAGTCGAGCGCGCCTTGAAGCTGCCCGGCATCAAGGGCGTGCAGATCAACAAATATCCGACGACGGGCCAGCGGCTGAGCCGCGATGACGACCCGCTGTTCAAGCTCTGCGTCGATTACGGCGTGTCGGCCAATATTCATGTCGGCCTGGCGCAATCGGAATCGGGGATGCCCAAGCAGGCCAACGAATTCACCGGCGCCTTCACCGGTTGCTTCCGCTTCTACGACCCGCCGATCCGCATGTCGGAGATGATCTATACCGGCCTGCTCGACCGCTTCCCGACGCTGCAGGTGATGTGGGCCGAGGTCGATGTCGGCTGGGTGGGATATCTGATGGAGCAGCTCGACGACCGCATCGCGCGGCAGAACCCGGCGAACCGCGTGAAACTCGCCAAGAAACCCAGCGACTATTTCCGCGAGAACTTCCATTACACGGTCGTCAAGGACGCCTACGGCATCCGCAACCGCGACATGGTGGGCGCCGCCCGCATTCACTGGTCGAGCGACTTCCCGCACGCGACCTGCGACTATCCCGACTATGCCGGCGGCATCGCGCACGACTTCAAAGGCGTGCCCGAAGGCGAGCTTCGGCTTATGCTGAAGGACAATGCCGCGAAGCTTTATGGATTGGCGAGTTAGGGCTGGTTGGAGGTTCGCTCGACAGGCACCAAACCACAGACCGTCATGGCCGGGCTTGACCCGGCCATCCACGTCTCGCGTCCAGCATGCTGTTGGACGTGGATGCCCGGATCAAGTCCGGGCATGACGAACCGAGTGATCGTCCGGTTGGGAAACGCGTAAGTACAAGGGGAGGACATCATGGCCGCAAAGCTCAGCACATTCTGCTGCTCGATCACGCCGTTCGACGAGAAGGGCCGGCTGGACGAAGAGGCGGCGCTCGCGCACTTCACGCGCGTGGCCGACGCCGGGGTCAATATCTATGTCGGCGGCTCGTCGCCGGGCGAGGGCTATTCCTTCAGCGACGCGGAGATGACCCGCATCCTTAAAATCGGCGTCGAGGCCGGGCGCGGCCGCGTATCGATCCGGGCCATGGGCGTCGAGCCGCGCCATGCCGAAGCGATGGTCTCGTTCCTGAAGCTCGCCGCCGACACCGGCGTCGATGCCTGCCAGATCTATTCGCTCGATGTCGGCCATGGCTGGAAGCCCGGCCCGATCGAGCTCGAGGCCTATTTCCGCAAGGCGCTCGACGCCTGCCCGCTTCCGGCGATCCTCTCCAGCCATTCCTTCATGGGCTACAACATCCCGATCGACATGCTGGAGCGGCTGGCGAACGACTATGACAAGCTGATCGGCGTCAATCTCACCACGCCCGATTACCTGCATCTGACTGAGGCGATCGCCCGGCTTCGCCCGCGTCTCGAGATCCATTGCGGCGGTCCGATGAACACGCTGACCGTGCTGGCGTTGGGCGCCAACGGTTTCCTCTCCTCGGAAGCGAGCCTCGCGCCCAAGCTTTGCCAAAGCATCATCGACCATTGGCGCGAGGGCCGGCTGGAGAAGGCTTTCGAAGCCTACGGCTCGCTGATGGGAATCATGGTGGGGCTGAATCAGGTTCCGGGCGCTTCCGTGCGCCGTCTCAAAGGATCACTGAGGCTACTCGGCCACAAGGGCACCTATCTACGCAGCCCGTTCGCGCCGATTGCCGATGATGAGCTGGTCGCGATCGGCAAAGCGCTCGACAAGCTCGCCAAGCTGCCTGGCTGCGGAGAACTCGCTCGGTCGTGATCCAAGCCACGCGGCGGGCAGAGGCATCGCCAGGACTCTATCGCGACATCACGCTCGACGCACACCTCGCCCGCGCCGCGGAGCGATACGGCGATCGCCTCGCGATCGTTGAAGGCGATGTCCGGCTAACCTATGCCGCGCTCGCGGAGCGCGTCGCGCGCGTGGCCGCCGGCTTCGCGAGAATCGGTGTGCAGCGCGGGGACGTGGTGACGATCATCCTGCCCAATTGGTGGGAATCCGTGGTCGCCATCCAGGCCGCTCTCAGGATCGGCGCGATCGTCAATCCTGTGGTGCCGATCTATCGCGGATTGGAGCTGCGCTTTATCTTGAATCAGGCGAAGCCGGCCCTCGTTGTCATCCCGCATGTTTTTCGCAATTTCGACTATGCGCGGATGATGGAGGAGCTGATGCCCATGCTCCATCGCCGTCCGCGCATCGCCGTCGCTCGCGCGACCGGCGCGCCGCCGGACGGCTATCTTCGGTTCGAGTTCCTGTCGGAAGGCGACGATCGCGCCGCGTTCGGCGCCGGCGCACCGACCGATGTCAGCCTGCTGCTCTACACCTCGGGCACGACCGCCGATCCGAAAGGCGTGCTTCATACGCATCAGACTCTCGATTACGAGATCCGCTCGATCGCCAAGCTGTTCGATCTCGACGCGGACGACACCGTCTTCGCGCCTTCGCCGCTGACGCACATTACCGGCTATTTATTCGGCGTTCTGATGCCCGCGATGCTGGGCTCGACCGCGGTCTGTCTCGATGTGTGGAATCCCGAAGTCGCAGCCGATTTGATCGAAGCCAATTCTTGCCGCTTCGTCATGGCGGCAACGCCCTTTCTGCAAGGACTGGTCGACATTCATGCGCGGCGCGGGACGAAATCAGCGCTGAAGACTTTCCTCTGCGGCGGCGCCGACGTGCCGCCGACGCTCATCCGCCGCGCGCGCGACGTGATGGGCACAGACGCGTCGCGCATCTACGGGTCGTCGGAATTCCCGACCTTCTGCACCGGCCGTTCCAATGACGCGATGAGCGTGAAGGCCGACACCGACGGCATGCCGATCGGCCCGGTCCAGATGCGGCTCGACGAGATCTCGGACGGCATGGGCGAGCTGCTGATCAAGGGGCCCGATCTGTTCGTCGGCTATCTCGACGCCGCGCTCAACGCCGAATGCTTTACCGACGACGGCTATTTCCGCACCGGCGACCTTGCCCGCATCGATGCGCAAGGCGCGGTGACGATCTGCGGCCGCAGCAAGGACATCATCAATCGCGGCGGCGAGAAGATCAGCGCCAAGCAGGTCGAGGACTTGCTCTACCAGCATGAGATGGTGGCGCAGGTCGCGGTGACCGCGATACCGGATCCGATTCTGGTCGAAAGGATGTGCGCCTTTGTCGTGCCCAAGCCGGGATGCAAACCCGCGCTCGACGATCTCGCGAATTTCCTCGACCGCGCCGGGCTCGCGCGCCAGAAATTCCCGGAACGGCTGGAGCTGCTGGACTCCCTGCCGATGACGGCGAGCGGCAAGGTACAGAAATTCAAGCTGCGAGAAAAACTGGCTAGTCAAGGAGGATCGCGATGAGACGGGACGTCGAATTCCTGAGCGGCGGCATCACGCTGCGCGGCCATCTTTATCTGCCGGAGGGCAAAGGCCCCTTCCCGCTCGTCGTGATGGCCGGCGGCTGGTGCTATGTGAAGGAGCTGGTCCAGCCGGAATATGCCAAGGTCTTCGCCGGCTCGGGAGTCGCGGCGCTGGTCTTCGACTATCGCAATTTCGGCGACAGCGACGGCGAACCCAGGCAGCATCTCGATCCCTGGGAGCAGATCGAGGATTATCGCAATGCTCTTTCCTTCGCCGAGACTCTGCCGGAGATCGACAAGAAGCGTATCGGCGTTTGGGGTATCTCCTATTCGGGAGGACATGTACTGGTCGTGGGCGCGATCGATCCGCGCGTGCGCTGCATCGTCTCGAACATCCCGGTCGTCGACGGCTATCTCACCATGAAGCAGGTGCACAGCGCGCTCGCCTTTCGCGACCTGCAAGCCCTGATCCTGAAGGATCGCCGGGAGCGGCAGGCGACCAACCGGCATGGCTACATGCCGATGTCGACCGAGAATCCGGCGCGCGAGCTTACCACCTGGCCTTTCCCGGAAGTCACGACCGCCTTCAACAAGTTCAAGGATACGGTGGCGCCCAACCACCAGCATCGCAACACGATCGCCTCGACCGAGCTCCTGATGAATTACGACGTGTCGCCCTATGTGACGCGCATCCTCAACACGCCGGTGCTGATGTCCGTCGCCGAGGGCGACGACATCACGCTGTGGGAGAAAGAGATCGAGATCTTCAACAGGATCGCGACGCCCAAGAAAGAACTGTTCGTCTGCGAGGACACCTCGCACATGACGCTTTACAGCAACATGTCGCGCCTGGAGATCCTGGCGCGACGCGGGCGCGATTTCCTGGTGCGGGAGCTGATTCAGAAGTACGCGTAGTCGGCGACATCATCGCCCGGCCCTCCCCTCTTGATGGGAGAGATCGGCGCCGCAACGAGACCTATTGCCTGTTCAGCACCCGATCGGCGACGAACGGGTTCGTCTGTCGCTCCGCGCCGAAGGTCGAGATCGGTCCGTGGCCGGGGACGAAACGGACGTCGTCGCCCATCGGCCAGAGGCGGTCGCGGATCGAGGCGATCAGCGTCGCGTGGTCGCCGCGCGGAAAGTCGGTGCGGCCGATCGAGCCCTGGAACAGCACGTCGCCCACCCAGACGAGCTTCGCCGCCTCATGGTGGAACACGACGTGGCCCGGCGTATGTCCGGGACAATGGCGCACCTCGAATTCCTGCTCGCCGACGGTGACCGTATCGCCGTCGACGAGCCATCGGTCGGGCGCGAAAGGGCGGCAGTAATCCATGCCGTAATCCGCGCCGTGCTGGCCCAGCCGGTCGATCCAGAAGCTGTCCTCCTCCTGCGGCCCTTCGACCGGCAAGTCGAGACGGGCCGCGAGATCGGCAACCGCACCGGCGTGATCCATGTGACCATGGGTGACGAGGATCTTCTCGATCGTGACGCCCCTGAGGCCCGCCACCTCGATGACGCGGTCGATCTCGCCGCCCGGATCGACGACGGCGCCGCGCATCGTCTTGGCGCACCAGACGAGCGAGCAATTCTGTTGAAAGGGCGTGACCGGAACGATAACGGCCCCGATCGGTGCTTCAGACGGCACGCGAACTCCATCGATCGTGATTCGGAGCCGTCATACTGCCTAACGCAACAGAACCGTACAATCCGTCAAACTACATGCCGCAGCGCACGCCGCTCGGTCGCGGCTGCCACAAGCGTCTTCCGTGCGCTTGCACCAGGATCGCCCGCGTGCCCCAGCCGCGGCAATAGAGCCACGTGCCGGACTCGGGGGAGAAATAGCCGAATGCCGGAATGCGGGGCGGCGGCGGAATATATTCGGCCGCCGGCTGGATCGGCGCCCAGGACCGTTGCGGCGATTCGGGCTGGGCCCAATCATTTTGCACCTCGCGCGAATGACGGGGCGGCGCGGGCGCCGGAGGCAGCAGCGGGGTGGGCGCCTGCGGCATCCGCGCGGTCGGCGTCGGCGCCGGCGGCAGCGCCGACGCGATCTCATCCCCGCTCGGCTGGTCAGGCTTCGGCTCGGGCTCAGTGGAAAGCTCGGCGGCCGATGCCTCGCCGACGATCGAGAAATGCGGTCCGGTGCCCGCTTTGCTGATATCGAGATAGGAGCCCGGATCGAGCACCGCGGCGGCAATCTCGACCGGCGGCGCGGCCGGCCGGATCGGCAGCGACTGGAGACGCGCGGGCGGTAACGGCGCAAAGGTCGAGGGCTCGATCGCCGCCGCGTCGACAGTCGCAGCTTCAGGCGCGGCGGATTCCGGCTCGACCGGTTCCTGCGGCCGCTTGGGCGCCGGTACCGGCGCCAGCTCCGGCTCGAGCGCCGCCACGCGGCTCTGCGGCGGTTGCGGAAGACCACGCTCGCGCAGAAAGACGAAGGGCCCGACCTTGGCGGTCTCGACCATCGAGGCGGCCCAGCGAGGCGCCGCCTCGAGCCCCAGCTCGCGCATCCCGGAGGGCGAGTAAAAGTGCGTGGCGCCGTTCGAGCGGTCGGTCAAGGTGCCGGCGATGGCCGCTCGCGCCGCCGCCTCGACGGCGGCGAGCTGCGATCGGTCATGCTCCGTGTGCGGCTGCGGGGTCGCCGAGCCATGAGGAGTCGCGGCTTCCGAGAAGACCTCATGCATCGCGGGCGTGACGCCGGTGAGCGCGGCCGGGTCCATGACCGCGTCGCAAACCGAGATGCCGCGCGCGCGCGCACGATTCACGATGGTGGAAACGACCGCTTCGATGACGGGCGCCGGCTCGCCGCGAGCCTCATCCCAGGCGCCGACCACAAGGCACCCCGCCTCGTCCGCCAACGCGCTGCCGGGCCGGACAACCGCCAGCACCGCGAAACACAGCACGGGCAGAGCGCCCCTAGAAGCCATCTCGACCGCCCCCTGAAGTCGAAGCCGGATGTGCTCTTTCAAGTCGCAAAATAGTTACATAGTGGAAGGCTGCTGTACAGCGGTATCGCCGATGCAACGCCTTCGCGGAAACGGCGAAACAAGATTCAATGCGCGCTTTATTTGTATCTAACATTCGCTATCGTCCCGGCGCGACCGCGCTCATCGCCGTATTCGAGCGCGTCTTGCCGCCGCTTACGATCATAGCGTCCGACGCCCGCAAGGCGCGGCCGTTCTGCGCGACCGCGCTCGCGACGATCTGGTTGGTGGCGGCGACGATCGCGCTCGTGTGCGCCGGCATCTGCTGCTGGCGCGCCGCCCAGGCAAGATCGACTCTGAAAGACGCGACGATCCGGCCGACGAGCGCATTGGCCTCGGTCGCGCGAGAGCGAGCGGCGATATAGCCGACCAGGGACTTCACGTCCCAAAGCGCGCTCGTCTGCGTCCGCACCATCTCGGTCGCGGCGAAGACATACGCCACCGCTGGCGCGCCTTGCAGCGAGCAGGAGAAATTCGCCTCGCCCGCGTCGATCCACCTCTGAACGCCGTAGGCCGCAAAAACCTGGTCGATGCCGCGGCCGACATCCGGCCGGCCTTGGGCGCCGATCGGCGCGACCTCGCCGCAACTGCGCGCGACACGTTGGGCGCCCCATTGGTCGGCGAAGGCCCCGCCGTTCAGATACGGCATGACGATGAATTGTTGACCGACGCCGGGGCTATAGACACCGCCGACCCCGATGCCCAGCTGGGTCAGCGGCGGCGAAGGCAGCGCATAGATCGGGATTCCGACATCGCCGTAGAAGATCCGAATCGTGCCGTCGGGCGAGACAATGTCGACGCCCGACCGAACCTCGACGGCGTTCATGCGCCTCGAGCCGCCTGACACCTGCCAGCCCGCCGGCACGTCGAGCGAGAAGGCGCCTTCGGCCGGATCGACGAATTTGGTCCATTCGATTCCGGGCATGGTGGAGGGTCCGCGATGCTGCGCCTCGGCGCATGCAATCCCCGGCAGGAGCGCGCATAGAACCGCCAACCCTCGCCGCATCGCCCTCTCCTTCCCGAGATCCGGGCGGTTTCGAGAGTACGGCAAGGAGGGTTAAGAAAGGGAAAGGAAGACCTGCCGATTTGCGCGAACGCCGCGCATTGCCCAATCGGCCGGGATCGTCATCCTTACGGATGTTCCCTGTCCCGGCGCGCGCGGGCCGCGATGACGAGATCGCCTCCGGTCGGGCCGGTGGACCCTGCCCGCCTCGCGGCGCTATTCTCGAATTCGACCAAGCACAGCAGGCCGATCCATGTCTGAAAAACCCATTCTGCTGATCACCGCCGATACCCATGCCGGCGGCAGCCACGCCCAGTACCGCGAATATCTCGATCCCGCATGGCGCGCGGCCTTCGATGAATGGCGCGGCGGCTATCGCAACCCGTCGGCGGAGCATTACGGCGCCAAGAAGAAGCGCAACTGGGATTACGGCATCCGCACCGCCGACCAGGAGAGCCAAGGCGTGGTGGGTGAGGTGATCTTCCCCAACACCGTGCCGCCCTTCTATCGCAAGAGCATCGTCACCGCGCACCCCGCCAAGCCCGAGGATTATCAGCGCTGCCTGGCCGGCATCCGGGCGCATAATCGGTGGCTGAAGGATTTCTGCGCCGAGGATCCCGTCCGCCGCGCCGGCATCGGCCTCATCCTGCCGCATGATTTCGACGAGGCGATCAAGGATATCCAATACATCGCCGAGGCGGGACTGCGCGGCGGCGTGCTGCTGCCGCTCGTTCCGCCCGATGCGCATTGGCTGAAGCCGCTCTACCACCCGGCCTGGGACCGTGTCTTCGCCGCCATCCAGGATCACGGGCTCGTGATGAATCAGCACACCGGCCAGGGCCTGCCGGACTATGGCGAGGGCGCGGTCGCGGAATCGCTCTGGATCCAGGATGTCGCCTATTACGGCCAGGCCGGATGGCGTCATCTGCTGATGGCCGGCGTGTATGAGAAATTCCCGAAGCTGAAGCACATCCTGACCGAATCCGGCTGCTCCTGGGTGCCGGCCGCGCTGGCCCAGCTCGACCGCACCTACGACGCCTTCAAGGCGGGTTCGCAAGGCGAGATGGACTATAAGGGCATGGACCTGCCCTTGAAGGCTCGGCCCAGCGAATACGCCAAGCGCCACTGCTATTACGGGGCGAGCTTCCCATCCAAGGCTGACCTCGACGGCATCGACGAGATCGGCGAGGAGCATGTGCTGTGGGGCAACGACTATCCCCATTACGAGGGCACGTTCCCCTATACGCTGGAATCCCTGCGCCTCACCTTCGGCGACATGCCGGATTCGCGCCGCCGCAAGGTGCTCGGGCTGAACGCGGCCGCCCTCTACAATTTCGATCTCGAGAAGCTCGAGCCGCTGGCCGCGAAGTACGGCCCGAAGCCGGCCCAAATCGAGACGCCCCTGCCGGCGGAGGCGATCCCGCGCGATTCGGCCTGCTACCTGTTCACCAATGCGCTGAAGGCCGCCTGACCATCCGGCCTGCGTCGGGATCGGGAGTGTCGGACTTTTTTACAGCGCCTGAGATCGCCTGATAAGCGTATAAAGAGATTCAACGCATTAACCATGTGGCATACCAATTGCATCTTGCCTCGATAGAAGAGCCTGCATTCGGCTTCGCGGGCAGTGCTCGAACAACTTGTCAGGGGCATGACGATGCAAGCTGCAACCAAATTCGGGGCGCGCGTCTGGATCTTGTGCGGCGCCATTCTGCTGTGCGGGACCCATCACGCTGTTGCCGACGCGACGCTCACCGGGGTGGTCTCCGGAACCTGGAGCGACCCGGTGCTGTCGGGCAACATCATCGACGGCGCCACCGGCGTGCCCATTTTCATGGACAATTCCGCGACGGCGGCGTGCGACATCGCCGGATGTCCGAACGGAGTCGGCGGCCCGTTCGGGGCGGACACGCTCGTCTGGGGAACAAACCCGACTTCGAGCACCGTCAATATCAACGGGCATTTCTTCAGCGACGTGCCGCTGAACACCGTCTTCGACGCGGCGACGATCACCTATTTCAACGGAACCTCGAACACCACCACGCTGATCTTCGGCGCCACGCTGCATCTGCGGTTTCTCGCGCCGTTCGATGAGGTCGCGCCCGATGTCGCCGATCCCTTCGATATCCCGATCGATATCGTGACGACGGCCAATACGGGCACGGCTGCGCAGAACGCGGACTGGATCGGCCCCTTCGGCACGCCGGCGCCGCTGACCTTCAACGTGCTCGAAGGCGAGAATTCGCAAGCCGAGCTCTACGGCATGTTCGTCGAGGATCCCCAATTCCAGCCGGAACTGCTGGTTTCGCTCGATGCGAACGGCTTCATCGGCAACGGCCTGCCGGTCGGCGTTCCCGAGCCCGGCGGCTGGCCCATCCTGCTGATCGGGGCTGCCGCCGCGGCTGGAGCAAACGTTCGCCGTCGCAAGACAGCGTAATCCGCTTTTGCATTGTTCGCGACCGAGGGGCGGCTCTTCAGGGCCGCCCCTTCTGATCCTTGGCGTCCTCGGCGCGAGATCCGTAGGATGAATGGAGCGAAGCGATAACCATCATATCGATTTGATGGGGCTTGCCGCTCTCAGCCCATCCTATGGGCGCTCGAAAGGAGACCAAGACCATGGCGACGTACAAGGGGGAATGTTTCTGCGGTGCCGTGAAGCTCGAAGCGACCGGCGAGCCGGAGGGAATGGGCTACTGCCATTGCCGGTCCTGCCGCTCCTGGTCGGGAGGGCCGATCAATGCCTTCAGCTTGTGGAAGCCCGACAATGTCAAAGTGACAACCGGGGCCGAACATCTCGCCAGCTACCGCAAGACACCGATGAGCGAGCGGCAATATTGCGCCAAGTGCGGCGGCCATTTGATGACGAACCATCCGCCGCTCGGACTCGTCGATGTCTTCTCGGCGACATTGCCGGGGCTGACGCACAAGCCCGGCCTGCATGTGAACTATGCCGAGACCGTGCTGCCGATGCGCGACGGCCTGCCGAAATTCAAGGATTTCCCGAAGGAGTTCGGCGGGTCCGGAGAGATGGTCGCGGAATAGCGGGGCATAGGATGGGGGGCGCGACGCGATACCCATCATGCATCGGCGCGCATTGACGAGATTCGTCGCGCTCCGCCCAGCCGACGGGTGCCGGCCGTGCAGGACATAGCCGGAAATGCGGAATCGCCGGCCGCCCGAGCCCGGCCGGTCCTGATCTATGACGGCGAGTGCGGCTTCTGCGTCTACTGGGCCAAATACTGGCAGAGGCTCACCGGCGGCACGGTCGATTACAGGCCATATCAGGAAGCCGCGACGGACTATCCCGCGATTCCGCTCTGGGCATTTCGAAACGCGGTCCAATACGTAGCGCCCGACGGGCGGCGCGCCCAAGGCGCGGAGGCGAGCTTTCTCGTGCTGAGCCACGCGCCGGGCAAGCGGCTCTGGCTCTGGCTCTACCGGAACCTCCCCGGTTTCGCGCCGATCTCCGAGAGAGCCTACGGCTTCATCGCCGCCCATCGGCCGGCCGCCTATCGCGCGAGCCTGGTGCTCTGGGGCCGCGCGCTCGAGCCGTCGCGCTACGACCTCGTCGCCTTCCTGTTCCTCCGCCTGTTCGCGCTGATCTATCTCGCCGCGTTCGCCTCCTTCGGCGTTCAGGCCATGGGGCTGATCGGCAGCCACGGCATCCTTCCCCTCGCGCAGCTGGTCGACATCCTCTCCGGCCGCGTGGGCCCGGAGCGCTTCTTCCTGATGCCGATGCTGTTCTGGGCGAACGCCGGCGATCTCATGATCCGGACAGTGTGCTGGGCAGGCGCCGCGCTGTCTGCATTGCTCGCGCTCAATCTACTGCCGAACAAGACCTACATCCTCCTCTATCTCCTGTATCTCTCCCTCTTCTACGGCGGCCAGGCCTTCATGACCTACCAGTGGGACACGTTCCTGCTGGAGGCTGGATTCATCGCGATCCTGATGAGCTTCTGGACCGTGCCGGGCGTCTGGCTGGTGCGCTGGCTGCTGTTCCGCTTCATGTTCATGTCGGGTGTCGTGAAGCTGTCGAGCGGCGATCCCAACTGGCGCAATCTGTCGGCGCTCTCCTATCACTTCTTGACCCAGCCCCTGCCGACGCCGATCGCCTGGTACGCGGCGCGGCTGCCGCAGGGCGTGCTCGCCTTCTGCACCGGCGCCACCTTGGCCGTCGAGCTCGTGCTGCCCGTCTTCATCTTCTGCCCGCGCCGCCTGCGCTACGTCGCGGCGTTCGGGATTCTCCTTCTCGAAACGCTGATCTCCCTCACCGGGAACTACAATTGGTTCAACCTGCAGACCATGCTGCTCTGCCTCGCGCTGTTCGACGACCGGGCGCTCCGTCGGGTGCTGCCGAACGGGTTGCGCAAATGGCTGGGGGCAAGGGCGCGCAGCATCGCGCCGGGGAGATTGGGGCGCGCGACGGTCGGCGCGCTCGCGGCGCTCGCGATCTTTTCCGGCCTGGTGCAGATGGATGCGCGGTTCGGCGGAGCGCCGCCGAAGATCGCGCTCGCAGCCGACAGCCTCATCGAGCCCTTCCGCATCGCCAGCGGCTATGGCCTCTTCGCCGTCATGACGACGACGCGCGACGAGATCGTGATCGAGGGGTCGAACGACGGGACCAACTGGCGCGAATACGAGTTCCGCTACAAGCCGGGCGATGTCGCCCGGGCGCCGCGCTGGAATATCCCCCATCAGCCGCGGCTCGATTGGCAGATGTGGTTCGCGGCGCTGGACGATCCGCGGCGGCTTCCCTGGCTGTCGCATTTCGTCGAGCGCCTGCTCCAGAACGAGCCGGCGGTCACGGCCCTCCTCGAAAAGAACCCCTTCCCCGACGACCCGCCGATCTATATCCGCGCCCAGTTCTACGACTACACCTACGCCACAGCCGACGAGAAGGCGCGCGGCATCTGGTGGGATCGACGCCTGATCGGCACCTATTTCCCGATGGTGCATCTCGATCGGGAGTAATGCCGCCGCCCGAGAGTCGGCTTGGCGATCACCCGCCGGCGCAGCGCCGAGCCTGCCCTTCCCTCAGGCGCATCATCAGCACCCGCCGCACCGCCAGCATGTCTTCGAAAACCTGAAGCAGCTCTTCGGCGATTCTGCCGTCGGCATGCTTGGCGCGCAGCTCGAGAACCCTGCGGCGCTGTCGCAGCACCCGCTTCTCGTCTTCTCGCAACCGCCGCTCGAGCCGGTCGAAGCCAGGCTCGAACTGCGCCCGATCGTCGACGCCCTTCGGCGCCTCGCCCTCTGCGTCGACCAACAAATTTTCCGTGGTGTTCGGTATGTGATCGAGGTCCTTGTCGTGTGACATCGAGAACCTCCCCAAAAGCCTCATTTGATACGTTAACACACCCGCGGCCGTTTCACGACGGCGGATCTTGTCGCCTATATTTTATTTTGAGGCGCTGTACTCTTAGATTTTGTACATCGGCCGATATGGCTGGACGCTCACTTCGATAAGGCTCGAACGATCACATGATCGACGCAGAGCGCGCCAAGGACGCTATTCGAATCCCTCGACGAGGCCGGTTGAATGGAGTTGCTGTAGGCCAGCGGCCACCAATGATCGGGGGCCCAAATGTTCAGATAGAGGTTCATCGGCCGCAGCGGCACGTTCTCGGTGGCGGTGCGGACAGTCTTTCCATCGACGAGCCAGGACACGCGATCGGGCTTCCATACCACTTCATAGGTATGCCAGTCGGTGATCGCCCCTACCCCAAAGGGGATCGCTTGCGGATGCCCGTCGCCCAAAGGCTCGTCGCCATAGAGATTCGTCTCGACGCGATCGGGGATGTTGGTCAGCAGCTCGAAATCGACCTCGTCATGCAGCGTGTCGCTCCCGGGCTTCAGCGAATAGAGGAACATGCCGCCTACGATCCCGCGATGCTCGGCGCTGGTCATCCTCGCGCGGATCTGAATGTCGAGGCCGGTCCCAACTGCGAATTCCCGCCGTGTGATGATCTGCGCGCCGAAGAAGGCGTTCGGCCGACTGCCATAGGTCTCGATGGACATGCAGACGGCGCCGCCCGACGGCACGGGCAATGCCGAATCCTGAGTCACGCGAAACTGGGTCCGACCGATCAGCGTGCCGTCGCCTTTGGGATCATGCGTCGGGATGTACCAGATGTTGGGGTCCAGCGGCCCGGCGAAATGCTCGTCGAGAAGAGGGGCGTCCGCTGCTAAAGCCGCGCCGTTGACCAAAATCGTGATTGCCGCGAAAGCGGGAATCCATCTTTCGGCATCGAGACGGCGTCCGGATGGATTCGCGCGTTCGCGGGAATGACGCCTCAAGAAAATCGCAAGCGAACGCCAGCTCGACTGGATCGGCATGCGCCTCATTCTCCTGCCGCACCGAGCGCGCGGAGCCGGCCCGCTTCTCGAATTCAAATCCCCCTCCCCTCGCGGGAGGGGTTAGGGGAGGGGGTGCCTCCGTCCCGCTCGACGATCGCAAGTCGAGCCTCCACCCGCGACGCAATCTCGTTCACGACACCTTCGGTACTCTCCAGAACATCGTTGTTCCAAAATCGGATAACTTCGAAACCTTGGCTCTCGAGCCATTTCGTGCGGTTCTCATCATACGCGACATTGGCGTCGTGTTGACCGCCATCCACTTCCACGATCAGCTTTGCCTTCAAACAAACAAAATCAGCGATGAAGGGTCCGATCGGAAATTGTCGCCGAAAACGCACCTGGTGAACCTGCTTGATTCGCAGATATCGCCACAGCGTGCGTTCGGCAGGAGTCGCGTTGACACGAAGGTCGCGGACACGCTCGCGGGTCTTTAAATCCCCTGGCGGAGACGCCCCCTCCCCTAGCCCCTCCCGCGTTGGGGAGGGGGATCCGAAGCGCGAGCTGTTCATGTCCCCTCGCGGGAGGAGCGAGAGGAGGGGGTGTTTCCGTCCCGCTCGACTCTCACCGCTCGTTCACTCCGCCGCCACCGTCTCGGCCTTCATCGGCGCCGGCTCCGTCGGTTTGCGGAATTCGGCCAGCAGCTTTTCCTGCCGCTTCAGCATTTCGGCGAGCGCGGTCTCCTTGACCACGTCATAGCCGCGCACCGTCTCCGGCAGTCGCGCAAGCTCGACGGCGGTGGCATAATTCGACGCATCCAGGTCTCGCAGCAATGTATCGACCAACGCTTCATAATCCGCGATCAGCTTGCGCTCCAGGCGACGATGGGCGGTCATGCCGAAAATGTCGAAAGCACTCCCGCGCAGGAATTTCAGCCGTGCCAGCAGCCGGAAGACCGGCATCATCCAAGGACCGAAGCGCATCTTGCGCAACCGTCCGGTCCCGGCATCGCGACGCGCGAGCAAGGGCGGTGCCAGGTTGAAAGACAGCTTGAAGTCACCTTCGAAGGTCTCGTCGAGATAGCGCCTGAAATTCGAGCTCGCGAACAGGCGGCCGACCTCGTACTCGTCCTTGTAAGCCATCAGCTTCGCATAGGTGCGCGCGACCGCCTTGGCCAAGTCACCGTTACTACCGGCAATCGCGCACTCGGCGGTCTCGACGCGCCGAACCAACGCGCGATAGCGCTCGGCGTATGCCGCATCCTGATAGTCGGTGAGCAGCGCCGAACGGGCCGTGACGATTTCTTCCAGAGTCAGCGCGGCCGGTGCGGCGCTCTCCTTGCCGCGCGTCCATTCGGGCATCTTCTCCGGATGGGCGGCGGCGATGCGGCCGAGCGCGAAGGCTCGCTGGTTCAGCGCAACCGCGGTGCCGTTGAGATCGATCGCGGTCTCGATGCTTTCGGCCGAAAGGGGGATCAGACCTCGTTGCCAGGCATAGCCCAGCATGAAGGAGTTGGCGCCGATCGCATTGCCCAGCATCTTTGTCGCGATTCCCGTCGCGTCGACCGGGAAGAAATCGCGCGCGCGGGCCGCGAGCCGCGTCTCGATCTCGGCGCCGCCGAAATCGAGATCGGGCGCGCGGGCGAAGGCGCTGGTCGGCGCGATGAAGCTGTTGGCGACGATGCGCGCGCGGCCGGGCGCCACGCGCGAGATGCATTCGGGACTCGCCGCGACGACGAGATCGCAGGCCAGCATCACGTCGGCCGAGCCTTGCGGGATACGGGCCGCGAGGTCGCCGCCGCCCCGCGGGCCGAAACGCACATGGCTCGTCACCGCGCCGTTGCGCTGGGCCAGGCCCGATATATCGAGCACCGTGCAGGGCTTCTCCTCGATATGAGCCGCCATGCCGAGCAGCGCCGCGATCGTCACCACGCCGTTGCCGCCGATGCCGCCGATCAAGAGGCTGTAGGGCTCGGCCACATTCGGCAATTCGGGCTCCGGCAGCGATGCCAGCAGCGAGGCTTCGTCGCCGGCCGCGCCGCCTTCGCGCGCGCGCAGCTTGCCGCCCGTTACCGAGACGAAGCTCGGGCAGAAGCCCTTCACGCAGGAATAATCCTTGTTGCAGACCGACTGGTTGATGCGGCGCTTGCGACCGAGCTGGGTCTCCTCGGGCTCTAGCGCGATGCAGTTCGACTGGATGCCGCAATCGCCGCAGCCTTCGCAGACTTCGGGATGGATGAAGAGCCGCTCGCTCGGGTCGGCCACCTTGCCGCGCTTGCGCAATCGGCGGCGCTCGGTGGCGCAGGACTGGTCATAGATGATCGCCGAGACGCCCCTCCAGTCGCGCAGCTCCTTCTGCACGGCGTCGAGCTGATCGCGATGATGGAAGGTGGCGCTCGCGGGGAAGCCCGCCTTGCTCCCATATTTCTCGGGATCGTCGCTGACGATCGCGATGCGGCCGACGCCTTCGGCGAAGAGCTGGCTCGCGACGTGCGGCGCGGTGAGCTCGCCCTCGAAATGCTCGCCCTCGATCGGCTGTCCGCCGGTCATCGCGATCGCGCCGTTGAGCAGGATCTTGTAGGTGATGTTCACGCCGGCCGCGACACAGGCGCGGATCGCCAGCAGGCCGGAATGGAAATAGGTGCCGTCGCCCAGATTCTGGAAGATGTGCGGAGTCTCGACGAAGGGCGCCTGCCCGATCCAGGGCGCGCCCTCGCCGCCCATCTGATAGAGCGCCAGCGTCTTGCGCTCGGGCAGCCAGACCGCCATGCCATGGCAGCCGATACCGCCCAACGCGATCGAGCCCTCCGGCACGCGCGTCGACGTGTTGTGCGGGCAGCCGGCGCAGAAGCTCGGCAACCGCATCAGCCCGGCCGGCGCGGATCCGAAATTCGCGAGATCGCGCTCGAACGAACGCACGCGCTCCAGCCGTTCGCGGATCTCGGAATCGTCGGCGAGCTTCAGATACCGGTCGGCGATGACATGCAGGATGCGATCGGGATCTAGCTCTCCGATCGCGGAGAGCAACGGTGCGCCCCGCTCATCATGCTTGCCCGTGAGCCGTGGCCGCCGATCGACGGGCGCATTGTAGAGGATGTGCGCAACCTGCTCCTCGATGACCGGCCGCTTCTCCTCGACGACCAGCAGCTCCTCGCAATTTTGCGCGAAGGCCGCGAGTCCGGTCGCCTCCAGCGGCCAGACCAGCGCCACCTTGTAGACCGCGATGCCGAGATGCCGCGCGCGCTCGTCATCGATGCCGAGCCGCGCCAGACCTTCCAGTACGTCGAGATAGGATTTGCCGGTCGTGACGATGCCGAGCCGATTCTTCTCCGCGCGGCCGAGCCTGACGCCATCCAGCCGATTGGCGCGCGCGAAGGCCGCGACCGCGAGATGACGCTGCTCGTAAAGCAGCCGTTCGCTCTGCAGCGGCAAGAATCCCAACCGGATATTGAGTCCGTCGGGCGGCATCACGAAATCCGTCGGCTTCTCGATGCGGATGCGCGCCGGGTCGACCGAGACCGAGGCCGAGCCTTCGACCGTGTCCGTGACGCATTTGAACCCGATCCAGCAGCCGCTGTAGCGCGCGAGCGCGAAGCCGACGAGGCCGAGATCGAGGAATTCCTGCACGCTCGCCGGATGCAGGATCGGCATGCCGAAATGGATCAGCGCATGATCGCTCTGATGCGCTGTGGTGGAGGAGCGCGCGCCGTGATCGTCGCCGCACAAGACCAGCACGCCGCCGTTCGGGCTCGAGCCCGCATAGCTGCCATGCTTCAGCGGATCGCCCGAGCGGTCGACGCCAGGACCCTTGCCGTACCACATGGCGAAAACGCCGTCATACTTGGCCTCGCCGATCAGCCCGACCTGCTGCGAGCCCCACACGGCGGTCGCCGCCATGTCCTCGTTGATGCCGGGGCTGAAGCGGATGTGGTTGGCCTCCAGATGCTTCATCGCGCCCCAGAGCGCCAGGTCGTAGATTCCGAGCGGCGAGCCGCGATAGCCGGAGATGAATCCCGCTGTGTTCAGTCCCGCCGCGACGTCCCGCGCGCGCTGCAGAATCGGCAGACGCACCAGCGCCTGCGAGCCTGTGACGTAAATGCGGCCATCGGTCTTGGCGTATTTGTCGTCGAGGGTCACGGTGCGCATGTCATTACCCCTCGCTCTGCATCAGCTCGATCCAGGTGCCGAGCCCATCCTCGATCTGCGCCACGCGCACGCCGGGACGAAGCTCGCGCGGCGCCACCGGCACCGCATAGCCCTTGGCCCGCGCCTCGCCGACCAGCTCGTCCAAATTGGAGACGCTCAAAGTGAGATAGCGCAGCCCCGACTGCGCGGCGAATCCCGCCTTGCTCGCTTCCGCGGCCGGCGGCTTCTCGAGCACCAGGATGCGGAAGATGCTCTCGCCGCATCGGAAGCGGCTCACCGTGCCGAGGCCGGGGAACGGCACCTCGCCGTCGGGCACGAAGCCCAGCAGGTCGCGATAGAAGGCGAGCGCCTGCGCGCCCTCGAAGGTCACCAGCCCGACATCGATGGCCTGCTTGGCCAGCTTCGCGACCATTGGTCTACTCCTTGGGTCAGTTCCCCTGCGCCGCCCGCTGGATGCTCTCGGGGTTCAGCCCCTTGTGCCCCCAGACATCGCCCTCGACGAACTCGTAGGCCGTCCAGTCCTCGCCCACGCGGATCGCCTCGCAGCCGATCTCGATGTCGAAGCCCGAGGGGCTTCGCATATAGAAGGACAGCATCCGATCATTGATATGGCGGCCGAGCGTCGACGTGACAGGGATGTTCGCCGCGGTCACACGGTCGAGACAGCGCCCGACCTCGTCGGAATGCGTCACCTGCAGCATCACATGATGCAGCCCGTTGATCGGCCCGACGCGCGTCAGCCCGATCGAATGGTGGCGCGGATTACAGTGATAGAAATTGGCCGACATGTTCTCGCCGAAGCGGATATAGTCGGTGAGGCGGAAGCCCAGCACGCGCGTATAGAATTCCTGCGCCGCGCGCAGATCGTCGACCAGCAGGTTCGCGTGACCGAGCCCCATATCGCCCGTATCGAACGTGGCGCCCTGCGGCGACTTGAACTTACGATCGATGGTGGGGCCATGGAACAGCTCGATCGCATTGCCGGCCGGATCGCGTGTGTATCCGATCCCGCTCACCGAGCGCGAACGTGCCTGCGCCTCGCGACCCATTTCGGCCGGCAGCCCGGCGCGGGAGAGCTCCTCCAGCGCCTGCTCGAGCTCGATCGGCCCGGCAACCTCGAGCCCCAGATAGCGCAAGCCGCCCGGCCCCGGATGGACCGCGATGCGCCACTGCCAATCATCCATCTTCAGATAGACCGAGCCGTCCGGCGCGATGCCGCTGCCCTTCGAGGCCGGCCCCGCCCAAGGCTCGGCCGGCGTCCCCCACGCCTCGCCCGCCACCGCCCGCGCCGGCATCAGGCCGATGATGTCCGTCGCATAAGCCAGCCAGTCCTTCGGCTCGTTCGCGCCGACGCCGATATAGCCGAGACCCCGAATCTTCATTTTGCTCTTTCCTTTTTTCGTCATCCCGCGAAGGCGGGAATCCATACGTCGCCTCCTCAACCGTCATGCCCGGGCTTGACCCGGGCATCCACGTTTTCATCCCGCATGCGGAGCCACGTGGATGGCCGGGTCAAGCCCGGCCATGACGATCGTAAGGAACGACGAGGTTGCAACATTACATTACCTTACCGTCCCAAACCGTATCGGCACCTCGACGAACCCGTTCAAAAACTCGCCGTATCCGCGCCTGCATTCCTCCTCGATCAGCTGATAGTCGCCGATCGCGGCCAACGCTTCCTCGATCATCATCGGCCCGATCATGAGCGCGAGGTGCGCGCCCAGGCAGTAATGCGGGCCTGCGCCGAAGGAGAGGTCGCGTCTCGGCTCGCGGAAGATGTCGTAATCATGCGGCCGCTCGAAGCGCGCCGGGTCGCGGTTGGCGGCGGCGTAGAGCATCAGGATGTTGTCGCCCTCGCGGATCGTCCGGCCGCCCAGCTCGAACCCCTGCCGCGCGCGACGCGCCAGCATGTTCGTCGGCTGATCGAAGCGCAGAGTCTCGGCGAAGGCGCGGGCGATCAGCGCGCGATCGTCTAGCACCGCCCGCTTCTGCTCCGGATGACGGGCGAGATAGTAGAAGGTGCCCGCCACCGCCATCGGCGTGGTCTCGGAACCGGTGACCAGCAGCGAGAAGAGATAGGAGACGATGTCCTCGTCGGTGAGGCTTACGCCGTCGATCTCGGCGTCGAGGAACACGCGCGCCAGCCCTTCGGCGCGCTCCGGCACGCGGCGCAGCACCTGGACATGCTCCATCAGATAGCCGAACAGCGTGCCCGCCGCGCGGCGGTTGCGCTCGGAGACCGCGCCCACCTGCCCGGGCTCGCGATGCATCATCTCGTCGATCAAGGCCCTCAGCCGCTCGGCGTCGCCGGGCGGCAGGCCGAGCGTGTTGCCGGCATTGATGCACATCACGCGGTTGGCGAAGTCGCGATAGGTGTCGAAGCGCCCCCGCGGCAGCAGCGGCGCCAGCACGTCGCGGATCAGCTTGCGGTAGTGCTGCGCGTCCGCCTGAACCGCTTCGGCCGAGTAGGCGCCTGCCACCAGCCCTCGCCATTTGCGGTGGTCGTGGCCGTTCATCGTCATGAAGGTGCGCGGCACCGGCTCGCCCAGCAGCAGCTGCCCCGGCGTCTGGCCATGGGTGAAGTCGAGGCAGCGCTCCGCCAGGCTCGCCTTCTGCACATCCTCGAACCGCGCCAGCGCCCAGCACCGGCGCTCCTCGATGAAGTGCGGGCCGCCCTCGGCCCTGAGCCCCTCATAGAGCCGCTCCGGATCGCTCATCGCCTCATGCGAATAAGGGTCGTACTCGACCAACCCGGCCTCCCCACCGCGCTGTCCCGAAGGGCAGGTTATCCATTCCCCCTCGGCCCTTCCAGGGGGAGCCCGTTCATTTCATCCCCCCGGGATCTTCGGCGCCGACACATGCTCCACGGCGATCGTCACGATGACCCGCTCGTCGCCGGGGCGGTCATAGGGATACTTCTCGACGCCCATATACTTCTTGGCCATCGCGTCGACGAAGCGGCGGTCGGCGTCGTCCTCGAGCCGGGCGCGGCCGCGCACCTCTATATAGCGCGACGGGTTAGCGGGGTCCTGGATGCAGACCGAGATGCGGTCGTCGGCCATCAGGTTGCGGTACTTCTTGCGTGACTTGATGGTCGAGAATTGCAGCTTCGCCCCGTCCCACAGCACCGAGACCGGGTTGACCGACATCCGCCCGTCCGGCCGCATGGTCGCGACATAGCCCATCGCCCCCTTGTCCAGTATGTCGCGGTGGCTTTCCGGTATGGTTTTCATCGGTCCTCCAATGTGCGCAAGAACGCCCCCAGCACGGCGTAAGAAGGCAGTGGAGCCTCTAAAAGATTATCGGTAAAGTGCCGAAACGCACCAGGGGAGGATCATTTTCATGAGAAAGCGAATTTTGGTCGGGCTGCTGACGTCCGCGTGCCTCGCGGCCGGCGCGAGCGGATGGATGTCCGTGCGCCAGGCGGCGGCCGCCGATGACGGCATCAAGATCGTGCCCGACGATATCGGCGGGGTGGTGAAATCCAGCAAGGGGCCCGAGGCCGGAGTCTGGGTCGTCGCGGAGACCAAGGACCTGCCCAACCGGTTCGTGAAGATCGTCGTCACCGACGATCAGGGCCGCTATGTGCTGCCCGAGCTGCCCAAGGCCAAATACAAGGTCTGGGTGCGCGGCTATGGCCTCACCGATTCCCAGCCGGTCGAGACCGAGCCCGGCAAGCGGCTGGATCTCACCGCCGTCGTGGCGCCCGATGCCAAGGCCGCGGCGGAATATTACCCGGCCAATTATTGGTATGCGCTGCTGCAGCCGCCGCCGGCCTCCGACTTCCCGGGCACCGGCAAGGACGGCAACGGCATCTCCATCGGCATGAAGAGCCAGCAGCAGTGGCTCGGCCATATGAAGGAGAACTGCCTCTTCTGCCATCAGCTGGGCGACAAATCGACCCGCGAGCTGCTGACCCAGGGCAATTCGGTCGAGGCCTGGGCCGAGCGCATCCAGAAGGCGCGCGCCGACGGCGACGTCACGCTGGGCAATCACGGCAAGGAGCTCTCCGCCCAGATGCAGAACATGATGGCGGCCTTCGGGCGCCAGCGCGGCCTGAAGATGTATGCCGACTGGACCGACCGCATCGCGGGCGGCGCGCTGCCGCAGGTGCCGCCGCGGCCGAAGGGCGTGGAGCGCAATGTCGTCGTCACCGCCTGGGACTGGGCGGACGGCCGCTTCGTGCATGACGAAGCCACCACCGACAAGCGCAACCCGACGGTCAACAGCGACGGCCCGATCTATGGCGTCGACACGTTGAACGATCATCTGGAGCTCCTGGATCCGAACACCGGCAAGTCGACCGAGCTCGACATTCCGGGACAGGATCCGTCGGTCAAGCACAGCATGAACAATCAGGTCCACAACCCGATGCTGGACGGCCAGGGCCGAGTGTGGATGACCATGCTGCCGGGCTCCGGCGAGGGCCCGCAGGAATCCTGGTGCACCGACGGCAGCCAGGACAAGTTCGCGGCCTATTTCCCGATGAACGCCAGCGCGGGCCGCAAGCTCGCGGTCTATGATCCGAAGTCGAAGAAGATCGAGATCATTCCGGTCTGCTTCTCGACCCACCACATCAATTTCGGCCACGACAAGGACAACACGCTCTACTTCTCGGGCGATGTGAACGCGCTGGGCTGGATCGACACCAAGGTGTGGGACGAGACGCACGACGCCAAGAAGGCGACCGGCTGGTGCCCGTTCGTGCTCGACACGTCGGGCGACGGCAAGATCGACCCGAACCGCAACAATTGGAACCAGCCCTCGGGCAACCCGTTCGGCAACATCGCCGGCGAAGGCGCCAAGCAGGGCGGCGACGCGGCCGAGCCGGCCAAGCAGGCCGATCCCAACAAAGACACCCGCATCTCGGGCTTCCCCTACGGCATGAACGTCAGCCCGACCGACGATGCGGTCTGGGTCGCCAAATACACGCCGGCGGTGCCCTCGGGCGTGATGCGGGTGACGCGCGGATCGAACCCGCCCGAGACCTGCAAGACCGAATATTACGAGCCGCCCAAGCTGCCTGACGGCACCTATGCCGCGTTCAACGCGCGCGGCGTCGATGTCGACAGCAAGGGCATCGCCTGGGTCGCCTTCGGCTCCGGTCATCTCGGCCGCTTCGACCGGTCGAAATGCAAGGTGACGAAGGGCCCGACCGCGACCGGCCAGCAATGCCCCGAGGGCTGGGAGATATTCCCGGCGCCCGAGCCCAAGGTGGCCGGCACCAACATGCCGTCGGGCTGGTACTATCTGACCTATGTCGACCTGCACAATGTGTTCGGGCTCGGCAAGGACGTTCCGATCCTGCCCGGCAGCGAGACCGACTCGCTCCTGGCCTTCCTGCCCGACCAGAAGAAATGGATCGAGATGCGCGTGCCGTATCCGATGGGCTACTACCCGCGCGGCATGGATGTGCGGATCGACGAATCCAAGCCCGGCTGGAAGGGCCACGCCATCTGGACCAACAACGGCACCACGCCGCTCTGGCACCAGGAAACCGGCGAAGGCAGCTACGGCGAGGTGGTGAAATTCCAGCTCCGCCCCAACCCGCTGGCGAGCTGAGTTCCGGAACGCGGCGTTCGTCTCGAGCCGCCGGTCGCAAGGCCGGCGGCTTTTTTCGCTCTGAATTCATCGGAAGGCGCGAAGCGCATGAAGCATATTTGAATCGCCATGCCCGGCCTTCGTCGTAGCCATAAAAAGGGAAGGGAATCATGAGCGGAAAACTCCACAGCCTCGCGCTCCTCGCGGCGCTCGTCGCGCTTCCCGCCCAAGCCGCGGGCGACGGCTACGGCCTCGGCGCCAAGGATCAGCTTTCGCTCGACGACCGCTCCGTGCGCATCTTCGACGATCCGGCGTTTCAGAAACGCCTCGGCGAGATCGAATCCATCTTCAAAGCCGATCCGCTCGCGGCCGATCCGGATGCCGGGAAGACCATCCGCGCCGACGCGGCGGCGATCGCGTTCAACGCGCTGCAGCTGATCGTCGACGGCGATGCCGAGCGCCCTGCCGCCATGTGGTCGGGCGACGCGCCGCATCGCTGGCACGACATCGACGTGCCGTTCGCCTCCTACGGCCTCAACAATCCCGACAACATCTACCGCATCGTGCCGATCGACGGCGCGTCGCGCTACGAGATCGCGGGCCGCGTCGCCGCGCACCGGCCGGCGCAGGCGAGCTACTTCCTCTACAATTCGCTGCCCGGCAGCGGCGACGGCCCGATCGACGAGCCGATCGACGGGCTGCGCGACCAGGACATGAAGATCGGCCCCGACGGGGCGTTTGGCGCAGCGACCACCCACCGGCGCAAGCTGGCAGATCGGGTTCATCGAGGCGTCGGCAACCCTTGCTCTTTGTTGCTGATCGGGCTGCCCGCAAGCCTCGTCACCTTCGGCGAGCCCGCGCAAGTGATCGATGCCCTCATTCAAGAGGGCACCCCTTCAGTCGACTAGGAACTGCTCGGTGCGGTCTGCGCGGGAGTGATGCGCGTAGGTCTTCCAGGTAGGTTCGTAGTTATCGTCAGCCTGGTTTCCCCAGGTCGCCCAGCCTTTTCGAATTCCGCGGCCGAACAACTCGATGAAGGGGCCTGGGGAACAAGCCTCGATGATGTCGTACTGCTCATCGGGCTTACGCGAGTGTTCGCGCTTTCGAGTCTGGATCATGTTCACTTGGCGGCGGCCAGGAGCAAGCGTGCGGGCATTCTTACCGCGGACACCAAATAAAATGAGTTCGGTGACGTTGCGGAAATAGAACCCGACTCCGCGACCGTCGGAGCCGCCATCCTTTCTGACCTTATGCCAGACGACATTGGATTTATAAGTGAAGCCCCAAGCCTCCATGACCGCGAGTCCATCGGGCAACAGAGCATTGGGGACCCAGAGATACAGATGCGCCGGATCCTGGGCGATGCTAGCGACCGGCAGGGCCTTAATGTCCTCGAGAGTCAGCGTACCATACCGGCTGAGCCTCTTATGTTCCGGCGCGACTTTCCCCGTCGAATTCTGAAACCGCCACGGCGGGTCCGCCATGATGGTTCTGAACCGCTTCCCGGCGGCAAAGCCAAGAAGATCTGAAGAAGGGTCGGGGATATGAATGCTGTCCAACGCGACTCGCCTGTTTCATCTTTGTTCGAGTCGGCATATTAGACAAACTCTGCAACAGCGAAACTTTTTCTCGGACTGGGCATCGTCCTCCCCTTGAAACCCGCTCTGCCCATGTTCATGTTATGTTCCATGAACGGAGCCGAGACGATCGCCGACGAGGCCGAAGACCAGGACCACGCGCTGCGCGCGGAGTGGGTCGCCGCGCAGCTCGGCGATCTGGCAAGGCTCAGGG
Organism: Alphaproteobacteria bacterium; assembly: GCA_035293565.1. GTDB lineage: Bacteria > Pseudomonadota > Alphaproteobacteria > BOG-932 > Roseiterribacteraceae > DATGMP01. The sequence continues at coordinate 87,700 of DATGMP010000130.1, read as the reverse complement.
CGCTCTCGATGGAGATGGCCGAGCGGGTCGCGACGATGCAGGCCGAGCTCTGCGCCAAGCCTTCGCCCGAGGCGGTCGAGCTCTGCGCCACGCTCACGCTCTCGATGACCCGCATCACGCGCTCGGTCCGCCAGCTGGTGGCCTTGGAGCAGGAGGCGGCGGGCTTGCGCGATCCCAAATCCATGGCGGCTTGGAGAAGCCGGAACCGCGAGACCGCCCGGACTCTGCGCGCCGCGGTCGGGCGCGAGGTGAAGCGGCGGCTGCCCGGCACCGACCGGGAGAGCCTGAAGAGCCTGCTCTGCGATCTCTTTCGCGATTACGACGATTACGACGACTATTCCGACGGCCGGATCGCGCCCTTGGTCGAGCGTGTGACGGAGCGCCTGTCGCGCCAGCGAGGCGGGATGACGGACGAGATGCTGCTCGATCAGGGGGAGCTCGACCGCCTGCTCCAGGAGGAGCTGGACCGGCTCGCCAAGTTCCAGCAAGAGCATGGCCGCATGCCGACCGAGGCCGATGCCGATTTCATGGACGATCCGGGATCGGGCGGGCACGATCCGCCGTGACATGAGTCAGCGCGCCTCGAACCCCAGGCGCAGCTCCTTGAAGCCGTCCATGAACAGCGAGCGCGCGGGCTTGGGCTCTGCGAGCAGGCGGAGGTTGGTCATGCGGCGGGCGATCTCGTCCAGCATCACGGTCAGGTTCATGCGCGCCTGGTGGATGCCGAGGCAGTAATGCGGGCCGCCGCCGAAGGTGCGGTAGTTGCGGCGCGTGTCGGCGACGCTGCGCGTGATGTCGAACTCATGCGGCCGGTCGAACAGCGCCGGGTCGCGGTTGCAGGCGGAGATCATGCAGATCACCTTGTCGCCCTTTTTGATCGGCTCGCCCGCGAGCTCGGTGTCCCTGGTCGCGGTGCGGCGCAGATAAACGACGGGGCCGCGATAGCGCAGGATCTCCTCGACCGCGCCCGGCACCAGCGCCGGGTCGCCCTGGAGCTTCGCGTACTGGTCGGGGTTGCGCACGAACTCCACCATCGCCCAGCCGAGCGTGTTGCGCGTGGTCTCGAGCCCGCCGGCGATCAGCGACAGGAAGAAGCGTCCGAACTCGACATCGCCGAGCCGCTCGCCGTCGAGCTCGGAGCTCAGCACCTCCATCGTGATGTCGTCGCGCGGATCGGCGCGGTGGTCGGCGGCGAGCGCGGCGCCGAACTCGATCAGCTTCATCGAGGCCTGGAAGCCCGCGGCCCTGTTTTCGGCGAAATCGGGATCGTCGGCGAGCAGCATGGTGTTGGTGAGGCCGACCACCGTGCTCTCATCCTCGGGCTTCACGCCCAGCAGATAATACATGACCCGCATCGGCAGGCGGATCGCGACCTCGGAGATGAACTCGCATTCGCCCTTGCCGATGACCTGATCGATGATCTCGCGCGCCATCTGCCGCATGACGGGCTCGCGCTCCTTCAAGAGGCCGGGGCGGAAGGCATACTCGACGAGCGAGCGGTATTGGCGATGCGCCGGCGGGTCGAGGAAGGTGATCTGCGTGGAGGCCAGAAGCTCCGGCGGAATGTCCTCCAGGATCGGTCCTTGCGTGCTGGTGAAGAGCTCGGTCGTGCGCAGCACGTAATCGATGTCGGCCTGCCGGAACAGCAGCCAATGCCCGCCGGTCGCGTAGTTATCGGGCTCCCACAGGATGCGATGCCCCGCCCGCAGCGCCTCGATGTAATCGCGCGGCGTGCCCTGGGCGAAGGTCTCGAAATCGAGCAGCGGCTTATGGACCGGGCATTGCGGCATGGGGGGAGTGTAGAGCTTGAACCGCCAAGACGCCAAGGACGTCAAGATCGGATGTCGCCAAGATCGGATTACTTGGAGCCTGTGATCGACGTTCGCATACCGGATCAACCCCTCGGCGTTCTTGGCGTCTCGGCGGTTCGAGGGCCGATCCCCTTGCAATCGGCGCGGGCGGGCCGATAATCCTTGTAAGGATGGCTCCTGGGGAGGTGCGCGATGGCCGGGGATATGGCGAAAGTCGATTTGGACAAGCTCGACGCCGAATATATGGAGGGCAAGCGCAAGCCCTTGGAGGAATTCGGCAGCGTCATCCTGACCAACTCGAAATTCCTGAACAATGCGCGGCTACGCGACCTCTATGCCCAGGAGGGGCTGAGGCGGAACGGCAAGGACGTTCCGATGACCTACTTCATCCATCAGACCACCCAGGCGCTGCTGGAGGTCACCGACGAGGACGAGATGGACCGGCTGGTCGCCAAGGATAAGGCGCGGCTGCCCGACTTCGCGAAGTGGCTCGACACCCGCGCGCTCACCGATTTCAAGGTGTCGGACCTGGCCGCCTATGAGCCCGACAGCTTCGGCGGCAAGGCCTATGCCTATTTCTCGGCCCAGCCGGGCTTCGAGCTCAATTTCATCAACCGCGCGCTGGTGCCGGACTCCGATTTCAAATACCTGAAGAAGCAGCGGCTGCTGGCGCATGATCTGGAGCACATGCTGACCGGCTTCGGCCCCAACGCAGTCGGCGAGCAGGCGCTCATCGCCTGCAACATCAAATCCTATTACCGCTATTTCTCGCCCGAGCTGGTGAGCGGCATGATCCTGATGTCGGGCTTCCTGATGTCGACCGTGATCATGAAGACCCATCTGCATTATCCCGCTCTGATGACCGAGATGATGAACGGGATGCGCATGGGCATGGATATGGGCGACCAACTCCGCCAGCCGCTCTTCATGACCGACTGGCACAAATATCTGCCGATGAAGATCGAGCAGATCCGCGAGGAGCTGAACATCGTCGGCGCCCCGCCTCCCGGCCACTGGGAGTGGACCACCGCGGCGTGGGAGGGGTAAGGGCCGCCTACTCCTCGACGAAGGACTTCAGCCGCGTCAGCGCGACGTCCCACTCGCCGGAGATGCGCTCCAGGAAGGCGCGCAGATCCTCGAGCGGCTCGGGCCTGAAGGCGAAGAGGCTTTCGCGGCCGGCGCGCACGCTCTTCACCACGCCGGCGCCCTCCAGCACGCGCAAATGCTTGGTGACGGCCTGGCGGGTCAGCGTCGTGCGCTCGGCGAGGCGCGTGATCGAGCGCGGCTCGCCGCGCGACAGATGGGTCAGCAGCGACAGCCGCGTCGGGTCGCCCAGCGCCGCGAAGATCGCGGCCCGGGCTTCCAGCGGATCGCGCAGCCTAGCGCGGGCCGTCGACATGGCTCTGGATGTTCGTCATCTGCTGGGCCCAGCCCTGGTCGTTCATGCGGAAGGCCTCCGCGCGGCGCTCCGGCGGGATCTTGTCGAAACCGGATTCGGTGAGCGTGAGCAGCGTGCCGCCGTCCTTGGACTCCAGGCGGAATTCGATGAGCGTGGAGGGCTCATGGGAGTAGTCGACATTGGGATCGATCGCGTAGGGATGACAGGTGAAGGCGAAGAGCCGCTCGGGCTCCATCGTCTCGACTCGCATTTCCCATTTCACATGCTCATATCCGGGATGGGTGATCGCGCCGCGCGCGACCTCGCCCGGCCGGAACGGCGCATCGAGCTTCACGCGGAACCATTCGCCGAACTGGCGATGATCGGTCAGCGCCCGCCACACCCGCGAGACCGGGGCGGCGAGCGCGATTTTCTTTTCGATCCTGTCGTTCATACGCAACCTCCTGGTTGCGGGTGAGCATGGCCGAGACGGGAGCATCGCGCAACCATTTTGTTGCGCTTTGGATAACAGCTTGATTGTCTTCGCCGCCCTGCACAGTTAGAAAGCTTCGACTCGAAGGCTCGGGAGCCCATGGCAAACGACGACGCAATTCAATTCCTGATACAGTTCCGGCGGCATCCGCGCACGGTCGGCGCCATCCTGCCGAGCAGCCGCGAGCTGGCGGAGAGCATGATCGCGCCGATCGATTTCGATCGCGCCCATACCATTGTCGAGTTCGGGCCCGGCGCCGGCGTGGTCACCGCCGCGATCGCCCGCAACCTCCAGCACCATTCGCGCTATGTCGGCATCGAGATCAACGACGCCTTTCACAAGACGCTGACGGCGCGCTTCCCGCATCTCGCCTTCTTCCACGAGAGCGCCGAGCATGCCGAGGACATCCTGGCCGAACAGGGCATCGACGCCGCCGACGCGATCGTCTCGGGCCTGCCCTGGGCGACGCTGCGCCAGAAGCACCGCGACGCGATCCTGCACGCGATCCACCGCACGCTTCGGCCGGGCGGAGTCTTCATCAGCTTCGCCTATCTTCAGGGATTCCTGCTGCCCTCCGCCTGGACCTTCCGCAACCGGCTGAAGGCCGAGTTCGCCGATGTGGCGATGACGCCGGTCGTCTGGCGGAACGTGCCGCCCGCCTTCACTTACGTATGCCGGAAATAGCGCCCGTCAGATCGTGTAGCCGCCGTCCGCGATCAGCCCGATGCCGGTGACGTTCACGGATAGATCGGACAGCAGGTAGAGGATCTGACCGGCCATCTCGTCGGGTGTGAAATAGCGGCCGAGCGGCGTGGTCCATCCCGCCAGCGTGTCGAATGCGCCTTTCTCGCTGCCGGTCTTGGCGACGAGGTCGCGAAACGAGGGCTGGTCCCACCAGATCGGGGTCTCGACCCCGCCGGGGAGGATGGCGTTGACCCGGATCTTGTCGGCGGCATGTTCCTTGGCCGCGACCTTGGCGAGCTGGAGCACCGCGGCCTTCGACGCGCCGTACGCCGCCGTCGCGGGCTGCGCCTTGATGCCGGTGACGGACGACACGACGACCACCGAGCCGCCGCGCCCGCCGTCCCGGATCAGCCGGAGCGCGCTCTTCAGCGTCAGGAACACCCCGTCGACATTGATCGCCATCACCCGCCGGAAATCGTCGATCGGATAGTCGACGATCGTGCCGGAGGTGGTGACGCCGGCATTGGCGAGCGCCAGATCGAGCCGCCCGAAGCGGTCGCGGATCCGCGCCTCGGCCTCGCGCCAGCCGTCGGCGTCCGTCACGTCGGCGACAATGGAGAGCACGCGATCCCGGCCGAGCCCCAGCATCTCCGCGGTTTCGGCGAGGCCGGCCTCGTTGCGATCCGTGATCGCGAACCGGCCGATCCCCTCCTCCTTGAGCCGCCGGGTCACCGCGCGCCCGATGCCCGAGCCGGCGCCGGTGATCAGCGCCACCTTGTCGGCCGTATCCGCGAACAGCGATGCGGGCATGATGCTTCCTCCCCGATCGGATCGTTGCTACCTCTACCATGCTGCGGCCAAACAACGGGGGATCATTATGCGAATCGGCAGGCGGACGGTGCTGGCGGGAGGGGCGGCGGCCCCATTGGCAGCAATGGCGGCGGTAAGGGCCGACGCCGCGGCGGCGAGCAACCCGCTGGCTGCGATCCTTTCCCCCGACCGCACATCGATCAAGGTCGTGCATGTGACCGCGCCCGTGGGCAAGCCTTCGGCGATCGAGGAGAGGGACGAGCCGGGCCAGAAGCTGGCAAACACGCCGCTCATGCAATTCCTGACGCACAAGGCGGACAAGGTCGCGATCTTCTCCTGCCCGCCCGGGCTCAAGATTGCGGAGCGCGCACCCGGCAAGGGCGGCGAGCTGCTCTATGTCGTACTCGGTTCGACGACCGTGCGCGCCGGCACCGGCAAGCGCGATTGCGGGCGCGGCACGATCATCATCTTCGAGGAGGGCGGCACGCATTCCCAGATCGCCGGGCCGCAGGGCTTCACGGCGATCAAAGTGCGTCTCACGGAATAGGAGCGGACGATGGACAGAGAAGGCCTGAAAAACATCGGCCGCACCTTCGCCGGCCTCGGGTTGGCGCTGGCCGCGGCGAACGATGCCCCGGCGGCAGCCGAACCGACGGGCGGTTTCATGTCGAAGGACAAGAAGTCGATCCATGGCGTGCGCATCTACACCGATGGCAACGGCAACACGCATGCCGGCCGGTTCGTCTATCCCGGCGCTCCTGTCGCCGAGGCGCCGGATTCGATCGTCCCAAAGGGCGCGACAGTCTATTTTGAAAACGCGGCTGCTGAAGTTCTGATTCGCGGATTCCCGCCGCATTTCACGACCGGCTATCACAACGACCCGGCGCATCAGCATCAGCTGACCTTCACCATGGACGGGTACTCGGCCGGCGGCTGCATGGACGGCTCCGCCTATGAGCTCCGAGCCGGCGATCTCGCCATGGTCGAGGATCCGGTCGGCAAGGGTCATACGACTCATGACGAAGGCGGCACCGGCTTCACCGTATTTTTCGTGGCGATGCCCTCCGGCGAATGAGGTGATCATGTTTCCCGAGCCGCGCTTCGTCGAGACCAACGGCGTCCGCCTCGCGGTGTTCGAGGCGAAGCCCGTCGAGCGGACCAAGGATGTCTGCGTCGTACTCTGTCACGGCTTCCCGGAGCTCGGCTTCTCGTGGCGGCATCAGCTGCAGCCGCTGGCCGAGGCCGGCTATCACGTCATGGCTCCCGATCTCCGCGGTTACGGCCAATCCGGCGGCCCGGCGGATCCGGAAGCCTACAACATGGCGGAGATCACGAAGGACGTCGCCGGCCTGATCGCGGATGCGGGCTATGAGAAAGGCGTCGTCGCCGGCCATGATTTCGGCGGCTTCGTTTCGTGGACGATCCCCTTCTATCAGCCGAAATCGATCGCCGGCGTCATCACGCTCAATACGCCCTTCGCCTACATCCCCGGAGATCCCGAGAAGATGTATCTCGATCTCTACGGGCCGCGGAACTACGTCGCTTATTTCAAGACGAAGCAGTGCGAGGAGGAGCTGAACCAGGACACGCGTCGCTCCTTCCGCTTCTTCATGCGGCGCGACACCGGCAACGGGACGAACCTATCGCGCTCCAAGAAGCACGACCCGGAAAGCATGTCCTTCATCCACTGGTTCAAGGATGACGAGAAGAGCTGGCCGGGCAAGGTCTTCCTGACGCAAGACGAACTTGACTATTTCGCCAACGCCTATGCCAAGAAAGGCTTCGGCGGCGGGCTCAACTGGTATCGCAGCATCGTCAAGAACTGGAAGGTGCAGGAGCAGGCCTTCCCGCCGGGCGTGCCGCCGAGGGTCAAGGTGCCGGCGCTGATGATCTGCGCGCGCAACGACTATATCTGCGATCCGTCGATGACCGACAGCCTGCCGCAGATCTGCGACGACGTGGAACGTTATATCATCGAAGATTGCGGCCACTGGACCCAGCAGGAGCAGCCGGCGGAGACCAACCGCATCATGATCGACTGGCTGAAGCGCAAATTCTGAGGCGCCAATGACCGAGCAAGTCAAGATCGCGCTCGTCACCGGCGCGGGCAGCGGAATCGGCAAGGCGGCGGCGCTGGCGCTTCTGGCCGAAGGCTGGTCGGTCGTACTCGCGGGGCGGCGCGTGGAGAAGCTCGAAGCCGCCGTTGCGCAAGCCGGCGCGGATGGCGCGCGTGCGATCGCGGTGCAGGCCGATGTCGCGGATTCGGACTCCGTCGAAGCGCTCTTTGCTCGGACAAGGGAGCGATTCGGCCGATTGGATTTTCTATTCAACAATGCCGGCATCGGCGCGCCGCCAATTCTGCTCGAGGATCTGACCGTCGAGCAGTGGAGGTCGGTGGTCGACACCAATCTGAACGGCGCCTTCTTCTGCCTGCAGGCGGCATTCCGCATCATGAAGGCGCAGAAGCCCGTGGGTGGGCGCATCGTCAACAACGGCTCGATCTCGGCGCATGTGCCGCGACCGAACTCGGCGCCCTACACGGCGACCAAACACGCGATGACCGGACTTACGCGCGCGGCGTCGCTCGATGGGCGAAAATACGACATCGCCGTCGGGCAGATCGACATCGGCAACACGGCGAGCGAACTCACCGAGCGCATGAGGCAGGGCGTGCCGCAGGCCAACGGTACGATCATGCAGGAGCCCGTAATGGATGTCGCGCATGTAGCGCGCGCGATCGTCCAGATGGCGGCATTGCCTTTGGACGCAAACGTCCAGTTCATGACTATCATGGCCACCAAGATGCCCTTTATCGGGCGGGGATAGGGGAAACGGATGAGCGGCGTCGATCAGATCGATTTCATCGGGCTCAAGGATAAAATCGCGCTCGTCACCGGCGGCGGTGGCGGAATCGGCCGCTCGATCGCCGAGAATTTCGGCGCGCTCGGAATGAAGGTCGCGGTTCTGGAGATCGCGCCCGACAGGGTGGAAGCCGTCCGCGCATCGTTCGACAAAGCGGGCGTCGACGCGCTGGTCGAAATCGCCGACGCGACGAAACGTGACGATGTCGAACGCGTGATCGGACGCATCGCCGAACGGTTCGGCAAGCTCGACGTTCTGGTCAACAATGTCGGTGACTTCCTCAAGAGCAACAGCCCGTTCGGCGAGAGCACCGAAGCGCAGTGGGACGCGCTCTACGCCGTCAATCTGCGCCACATGTTCCTCGTCACGCGCGCGGCGCTGCCGCTTCTGCGAAAGGCGGAGGGCGGGCGAAGCATCATCAATGTCTCGACCATAGAAGCCTTCCGCGGCATCCCAAACCTCGTGGCCTATGGCGCCTTCAAGGGCGCGGTCACCGGCTTCACGCAGTCGCTCGCGGTCGAACTCGGCCCCGAGAACATCCGCGTCAACGCGATTGCGCCCGAGACCACCAACAGCAACCAGGTCCGCGGCACGAAGGGCGTGCCGCCGGAGAACAAGGATTATCTCGCCCGCTGGTTTCCCATCGGCCGTTTCGGCGAGCCCGAGGATTCTGCTGGAGCCGCGATCTATCTGGCGTCCAATCGCCTGTCGGGCTGGGTCACCGGCACGACAATCCATGTCGACGGCGGGGCGCTCGCGGCGGGCGCGTGGCTGCAGCTGCCCGACGGTGGCTGGACCCACATCCCAGTCATCGAATGCGACGGCTATACGCCGCGCAAGACCTGACGATGCGCCGCGATGTTGCGGCGCACAAGATTTCTTGACGAGACGTGCTCCGGGGCTCATAGTGCAGCCATGTGCTGCAGTGCAGCATAGCCGCGTTGCGCCTCTGCGCCACCATTGCTGAAGGAGGTTTCCCAGATGGCAACCACACCGAAGAAGCCGACCACGCCCAAGGCCAAGGTGTCCGCGCCGAAGCCGGCCACGAAGCCGCCCGTCGCCGTCAAGAAGGAGGCGGCGACCGTGAAGGCAGCGCCGAAGTCGGTTCCGCCCGAAGCTCCTAAGCTCCCCTTGCCGCAACCCGTCGCCGCCGCGGCTCCAAAGCCCGCCGTCGCCCAACCGATTGTCGTTGAAGCTTCAAAGCCAGTCCCCCAGCCGGCTGTCGCCGATGCGCCGAGGTCGGTTCCGGTCATCATCGCAGAGCCGGTTCCGCCCACCGTTCCGACCAAGCTGAGCGTGGTCCCACCCGCATCCCTGCCCGTCCCCGCGAAGAAACCGGGTTCGGCCGCCATGCTGAAGGGCTACGAGGATTTCACCGCTTTCGGCAAGGACAGCTTCGACGCGCTCGTCAAGGCGAACGCGCTATTCACCAAGGGGCTGGAGGATTTCGGAAAGGAAATGCTCGATATCGCGCGCACCCATATGGAGGAGGCCGCGAAGCTCGCCACGGCGATGCTGCAAGCCAAGACGCTCCACGAGGTCGTGGAGATGCACACCGTGCTCACCAAGAACAGCCTGGACAAGCTGGTTGCCGAATCTTCGGCGCTTTCCGAGCTCGGCCTGAAGGTGACGAACGAGGCCATGGCGCCGCTCAGCGCGCAGATGAGCAAGGCGGTCGAGAAGATGCGGGAGCTGGCGGCCGCCTAGCGGCCAGGCTCCCATCCGGCAGGAGCCATTTCGAAGCCGGAGAATTCGAAAGCGGGCGAGACGGTACAGCCGACCAGCGTCCAGGCGCCGAGGCTTCTGGCCCTCTGCCACGCGTGCTGCGGCACGACGAGCTGCGGCCGCTGTCCGGCTTGGATGTCGGCACCCAGAATCATTGCCGTCCGCTCCAGACCATCGCGGGAGATGCCGAGTTCGAGCGGCGCCCCGGCGTAGAAATGCCAGATCTCCGCGGCGTCCACGCGGTGCCAGGCCGAGACCTCGCCTTCGCGCAGCAGATAATAGATCGCGGTCCCCGTGCCGCGGTCGCCACCCGTCGCTGTGGCCCGCCAGGTCTCTATGAAATGTCCGCCTTCCGGGTGGGGCTTCAGCCCGAGGGCGCGGATGATCGCATCGGCATCGCTCATGGCTGCATCCCGGCCGATCGTCCGATCCGGGTCAAGAGAATCGATTCCGGCGCCTTCCGTGCTAGAACGATGCCAAGGCACGTTCAGAAGCATCGGGAGGAATCGCATGAAAGCCGCGGTCAATTACGAGAATGGCCCGCCCTCGGTGCTGCGTTGTGAGGAGGTGCCTGACCCGAGACCGGGCGACGGCGAGATCCTGTTCAAAGTCGAGGCGATTTCGATCGAGGGCGGAGATCTCCTGAATCGCCGGATGTTCGCGCCGCCGAAAAGACCGCATGTTATCGGCTACCAGGCGGCCGGCACGGTGCTCGCGACCGGCCCCGGCGCAAAGCGTTTCAAGGCCGGCCAACGCGTCGCGTCTCTCTATTGGGCCGGCGCTTACGCCGAGCTCCGCGCCGTGCCGGAGGATATGGCCTGGCCGGTGCCGGATGGACTGGACATCAAGATCGCCGCGGCCGTCCCGGCGACGTTCGGCACCGCCGACGATGCTCTCTTCTCTTGGGGCGGCTTGAAATCCGGGGAGACGGTGCTCGTTCATGGCAGCGCGGGCGGCGTGGGCCTGGCGACGATCCAACTCGCGCACGCTGCGGGCGCAAAGGTGATCTGCACCTCCTCGAGCGACGAGCGGTTGGAAAGGCTGACGGCTTTCGGCATGGATCACGGCATCAATCATCGCAAAGTCGATTTCGCCGAGGAGGCGCGGCGGCTCACCGGCGGCAAGGGTGTCGATCTCGCCGTCGACATGGTCGGCGGCCCCGATTTTCAGAAGGTGATGAAGGCGACGGCTTTCCGCGGTCGCATCGCGATCGTCGGCTTCGCCAACGGCGCGCCGGCGACCATCGACCAATCCGCCCTGATCATCAACGGGCTCATCCTGCTCGGCGTCTATCTCGGCCCGGAAATGGCCAGCGAGCGCGTGCGCGCGATGATCGACAAGCATATGCGCGCCTGCGCCGCCGGAACCGAGAAGATGCCGATCGACAAGATTTTCCCGTTGTCCGAGGCCGCCGCAGCGCATCGGCATATCGAGACCGGCCATCCGTTCGGCCGGGTCATCATGGTGCCGTAACATGGACACGCGCCTCAAAGATATCGACGGTACGCTCGCCCGGATCCGCGAAGTCGTCGGAGACCGGCTCACGACAGCAATGGCTGTACGCGAGCATCACGGCACCGATTCCAGCTGGCACGAGCCGCATCCGCCCGAGGCGGTGGTCTTTGCCCGTTCGACCGATGAGATTTCGCGCATCATGCGGATCTGCAATGAGACGCGGACTCCGGTCATCCCCTTCGGCGCCGGCACGTCGATGGAGGGCCACATCACAGCGCCGCATGGCGGCGTCTGCATCGATGTCAGCGAGATGAACAAGATTCTCGCGGTCCATGCCGAGGATCTCGACGCAACCGTGCAGCCCGGCGTGACGCGCAAGCAGCTCAACACGCATCTGCGCGATACGGGCCTCATGTTCCCCATCGATCCCGGCGCCGACGCCTCGATCGGCGGCATGAGCTCGACGCGCGCATCCGGCACCAACGCCGTGCGTTACGGAACGATGCGAGAGAATGTGCTGGCGCTGGAAGTGGTGCTGCCCTCGGGCGAGGTGATCCACACCGGCGGGCGGGCGCGCAAATCCTCCGCCGGCTATGATTTGACGCGCCTCTTCGTGGGCTCCGAAGGCACGCTCGGCATTCTCACCGAAATCACGGTACGCCTCTACGGCATCCCCGAGGCGATCTCGTCGGGCGTGTGCTCCTTCGCGACGATCGAAGGCGCGGTCGACACGGTGATCCAGACCATCCAGGCCGGCATTCCCGTCGCGCGCATCGAGCTTCTCGACGAGCTCCAGATGGAGGCTATCAACAAGTATTCGAAGCTCGATTATCCGCTGCAGCCGACGCTGATGCTCGAATTCCACGGCACCGAGGCCGGAGTCAAAGAGCAGGCCGAGATGATGGGCGCGATCGCGGCCGAAAATGGCGGCGGCGATTTTCGCTGGGCGACCTTGGCCGAGGAGCGTACGCGCCTCTGGCAAGCGCGCCATGACGCGCTCTGGGCGATCCTCGCGCTTCGCCCCGGCGCGCAAGCCTTCCCGACCGATGTCTGCGTGCCGATCTCCCGCCTCGCCGAAGCCATCCGCGAGACCAAGAAGGATCTCGCCACCACCTATCTGAAGGCGCCGTTGGTCGGCCATGTCGGCGATGGCAATTTCCACCTCGTGCTGCTGATCGACCGCAACAATCCGGAAGAGATCGCCGAAGCCGAGCGCGTCAACGACCGTCTGGTCGAGCGCGCCATCGCGATGGGCGGCACCTGCACCGGCGAGCATGGCATCGGCTTGGGCAAGCTCAAATTCATGAACCGCGAGCACGGCGCCGCGGTCGGTGTGATGCGCGCGCTCAAAGCCGCGATCGATCCGAACGGCATCATGAATCCGGGGAAGATTTTCGGCGACTAGGCGACTGGCCGCACGCGGAAGCTCGCCAACACCGCGATCGTGGCGATCGCCGCGCCGACGCCGAAAATCCAGGCAGCCATCGCGGCGCTGCCATGGGTGGCGAGGGCGCCCGAATAGCCGCTCGCATTCGCCACCAGTCCGGCAACCGCCGCCCCGATCGCATAGCCGGCCGATTGAGTCGTCGGCACCAGCGCCGAGGCGAGATCGCGTTCCGCCGGCGATGCGCCCATCGCGACGGCCTGGTTGAGGTAGCCCCAGCCGACACCGAACCCGGCGCCGTTCAGCACCTGGCAAATCGCGAGCAGCACCGGCAGCCGTCCGGGCACGGCAATGGCGACGCCGATCATGCCCAATACCAGCAGTACAGCGCCGATCCGGATGAGCGGCACCGCGAAGCGCGAATCGCGCGGCAGCGCGACCAGCATCGCCGTGCCGCTCCAGGACACCGCCATCATCGCGATCAATGCGCCGGCCTCCGTCGGGCTGTAGCCCCAGAGGCTCTGTATCGAGATCGGCAGATAGACGGATGTGCTGGATTGGGCGAGCGGCATCAACAGCACGACCCAAAGCCCGGCGCCCACGGTCGTCTTCAGCGAGAATGCGTCGCCGGGAAAAAGGCGCACCGCCGCGCGACGATCGGCGAGCGTCACCGCCACCAATATCGCGAGACCGAGCACGATCAGCGCCGCCGCCGCAAGGCGCCCTTCAGAGACGGCGGCGATCGCAATCAGCATGATGCCGCCCGCGATGCCCAGCAGGCGCGCGAAAGGCAGGCTGGCGCTCGGCTGTCTGGCTCCCCCACGCGGCACGGCCCGCATCACCAGCGCCGTGAAGGCGAGAATGATCGGCACGTTCACGAGGAACGCGGCGCGCCAGGAGAACAGCTCGGTCATGATGCCGCCCAGCAGCGGGCCGCCGAAGGCGGCAATCGCCCACACGACCGCCATCACGCCGAAGGATTTCGGCACCAGCGCCTGCGGCAACAATTCGATGACCAGGGTGTAGCAAGCCGCCGCGATGACTCCCTCGCCCGCGCCCTGCAGAGCCCGTCCCGCTAGAATCGCGAGCATGGAGGGCGCGGCGCCGGCGACCAGCGTGCCGATGAAGAACAGCAGCGAAGCGCCCAGCAGAAGTCTGCGCGCGCCCATCTGTCCTTTGAGGAAACCGGTCGCCGCCCCGGCCACCATCGCGGCGACGAGAAAGACCGTCGTCGTCCAGGCGAGATAGCGTATGCCGCCGAGGTCGCGCACCGCCAGCGGCATCGCGGTCGAGACCAGGAAGGTATTGAGGGCGGAGACGCCCTCACCCAGGCAAGCGGTGAGCGTGACCGGCGCCAGCCCCCGCCGGAACAGCTCAAGCCACAAGGCGCCCTCATCCGATCAGGAAGGGCCGTTCTAGGTCAGCGCGGTCGGGGCGTCCACCGCGTGATAGAGATATTGCTGGTTGCCCATCGTCGCGTATGGCATAAGCGGATTCGGAGTGATGTCCGTACCCTCATAATTCGACGCTGGCAAAAGGGAGCTGCCTGGCAAGCCAGTGCAGCGGGGCGGAGTCGCCTAGCTCGACCGTGATCAGCTGTTGAAACGAAAGGTCTTCACGAGATGACCGGCAGCTGCAACGTCCTGATGATCTTCCCCCGCTTCAATGCCAGCTCATTCTGGAATTACGGCGCCGCCTGCGAATTGACCGGCGCCCGCTACCCGGCAGCGCCGCTGGGATTGATTACCGTCGCCGCCTTGCTTCCGAAAGAGTGGGATGTTCGGCTAGTCAATCGGAACACCGAAACGCTGACCGACGACGACTTCGCTTGGGCGGACCTGGTGATGACCGGCGGGATGCTTCCGCAACGGAACGATACGCTGCGGATCATCGAGATGTGCCGTGCCGGCAGCAAGCCGGTGGTGGTCGGCGGCCCCGACGTCACGTCGACCCCGTCATTCTACAGCGCCGCGAATTTTCAGGTGCTCGGGGAAGCCGAGGAGGTGATGGTCGATTTCATCGCCGCCTGGCGCAACGGGGACACCGAAGGCGTCTTCAAAGCGCAGATGGGGCAAACCGACATCACCACGAGCCCGACCCCGCGCTTCGATCTCTTGAAACTCGACCACTACCTGCATGTCGGCGTCCAGTTCTCGCGCGGATGTCCATTCAATTGCGAGTTTTGCGACATCATCGAGCTGTATGGCAGGGTGCCGAGAACCAAGACCAACAAGCAGGTTCTGGCCGAGCTCGACGCGCTGTTCGCGCTCGGCTATCGCGGTCATGTCGATTTCGTCGACGACAATCTGATCGGCAACAAGAAAGCGCTCAAGAGGTTTCTACCCGATCTGAAGCGCTGGATGAACGAGAAGCGTTTTCCGTTCGAATTCTCGACGGAGGCATCGATCAATCTCGCCGACGACGCCGAGCTGCTGCGCGCCATGAAGGAGACGAACTTCTTCGCGATTTTCGTCGGTATCGAGAGTCCGGATACGGATACGCTCGTTAGCATGCAGAAGAAGCAGAATACGCGGCGCGACCTGCAGGAGAGCGTCGCCAAAATCTATGGCGCCGGCATCTTCGTGAATGCCGGCTTCATCGTCGGATTCGACAGCGAGAAAGGCCGCGTTGCCGCCAGCATGATCGCGTGCATCGAGGATACGGCGATTCCGGTCTGCATGGTCGGTCTGCTCTACGCGCTGCCGAATACGCAGCTCACCCGTCGCCTTCTCGGCGAGGGACGCCTCTTTCCCGACGACAACCCGGTGAATGCGGGCGATCAATGCACGGCCGGGCTGAATTTCGAAACGAACCGGCCGCGTCGCGACGTGCTTGGCGACTACAAGGCCGTCCTGGAGGCGATTTACGATCCGGCGGCCTTCTTCGGTCGTGTGCGACGGCTCGGGCGGATGCTCAAGCGCGGCCGGCCCCATCGCCTCGCGCCGGGAGAGCTGCGCAGCTTCGCGCGGCTCATCCGGCGGATCCCCGCTTCCGGGCCCGGCGTCCGCAAAGAATTTTGGAAGACGCTGCTCGACTGCGCCATCCACAACCCGAGATCCTTGCCCTATGTGACGATGATCATGGCGCTCTACCTGCATCTCGGCCCCTTCGCCCGGCAGATCGTCGCCGATATCGATCGGCAAATCGCGGATGTCGACTCAGGCCGCTGGCAGGCCGTTCAGCCATTGCCGGGCGGCGAAAGGGCGCTCCTGCACGCTTAACCGTGGTTCAGGCCGCGCGTCAGCGCCGCGCGTACCAGCGGCAGGCGGTCATTGCCGAAATACATGTCCGCCCCATTGACGAACATCGTGGGCGAGCCGAAGCCGCCGCGGGCGATCAGCTCGTCGGTATTGGCGCGAAGCGTGGATTTGATCTCGTCGCTCCCGATCGCGGCGAAATAGCGATCAGGATCGAGCCCGCAGCCGATCGCGACCTCGCGCAGGACTGCGTCTTGTGCAATGTCGCGATCATCGCGCCAATAGGCCTCGAACACGAGGCGCGCATGCTCGACCAGCTTGCCTTCGCGCTCGGCGGCGAGACAGCCGCGCATAGCGCGCACGCTGTTGATCGGGAAGATCGTCGGCCGCCATCGGATCGCAAGTCCGGCGAGCCGCGCCCAATCGGCGAGATCCTTGTCCATATAGGCCGCCTTGATCGGCAGCGGATTCTCACGGTCGCGATAGACCCGGTCATTGACCGCATTGAACACGCCGCCCACCAGAATCGGCCGCCAGACGATCTCGGCGCCGAGCTCGCGCGCCATCGGCTGGATGTTGTGAAAGGCGAGATAGGTCCACGGGCTGGAGCAATCGAAGAAGAATTCAACGTGCCTCATGTCTTTGTCGGCCGCTCCTTGATACCGGTGCGGATCTCCTTGATCTCGCTCTCGGACATGCCGCGCCGGCGCAGCTCCTCGAGCGCGAGGTCGCGCAGCCTCTCGGCCTTCTTGCGAAGATCCTCGCCGGAGCCGTTGCCGTCCTTCATAAGCGCCTACTTTACCGGCGTCGCCTGATAGAAGACCAGCCTCCAGCCATCCGACCGCCGCTCCCAGATTTGCGTCCCGTAAGCTGCCATCTCGACAAGCTTGCCGTCGGCCTTGAGGCGCACCTTGTGAATCATCGGACCCGTGACGATGGCGGCCTCGCCGTGGAGGCGTACGCGCGTCTCGCCGCGCGTGATCGCAACGAACTCGAAGCTTTCGCGCAGATCCCGGAAGTAATGCGCCTTGCCGTCGGGCAAGCCCGTACCGTGCACATGCACCAGATCGTCGGCGAGCAACCGGTCCAGCGTCGCGAAATCGCCGGCGATCAGCGCAGCGCGCCGCTGTTCGTCCAGTCTCAGAATCTCGGCTGCGCGCGGATCGCTCATGGCGCCGTGCCGAGCGGCCGTCGCAGGAAGACTTGCAAAAGGGCCGCCGCCGCGAGGAATGCGCCGATGACGGCGAAAGCTTGATGGTTGCCGATGAAGCCCCGCAACGGCGTCACGAGTATGGGATTCATGAAATCACCGATATACATGACGGTGTACTGAAAGCCGATCGCGCGCGCCCGCATGTCGGGCGCTGCCTGCGTGAGAACCAGGTTGGTGATGTAGGGCACGAGGCTGCCGCCGCCCAATCCGGCGAGGCCGCAGGCGACCACCGCCGCCGGAATGCCGGTGAGCGCGCCGACGACGAAATGGCTCGCCGCCATCGTCCCGAGGATCAGCACGAACATCCAGCGGGTGCCGATTCGTTCAAGGATGCGGCCGTAGAAGAGCCCGCCGATGAAGTTCATCACCGTGATTGCAATCATCACGTTCGATCGCATGACCGGATCCGCGACGCCATCGCCCTTCAGGACGAAGGGAAATTGCAGGAAGAACATGTACGCGGCAACATAAAGCGGCACGATCATCAGATAGGTACGCCAGAGCCGGAAGAGCGCGCGGCTCGGCCGGGACTTTACGCCCGGCGTCGCCGTCTCCGCCTTCGGGAAGGTTGCCACCAACCCCATCGCCAGTGCGACGAAGGCCAGCATGTAAAGCCCGAAAGGCGCGCGCCAGCTGACATCGCGCGCCAGAAAGCCCGCGATCGAGAGCGTCACCGTCCCTGCAAGGGCAACAAAGGAACCCTGATAGCCGAGCAAGCGGGCCCTTGCGGGCCCTTCGAAGCGGTTGCCGATCATCGCGAACGTCGCCGCCCCGATCCAAGCCGACGCCATGCCTTGAAGCACGCGGACGGTGAGCAGCGCGGCCGCGCTATCGAGGAAAAGGCCCGCCGATCCGGAAATCCCGTAAACCGCGAGCGCAAGCAACAGCAGACCGCGCAGGCCGATCTTGCCCCCGAGCCATAGCGCGATCAGTCCGCCCGCGATGATGCCCAGGCCCGAGAAGGTGATGATGGATTGGGCAATGAACTCGGCCTCGTGGCCGGTACCGAAATGCGGCGCGATCGTCGGCAGCACCGAGGAGATCGCCGACAGCAGCAGCATGTTGAAGGCCACGCCGCCCAGCATGACCGCAAGCCCGAGCTGCCCGCGCCAGCCTTCCGCGCGCGCCGATGGCCGGCTTGCGGCGATGCCGGTCTCACCCACCGTCATGCGTTACGACTCCTCCCCGCCGGCGGCGGGCGAGGAGCCCGTCGCGGACGCTAGTATGCAGCGAGCCCCGGACCGAAGCGATACTTCAGCGAAAAGCCGAACATCCTGGGCGCGTCGTAAGACACCGCATCAAAGCCCAACTGCGTCCAAAGCGGAAGGGCACCCGTGACGTAGGTGTTGTCGGTGACGTTCGTCATGAAGAACTCCGCGTCGAACGGCCTTCCCATGATATTCGTCCAGGTGATGCGAAGATCGAGCTGATCCCAGGAGGGGATGATGTTGTACTTCTCGGCCGTGAGGATGCTGTCATATTGCTGGCCGTTGAAGGCGTAGCTCAACTGTACCGCCACGTCGCCATAGGATTCATCGAGCGGCAGGTGATAGGTGCCGGTGATCCCGTACTGGGTCTTCGGGAAATAGAGGAAGGGCGGCAGCGACACGCCCGGCGTAGCATTCGGATATTTGTCGTAGCGGGCATAGACGTAAGAGAGGTGCGGCGAAATCTCGACGCCCTTCAGCGGGATGAAGGTGCCCTCGAACTCGCCGCCCTCGACATAGCCGCCGCCGCCATTCTCGAAAGCCTGGGCGACGCGCAGCACGCCGGTATTGTCGATATAGCTGACCGGCACCTTGATCTGGACGTTCTTGTAATCGGTGTGGAACAGATCGGCGTTGGTGCGGGCATGCATTCCCATGAAGTCCCATTCGGATTTCACGCCGATCTCCACGTCCGTGACGTGCTCAGGCTGGAACTTCTGGAATTGGGGCGCCACCGTGAGGTTGAAGCCGCCCGGGCGATAGGCGTTCCCTGAGCGGACATAGACCAGCGTGTTGTCGGTCAGCTGATCGTCCAGGCTGACGTTCCAGCCTGGCGATTGGAAATTGCCGCTGACGGCGTTGACGCAATTGATGCTCGCGAACTGTGACCCGCAATTGGTCGGGAGGCCGGCCGCGTTGCGCGTGACCATGTCGACTTTGGTCGTGTTCGTCTGGACGTTCGAGACGAAGTCCCAGGTATAGCGATAGCCGGCAGTGAACCGCAGACCGGGCACCCAGTCGGATAGATCATAGATGCCGTGCGCGTACATCGCCTGGCTGCGGCTGGATTGCCAGAAATGGTAATAGGCGAGCCCGCCGAGGGTATCGGATTCATAGATATTCCGACCGAGCGGATGATCGAATTCGAGATAGCCGCCGACCACCCAGCTAAGCTTGTCCGACAGCGCCTTGCCTTGAAGCTGCAGCTCCTCGGTGTATTGGACCGAATTGTCGAGCCAGCCGTGCGGATTCACAGGATCGCCGACATTGATGAGCGGCAGGAAGGTGCCGTCGGAATCCTCGGTCGCGAGGGTCTTGGTGATCCGGGTCGCGGCGATGTTCTTGATCGTCAGCGTGTCGGTGACGTCCCAGGTCGCGATGTCGGTCAGGTCGTAGAAATAATCCTTGCCGATACCGGGGGTCGTTCGTCCGAGCTCCTGCCGCGGACCGAGCGCCTGCTGCGTCGCCAGCACGGCAAACGGATTGAAGCGGCTGATCAACGGGAATGCCGGGTTGATGCCGGTCAGGATCGTCGACGTGCCGTTCGTGTGCTGCCAGTAGCCGTCATAGACAAGATAGTTCTCGAAATCGTCCGTCGGACGGAAAGTGACGCCGACGCGCCAAGCCTGATAGTTGCGATCGTCGTAATCCTTGCCGTTCAGCACGTCGTGCGTATAGCCGTCGCGCTGCTGATTCTGGCCGGCAATGCGCACCAGCAGCTTGTCGGGGACGATCGGGACGTTGAGGGCGCCCTCGAATTCAAAGTCGTTGTAGTTGCCGACCGTGACCTTTGCGTAACCCTCGAAATCATTGGTCGGCCGCTTGGGTTCGAAGTCGAGAAGACCGCCAATCGAGTTCTTGCCGAACAACGTGCCTTGCGGTCCTTTGTCGACCTCCACATGGTCGAGGTCGAAGAAATTGGCGGGCGACAGCCCGGTCGCCAGGCCGTTGTTGGAGTTGAAATCGGCATGGCCGGCAGGAACGCCGGCGAAATAAGGGACCGTCCCCTCCAGCCCGCGTAGCGTCAGCTGTGTCGAGAATGGCGCATTTTGATCCGACTGCGCGGTGCTCATCGCCATCGACGGCACGTCACGAATCAGATCGTGGACCTGCTCGATATGGTGAGCCTCGAGATCGGCCTGGCTGAAGGCGGTGATCGCGACCGGGACGGTTTGAACTCTTTCCTCCCGCCGCCGCGCGGTGACCGTGATCTCCTCCATATCGGCGGCCCCGGCCGAAGCTGCCGGCTGATCCCGCTGCGCGCGAGCGGGTGACCCGTGCCAAAGAGCAATGACGCTGACACTGGACACAATGGCGAGAAACCTTGGCGACAACCGCACCCTCCTTAGCTTTCTTCCGCAAACGCGTCTTCGCGCGCAACGGTTCAATCGGAACGCGAGGGCGGGAAACTAGCGCTTGCTCGGGTGGAGGCGCAAGCCTTTTATGAATACAATGATATGTAAGATAGAAAGTTTAGATCAAACCATCAGGGCGCCGCCATTGACCAGCAGGGTCTGCCCGCTCACGAAGGCGCTGTCGTCGCCGATCAGGAAGTTGACCACCGGCCCGATATCGGCCTCGGCATCCCCGAAGCGCCTCAGCGCGGCGCGCCGGACCAGATGGTCCCGCATATGCGGCTCGCGCTGAATAAAGGCTTCGAGGGCCGGCGTTACGGCCGAGGGCGCCACCGCGTTGACGCGCACGCCCGTCGGCCCCCATTCGCGCGCCAGGCTCTTGACCAGCCCCCGTTGCGCGCCCTTGACGGTCGAGTAGCCAGGCAGGAAATGGCTGCCCTCGATCCCGGCATTGGAGGTCAGCACGACCAGCGTGCCGCGGGTGGCGACCAAGGCCGGCAAGGCGGCCCAGGCCGCATAGAGAACGGCGCGCAGCGCTACCGCGACCTGGTCGTCCCAGCCCTCCTCCTCGATATCTTCAATCACCTTGGCCCCGGCCGTCCGGGCGCTGTTGGCGTTGTGCACGAAAGCATCGAGCTTCCCGAAAGCAGAGAGCGTCACGGCGACGGCGCCCTCGATATCTTCCTGGTTGGTTACGTCGCAGAGAATCGGCATCGCGATTCCGCCGCGTGCCCGGATCTCCTCGGCGACCGCCTCGCCGGTCGGGATGTCCATCGCCGTCACGGCAACCTTCGCACCGGCCGAGGCGGCGGCCAGCGCTATGGCGCGTCCGAGGCCCATTCCGGCGCCGGTCACGAGCACCGATTTGCCGTGCAGCATGTTTCCCCGCTTCGCTTCGGCTACGGCCTCTAGTACAATTCACGGCCGGGCGCCAGGGGAAGGGCCAGTGAGACTCACAGCGGAACAGCGCGCGCGCTATGAGCGCGACGGCTATCTGATCTTTCCGAACCTGATCGGGGCAGACGAGATCGGGCTCTTGAAGCGCGAGCTCGACCGGGTGGGCGAGATCCATGATCCCCGCGTCGTGCGCGAGAGAACGGGCGGCCCGCGGATCGTCTATGGCATGCACGAACCGACCGGCCCCACGGCGTCTCGTGCCTATGAGGCGCTGGTGCGATCGTCCCGGATCCTCGAGCCCGTGCAGGACCTGCTGGGCGAGGACGTCTTCGTCTACCACACCAAGTGCAACACCAAGGCCGCGCTCGGCGGCGCCATCTATGAGTGGCACCAGGACTATACGAACTGGAACATCATGGACGGCACGCCCAACCACAAGATCCTGACCGCGGCAGTGCTGTTCGACAAGGCGACAGAGGTCGGCGGCTGCCTCTATTTCATCCCCGGCAGCCACCGCGAGGGGATCGTCAAGCCCGACGTTTCGCAGGACGAGCTGCAGGCCCGCATCCGCCGCGTCGCCGAACGCGGCGAGCCGATGCCGGTACCGCCCGAGAAAATGGCCGATATCGTCGGCCGCTATGGCGAGCCGGTCGCGGTTACGGGCGAGCCCGGCGCGGTTGTGATCTTCCATGGCGACATGGTCCATGGCTCCGGCCACAATATGTCGGTCCACTCGCGCTGGATTCTCTACATCGTCTACAGCGCTGTCTCGAACCGACCGGGTTGGGTGCCGAAGCCGCGCGAGGAATTCCAGGCTTCACGCCATGCGGAAGCGGCGACCGTGCTGGATGCGCCTTCGATATTGGAGGCGGTGCGCTGACGCGCCTCACACCATCAGCGAGCCGCCGCTGACGAAGAGCGTCTGGCCGGTAACGAACGCGCTGTCAGGGCCGATCAGGAACGCGACCGCGCCGCCGATATCGGACTCGGCATCGCCCAGGCGCCGCAGCGAGGCGCGTGCCAGCATCCAGTCGCGCATAAGGGGTTCGGCCTCGAGGTAACGGCCGACGGCGGGCGTGACGGCCGACGGCGCGAGCGCATTGACCCGCACGCCATGCGGTCCCCATTCGCGCGCCAGGCTTTTTGCGAGCGCCCGCTGCGCAGCCTTCACGGCCGAATAGACCGGAATGCCGGCGGTCGCCTCGACGCCCGAGCTCGATGTGAGGATGACGAGCGCCCCCTGCCGTTGCTTCAGCTCGGCGAATCCCGCCGTTGCGATATTGCGGACCGCACGAAGCGCGACGGCGACTTGATCGTCCCAATTCGCCTCCTCCACCGCTTCGATCGGAATCGGCCTACTGCCATAGGCGCTGTTCGCGTTGTGCACGATCGCGTCGAGCGCGCCGAATTCCGCGATCGATGCGGCGATCGCGTTTTCGACATCGGAGGCGATCGTAACGTTGCATATCGCGGCCGCAGCAATATCGCCGCGTGCGCCAATCTCGGCGGCAACCATTTCGGCCGATGCGAGGTCGAGCGCCGTCACCATCACCTTTGCGCCTCGACGGCTAAGGGCGAGCGCAATCCCGCGGCCGATGCCCTCCGACGCGCCGGTGACGAGGACCGAACGGCCTTGCAGATCCGGCCGCGCAGGGAAACTTGTAAGAGTTGACCTCAATCGTCATGCCCGCATTTATTGCATTTATTGCGGGCATGACGATCTCAGCAATGAGAGCTTAGGACAAGCCGAACCTGGGGAGGACGCGACGATGACCACCGCCTACACACCCGAACGTCTGGCCGACCGCGCCCAGATCACGGACGCGCTCGCCCGCTATGCGCGCGGGGTCGACCGGCGGAATTGGGAGTTCGTGCGTTCGGCGTTCCACGCCGGCGCGACGGTGGACCAAGGCGACTACAAGGGCAGTGCCGAGGGGTTGGTCGAGTCGATGGTCGCGCGGCACGGCGCGATCGAGCAGTCGATGCATATCCTCACCAACACGCTCATCGAGTTCGACGGCCCGGACAGCGCAATCGTCGAGACCTGCTACACCGCGATCCAGCGCAACGCCCATCTGCCGGTCGAGATGCGCCGCGCGCTGCTGGGCGCTACGGCACCGGCCGAGGGCAAGATCGATCTCCGGGCGCTCGGCCGCTATGTCGACCGGTTCGAACGGCGCCACGGCGCCTGGCGGATCGCGCGCCGCGTCTGCATCGTCGAGACGATCGTCGGGTCGCCGGCGCCCTCCGCAGCGACCTACAGCGATAGATGGGTGGTCCAAAAGCGAGATTCCGACGATGCCCTCTGGGCGGCACGCGCCGCTGTGGGCCTGGACGGCCCCATCGGCTGATGCCTGGCGCTCTGCGCCGCCTATTTGGGCGTCCTGTTCGCCTTTTACATTAGGCTAGGCGGCCCACGCGCAGCGCCAAGGGCCATCGCACCGCGCGAACGCGCTCCGGCGGGCCCCACACCCGCGCCAGCGCTTCGAACAATGTCAGCACCGGTTCCTCGCCCCGCGCCTTTTTGAGCGCCCGCACCGCGGACCAGGTCTCGACATAGCCCGTCAAATCAGCGAGCCGCCAATCGACCCGGATCGCGAGCTTCGGCGGCGCCAGCTCCTCAAAGGGAAACTCGAGCGCACGATAGCCATTCTCGACATGCGCGCGTTCCGGCGGCCAGTAGCCTTTCAGCGCCTCGTAATAGAAGGGCATGGTCACCGCATCGATCTCGGCATCGACCTCCATGATGCCGTAGGTCACGAGCGCGATCGCCGCGCCCGGCCGGGCGACGCGGCGCGCTTCCGCATAGAAGGCCGGCAGGTCGAACCAGTGCGCGGCCTGCGCCACCGTCACTAGGTCGACCGAAGCATCCGGAAGGCCGCTCGCCTCCGCCGGCGCCACTCGGTACTCGACCCGTTCGGCCGGCGCTGCGGAGCCGATTTGCTCGGCGCTGGCGTCGGTCGCGACCACCCGCTCGAACGCTTCGGCCAGCAGCGCCGAGAGCTGGCCCGAGCCGCAGCCGCAATCCCAGGCCAGGCGCCGCGCCGGCGCGATCCCGGCGAGATAATCCGCGAGAGCCCTGGGATAGGTCGGCCGGTGCGCCGCGTAGCCGGCGGCAAGCTCGGAGAAATGATCCTTGAATGCCGCCATTCGCCCTCGCCGTTACGAGACCAAGCAGCCTATAGTACCCCCTGAGTGGGAAGCGCAATGCGGGGAGGAACATCGATGCGCGACGAGGCTGCGCTGCGCAAGCTGGCCGAGCTTTACGCCCGCGCCGTCGACCGGCGGGATGCCGAGCTCTTCCTGTCACTCTTCGCCGACGACGCCGAGCTGGAAAGTCACGTCAATACCTGGCGCGGCAGCGCGCAGCTGGCCCAAATTCCGGTCCGCATGCGGACGCGTTACGACAAGACGCTTCACACCGTGATGAACCAGCAGGTCGCGATCGATGGCGACAGCGCCCAGGGCGAGACCTATTGCATCGCCTACCACCTGTTCCCGCCCAAGGATGGGAAGCAGGAGCGGCTCGACATGTACATCCGTTACCAGGATCGCTTCGTCCGCCGGGGCGGCGCATGGAAATTCGCGCGACGGAAGCTCGATGTGCAATGGATCGAGACGAAGGATCATTCGATCGCGTAGAATGATCTGAACGAGGTCGTGGGGGAGGACGCTTTGGAAGTCGACAAGGGGAATCCGTCCGCCGCGCGCGGCCTGCTCTATCCGGCGCTGGTCGCGGGCATGCTGACGCTGCTCTATGTATCGAGCTTCATCGACCGCAACATCCTTTCGCAGCTGGTCAAGCCGATCCGGGCCGATATCGGCATCACCGACACCGAATATTCCTATCTCTCCGGCCTCGCCTTCGTCGTGATCTATACAGCGATGGGCATCCCTCTGGGCCGCATCGCTGACCGGGGCAGCCGCAATCTGATGGTGGCGATCGGCTGCGCCGTCTGGTCGGGGATGACGGCGCTGTGCGGCCTCGCCCAGTCTTTCTGGGCGCTCTTCGCCGGCAGGCTCGGCCTCGGGATCGGCGAAGCGGCGATGTCGCCCGCCGCCTATTCGCTTCTCGCGGACTATTTTCCGCCGGGACGGCTTGCCACGGCCATGTCGGTCTATTCGCTGGGCGTGCCTGTCGGCGGCGGACTCGCGCTGCTGATCGGTGGCTGGGGCATCGAATATGCGACGGGCCTATCCGGTCATGGCGGGATGCTGAGCCAGTTCCGTCCCTGGCAGATCGTCTTCTTCCTGATCGGCTTGCCCGGCCTTCTGCTGGCCGTCCTGGCGCTCTTCGCGATCCGCGAGCCGGCGCGACGTCATCATGTGGTGGCCGAGGGCGCCGGCGAGCGGCCGAGCTTCGGCTTCGTGCTCGCCTATATGTGGAAGAACCGCGCGATCTATGCGGCGCCGATCCTGGGGGTCTCCTTCTCGGGCATGCTCTCCTATGGCGCCGCGCTTTGGATGCCGGCCTACCTGATGCGCGTTCAGGGCTACTCCCCGCATGATGCCGGCATGTTCCTCGGCACGTCGACCGTTCTGCTCGGCATTCCGGGCACCATCCTCGCCGGCTGGCTCGCCGACCGGTTGGTCGCGCGCGGCCGCGGCGACGGGCATCTCCTGGTCGCGATCGGCTATTGCGTCGCCATCGCGATCTGCGGCGCGCTCGGCCCGATCATGCCGATTCGCTGGCTCTCGATCGGCCTGATCGGCGCGCTCGGATTCTTCACCTTCACCTGGACCGGCGTCGCCGGCGCCCTGCTGCAGATCATCACGCCCAACCGCATGCGCGGCCAAGTCTCGGCGATGTATCTGCTCCTCGCCAACATCATCGGCATGGGAATCGGCCAGACCGCTGTCGCGATGTCGACCGACCACCTCTTCAAGCACGACGACGCGGTTGGCCAGTCGCTGGCGCTGGTCGGAATCGTCGCAATCGCGCTCGCCGTCTATTTCCTCAATGCCGGCCGCAAGCCGATCATCGCCTCCGGTCTCACCGGCGGCGGCCCCCGCACGATCGCGGCCGGGCAGCCGCAGGATGCCGCGGACCTCGGGCTGGAAGCGCCGGCGGCGTGAGCATCGTTACCCCGGAAACATCTTGAGATACGGGCCGGCCTCCTCCAGCACGCGCGCGAAGGACGGGCGGTTCATCAGGCGATCCAGATAGGCGGCTATGTTCTTGTGCTGTCCGAACGGCACGACCTTGCCCGCGAAAAACAGCGAGGGTGCGGCGGCGCAGTCGGCCATCGTGAAATCGTCGCCCATGATCCAACTTCTATCGTCGATCTCCTGCTCGATCACGCCGTAGGCCGTGGCGAGCATCGCCCGCGCGCGCTCGACGCCATAAGCATCGCTCATGCCGGCAGGGCGGATCTTGTCGGTCACGATTTTCGACATCTGGTCCATGACGTAGAAATCGAAGAAGCGATCGCGCGTGCGGATCTGGCGCGCGCGATCCGGATCCTTGGACAGCAGCATGGTGCGGCCCGGATAATGCTCGGCCAGATATTCGATGATGATGCTCGATTCCGGGATCGTCCGGTCTTTCGAATCATCCCGCAGTACCGGGAATTTTCCGATCGGCCAGATGTCGGTGAGCTCGGCGCGCGACTCCGCGTTGCCGAGGTCGATCATCTTTGGCGTGAAGGGCGTCTCGGTTTCATACAGCGCGATCAGCGCCTTCATGCAATAGCAGGAGAGCGGGTGGTAGTAGAGGGTGAGGGTCATGGGTTCAGTCTCGTCGGTTTGTTTCATTCCGTCATGCCCGGGCTTGACCCGGGCATCCACGTCATGCGTTACGCTGGCAAAGATACGTGGATGGCCGGGTCAAGCCCGGCCATGACGAGCGGAGATGGTTTCGCTCAGGCCGCACGCTTCAAATAATCGCCCAGCGCATCGAGCAGACCCTTCGTCCCCTCCTCTCGCATCGCGGGATTGTCCCAGCCGTCGAGATAGACGCCCTGCTCGGTGAACACGAGGCGCGTGCCGTTGCCGTGCGGCTTCAGCTCGATCGTGGTCAGCGACACCGAAATGCGCTTGTCCTTGAGATGCATGTCGTAGCTGTAGACGATCCGCTCGTTGGGCACGATGTCCCAATAGAGCGCGTCGAAGGCATGCATCTCGCCCGGAGGGCCGCCGCGATTGATCTCCCGCCCGCCGACGCGGAAATCCATCTCGTGCAGGTTGGGGCCCCATTCCTCAGGGCCGTGAAACCAAGCCTCCTTCTCCTTCGTGTCGGCGAAAGCGGCGAAGACGCGTGCGGGCTTGGCGTCATAGACGCGCTCGATTGTGAAGGTGGCATGGGTCGCGGTGCGTTCGGTCATGATCTGCTCCTCTATTTCTTCGGTTGCTCGGGATGGGCGGCGAGATAGGCGCCCAGTCGATCCAGGCGGCGCTCCCAGCTCGCCCGTCTTTCGTTGATCCATTTCTCGGCCAGGCTGATCGTTTGAGGATCGATCCGGCAGGTGCGGACCCGCCCGACCTTCTCCGATTTCACGAGCCCGCTCGCCTCCAGCACCTGTAGATGCTGGACTACGGCCGGCAGCGACATGGCGAAGGGTTTGGCGAGATCGCTGACCGTCGCCGGCCCGCGGGAAAGCCGCTCCACAATGACCCGACGGGTCGGATCCGCGAGCGCGTGGAAGACCTGATCGAGCGCCGCCTGATAGTTAAGCATGTTCTTAAGTATCATGCCGGCCAGAGGCTGGCAAGGGGTCCTGCGATAAAATTCGCTACAGGGGGAGTTGCAGCGGTTCGAAGGGGGCGAGGCCGCCGCTCGCCATGTTGCCGAAGCGGTCGCCGCGTATGTCGCCGGGCGCGCGGTCCTGAACGAAGGTGAAGAGCGGCTTGCCCTTGTACGCCCATTGCGCCGGGCCGCCGGCCGTATGGACGATCGACCAGCCCGGGAGCGGATGCGCGTCCGTTGACGCGACGACGGGACGCCACTCGGCCTTCAGGCACTCCTCATCGCAGAATTTGGGCCGCATCGGCGATTCGGTCATCGTGTAGATCGTGCGGCCCTGCGCGTCGGCGACGACGCGGCCGACATCCGTCGTCTGTTCGGTGAAACCAGCCGGAACCCCCGGCGCCGGCCGCACGATCGCGGCACGCCAGCCCTGAGCCGGATCGTCACCGCCGAGATCGCCAGGGTTGGCATCGCGCGCAAATGCGTAGAGCGGATGGCCCTTATAGGCCCATTGCCGGCTGCCGTCCGGTCGCGCAACAGGTGTCCAGTCGCCCCATGCCTGCGCGATCGCAGGCGCCGCGACCGGCGTCCAGTTGACGAGGCAGCCGCCGGTGCACTCGACGCCCTTGTCGAAGCTGTAGAGCGTCATACCCTTCGCGTCGGCGATGACGCGGCCCTTCTCGGTCGCATGGATCGAGAGGCCCGGCGGCAGCGGCATCTGCCGGAACAGCACATGCGTGAGCATCACGAAATAGCCCAGCCCGTCGCCGCCGACCTCGCCCGGCGCGCGGTCGCCCAAATAGGTGTAGAGCGGCTTGCCGCGAAACGCCCATTGCCGGCCGCCATCGTCGCGCGCGATCACCGACCAGTCGCCTTGCGGCTTCGCGTCCGCCGTCGCGATCGCGGGCGGCCATTCGATCGCGCATTGGCCGGTGCAGGCCGACTTGCCAGGCTCCTTGTCGAGATCCTTGATGTAGAGCGCCATGCCCTTGGCGTCGCCGAAACTCCAGCCGTCGCCCATGTCGTGCAGCGTGATGCCGACGGGGACAGAGGGTTCCGCGAAGGCAACTGGCGCCGCCGCGAGCAGCAGCGCAAGCGAGCACCCGATCCTCACGCCAGAATCTCCGTCACCGTCTTCGAGGTCTGCAACGATCCGCGGCCCCATTTGTCGGTGGGGGCGCCCATGACCTGCTGGACGGTGAGGCCGAGCCGCGTGACCGGATCGCCCGCGCCGTCGATATGAAGCCCGGTCTTGAGCCGCCCGCCCGCCTTGCCGATCGTCATCACCGGAATCGAATCGATCGCATGGATCTTGGCGTAGTTCGTGTCCGAATGGGCGAAGACCAGCGTGTTGTCGAGCAACGTGCGGTCGCCCTCCCGAATGCTTCGCAACGCGTCCAGGAAATCGGCCAGCGCCTCCATGCTGCGGATGTTGAACCAGGCGGTCTCGGTCTGAAACCCCGCCTTGGCATCCACCGGCTCCTCATGGCTCAACACATGATGAGTCGCCGAATCGCCGTTCTTGCGCAGCATCGATTGCGACCAGGAATAGAGCAGATTGAAGACCCGCGTCTGGTCGCAGGCGAGCGCCATCGCCAGAAGCTGCGACATGACCTTGTGGTTCGCGACCACTAGCTCGACATCGGTGCCGACCGGCCCGTCTTGTGGGCGCGCTGGAATTGCACAGGCCTCGGCCGGCGGCGGCTTCTGGAGCTGCAGATCGAGCTGATGCTCGAGCTGGCGGATCGAGGTGAAATATTCGTCCATACGCGCCCGATCGGCGCGGCCGAGCGGCTTCACGAAATCGTCCGTCTGCTCCTTGACCGCCGAAAGCACGCTCTGCCGCAGCATCAATTTCGGGTCGGGCTTGAAATCGGCCTTGTTCGGATCGGCAAAATCGGAACCGAAGACACGCGTATAGAATCCGATCGGCGAGATCTCCGGCGCATTGACATTGCCGGTGCCCCGCGCGGAGAGGCTATCGCGCGGGTTGCCCGTCGCGGCAAGCTCGAGCGAGCGAAATCGCGTGTTCGATCCGATCGCGTCGGCGATCAGGACGTCGAGCGTGGGCAGCGGAAAATCGCCATACCCCGAAGGCGGCCCGCCGGTGCGCAGCGCAATGTCGCCCGTGACGTGCGGGATGTTACCCTTGCCATCGAGAGGCATGCCGAAGCTGGTGAAGAAATTGATCTCGCTCTTGAAGGGCGCGATCGGCAGGCATTCGTCGCGGAATTCATAATCCGTCCCGCTCTTCGCAGCGATCGCGCGGCCGGGCGTGTGGCCCAATCCCCAGAACCAAGTGCCGAACCTGATGGGCATCGGCGCCCCCGAGGCCAGCGCAGTGCCGTTCACATCGAGAAAGCAATCGAGCAGCGGCAACCCCAGCGTGATCGCCGCTCCGCCGAATATCCCGCGCAAGGCGCGCCGTCTCGTGAAGGTGTTGCGCATCCTTATCCTCGTGTGTTCGCGTTGGCGCCAACCGTCTCTTCCGGCGCGACCGCATAGAACGCATCGCTTGTCGCGATACGGCGCAGCAGATCCGGCAAATGGTAGCCGTGGGCAGCGAAACGCTGATCGAGATATTCCATCCAACTCTTCTCGCCCTTGGTCGCGGGCCGACCGGTCGCATAGGCATAGAGGCGCTGAACGAGGCAGGTGGTCGCCTGCGGATCGTCGTGCAGCGCCCGGCCGAGGCCAGGCGCGTCTGCGAACGGCCTGCCGTCGAGCACGCCGCTCGTATCGATATCGGCGCCGTTCTCCTGGCTGCGGTACTGGCCCGCGCCGTCGAAATGCTCGAGGCCGAGCCCGATCGGATCAATCAGCTTGTGGCAGCCGGCGCAGGTCGCCTCCGTCCGATGCGCGGTCAGCCGTTCGCGCGCGGTACGGAATTTGGGATTATTCGTGTCCTGCACGATCGCGAAATTCACGTTGGCCGGAGGATCGGGCACCTTTTGGCAGAGCAGAACCTCGCGCACCGCCTTGCCGCGCAGCGTCGCCGAGCTGCGGCCAG
Organism: Alphaproteobacteria bacterium; assembly: GCA_035293565.1. GTDB lineage: Bacteria > Pseudomonadota > Alphaproteobacteria > BOG-932 > Roseiterribacteraceae > DATGMP01. Next base: position 56,534 of record DATGMP010000130.1, on the reverse strand, counting down.
GATGGGAATGGAGCGCGACGAAGCTGATCTCGGTGGCGATCCCGACATGCGGATCGCTCGCGGGAAATTCATAGGGCTGCCAAATCCCGGGCGCGGCGACCGCCACGCGATAAATCCCACCCAGAAGGCCGTTCATAAAAGTCTTCCGCGTGGTGAAGAGATCGCGATAGTCCGCCTTCTGATCGAGCAAGAGAGCGGTGATCGTCCGTAGCGTCTGTTCCTGCGCGGCCGCGCCGACCGGCTGGGTGAAGGCCGGATAGATCAGCTGATCCTTGGCCAGCGTGTCGAACGCGTCGAAGCCCAGCATGTCAGCAAAGAAGGCGCGGATGCCGGTCTTCAGTCGCGGCGATGCGAGCATGCGGTCCACCTGACGCGCAAGACCGGCGCGCGTATCGAGCTCGCCTTTCTCCGCGGCGGTGAGCAGCGCGTCATCCGGCGTCGTGTTCCAGAGCAGGAAGCTCAGCCGCGCGGCTTTCGAATAGGCGTCGAGCTTGAGCGCTCCCGGATGATCGGGATCCGGCGCGGCGGAGTCGCGGATATAGAGGAAGCTCGGAGCCTCCAGCATCGCTGCAAGCCCGTAGGCAAGGCCGCCGTAAAAATCGCCGACCGTCTCGCCCGCCTTGTGCGCCAGCGCGATCGCGCCATCGAGCTCGCTCTGCATCAGCGGCCGCCGATAGAGCAGCCGCCCGACCGAACCGAGGAAATTGCGCGCGCAGCTATCGTCCGTCGCAGCGCCTGCGATCGGCTTGCAAGGCACGAGAATGTCGCGGTGACGTGAATCGACCACCTGCCCCGCGATCGATCGCGCGAGCGCATCATATTGCTCATAGGCCGACGGCGTGATCGCGGCCGACGATGCGCCGACCTCGAGCAGCCCCGCCGTGCGGTTCAACGGATCGAACCGGCCGGCTACCGCGATATCCGATCCGAACAGGTCGGCGATGATGTTGCGATATTGCGCCTCGGTCAGTCGGCGAACCTCCGGCGGACCGCCCGCGCTCGGCGGCTCAGAGGGGCCGCAGCCGAAGAGCGCAAACATCATGATCGTCATTCCCGCGAAGAACCTCATCGCGCCGCCGTCTGTCCCGGACGCACGACGAACGCCGTCACCGCTTCGATGCGGAAAGCGGAAGAGAGCGCGGTGCATTGGCCGGTTTTGGGATCGGGATAGCCATCCGCAAGCTGGTGCGCGGCAACCCAGAGCGCCGGGCAATCGAAGCGTCCGGCGACCGAGACATAGCCGAGCTTGCTCAGGTAATTCCACCAGGTGTCGAGATCGTAATAGCCGGCGACAAGCCCGCTCGCGCCTCTGCCGTCCGGCGCGATTTTCAGGCGAAGGCGCATGCCGTGGATGAAATGCTCGGCGTGAGTCAGATTGCCGAAAAAGGGAAAGCGAGCGTCGATCGGATCCGTGGTCAGCACGCCGCCCTCGATCTTGCCGTGCGTGACATAGCGATAGTTCGGATAGGCACGGTAGCTCATGAAGGGCAGGATGTTGCCCGCGCTATCCTTGGGCAGCAGGTCGAGCGAGCGATAGAAGGCGACTTCGACATCCGGGCTGTTCCGCGGATCGTCGATACCCGAGATCTCGATCAGGATCGCGTGACCGCTGTCCTTGAGCTCGCCATTGACGTTGCTCTCGACATAGCCGCTCGAACGCCAGCCATAGGAGCAGCCGATCAGCCGGTACCATTGATTGTCGATCGCGGGCGTGCCGTCGGGCGCGGTGAATTTCTGGTGGGCGCAGCTGTTGGCAGTCGCGTGACCGTCGCTCGTGCCGTCGAGATTGAGGCCGAAGGATTTGCTGCCCTGCACCGTGCGAAGCGGCGGGTCCTTCACCACCGTAGGATTCCAGCACACATCCTCACCATGCGGCCCACGCTCGAGCGCGCGGCGACGAAGGTCGGAGATGGGGTCGTCCTTCTCGTCGAGATCGACGGTGCCGCCCTTGGTCGCCTTGTCCCAGCGCGCCCGCTCGTCGGGAGGCAGGCTTTGGAAATAGACGGCCTCGGTCGACAATGCGAGGCCATCCGGGCATTCTTCCTTGCCGTCCGGCGTCTCATAGAGCGCCGTGTTCCAGGACACGATCGCGAGACCCAGCGTCCCCGTTCCCGCCGCATGGGCCGGCGAGGCGCACGCCAGCGCGAAGGCGAGCGCTACGGCAAATTCCAACTCCGCTTTCAAGCCGCCTCCCCCGTTTCCATTTATTTATGCTACGATCGCGTAGCATATTAAAACAGGGCGGCCGCGGGCGCCAGTCATTTCGAAGCGGACAGAAACCTGTTGCCGCCGTCCCGCCGCCCGCCCATCATCGACGCGGTAGGAATCACATGGAAAAGCCGATGATCGTCGCAGTGAAGGAGGCGCCGCGAAGCCGCGGCGGAAGGCCGAGCCGCGAAGAGGTGCCGCTCCGCAATGAGCGGCTGCTCGTCATCGCGACCGACGCGTTCGTGGCGCAAGGCTACGACGCGACGACGATCGAGGGCATCGCCGCGACGGCCGGCGTCGCCAAGCGAACGATCTATTCGCGCTATCCCAATAAGAAGGAACTCTTCTTCGCAGTTGCCAAGCGGCTGACCGAGCGGCGGCCCGACGGCCCTCCGGCCGCCATTGACGACCGGCTGCCGATCGAGGAGGGGCTTCGCCGGCGCGCGCGCGAGCTGATCGATTTCAGCATGAATCCGGACGCGATCGCGCTACAGCGTATGGTGCTGAACGAGCTCAAGACCTTTCCCGACCTTGGGCGTACCCAATGGGAGATCGTCGAGAAGGAGCATGGCGCGCCGATCGGCGCCTACATCAGAGCGCGCCGTGCCAAGGACGGGCTGAGATCGATCGATCCCGCCGCCTTTGCCGACTTCTTTATGCGGGGCGTCTTCAGCTTCATCAACAATGTCCTGATCTTGGGCTACGATATTCCGAGCGAGCGCGAGATCGAGGCGTTCATCGCCACCTTCGTCGACGTGCTGCTGAACGGACTGAAGAAGTAGCGAGCCGAGCCGGAAAACCCGAACGGCAAGATTGGGAGGAAGCATGCTGAGCCCGTCGGAGATCGAAGCCATCGCCGCCGACCTGTTTGCGCAGCACGAGCGTAAGCAGCCTTACGAGCCCTTCCCGGACAAGATCCCGACATCGGAGGATTCGCACGATGTGCAGGACGCGCTCGTCAAGCTGATGTGCGCCAGGGAGAAGACCGAAGTCGCGGGCTACAAGATCGCGCTCACCTCCAAATCGACCCGCGACTGGCTCAAGATCAACGAGCCCTGCGCCGGCCAGGTGCTGGGCTCGCGCATTCACCACTCACCCCATACGGTCCATGTCTCGGATTATGTCCGGTTCAGCATGGAGACCGAGATCTGCGTGATCCTCGACCGAGATCTCAAGGGCGAATGCACGGTGGAGGATGTGCGCAAATGCCTGCGCTCGGTCCATTGCTCCTACGAGCTGGTCGAGGACCGCGCCGCCGATCTGACACGGCTCGATGCAAAGTCGCTCGTCTCCGACAATTGCTGGAACGGCGGCATCGTCATCGGCCCGGCCGCCCCGGCTGGCCTCGACTTCACCAACCGCGCCGGCCGGCTCAGAGTCAACGGCCAAGTCACCAAGGAAGGCACGACCCGCGACACGATGGGCGGCGATCCGCTTTTCGTAGTCGCCTGGCTCGCCGGCCATCTCGGACGCCGCGGCCGCGCGCTCAAGGCCGGTCAGCCGGTCATCACCGGCAGCATCATCGAGACCCAGTTTCCGAAAGCCGGCGACCTTCTCGTCTTCGAGGTCGACGGCATGCCGCCCTGCGAGCTCAGGGTCGCGGCTTAGCCCCGCGCCTTCCGGATAGCCTCCCAAATCCGCGCGGGCGTCGCAGGCATCGCGATATGCGCGATGCCGACGGCGCCGAGCGCGTCGCAGACTGCATTCATCGTCGCGGCGAGCGAGCCCACCGTGCCGGCTTCTCCAACGCCCTTGGCGCCCAGCGGATTGACCGCGGTCGGCACGCAGAGCGCCTCGATATTGAGCCGCGGCACGTCGTCGGAGCGCGGCATCGCGTAATCCATGAAGGAGGCGGTCAGAAGCTGCGCGCTGTCGGGATCGAAGATGATCTCCTCGAGCAGCGCCTGGCCGATCCCTTGCGCGATGCCGCCATGCAGCTGGCCCTGCGCCAGCATCGGATTCAGCACGCGGCCGATATCCTCGGCGACGCTGTAGCGGACGATCTCGACAGCGCCGGTATCGGGATCGATCTCGACCTCGCATATATGACAGCCGTTCGGATAGGTCACCTTCTCCGGCCGGAAGTCGGCGAAGCCTTCGAGGCCGGTCTGACCGCGTTCCTCCGCGGCGCGCGCGACCTCGGCGAGAGAGAGAGAGCGTCCTTCCGCGCTGAACTGCCCATTTGTGAAACTGACGCGGTCGGCCTCGGTGCCCAGCAGCGCGGCCGCAAGGGGACGGCCATTCTCCCCCATCGAATCGATGGCCTGCAAAACCGTCGTGCCGCCGACCGCGACGCCGCTTGAGCCGCCATTGCCATGGCCGAAGGGCAGCAGGTCGGTGTCGCCCTGCACGAAATGGATCCGCTCGATCGGCACGCCCAACCGGTCGGCGGCGATCTGCGAAAGTACGGTCTCGAGCCCCTGCCCGACCGACATCATGCCGGCCTCGAGCGTCACCGTCCCGTTGGAATGCGCACGCAGCCTGACATTGTCGCGCTCCGGCCGCGTATAGGGGCCGCCCGCCACCTCGATCGGGTTGGCAATGCCGAGCCCGCGCAGCTTGCCGTGTTTCGCCGCCTCGGCCCGTCGCGCCGCGAAACCGTCGCGGTCCGCAAGTTTGGCGGCCGCCGCCATGTTGGCGGCGAAGTCGCCGCAATCATAGGTGAAGGTGAAGCCGGTGTCGTAAGGCATCGCTTCGGGCGGAATCAGGTTGCGTCGGCGTAGCTCGAAGGGATCGATACCCATCTCGCGCGCGGCCAGATCGATCAGGCGCTCGATCGTGAAGGTCGCCTCCGGCCGCCCCGCGCCGCGATAAGGCGCCGTCGGCTGGCGGTTGGTGAAAAAGCCCCGGATCTCGCCCGCGATCGCGCCGATCCGATAGACGCCCGCGATGCCGCCGACATTGCCGAACAGGCCGCAGGACATCGCCGAGAAATAAGCGCCCAGATTGACGAAGAAATTGGCCTTCAGACCCAGGAAGCGGCCATTCGCGTCCAGCCCGAGCTCGGCTCGCACGTAGACGTCGCGGCCATGCTCGTCGGCCAGAAACGCTTCGGTCCGGTCGGCGATCCAGCGCACCGGCCGGCCGAGCTTGCGCGCCGCCCAGATCACCGCCGCCTCTTCCACATGCAGCGCGATCTTCATGCCGAAGGAGCCGCCGACGTCGCCCGCGATCACGCGTACTTGGTCTTCCGGCAGACCGAGCCAACGCGCCAGCGCCGACCGAACGAAATAGGGTTTCTGGTTGCTGACATAGAGCGTGAGACGTCCGTCGGACGCGACCGCCCCCACCGCGTTCCGCGGTTCCATCGGCGCGGCCGAGACACGCGAGATCGGCGTGTCGATGCGCGCGACGTGCGCGGCCTTTGCCAATACGGAATCAACGGCCGCGATCTCGTTCTTCTTCCAGAGGAAGGCGATATTGTCGGGCGCCGTCTCCCAGATCACCGGCGCACCGGGCGCCAGGGCCATCTCGAACGACGATACCGCCGGCAGCTCTTCGTAGTCGACCGACACGAGATCGATCGCGTCGACCGCTTCGGCGCGGCTCTCGGCAATGATCATCGCAACCGGCTCGCCGACATGGCGCACGCGGTCGCCGACCAGAACCGGTTGCGGCGTATTGGGCGATTTGCCGCCGTCGGGACGCAGCAGCTCCATGCCCGACGGAAAGGGCTTCAGCCCGTCGGCCGCAAGGTCGGCCGCGGTATACACCGCGACGACGCCCGGCGCGGCCCGCGCCGCCTCGCAATCGACGCTCCGCACAAGCGCGCTGGCATAGGGGCTGCGCACAAGGACGGCATGCAGCAGCCCCTCCATCTTGAGATCGGCTGTATAATGTCCGCGCCCGGTGACGAGCCTCTCGTCCTCGCGGCGCATCATCGAAATCTTATCGCCGTCGGCCATCGTGACCCTCCCTGGGCTAGGGATAGCCCGGACGCATCGGATTCAAAACCCCCATGGCGTGGCGCCACACGGAGGCACGCCTTCCGTCCGCCCCGGGAATGTCGCTTGAGACTTCATTTCGCATCGACGAGCGTTAACTTAGTGGGCGACCGAACGGGAGGTCCGCGATGCCGACAATCACAACCAAGGACGGGACCGAACTGTACTACAAGGATTGGGGCGCGGGACAACCGATCGTCTTCAGCCATGGCTGGCCGCTTTCGGCCGACGCCTGGTAGGACCAGATGCTGTTCCTCGCCGGCCACGGCTATCGCTGCATCGCCCACGACCGTCGCGGCCACGGCCGGTCGAGCCAGCCTTGGGACGGCAACGAGATGAATACCTACGCCGACGATCTGGCGACGCTGGTGGAGAAGCTGGACCTCAAGAGCGCGGTGCATGTCGGCCACTCGACCGGCGGCGGCGAAGTTGCGCGCTATATCGGGCGTCACGGCAGCCGCCGGGTAGCCAAGGCTGTCCTCATCGGCGCCGTGCCACCCTTGATGCTGAAGACACCAGCCAATCCCGGCGGCACGCCGATCGAGGCTTTCGACGAGATTCGCGCCGGGGTCCTGGCCGACCGTTCGCAATTCTTCAAAGACCTGACCGTCCCCTTCTACGGCGCCAACCGTCCGGACTCGAAAGTCTCGCAAGGCCTGCGCGACTCCTTCTGGCTGCAGGGCATGATGGCCGGCCACAAGGCGGTGTATGACTGCATCAAGGCCTTCTCGGAAACGGACTTTACCGAGGATCTGAAGCGGATCGACGCGCCGACCCTGATCCTCCACGGCGACGACGACCAGATCGTGCCGATCGCCGATTCGGCGATGCTCTCGGCGACGCTCGTGCGGAACGCGCGGCTCGAGGTCTACAAGGGCGCGCCGCACGGCATGTGCTCGACGCACAAGGACAAGGTGAACGCAGACCTGCTCGCGTTCCTGCGGGAGTAGACCTGCTCAGTCCTTGAAATGAGCGGCCAGCACGCGCCGATCGCCGATATTGGCGGTAACGGTCAGCTTGACGTGCGTGGCGCGCCAGCCTTCGGAAGTCGCGCGCCACTGCACGATATAGTCACCGATCGCCTCCAGCGTCCGGTCCTGCCCGTCGATCTCGGCCACATGCATCGCGCGGATCGCGGCCGTGCATTCGGCGGCCTCGCCGCGAACCTCGACGCTGACATTGCCGAACAGATGCTGCGCCCGGCAGCGCTCGAGATTTCGCCGGATGTTCGCCACCACCGCATCGCGGCCCGCCACCGGCGGGCCTACCCCATAGTCGGTCACGACGTCCGCCGCGAAGACGCCGTCCAGCAGCGCCCACTCCTTCCGGTCCAGCGCCCGCGCATAGCGATAGAGCGCCTGCTCGATTGCCTCCGTGTCCGCGGTCATACTTGCTGCCCCTATTGCCGGCGCCTGGTCGAGAACTCCTCGTAAGAGACCGCGCTCGACGCCAGGCCTTTATCGATCATGGCGCGCAGGAGGTTGTCACCAAGCGCGACGGCGCCGATCACGATATCGACCGGCGAGCCGATCAGGCCGGCCAGCAACGTCGCGCGGGTCTGCGGCCGGGCGGCGTCGAAGATCTCGCGGCATTTGACGATCGAGAGGGCGGCCACGAAGTCGGGCGCGTCGGCCTCTTCCATGACCCGGCGCGCGACCATGAATGCGGTGAAGTCGAGGATGCCCGCCTTGACCCGCTCGGCCTTCGCCAGCAGCTGCTCACAGGCCGCGCGATCCAGATTGCCCTTGTAGGGCGCATAGGCGCGCGACTGCTTCAGCCGCGCATAAAGCATCTCCTTGCGCCCGCCCGAGCGCGTGGACCACTCGGCCTCGTTCATCAGCTGCGCTTCGGGGAACTCGGTTTCGGCCCCGCCGGGCGACGAGCAATAGACCATCCCGCCCTCGACCTCGTCGACGACGTAGCGCCGTCCATCCTTCGTGTAGGCTGCGGCGCCCGGTTGAAACTTGGACGGCAAGGGTCTCTCCGTTCGACTCGCGGCGATGCTCTTCCAGGAATAGCACGCGCCGCCCCAAATTCCTTGTCTCCCGACGGCCCGAAGGCCAAGATCGGCCGCGACCGACATGGGGAGGATTTCGTGGAGGGGCGTTACGACGAGCTTTACCGGCACGCGCTGGAGGATCCGGCCGAATTCTGGGCCGAGGCGGCGCGGTCGGTGGAGTGGAGCCGGGATTGGGACCAGGTGCTCTCTTGGGACAAGGAGGGCCGCTGGCATTGGTACGCCGGCGCCGAGGCCAATACCTGCTGGAACGCGCTCGACCGGCATGTGCGCGACGGGCGCGGCGGTCAGATGGCGCTCATTTACGATAGCCCGGTTACCGGAACCAAGCGGCGGCTCACTTATGCCCAGCTGCTGGAGCAGGTGAAGCGCTTCGCGGGCGTGTTGAGCAGCTTCGGCATCGTCAAAGGTGACCGGGTGCTGATCTATATGCCCGTCATTCCGGAAGCCGCGGTGGCGATACTGGCCTGCGCCCGGATCGGCGCAGTCCATTCGGTCGTGTTTGGCGGCTTTGCGGCGCGCGAGGTCGCGACGCGCATCAAGGATGCGACGCCCAAACTGATCGTCGCCGCTTCGTGCGGCGTCGAGCCGACAAAGATCATTCCCTACATGCCGGTGATCGACGCCGCGATCGAATCCACCGGCGACATCGTCGAGAACTGCATCGTCTTCCAGCGCGACCAGCAGAAAGCCGGACTGACGCCGGGGCGCGACCATGATTGGAACGCGGTCATGGCAAAGGCTGAGCCCGCCGACTGCGTCGCGGTCGGCGCCTGCGATCCGCTCTACATCCTTTACACGTCGGGCACGACAGGCGCGCCCAAGGGCATCGTGCGGCCGTCAGGCGGGCATCTGGTCGCGCTCGCCTGGTCGATGCGGCATGTGTTCGACGCGCGGCCGGGCGAGACCTTCTGGGCCGCCTCGGACATCGGCTGGGTGGTCGGCCACTCCTATATCGTCTATGGGCCGCTCATCAACGGCAACACCACGATCATGTATGAGGGCAAGCCGGTCGGCACGCCCGATGCGGGCGCCTTCTGGCGCGTGACCGAGGAGCACAAGGTCGCGACGATGTTCACGGCGCCGACCGCCATCCGCGCGATCCGCCGCGAAGACCCGGACGCGACACAGCTCGCCGCGCACGACATTTCATCACTCCGCGCGCTCTTCGTCGCCGGTGAGCGCTGCGATCCCTCGACCCTCCATTGGTGCGAGGACACCCTGAAACGCCCGATCGTCGACAATTGGTGGCAAACCGAGACCGGCTGGCCGATCGTCGCCAACCCGCTCGGCATCGAAAGCTTCCCCACGAAGGCGGGATCGGCCACCAAGCCGGTTCCGGGCTGGGACGTGCAGGCGCTCGATTTCGACGGCAAGCCGGTCGAGCCCGGCATGACCGGCGCCATCGTCTGCAAGCTGCCGCTGCCGCCCGGCGCCGCCAACACGCTGTGGAACGCGCATGATCGATTCCGCGAGGCCTATCTCGAGCGCTTTCCCGGTTACTACAATACCGGCGACGCGGGCTTCATCGATCATGATGGCTATCTGCACATCATGACCCGCACCGACGACGTCATCAACGTCGCGGGGCATCGCCTCTCCACCGGCGCGATCGAAGAGGTCGTCGCGGCGCATCCCGACATCGCCGAATGCGCGGTCGTCGGCATGGCCGACAGCCTCAAGGGCCAGGTGCCGATCGCGCTGCTGGTGCTGAAGGCCGGCATCAACCGCCCGCCCGCAACGATAGCAGGCGAGATCGTCGCGCAGGTGCGCGAGCAGATGGGCGCGGTCGTGGCGTTGAAGACTGCGATCGTCGTGCCGCGCCTGCCCAAGACGCGCTCGGGCAAGATCCTCCGCGGCACGATCCTCCGCATCGCCAATGGCGACGAATACACGCTGCCCGCCACGATCGAGGATCCCGGCGCGCTGACCGACGTCGAGCAGGCGCTGCGCGAGGGCGGCGTGATCCGCGCCAAGGCCGGGTGAGATGAGCGCCGCGACCCGCCTCACCCTGCCGAGCCAGGTGCTGATCGGCGGCGGCGCGCTGGCCGAGCTGCCGGGGCTGGTCGCAAGCCTCGGCATCCGGCGACCGCTGCTGGTCAGCGATCCGGTGATGCGCGAGATCGGACTGGTCGACCGCGTGGCGGCGCTGTTGGAACAGGCCGGCGCGCCCTGCCTCGTGTTCGCCGACACGGTGCCGGAACCGACCAGCGCCGTCGTCGAGCGGGGCGCCGAGATCATGCGCGAAGAGGAATTCGACGGGCTCGTCGCGCTGGGCGGCGGCAGCCCCATCGACACCGCCAAGGCGATGACCGTCCTGACGGCGAATGGCGGCCGCATTCGCGATTACAAGGTTCCCAACCCGATTCCGCGCCTGGGCGCGCCGCTGATCGCAATCCCGACCACGGCCGGCACCGGATCGGAGGTGACGCGCTTCACCGTCGTCACCGACGCCGAAAGCGACGAGAAGATGCTGATCGCCGGGCCTTTCATCACGCCCGCCGCCGCGATCGTCGACTATGAGCTGACGCTCACGATGCCGGCGAGGCTCACCGCCGATACCGGCATCGACGCGCTGACTCACGCGATCGAGGCCTATGTGAGCCGCAAGGCCAATCCTTTCAGCGACGCCGTCGCGCGCTCCGCGATGGGCCTCATCTGGAACAACATCCGCACGGCCTGCCGAGAGCCCGGCAACCGCGCGGCGCGCGAAGCGATGATGCTGGGCGCCACCGAGGCCGGCCTCGCCTTCTCCAACGCGTCGGTCGCGCTGGTCCATGGCATGAGCCGCCCGATCGGCGCCTTCTTCCATGTGCCGCACGGTCTATCGAATGCGATGCTGCTGCCCGAGATCACCGCTTTCTCGGCACATGCCGCGCTCCCGCGCTACGCAGCCTGCGCCCAAGCGATGGGGATCGCCGAGCCCGGCGCCGGCGATCAGGCCAATGTCGCTTTGCTGATCGATTCGCTTCGCGCGCTCAACCGCGATCTGGAGGTCCCGACCCCGGCCCGCTTCGGCATCGACCGCGCGCGTTATTTCGAGATCGCGCCGACGATGGCCGCGCAAGCGCTCGCTTCGGGCTCCCCCGGCAACAATCCGCGCGTGCCGACCCTGGACGAGATGGTGGAGCTGTACGGGCGGGTTTACGGGTAGGCGGTTCGAGCTCGAGGAGGACCCTGCCGCTTACTGCTTATCGTAAGCGCTCCTGTACCCGCCCTGCCCGATGACCCGGATCGGCGCGCCTTTCAAGAACGCCGCGATGTTCTCGACCGTCTCGCCCCAAAATTGGCGGTAAGTGTCCTGCGAGACATAGCCGATATGGCCGGTGGCGACCAGGTTGGGCAGCGTGCGGAACGGGTGGTCGGCGGCGATGGGCTCGAGCTCGTAGACGTCGATCGCGGCGCCGGCGATCTTCTTGTTGCGCAGCACCTCGATCAGCGCCGCCTCGTCGACGATCGGCCCGCGCGCGGTGTTGACGAGATAGGCGGTGGGCTTCATCAGCGCGAGCTCGGCCGCGCCGACCAGGCCGCGCGTGCGGCCGCTCAGGATGACCAGGACCGAGAGAATGTCCGCCTCACGAAACAGCTCCTCCTTCGTCACCATCCGTGCGCCCGCCGCCGCGGCCCGTTCGTCGGTGATATTCTGGCTCCAGGTGATGACCTTCATGCCGAAGGCGAGCCCCACCTTGGCCACTTTCGTGCCGAGGCGCCCCAGGCCCAGAATGCCGAGCGTGCGACCGGCGACGTCGCTGCCGACCGTCGCTTGCCAGCCGCCATTGCGGATCGAATTCGCCTCGGTCGGGATGTTGCGGGTCAGCGCCAGGATCAGCGCCCAGGTCAGCTCCGCGGTCGGTGTTTCGGGCGCCAGCGTGCCGCAGACGGTGATGCCGCGCGCCTTCGCCGCCTCGATATCGATCGCCGCGTTCCACATGCCGGTGGTCGCGATCAGCTTGAGGTTGGGCAGCTTCTCCAAGAGCGTCGCGGGGAAGGCGGTCCGCTCGCGCATCGCGCAGACCACGTCGAACGGCTTCAGCCGCTCGGCGACCGCAGCTTCGTCGAACAGATGGTCGCGGAAGGCGGTGATCTCCGCGTCCTTCAATAGCGACCAGTCCGCCATCGACCGCGCGCAGTCCTGATAATCGTCGAGGATCGCGATCTTCACCATCTCTCACCTCCCCTCGAAGCGCGCCGCGCGCTTGGCGAGCCGCGCCGCCATACCTTCCTTCGCATCGGAGCTCCGGTTCGCCTTCAGCACGAGCACGTCGACATCGTCATGCGCGATCGCGTCGCGGAACTCCATCTCGCGCACGATCACCGCCTTCATCGCCTTCAGCGACAGCGGCGCGTTCGCCGCGAGTCGATCGATCACGCGCTGCGCGACGATTTCCAATTCCTCTTGCTCAGCAATATGCGATATGATGCCGTACTCAAAGAATGTCTCCGCTGGCATCGGATCGCCCAGCAACAGAATTTTGCGCGTGATCACCGGCCCGGCAACTTCGAGCAGCTTCTTGATGAGGAACCATGAGGGCGAGAGGCCGATCTGGGAGAGCGACATACCGAACCGCGCGTTCGCTCCGGCGACGACGAGGTCGCAATGCAGCGCTAGTTCGTTACCGCCGGCGATCGCGTCGCCCTGCACGACAGCGACCACAGGCAAGGGATAGGTCTCGATCGCGCGGAGCGTTCCTTCGATCGGATCGGTGTCGATGTCGTCATGCGTTGCGAGGTCGAGGCCGGCGCAGAATACGGGCCCTGCGGCGCGGATTACGGTGACGCGCTCGCTCGCCGGCGGCGCCATCGCGAAGGCTTGGGACAATAGCGACAGCATCTCGCGATTGAGCGCATTGCGCTTCTCCGGACGATTGAGCCGTACCGTGCGGATCGCACCCGCGCTTTCGATTTCGACGACAGCCATCAGATCACTCCGGTTTTAGCCAGCTCGGCTAGGTCGCTCTGCGACAGGCCGAGCCATTCGCCATAGATTTTCGAATTGTCCGCTCCGAGGGTCCTGCTGGGCTCCAACGCGGGAAAGGGCGTCCCCTCAAAGCGCAGCGGGCTCCGCTGCACGACGATCCGCCCGAGCTCGGGATGATCCGTCCATTGCAGCGCCCCCCGCTCATGCATGTGCGGATCGTTCACGACCTCCTCGAGCGTGCGCACGGGGGCACAGGGCACATGGGCCGCGATGAGAGCGTCGAACAGCGCCTGTTTCGTCCGTGCGCGGGTCCAGCCGCCGATTATCTCATCCACCAGATCCATATGCGCCACACGCGATTCGAGGTTCGCGAGGCGCGGATCGTCGGCGAGCTCCGGCCGGCCCATCACACCCACCAGCGCGCGCCAATGGGCCTCGCCGACGCAGATGATCGCGAGCCACCCGTCGCTGGACGGATAAACATTGTAGGGCGACTCGGCGAGGCCGCCATGGCGGTTGCCGGTACGCGTCGCAGCTTCCGGTCCCCGGCCGTAGAGCAGTCCGAGATTCGAGCTCAGCGTAGCGTAGACCGCCTCCTGCATCGCCACCTCGACCAGCCGGCCGCATCCGGTCCTCTCCCGCTCATACAGCGCGGTCATCACCGCCGCGTAGAGGTGAATGCCGGCCGAGAAGTCGCAGACCGCGGGCCCCGCCTTGACAGGCGGCCGGTCGGGAAAGCCGGTGACGCTCATGATGCCGGACATCGCCTGCACGGTCAGATCCATCGCGGGATAGTCGCGGTTCGGTCCGGTGCGCCCATAACCCGAGCTGCATCCGTAGACGAGGCGCGGATTGGCGGCGGAGAGCACGTCCCAGCCGAGGCCCAGCCGATCCATCGTCGCCGGCGCGAAATTCTCGACCAGTATGTCGGCCCGCTTCACCATCTCGATCAGCAGATCGCGGCCGCGCGGCATCTTGAGGTTCAGCGTCACGGCGCGCTTGTTGGCATTCAGCATCGCGAAGGGCAGCGCGGCGCCCCCCACTACGCCACGGCGGCGGAGATGCTCGCCACCATGCGGCTCGATCTTGATCACCTCGGCACCGGCCTCGGCCATCAAGAAGGTGGCGTAGGGGCCATTATAGATCTGCGTCAGGTCGATGACCCTGACCCCCTGCAGCGGCGGCGGTCTGTTGCTCATGGTTCAGTTCCGGGCGCTGTCGGTCTTCTGACGCGGCCCGAGCAGATCGCGCGCCACCACCATGCGGTGAACTTCCGACGGCCCTTCGCCGATGCGCTTGATGCGCAGCTCGCGGTACCAGCGCTCCAACGGCATCGCGGCGGCGACACCCATGCCGCCGAAGATCTGGATGCAGCGATCGACCACGCGCCCCGCCGCCTCGGTCGCATAGACCTTGCAGATCGACGCATCGACCTTGATGTCGTGCCCGAGATCGCCGCGCCACGCCGCCTGATAGACCAGCAACCGCGCGGCGCGGAGCTCGATCTCCGAATCGGCGATCATCCATTGCACCGCCTGCTTGTCGGCCAGCGCCGAGCGGAATGTGTGCCTCTCCTTGGCCCAGTCGATCGCGAGCTTGAGCGCCGCCTGCCCGATCCCGATCACTGCCGCCGCATAAGGGATGCGCTCATGCACCAGCCAGGTCTCGGCGAGCGCGAATCCCTGCCCCTCCTCGCCCAACCGGTTCTCGACCGGCACCTCGCAATCGGCAAGATGGATCTCATAGGGCGAATAGGAGCGGATGACTGGGATACGCGTATAGGAGAATCCCTTCCAGCCGGTCTCGACGATGAAGCTCGAGATGCCGTCGCGCCCCTTGCCCGGCCCGGTGCGCGCGAAGACGAGTCCCCAGCGCGACTGGCTGACGCCGGAGATGAAGACCTTCGAGCCGTTCAGCACATAGCGGTCGCCCTTGCGCTCCGCCTTCGTCTGGATGGCGCGCGCCGGATCCGATCCGCCGCTGGGCTCGGTGATGGCGACGAAGGTCTTCTCGCCGGACTCGATCACCGGCACCGCATATTTGCGGATCTGCTGGTCGGTCCCTTTGAAGATCGCCACTGGCACGTCCCAGCCGAAGGCATGGCCCGCCGGAATATAGGCCCCCATCCGGCATTGCGAGGCCTCCTCGGCGACGACGGCCTGGCCCAGCAAGCTCAGCCCGGCTCCGCCCCATTCGCCCGGAGTCTGCATCTGCCAGAGTCCGAGCGACCGCGCCTTGGCCTGCAGCCGCTTCAGCACCTCGGGCGGCATCTCGGTCGCGTCGTGCGGAAGCTTGTCCTCCTCCGGCTTCACCTCCTCGACCATGAACCGCCGCACCGTCCGCTGGAGCATCTTCAGCTCCTCCGGCAACTCCCATGCCCCGCTCGCACTGCCGTGCATGCTCATTCCTCCCCTTGCGCAAGATCATGACGGGCGCGGAGCATTTGGCAAGGGCGCGCCATTTCATGTGGTCACCGCACCGGCGAATGATCCTTGACTTTCGGAGCGCGGATATACTATATGGCATATGTATATCCAGGAGCCTTCCTAATATGCAGGTCTCGAAGTGGGGTAATAGCCTCGCCGTCCGCCTCCCCGCCACCGTCGTCGAAGCGTTGAAGTTGCGAGAAGGCGACGAGATCGAGATCCACATTGCCGACGCGCGCGCGTTCGGCATCGCCCGCAAGCCCGGACGCGAAGAGCTGCTGAAACGGCTGCGCGCCTTCCGGGGACGGCTGCCGGCCGATTTCAAGTTCGACCGAGACGAGGCGAATGCCCGGTAGCTTTTTCGACACGAATGTCCTGCTTTATGTCGCATCGGCACAGACCGCGAAAGCGGACAAAGCCGAGAAGCTCATCGGCGAGGGCGGGACGGTGAGTGTTCAGGTTCTGAACGAGATCGCCAATGTCGCGCGCCGCAAGATGGGCCTGTCCTGGACAGAAACGCGCGCTCTGCTGGCCACCGTACGCGGCTTGCTGCGCGTCATCGACATCACGGTCGACATTCATGAAACCGGCTTGGACCTTGCCGAGCGCCATCAGCTCTCGATCTATGACGCAATGATCGCCGCCGCTGCACTGAGCGTCGACTGCGATACGCTGTGGTCGGAAGACATGCAGCACGGGCTGAAGATTGAAAGCAAGCTGCGCGTGGTGAACCCGCTCCGCAAGGGTCGGTGATGAGCGAACGGGGCGGAAAGCAATGCGTTTCCCTTACCCTTTCCTCGCCGCCGTCATGCCCGGGCTTGGCTTTTCCGCGCTACTTCTCGACCCGATAGCGCACCCGATCTCCCACCCGCACGGCCTCGGCGATCACCGCGCCGTAATCGCGCTCCGCGCTCTCCCGGCTGACATAGCCCAGATTCAGATCGCGCTCGACCTCATCCATCGGGCGCGTCCGCGGATCGCCGAAGCCGCCGCCGCCCGGCGAGGCCAGGCGCAGCACATCGCCCGGCTTCATCCCCTGCTTCTCGAGCTTGCTGCGCATCTCGGGGATCCATTCGCCTCGGGCACCAAATAAGCGCACCGCATTCGGTGCGGCGCTCCCGCCGCCGACGATGCCGAAGGGCGGATGGTCGACGCGGTCGCCCAGCACGGTCGCGACGCCGTCGGCCAGCATGCGGATCGCGTATTCCGAGCCGCAGCCGCCGCGATGGTAGCCGGGGCCGCCGGAATCCTCGCGCAGCCGGAAATAGTCGAAGCTGAGCGGATAGCGATGCTCCGACATCTCGACCGACATGAAGTTCGCCATCGAGAACGGCGCCGTGCCATGCACGAGGCCGTCGCTCTCTTTGCTGCCGCCATAGCCACCCGGATAGGGGAAGACGGCGACATAATAGCGCCCGGTCTCCGGATGCGTGCCCGCGACCGTCGCGACGCCGATCGTGCCGAAGGCCGGCGCCGGCGTGCGGTCGGGAATCGCCTGCGCGAGCGCGCCGAAGGTGAGGTCGGTCACCTTCCCGACCACCTCCAAATAGCCGCCGCACGGTCCGGGATATTCGACCGCGATCAGGCTGCGCTCCGGAATGGTGAAGCGACACGGGCGGAAGGCGCCGCCATTCACCGGCACCTCGGGAAAGATGTGCTTCAGCGCGACGAAGCACGAGGATAGCGTGGTCGTGCGCGCAAGGTTGATCGGCCCCTTCGATTGCGGCGCGGTTCCGGTGAAGTCGAAATGCAGCGAATCGCCCTCGACCGTCAGAGCGAGCGCGATGCGCATCGGCTGGTCGGTCACGCCATCATTGTCGAACCGGTCTTCGCAGCGATAGGTGCCGTCCGGGATATCGGCGATGTAAGAGCGCATCTGGCGCTCCGCGCGCCGGTTCATCTCGGCGAAGCATTCGGCGAGCAGCGCCGCGCCGTAGCGCGAGACCAGCCCGTCCAGACCGCGTCGGCCGACATTGAAGACATTGCTCATCGCGGACAGGTCGCCCGCGATCTGCTCGGGCAGGCGAACATTGGCGGTGAACATGTCGACCACCGCCTCGTTGAGCTTCCCGCCCTCGGCCAGCCTCAGCGGCGGGATCAGCAGCCCTTCCTGGTGAATCTCTGTCGCCTTGGGTGCCCAACCGCCCGGCACGCCGCCGCCGATATCCATCCAATGGCCTGTATTGGCGAAGATCGCAAACAGCCTGCCGTCGACGAAATAGGGCGAGAGCAGCACGACATCCTGCAGATGCGTGCCGCACAGATAGGGGCTGTTGACGATCCAGAGATCGCCTTCGCGGAACCCTCCCTTCGCCTCGGCCGCGCGGAGGACGTTCTGCACCGTGAACTGCATGTTGGCGAGAAACACCGGCAAGCCGTAGCGCCCTTGCGCGATCGTCTCGCCGGTCACCGGGTCGAAGATGCCATGCGCGCAATCGTTGGTCTCCGAGATAATCGGCGAGATCGCGGCATGGATCAGATGCAGGTCCATCTCATCCGCGATCTGCCCGAGCGCGCCGCGCACGACCGCCAGTGTGACCGGGTCGATCATGCCGCCTCCACCAGCAGGTTCGAATAAGCATCCACCCGTGCCCGCATCCCGGGCTCGATGACCGCCGTCGTGTCCGGCTGCTCGATCACCGCCGGGCCGTCGATCTGCATGCCGGGCAGAAGCTGCTCGCGGGCAAAGATCGGCGTATCGCGCCAGGCGCCGAAATGGACCGGGCGCATCGACGCGGGGGCAGGCGCGGGCAAGTCTCGTACACTTTCGACAACGCGTTTCGCCTGCTCGCGGATGCCCTGCACGACGGTGCGCAAGCCCACGATCATCGTCGCGATGCCGGGCAGCAGATTGCCGTACTCGGCGCGATATGCCTCCTGGAAGGCGGCGACGATCCGCTCGGCGCTCCAGCCGCGCTCGATCGGCACGCGGAGCGCATGGATCTGCCCTTGATAGGCCATATCGGCAGCATGGCTGACGGTGACGCGGTCGACCGGCGCCTCGCTCGCTGAGAGCCGCGCTTCGCCTTCGCGCTTCTGCTCGGCGAGGATCTCCGCAATCGCCTCGGCGCCGAGATCCTCGGGTCGCCGCTCGATCGTGCGCGAGAGATCGTAACGCACATCGGCGATGACGCAGCCCATCGCGCAGAGCACGCCGGGATTGGGCGGCACCAGCATCGTGCGGATGCCGACCTCGCGGATCAGCGCCGCGCCATGCAGCGGACCCGCCCCGCCGAAGATGACCAGCGCGAAATCGCGCGGATCGTGGCCGCGTTCGATCGACAGCAGGCGCGTGCGGCCCGCCATGTTCTGGTTGACGACCGCGAGGATCGCTTCCGCAGTGGCCTCGAGCCCCAAGCCCAGCTCGCGGCCGAGCAGGCCCACCGCCTCGCGCGCGGCGGCGACATCGAGCGCGGCAACTCCGTTCAGCCCGATCGGATTCTCCGCCTTGATCCGGCCGAGCACGACATTGGCGTCGGTAACCGTCGGCAATGCGCCGCCCTTGCCGTAGCAAGCGGGGCCCGGCGCCGCGCCGGCGCTTTCGGGACCGACTTGAAGGATGCCGGCACGATCGACATGCGCAATGCTGCCGCCACCGGCGCCGATCGTGTGCACGTCGATCATCGGCAGACGGAGCGGAATGCGGAAATCGAGATTGGTCGTCTCCGCGATCTCGGGCTCGCCGTCGACAACGACCGCGACATCGAAGCTGGTGCCGCCCATGTCGCCTGTGACGATCTTCGAGAAGCCGGCCTCCGCCGCCACCCGCGCCGCCGCGATGACGCCCGCTGCCGGTCCGGAGCGCACAATGTAGGCCGCGCGCGCGGCGAGCTGCTTCACCGGCACCACGCCGCCATTCGATTGCATGATGAGGGTCTGACGATCGAAGCCCCAGCTCGCGAGGCGATCCAAAAGGTTGCGCGCATAGCGCGCGATCAGCGGCTGCAGATAGCCTTGCACCGCGGCGGTGCTGGTGCGCTCGAATTCATAATATTCGCGCACCACCGCGCTGGATGTCACGATCTCCCAGGCGGGCTCGATCGCTCGGAGTATGTCGCGCGTCCGCTCCTCATGCTTGGGATTGGCGTAGGCGTGGAGAAAGGCGATGACGATCGCCTCGATGTTCTCGCCTTTCAGCACTTCGCCGAGGCGCCTCACCTCCGCTTCCTTCAGCGGCTCGATGACCTGACCGCGATGATCGAGGCGTTCGCTCACCTCCCAGCGGCGGTCGCGGGGGATCAGCGGATTCTGCACGCCAGTGAGGCCATACATGTGAGGCCGGTCGCGGCGGCCGAGCTCCAGCACATCGCGGAAGCCGCGCGTGGTGATGAGCGCGCAGCGCGCGCCCTTGCGCTCGATCACCGCGTTGGTGGCGATTGTGGTGCCATGGACGATAAGGCCGAGCCCGGCGGGATCGATCCCGGCGGCCTTCAGCGCGTCGAGAAGCCCGCGCGAGGGGTCGTCGGGCGTCGAAGGCACCTTGAGGACGGTATCGGCGTTCAGCCCGTCCTTGGAATAGAACAGGTCGGTGAATGTCCCCCCGACGTCAATCCCGACTATCGCCGCCGCCATGCGCGTCCCCTTTTACGGGGACGGTATGGGGCGCCCGGCGAGCGGTCAATTCCTATCGATCAGAACGCGATCCAAATATAGGTGAACAGCGTGTTGTTATCCGACGCGAAGCGGCCGTTGCCGTCGATGTTAAAGCGGCTGCCGTTGAACTTGTCATAGATCGTGTACTGAATGCCGATCCGCGCGTTGAGCCAGGGCCAGAAGGAGGGCCCGCCATGCATGAAGGGCAGGTAGGCGATCTCGAATGTCCAGCCGTCGCTGTTGGGGGACCCGGTCGGCGTCCCGTTCAGCGTCAGGTCGGAATTGCCGTTGGTCTGGAAGCGCCCCACCGTGCCGGTGATCATCTGCTTCCAGGTATAGGTCGCCGAGGCGTTGAAGCTTTCGAGCGAGCCGTGGCGGTTGTCGGCCAGCCCCTGCGCGAAGCTCGCGCCCAGATCGCGGGTTTCGCGAATCCAGCTCGCCCGCGCCGATACGATGCCGGGATCGCCCATATACTGATATTCGAAATCGACGCCGGTGTCGGTGATCGAATCCGTTCCGAAGCCCGCCACCCGCGCGGGCACGACATCGGCTGCGAGGCCGAACGTGCCGAGCTCGAGCCAATGCTTGCCCCAATGCGGCTCGAGCGCGACACGCCAATAGGGCGCCGCGCCGTCGATGCCATTGACGCCGGTCGTATCGACTCCGAGCGTGGTCAGCGTTCTCTTGGAGAGGTCGTGATAGAAGCCGAACTCGGCATAGATCCAGTCGTCGAGAAAACCATAAAGGCTGATACCGGCGACTTGCTGGCCGAGGCCGCCCTCGATCAGAGTCGCGGCGCCCGGCGTCGGCGCAAGCTCGGACGAGATGTAGGGGAAGCGCCAGGCGGGCGTGCTGTTCCAGACGTCCTGAACGGTCGGATTGTTGTTGGCGGAAATGCCCCAGACGAGACCGTAGCCGAACAGGCTCCCGCGGTCCGCGTAGCGGATGTCGGTGTTGTCCCAGCCGAAGCGCTTCGACACATCGTCATAGGTCGTCTGAACGAAGGCGCCCAGATTGTCGGCGAGCTTGCCGCCATAGAAGAGCGAGGTCTGCTGGAGGACGAGATTGTTGTTGGGTCCGAAATGCGGCGCCGCCCCGCCCGGCTGCCCTGCTTCGGTGTGCGTGTAAGTCCCCTCCACCATCGCTGCCAGATGATCGGGAAATGAGATCTCGTCCGCCCCAACTTGCGTATAGCCGTTGAGCTTGAACCGCCGGCCGACCGGGGTGAGTTCCGGAAAGGCCGTGTGGCAGTCCGCGCATTCGAGTCCCGTCTGGCGCGCGAAGGCCGGAAGCCCGCGCGCCCGCGACAGAGGCAGTATGAGGACGAGCAATGACAGTATTGCAGCGGGATGACGATGCTTCTTCGCGAAGTCTGGCATGGACGGTCAGGCCTCGTGGCTGGATATGCGATCGCTCACCGACGCCCGAGCTCCGAAGTCTATTCCGCTATGACGGTTACGTGGTGTGCTGCCCCGAACTTCTTTATTTGTCTTTCCCGCGGCGGCTGAATTTATTCCGATCGAATCGAAATAAATCTGTGCGTTTCCCGGGAATAGAAACGCACGAAGAGTCGTCGAACGCGGGTCAGCCCGAATGCGCCGGTTCCCTTAGTGCGGGTCCGCGTGCGTGGTCGGTGCTTCTCAAGCCTGTGTTCCCAACACCTTATCAGGGAGAGTTGAGACATGACCCGGAGTTCGACCCGTCCCCCGATCTCGCGCCTCAGAATGATGGCCTCTCTATCGGCAATCATGACGGCGTCCGTTTTCGGCGCCACGACCGCAAGTGCCAGCCTCTATCAGGAGATCAATCTCGTCACCGACGACAGCACGTTCCTGGCGTCGCTGCACCAGTATACGCCGACCACCCAACCCGACGACCCGGACCTCGTCAATCCGTGGGGCATCTCGCACAGCGCGACGAGCCCGTTCTGGGTCTCCGACAACAACAGCGGCCTGGCCACGATCTATAACGGCAGTGGCGTGAAGCAGGGCCTCACCGTCAATGTCAACGGCGCCGGCGCTCCGCCTGCTCCGGCGAATCCGACGGGCAACGTCTTCAACAACACGAGCGGCTTCAATTTGCCCGTTGCGGGGATCGGCGGCTCGAACAAAGCGATATTCATTTTCGCCAGCGAGGACGGCACGATTTCGGGATGGAACGGTGGCTCCAGTACCCAGGTCATGGTCGGCGCGGCGGGGACCAGTGACGTCTATAAGGGCCTCGCGATCGGAACCGTCGGCACCAGCAACTTCCTTTACGCGGCGAATTTCAACACCGGCAAGGTCAACGTCTTCGACACCAATTTCGCGCCGGTGGTGAGCGCCGGCTTTGTGGATCCATCGCCGCCGCCCGTTCCCGCGGGCACACCTGCCGGCCAGGGCTGGGCGCCCTTCAACGTCCAGCAGCTGAACGGCAATCTCTACGTCACCTACGCGCTGCAGAACGCCGCGAAGCACGACGATGTCGCGGGCGCCGGCAACGGCTTCGTCGACGAGTTCGATCTCAGCGGCAACTTCATCCGCAGGGTCGCGACCGGCGGCGCGCTCGACTCGCCCTGGGGCCTCGATATCGCGCCGGCGGGCTTCGGGCAGTTTGCCGGCGATCTGCTGGTCGGCAATTTCGGCGACGGGACGATCAACGTGTTCAATCCGAACGGCACGAATGATTTCCTCGGCACGCTGGACGACCTGAACGGCAACCCGATCGTCATCGGCGATCTGTGGGGCCTGATCAACGGCAATGGCGGCGCGGGCGGCGATCCCAATGCGGTCTATTTCGCCGCCGGCGTTATGGATGAGGCGCATGGGCTCTTTGGTGAGCTCCTGGTGCCGGAGCCCGCCTCCATCACGATCTTCGGCGTCGGGCTGATCGGCCTGATGCGGCTCCGGCGGCGTGGACAATCCCCCTCAAGCGCCCCCAGGGCGGTCTAGCCTTAGCGCCCCCAGCCCCGCACGGGGCTGGGGGCCCCTTTTCAGGAGACGGTGACACCGACCGGCCATTGCGCCGGAACCGAGCACGTGTACCTACCGGAGGCCAAAGTGAGTACCCGACTGTTTGCAATTCTCATGATCGCGGCCACGGCCGCCGGACTGCCTGCGATGGGCGATCCCACCGCCGCCGACGGCCAGAAGATCTTCAACCGGACCTGCGCGCTGTGCCATTCGATCGAGCCCGGCCAGAATCTGGTCGGCCCATCCCTGGCGGGCGTGGTGGGCCGCAAGGCTGGGCAGGTCGAGGGCTTTCCCTATTCCGATGCCAACCGCAAATCGGGATTGACGTGGGATCCGCAGACGCTCAACACCTATCTCACGAGTCCGCGCGGCCTCGTGCCCGGCACCAAGATGAGCTTCCCGGGCCTCAAGAATCCGGACGACCGCGCCGCGATCATCGCCTTCCTGGAGAGCAAGAGCGCGTCCAACTAGGCGGCCGCCATGTCCAGCGCCGCCAGATAAGAGAAGACCGCGCAGGAGCCGATCGGGTTGCCGCCCGCAGGATAGGCGAGACCCGAGACCGCAGCCTGAGTATTGCCCGCAGCGTAGAGTCCCGCGATGACCGAGCCGTCCGGCCGCAACACGCGGGCTTTCGCGTCCGTCTTCAGACCGCCCTTGGTGCCGAGATCGGAGACGCCGTAAGACGCCGCATAGAAAGGCGGCTTGTCGATCGGAATCAAATTGGCGTTCTTGCTGACGGCGCTGCCGATCGCGTCGCCGAAATCCGGCGATTCGAGCGCCACCAGATTGGATTCCGGCAACGGCGCATCGACGAAGAATTTGTCGTAGGCCTCCTCGCCGCGATGGAAATCCTCGTCGACGCCGCCGCGGGCGAAACGGTTGAAGCGATCGATCGTCGATTTCAGCGCGGCCGCCGGAACGCCGATCTCCTTCGCGAGCCCTTCGATCGTATCGGCGCTCTTCCAGAGGCCCTTGGCGACATAAGCCTCCGGCTCCGCGAGCGCGATGGAGACGTTCATCACGGGCGGCCGCTGGCCGAAGCGCGCGTCGTAAATCTGCCAGAACGGAATCGCCGGCAGGCCGGCGGCCTGGTCCGCGATCACCTTCCGGCCCAACCGGTCATAGCCCTGCGACTCGTTGACGAAACGCTCGCCGCGGCCGTTCACGAAGATGCCGCCCAGGATCCCGACCGAGAATGTCGCCGTTCCGTCGGGATGCATCAAACCCGGCGACCACCAGCATTCCCCCATCAGGTCGGTGGCGGCGCCGATCTCGATTCCGGCCTCGATCGGCCGACCGAGGCTCCCGGGCGCGCCCATCGACCAGGCGGTCGTCGCCGGCACGCCGTAGCGCTTGCGCATCTCGGCATTCTGCTCGAACCCGCCGGCCGCCATCAGCACGCCGCGCGCCGCTTTGATGCGGATCGTCTTGCCGCCCGACCTGGCGACGATGCCGGCCACTCGCCCATTTTCGACGATCAGCGATTCCATCGGCGTCGAAGCCCGAAGCTCAACCTTCCCCGTGTTGCGGCAGGCCAACAACAGCCTGCCGATCAAAGCCTGTCCGCCGAACAGCACATCGGGCCGCGGAGAGCCCTGTCGCTCGGTCGTCACCGGCGCGCGCAGCTGATCGAACAGCGGGCCGAGCTCGGCAGCCGGAAGAGCCTGGCTGATGATATGCCTTTGCCCGGCGGCGCTGGCCCGCGGGGCGCTGCCGAAATAGTCGGGCCAGGGGAATACCTCCCATTTGAGCATCGGGTTCTGCTCGAGATAGGCGATCATCGGCGCGCCATTCTCGAGAAAGGCATCCTGCAGGTCGCGCGGCGTGCGGTCACCGACGACAGCGCGGTAATAGGTCCTGGCCGCCTCCAGCGTGTCCTCGAAGCCGGCGCGCTTCAGGACCGGATTGGTCGGCAGCCACATGCCTGAGCCCGAATAAGCCGTCGTGCCGCCGAACTTGTCGGTCGATTCGACGAGGATCGTCTTGAGTCCTTTGGATGCCGCGACATAGGCGCCAATCAGCGCCCCGCCGCCCGACCCCACCACGACCACATCGCACTCCGCGTCCGAGCTCATTCTTCCCGCGTCCCCTCACCTGAAAATCGCAGGCCTTCCTACACGAGAAGCTTCCGAGGGGCGAGGGGGCGCCGTGACAAGCGCGTTCGGCCGATCTAGGGTCGCCGGGAGCTTGAACCGGCGTCTTCAAGGGGAGGAAGCACCATGCAGCCGATCGCGCTCGGGGGCCTCAAGATCCGCAAATTCGTTGAAGGCGCGGGCAATATTCCGGTGCCGGCGGCAATGTTCCAGGGCGTCTCGCCCGAGGCGCTGCAAGGCCAGATCCGCGCGCTCGATCCGCGCGCCGCCGGATCCGACGCCGGCACGCTGCTCATGAGCATGCATAGCTTCGTGCTGCAGATGGACGGGCGGATCATTCTGATCGACACCTGCAACGGGAACGACAAGCATCGCTCCGGCCCGCTGGCCGCGATGAACATGCTGAAGACCGACTATCTGGGCCAGCTGGGCAAGCTCGGGCTGAAGCCCGAGGACATCGATACCGTCCTCTGCACGCATCTCCATGCAGACCATGTCGGCTGGAACACCCGGCTCGAGAATGGAAAATGGGTCCCGACCTTCCCCAACGCGCACTACCTGATGTCCCGCCTCGACGTCGAATATTGCGAGGGCATGAGCCCGGATCATCCGCGCTACGGCCTGACCAACGAAGCCTATCAGGACAGCGTCGTGCCGGTGCTGCGCTCGGGCCAGGCGGAGCTGGTCGAGACCGGACATCTGGTCGAGCACGGCATCGGCACGCGGGTCTGGCTGGAGGGCGCGCCCGGCCACACGCCGGGCACGATGCTGATCCACGCCGAGGACGGCGACGGCCGCGCCATCTTCAGCGGCGACGTCTTCCACCATCCGATCCAGATCCAGGACCCCGCGATCCATATCGGGGTCGACAGCGACATGGAGGCGGCCTTCAAGGAGCGGCGGCGCCTCGCCGATCATTGCGCGAGCTCGGGCGCCGTTCTGCTCGCCGCGCACTTCCCGGCGCCGACCGCCGGCCGGATCGTCCAGGACGGGCGGGCGTACCGGTTCCAGTATCTGGACTAACCTTGCCCGACGCCCCGCCGATGAGCTATCTCATAAAAGATTGATAGGGAGGGATGCCTCGTGAAGTTTTCGCTGATCTATGAAGCGCAGACCGTCGACACGTCGCCGGAGACCGAATACCGGCTGTTCCATGAGATCATCGAGCAGTGCCTGCTGGCCGAAAAGCTGGGCTTCGATATCGTCTGGTCGGTTGAGCACACCGCGCTGCCGCAATATGCGCACCTATCCGCGCCCGAAACCTTCCTGGCCTATCTGGCCGGACGGACGACGCGGCTCGGTATCGGCCATGGGGTGGTCTGCCTGCCGCCGCACATGAACCATCCGGTCAAGGTGGCCGAGCGCATCGCCACCCTCGACATCCTCTCCAGCGGCCGCGTCCATTTCGGCGTCGGCAAGGGCGCCACCCAGCAGGAGGCCGGGACCTTCGGCTACCAGCTGGAGGACCTGCCGCCGATGATCGACGAATCCATGTATCTGATCCCCAAGATCATGACGCAGGAATATATCGAGCATGACGGCCGGTTCGTGCAGATCCCGCGCCGTCCGATCCATCCCAAGCCCTTCCAGAAGCCGCACCCGCCGATTTATATGGCGACCACCAAGCCGGCGACGCTCGCGGTGGCCGGCGAGCGCGGCATCGGCGCGCTGGTGCTCGGCTTCGGCGGCCCCGACGACGTGGCGCAGAAGAACAAGATCTATCGCGAGGCCTGGAAAAACCGGAAGCCGGAGGACCAGGTCGGATTTCGCCCGATCAACCATCTGGCGGCGCTCTGTCCGACGATCGTGCTCGACGATCGCGAGCGCGCTCGCCATGTGGGCCTACGCGGGCAGCGCTTCTTCGTGGAATCCCTGGCCCACTGGTACAATAACGGCCCGCCGCCCGAGACCGCCGATCTCGACACCGAGGCCCAAGCGGCGGCGCTGCAGAAAATGGCGTCTGCCCGAATTTCGGCGGAGACCATCACCACCGGCAACCAGTATGTGTCGGCCTCCGTCGCCGAGGACGCCTACGGCACGCCGGAGGATTGCGCCCGCTATGTCGAGCGCCTGTTCGAGGCCGGAGCGGACGAGATTCTGTTCCTGCCGCAGATGGGCACTGTCCCGCACGCGCTGGTGATGGAGACCATCCGCAACATCGGCGAAAAGGTTATCCCGCACTTCAAGGGCGCCCAAGCGAAGGCGGCGGAGTAATTCGTTCGGATCCCCCCGCGCGGGGATCTGAGCGCTACTTCCCCGAGAGCTTCTTCAGCGCGTCGATGGTGAGCCGCCCGACGACCGTGGCGTCGCCTTCGCCGTCCGGCTTCAGCACGAGCACCTCGTCCGGCGCGACATTGGCGTAGTTCTTTCCGAAAGCGGCGACGATCACCGGCAGATGGGTCACGATGAGGCGATTGGTGCCGAGGCGGGGCGGATTGGCGACCGCCGATTTGAGCCAGGCGCCATTGCCCGAGGGAGCAACGCCGGTCGATGCCTGAACCGCCATGCCCTGCCCGCCTTCGTCCAGATGCGGATCGATGACCGGATCGCCGAATTTGGCGAGCTTCACCGTCTCCTGGGCGCGGTAGGCCGGGCTGGACAGAATCTCTCCGATCGGCACATCGAGCGCGCGAAGGGTGACGCCGAGCATCTTGGCCTGCTCGCGTCCGTTTGCGTCGAGCTGGCGTTCCAGATTGACGTTCTCGGGATCGGCCGCGGCCTTATCGGGTGTCGTCTCGGGCGCGCTGGCGTGCCGGACAACCAGCGTGTAGCCGGTCTGACGCAGACCCACGATCAGGGCCGAGCCTGCAAGTGCGTCAACTCCGCCCTTATCGGAGGCCGAAGCCGCGCCGGTCGAATCCGCGGAAGGGTCTTCGCCTCCCGCCTTTTCATGATGCTGGGCGCTCTTGGCGTGCTTCTTCTTCACGGGCGCGGGTTCGGTCGCCGGCTCGGGCGCGGGCGTCGGATCGGTATTTTCGACCGCCGTCGGCAGGTGCGAATCGGCCGGGACGTCGCCGACTCCCTGAGGCTCTGAGCCCTGTGGACCCGCAGCCGCCGGACCGACGAAAAGGGCCGCCGCCAAGCAGGAAACGGCCAGGGATGCTGATATGCGAAGGATCATGAAGCGTGCCTTTCCGCCGCTTTATGGCAGAAAAAGACCTTTCAGTCAGGTAAAAGTGACCATCACCTTGGCCGAACGCTCCTTGTCCTTGGCAGTTTCAAACGCGGCGGGGAATTGGTCGAAGCCGTAGCTGTGACTGACCAAAGGCTCGGTATTCAGCTCGCCCCGCGACAGCATTCCCAGCACTTCCGGGAACTCTGTCGGATAGGCCATCGACATGTTGAAGGACATCTCCTTCGCCAGCGCGGTCAGGAAATTGACCTGAACCGGCGCGTGGTGGACCGCGATCACGGTCAAATGCGCGTTGAACCGCGCATGGTCGATGATCGCCGGGATCACGCCCGCCGCGCCCGAGACTTCGAGAAAGACGTCGCTGCCGACATAAGGGAAGCCAAAGAGGGAGCCGGAGCCATGGCGGCGGCCGATCTCGGCCCAGATGTCGCTTTCGTCGGGATGGAGCGCCAGGTCGGCCCCTAGCGCCTTGGCCCGCTCCAGCCTTCCCTTGGACTTGTCGATGACGACCAGGTCGCCGACCCCGCGCTTCTTCAGGAACAGCGCGACGCCCAGCCCGATGCAGCCGGCGCCGAACACGACCACCTTGTCGCCCGCCTTGGCGCCGGAGCGATTCACGCCATGCAGCGAGACCGAGAGCGGCTCGGTGAGCGCGGCCACTTCGTGCGGCAGCGTGTCGGGAATCGGATAGACCATCGGCTGCGCATGCACCTGTTTGACCAGGATGAAGGGCGCCAGAGCCCCCGCCCCGCCTGAGCCGATCATGTTGACGTCGTTCGACGGATCGACGATCACGCGCTGCCCCGGGCTCATCGCCCGGACATTCGCGCCGACGCTTTCGATGATCCCGGAGAATTCATGGCCCAAGGGCGTCGGCGTGTCCGAAGGCCCCTGGATGCCGCCGACCGCGGCATAGCCGACATCGCTGCCGCAGATCCCGCAGGCTTTGACGCGGACCACGATGTCGTCCGGCCCGGGTTTCGGCTGCTCGATCTCGTCCAGCCGAACGTCGTGCGGCCCATGGATCATGACGGCTTTCATAGCGCCCCCCCTTTCGATAAGGATAGTGGGATTACACCATCCCCGCAACGTCGCTCATGCGTCACTCCTGCGAAGGCGGGAATGCCGATCCAAGAGATGTTGCCAATTCACCCGATTAGTATAACTTCACCACAAACTGCCTGGGAGGACGCGATGGATCTGGTGCGGCAGCTGGCGGAGAGCCGGCCGGACATGTTCTCGTTGAAGCCGGCCAAGGCAGGGCCGGCGATCCGGATCAATGATTTCATCCACATGTCGCCGGGCCTGTCGAACGCGTATCTGCTCTCGACTGAGGCCGGCCGGATCGTGATCAATACCGGCATGGGATTCGAATCGCCGCACCACAAGGCGGCGTTCGACGCGGTTCATCCCGGCCCCACGCCCTATATCATCCTGACGCAGGGCCATACCGACCATGTCGGCGGCGTGAAGACCTTCCGCGAGCCCGGCACCAAGCTGATCGCCCAGCGCAACAACGCGGCATGCCAGCAGGACGACAAGCGCATCAACACGATCCGCCAGGTGCAGGCGATGATCTGGTTCGCGGGCCCGATCGAGGCGACCGCGCAGCTCATGCGGCGGCCGGAAGGCGGCGTGGTGCAGGACATTCCCACGCCCGACATCACCTTCGACGACCGCCTGGATCTGGAGCTCGGCGGGCTGAAGCTGGAGCTGCTTTCTGTGCCGGGCGGAGAGACGATCGACAGCGTCGCCGTCTGGCTGCCGCAGCACAAGATCGTCTTCACCGGCAATATGTTCGGGCCGCTCTTCCCGCATTTCCCGAACTTCAACACCATCCGCGGCGACAAGTACCGCTTCGTCGAGCCCTATCTCGACTCGCTCCGCCGCGTCCGCGCGCTCGAGCCCGAGATGCTGATCACCGGCCATTTCGAGCCCATCGTCGGCCGCGACCTGATCCGCGCCTGCCTCGATCGCCTCGAAGCCGCCGTCGATCACGTCCACCGCACGACGCTCGACGGCATGAACGCCAAGAAGGATATCTGGACTCTGATGCGTGAGGTCACGCTGCCCGACCACCTCTATGTCGGGCAGGCTTACGGCAAGGTGAGCTGGGCGGTCCGAACGGTCTGGGAGCAATATATGGGCTGGTTCAAGGCCCAGGCGACAAGCGAGCTCTATCCGACCCAGCCCAAGGAGATCTACGCCGATCTGGTCCAGCTCGCGGGCATCGACGCTGTCGTCGCCAAGGGGCACGAAAGACTGAAGGCCGGCGATCCGGAAGGCGCCAATCTGTTGGCTGAAGCGGCGCTCGCGCACAGCCCGCGCGAGGCCGGTCCGATCGAGCTCGGCCTCGCGGTCCATCGCGCGTTGCTCGAGCGTTCGGGCCAAGTGAATTTCTGGGAGACAGGCTGGCTCAAATATCGGATCAACAAGCTCGACGCAGCGCTGGCACGGGTCGGATGTCCCTTTCCGCCGCCGGAGGATTGAGCGTCGGAGCCTCCCTCAGCCCGCGCGCCGTTGCGACGCGGGCGAGGCTCATCGCGGCCGCCGAACGGCTCTTCGCCGAGCGCGGCATCGCGGGCGTGTCGCTGAACGAGATCAACCGCGCGGCGCGGCAGCGCCACAGCAATGCCTGCCACTATCATTTCGGCGGCAAGGACGGGCTGGTCCAGGCGATCTTGGACAAGCACATTCCGGGTATTGCCGCGCGGCGCAACGCAATGTTCGACGAGATGGAGCTCGCAGGCACGCTCCGCCTCGAAAATGTTGTGAAGGCTTTCGTGCGGCCGATCGCCGATAAGCTGTTCGACCCGGACGGCGGCAAGGAATTCATCCGCATCGACGCGCAGCTCATCGCCCAGGCGACCGTGGCGCTCCATGGGCCGGGCCCGGCGCATTTCACCTTTCATGCGGCCGACCGGCTGAACCGTAAGCTCGACGCCGCGATGGCGGCGCAGGGCCTGCCGCCGGCGGTCGCACGACAGAGGCTGGTGATGGCGGCGATCATGCTGTTTCATGGTCTCGCGGATTATTCGCGCCTGCTCGAGGCCATGGAGGAATCCGGCGAGCCGCCCGATCCGGAGCTTTTCATCCGCGACCTGGAGGCGATGATGCTGGGCGCGTTGACCGCGCCCGTCGCGGAGGCGACGCTGGCGCGGCTGAAGCAAGCCAGAGACGCGTGATAGCAGAAGGGGAAGAATGCCATGGCGGCTGAAATCAGGATCGACGATCTGCTGCATCCGGTGCTGAACGAGGCGCAGAAGGCAGCGCTCGCCCATGGCGACGCGACACCGGTCGATCTCACCGAAGAAGCGATTCTGGCCGAAGCGCGCAAGCGCACCGGACTCGACGATTTCGGTCCCGAGGATTTCCGTGAGCGACTCCGCCTGCTGCTCGACGAGTGGAATGCCGATCCCGGCCTTTCGGGTCTGCACCGCATCACTCTATGGGGCTACATCACGCGCCACATGGCGAACCGCCTCTTGATCCGGGACTATTTGAAGCACCATGCGGAGGTGCATGAGGAGGTGATCAAGAAACCGATCATCGTCGTCGGCATGCCGCGCTCGGGGACCACGCATCTCGTCAATCTGCTCGCCGCCGATCCGCGGCTTCGCTCGCTGCCGCTCTGGGAATCCTATGAGCCGCTGCCGCTTCCCGGCGAGCCGATGCTGCCGGGCGGCGTCGATCCGCGTTATCAGCGCACCGCCGACGCCTGGACCGGCATGCAGCAGGTCGTGCCGCTCTTGGCCGCCATGCATCCGATGGAGCCGCAACATATCCATGAGGAGCTTGAGCTGATGGGGCCGGATTTGGCCTCGTACAATTTCGAATGGATCTCGCGCGTGCCGAAATGGCGCGATTACTACTATGCCCACGACCAGACGCCGCATTACGAATATATGAAGACGGTGCTGAAGATCCTGCAATCGATCCGCGGGCCGAAACGCTGGGTCCTGAAATGCCCGCAGCATCTGGAGCAGCTGCCGGTATTGCGCAAGGTTTTTCCCGACGCGACCATTGCAGTCACGCATCGCGATCCGGTCGCGGTGATTCAATCCGCGGTCACGATGATCGCCTACGGCCACCGCATCTATCGCAAATCGGTCGAGCCCAAGCCGATTATCGATTACTGGATCGAGCGCGTCGACCATCTGCTTCGCGCCTGCGTGCGCGATCGCGATCTCTGGCCGGACTCGCAGAGCATCGACGTGCCTTTCCACGAATTCATGGCCGACGACCTGGCGATGGTCGCGCGCATTCATAACAAGGCCGGGCTGCCCGAGGATAAGCAGGCGCGCGCCGCCATCGCGCATTTCCTCGCCGAGCACCCGCGCGGCAAGGAGGGCCGCGTCGTCTACAATCTGCGCCGCGATTTCGGCGTCGACCCCGAGGCGCTCCGCGCGCGGTTCCAGTACTATTTCGACGCCTTCCCGGTGAAGGCGGAGGTTCGCTGAGGTCTTTTTTTCGTCCCGCCTGTCAGGGGAATGACGTCAGCCCGGCGGTTTGCTTCGACCCGAATCAATAATTGCACGAGACAATGATCGTGCCGCCGTAAGCATATGCCCCTTTCAGCGCGCCTCCGAGATTTGCGCAAAGCGCCTTGCCGTCTTCCTTGGGCCCCTTCGCGAAGGAGCCGGGCATCGCGAACACGAAGGCGCGCTCCGGATTGCCGGCGCCATAGGCGCGATTGCTCATGGCGTCCAGCCTGCCGTTCAGGGCGTCGAGCTTTCCGCTCATGATAACCAGCTGCTGCAGTATCTGCTGCAGCACCGGAACAGCGGCCCACTCGTCGGCCCGCGCGCCGGTGACGAAGAGCATGCCGATGACACCAAGGACGCAAACGAACCTCTTCATCCGACCTCTCCTTTTGCGGCCTGAACCAATACGGGCATATTTGCAAAGCTCGGCATAAGGTGAACCTAGGATCCAACTCGAACTTAGACGACAATCCAGGCCGCGGCCACGTAAAGGGGAGCTCATGAAAAACGCTGTTCTGTATCTCGGACTGTCTCTCGCGTTCGGCGCCGTTTCAACGATGGCTCAAAACACCACCCCGGACGGTACGCCGGCCAGATCTTGTCTTTATGCGCTGAAGGATGGGGCGTCGACCTCGATCGCCGTCCCGTCCGGAACCAGCAGCACGGAGATCTGTGATACGCTCGGCGAGAAGCAATTCGGCAAAGGCAATTATCAGGTCAAGGGCCGTCAGTGCGTTTGGCCCGGCGGCGAGACGGGAGATGCAGATCACACGACCGACTATACCAATGCCTGCAATACCGCCTGGGTGCTCGGGCAATAAAAAGAACGAGGCTCGAGCGGGTCGAAAGGCATGAAATCTGTATTGCTGATAGCAAGTGCGCTCGCCGCCGTCGCCTTGCTCGACTTCGGAGGGCGAGCCATCTTGTACCTTGCGTCGAGCTTGATCTTTGCGATCGGCCGCGCCGCGTACGAACAGGCCGCCCATCTGCTCGGCCTTTAATTGCGGGACCCGAATAAGCTCAATGCATCCGCTTGGCGCGGATCAGGGCGAATTCCCGCGATCGGCGCATGTCGGTGATCGACTTGTCGATCAGGGTTTCGACATCCATGCCGTCGTCGGGGTAGAAGGCGACGCCGATGCTCGCATCGAGGCGCAGATGGTGATGATCGACCGCATAGGGCCTGGTGACGGATTCGAGGATCCTGTTCGCCACGGTGGCGAGATCCTCGACTCGTTTCATCTCGGAGAGGAACACCACGAACGCCTCGCCGCTCTGCCGGCTGACCGTGTCGGGCTTGCGAACGCATTCGACGATGCGGTCGGCGACCGACTGCAGAAGACTTATAGTTAACACAACATAGAGTGGTAAATTTTTTATTAATGGCGCGGATCCGGGCAGTCGCGTAAACGGCGAGATCGCTCCGGTCGGGATTGATTCAAGCTGCGACTGGCTTACCTGAGGCAAATACTTTATGCGGGGACGGCGTCATGGCGGAAGGCGGAGCGGTCAAGATCCTCGGCATTTGCGGCAGCCTGCGCAAAGGCTCCTACAACCGGATGGCGCTCAACGCCGCCGTCGAGCTCGTCCCGCCGGACGTGTCGATCGAGATCTTCGAGGGTTTGCGCGACATCCCGCTCTATGATGAGGATGTCCGCCAGCAGGGCTTCCCGGAGCCCGTGCAGAAGCTGCGCACGGCGATCGCGGCGGCCGACGCGCTGCTCTTCGTGACGCCCGAGTACAATTACTCCGTCCCGGGGGTGCTCAAGAACGCCATCGACTGGGCCTCGCGGCCGCCGGACCAGCCTTTCAACGGCAAGCCGATGGCCGTGATGGGCGCGAGCCCCGGCAATTTCGGGACCGTGCGGGCGCAATATCACCTGCGTCAGTCGATGGTGTTTCTCAATGGCTGCTTCGTGAATCAGCCCGAGGTGATGATCGGGCAGGCGGCGCAGCGCTTCGACGCCGACGGCAAGCTCACCGACGAGGCGACGCGCAAATTCGTCGCCAATCTGCTGACCGCGCTCGCCGCCTGGACGCGACGCATGCGGGCCTAGCTATTCCGCCGCCTGCTGTCCGGCGATCGGCGCCGTAGCCGCCGCCGGGCGCGCCCGGTCCAGCATTTGCACCAGCTTGGCGACCAGGAAGGGGAAGATCCACGTCACCACGATGACGCCGCTCGCGAAGGGATTGATGCCGGTCAGCTTACCGTCGGGCGTGCTGCCCAGCAGATAGGGAATCGCCATCGCGCTCACGGCCATGGCGAAGGCCTGAATGGATTGGCCCAGCGACTGGAAGCCCGCCCGCTCGTCCTGACGCGGGATGCGCATCGTCACCGTCTGGCCGACCACCAGCCGCGCGGAGCTGGTGAAGAAGAACACCGGGAAGATCACGAGCAGCGGTATGCCCGGATTGACGCCCATATAGCCGAACACGATCGCGGCGGTGAGCAGGATGGAGGAGGCGACCGACACAATCGTGCCGCCGAACCGGTCGATCGCTCGGCCGATGATCCAGGAGAAGACGAGGTTCGACGCCCCGCCTATGATGTAGAGCGTCGGGAGCTGATCGTTCGGGTAGCCCAGATTGTTCACCAGGAACACCGACATGATGGTGGTAATCGCGACCAGCGGCACGATGCCGGTCAGCTGGATGCCCCAGGCGACCAGGCAGTTGCGTCGCGTCAGCAGCTCTCCCATCAGCCGAAGGCGCTCGCCGATCGCGAAGCTCTTGCGGGCGCTGTCGAGATGTCCGCGCTGCGGCGCGAGATTGAGGATGACCCAGGCTGCGAGCAGCGCCCCGATGCCCGCGATGGCGAAGAACGGGAAGCGCCAGCTGTCGAGCATGTTCGCCAGCACGAGCCCGGCCGGAAGGCCCAGGATCTGCCCCAGCGCCTGAAAGCTGGTGATCGAGCCCAGGGCGGTGCCGCGCCGCTCGACCGGGACATTGTCGATGATGATCGCGATCGAGAAGGCCGAGGACGGGCCGCTGAACATGCCGCTCAGGATTCGCGCGGCGATCAGGAACTCGCGGTTGGGGGCGAGCGCGGTCAACAGCACGCCGACCACGACGCCGGAGATCGAGACGGCGAGCCCGATGCGGCGGTCGAAGCGATCGAGGAAGAGCGAGCCCAAGAAGCCGCTGAATGCGCCGGCCAGCGAATAGACGCCGGCGATCGTGCCGATGTCCTGCGACGGGATCGCCAGATCCTTGAAGAACATCGGCGCCAGCGCGCCGACAATGGAATAGACGATCGAGGTGACGAACGAAATCGAACCGACCAGGATGGTCAGCCGCCGCTCGGGCGAACCCAGTAACGACAAATGGCAAACCTTTCTCGATCGGCCTCACCCCGCCTCCCCCACGGAACCGGGCCGGGGCAGAGATACGACCCCGCGACGCGTTGCGCCAGTCCATTGACGGAAATACCGCTATATGGTCGTTGAGACGGGCGCAATACGCGCCGGGGGAACGCAAAAAGAGGGAAATCTCATGAATCCATCATCCAAGCAGGCGCTCGCGGCCGGCATCGCCGGCCTGCTCGCAGCCGCCGGCATGTCGGGAGCCCAGGCCGCCACGACCTGGATCGATTGCACGGGCCAGATGGTGACGACGAAGGCCGGCAAGGCCGACGCCCCGGTCCAGGTCCACGAAATCTTCCAGATCGACGATCAGGCCAAGGGCCTGTTCAAATATTCCGAGGTTCGCAAGAGCGCCGACCCGGAGCCGGTCACAGAGTTCGACGACAAATCGATCGTCTGGGCGGAAAAGCCCGATCTGGGCGCGCTCGATGCCAGCTGGCAGGGCAAGATCGACCGGGCCGCGATGACGCTGACTCAGGAGTACAATCAGGGACCCGAGAAGACGACCTGGACCGAGCAGTGCAAGCCGACCTCGGCGCCGCAGCTCGCCAGCTCCCTGCCCGCCGACCAGCCGCCGGCGCAGCAGGCCGCGCCCACGCCGGCGGACCAGAAGAAGGCGCCCGCCGGAAAGCCCGCCGACAAGACGAAGCCGGCGAAGGCGCCCGCGCCGCAGAAGCAAGGCTAGCTGTGGTTTCCCGCGGCCCTGCCGAGTCAAGTCGACAGGTCTCTTCCAGACGACGATCCCGCGCCCTTGCGGGCGAGGGTCAGGCAGAGCATCGCGATAAATCAATGAAGGGCGCGAGGGATGGTCAGCCTCGCGCCCGTGTTTCCGGCAGATCGATCAGTATTTGACCGACAGGTCGACGCCGTAGGTCGCCGGCGGCGAGACGTTGCCGTCCACGAAGCCGATGACCGCGCCGGGTAGGATCTCGGAGAAATACCGCTCGTTGAAGATGTTCTTTCCCCACAGCGATACCTTCGCGGTCGTCGGGCCCAACGGAATGTCCCCCAAGCTGACGCGGGCATTCACGACCACCGTTTCCGGCGTCTTGTAACTCCGTTCTATGCCCGGGCCGGAGGTCAGCGTGGGCCCCCAGTCGACCAGGCCGTTATAGTTCACCTCCAGCCTGGCCGAGGGCGTCATGCCGTCGATATCCGGGAAGGTGTATTCGCCGGCCACGCCGATCGACAGCTTAGGGGCGTGGTTCTCGGGGATCGCGGAGGGGTTCTGGTTGGGGTCCAGAGAATACCGCGTGACGCCGACATTCATTGATAACAGCAAGCGGTCCGTCGGAAGCGCCGTGATCTCCGATTCCAGACCCCAGATCCGCTCGGCGCCGGCATTCGCGATGCAACCGATCAGGATCCCGTTGCAGTCCAACGGGTTGAAGTCGAAAGTCTGGTAGTGCCGATAGTCCGACCAGAAGACGGCGGTGTTGATTCGCAGCTGCTTGCCCATCAGGTCGGCTTTCTCGCCCAGCTCGAACTGGGTCATCGACTCAGGGCCGAAAGTGACGCCGTTATACGACCCGCCGGAAATATAGCCGCTGCTGCCCTTGCCATAGAGGAGCAGATTGTCGGTCGGGCGGTAATTGACGCCGCCCAGCCAGTCCACCCGCTGATGGATGGCTTCCGCGCTCAGCTTGGGAATGAGGGGGTACCGGGACTCCTTGTCGTCGCGCGTGTAGCGGATGCCGCCGACCAAATCGACATTATCGAGCACGTGGCCGGTGAACTGGGCGTACTCGGCGATGCTCGTGGCGTTGCCGTCGTTGAGCGTTCCGTCCGCCGCGGGAAAAACGCCGCCTGGCGCCTCCGAGAGGACGGGAAAACCGTTGGGGTAATGATATTGCTCGTAGAAATAGAGCTGCCCCGCCGTGAGATCGACCCATTTGCTCTTGAGGGTGAGGTCGAACTCGTTGCTCAACTGATGCTGGTTCACCTGTCCGACGCTGGTGAACGGAATGAAATCGTTGCCATCAGGGGCCACCAGGGCGTTGCCGCCGTCCAGCTGGCTGACGAAGGATTGCTGCAGCCGGCGATAGGCGACGATGTCTTTGAGCTGAATGTTGTCCGTCAGATCGTACTGGGTCGTCAGGCTCGAGCCATAGGTCTGCAGATAGACCTGAATCGCCTGCGAGTTGGACACCGCATCCTGCGGCGTCGGGCTGACCACGATCGTGCCCCTGGAGCGGTTGCCGAACACGCCCAGGCCATAGGGCGGCGGATAGGCAAGGTTGCCTGGCGACCCGATGGCCAAAATCTGTATCGCCGGCGGGGTCTCGTATTCCCCGGTATAGTCGAACTTGGCCCTGAAGCTCAGCCCCTCGACCCCCTCCGGATCGTACCTGACCGCGGCCATGAACCCGTCCACGTTCGACGCGCCGAGGTCGCGCCGCGAAAAGCCCGGACCGACGGCGCCGAAGGTCATCTTGCTGGGGTCTACAAAATGCCCGGCGTCCAAATTCTTGACGTACCCGTCGTTCTGCGAATGGAGGTACGTCAGCGAGACGCGGAAACCGGCGAACTCGTCGAAGTCGACCCTGGTCTTGTTGCGGAACTCTCCCAGATTGCCGAACGACAGATCCTCTGAGACGCCGAATTTGCCCGTGGGATCCTTGGTGATGAAGTTGATGGCGCCGCCGACCGAGTCGCGCCCGAAGAGCGTGCCCTGCGGTCCGCGCAGCACCTCGATCTGCTGGACGTCGGCGAGGTCGAAGACCTGGCCGCTGGCGCGGGCGACATAGACGCCGTCGACATAGATGCCGATGCCGCTGTCGGTCTGCACCGTGCCGGTATTGTTGGCTTCGATGCCGCGCAGCGTCATCCACGGGGTGGACGTGCTGCCGTTCAGCGACGCGCCCGAGAAGATGTAGAGGTTGGGCACCGTGCCGGCGAGATCCATCGCGTTCAGGATCCGGGCGTTCGACAGCGTGGTCGGGCTGAGCGCGGTCACCGACACCGGGACCACCTG
Source organism: Alphaproteobacteria bacterium (assembly GCA_035293565.1). Lineage (GTDB taxonomy): Bacteria > Pseudomonadota > Alphaproteobacteria > BOG-932 > Roseiterribacteraceae > DATGMP01. The sequence continues at coordinate 17,431 of DATGMP010000130.1, read as the reverse complement.
CTGGTTTTCGCTGCGCTTCTGCGCCGTGACGACGATCTCCTCGAGCGTTCCCCCGCTCGACGATGCCTGGCCACCGGCTTGCTGAGCCGAGGCTGCATGATGGTCGCTCAGCGCGGCGATCACCGCGAAGGCCGACATTCCCAAGATTTTATGAGTTTTCATGAACACCTCCCTATTTTTTGTCCCTGGAACGGCGATGATGCTGTCGCCGAGCGCGCCCGACGCACCGCCGATCCGGATCAATTGCGAGTTGCTGTTTTCCACGTCTCATCCCCGGTGTCCAGGCCGGAATTGAAATCGCGGGTCGGCGCCGCCGGACTCTGCTTCCGTTTTACGGGCTCGGGCTTGGCGGCTTCACCGCTGCGGTAGCGCGAATTGCGATCGGTTCAGGGTTCGGGTTATAGGGACGAAGCTCGGAGAGGCGCTCGTCGGTCGATGGCTGGAAGGGCTCAAACAAACCAAAAAGGCGCGGCAGCGCGCGGCCAGGCGCGGCCAGGCGGACGCACCCAGCGGGTGCGAAACGCGGTCTTTTCGGCTGTGCTGGATCGACTGAAGGACGGGGACTCGAACTTCAGCTTTCAGGACATCGCCAAAGATGCAGGCGTGCACGTCGCCACGATCTATGCGCGTTGGCCCGAGCGAGCTTCCCTCGTGATGGCCGCCTACGAAGAACATATGCGAAAGCTCGATATCCCTTCGACGAGCAAATGGGAGAGCTACCTCCACAAGCTGGGGATTGCGCTTCGCGATTTCTTGAACGATCCGGTGGAGATCACGGCCAACAAGCTGCTCATCACCGCCGGCGACACGGCATACCGCGACCAGATGGTCCGCCGATTTGCCTCCGTCGCGGGCGATCTAGCCAAGCCCCTCGAGGCTGCGAAAGCCGGGGGGCGGATCCGAGCCGAGGTGGACTGCGTGCTGGTCGTCTACATGATCATTGCCCCGATCCTTTCTCTGATCATGTTCACCGGACAGGTTCCCGATGATGCCTATGTGCGGAACATCGTCGATCATCTGATCCACGCCTGCAGGGCATAGGCGAACCCCCGAAATCATTGTTGTAAGCGCGAGCGGAATTGTCCGCTTCACGCAGCTCCGTCTTTCAGACCTTGACCCCGCCGTTCTTGTCTGTACGCTAAACACGAAACTATTCGCGTTTATCGCGAGACAAGGAAGGACGGGAGCAGGGTGATGGATGTCAGGTTCGGTTGTAGATTGGCCGCCTTCGGAACGGCAATGCTGTTTCCGTTGGGACACCCATGGGCCCAGGAGCAAGGCCGAGCTGTCGCGGCAGGCGCCGCAGGACTGGAAGAGATCGTCGTGACGGCCCGACGTCGGGACGAGAAGCTGCAGGCCGTTCCGCTCGCGGTGACCGCGCTGACCGCCAAAGCGCTCGACGAGCAGCACATCGAGAATTCGACCGATCTCGGCTACATCGTTCCGTCGCTGACGACCTACAGCGACACCGGACGCGACGAGCAATGGTTCACGCTGCGCGGCATCACCAACCAGCCGGGCGGGCCGGGCGTCGTCGCCTATTTCAACGAGGTGCCCGACCTCAACGCCCCACAGCTCGGCGGCTCGGGCGCGACCGGCGGCGCGGCGGGACCCGGACGTTTCTTCGACCTCGAGAACGTCCAGGTCGTGAAGGGGCCGCAGGGCACGCTGTTCGGCAAGAACACTATCGGCGGCGCGATCCTGATCTATCCCAAGAAGCCGACCAACGCGTTCGAGGGCTACGCCCAGACGACTTTCGGAAATTACGGCGACATCGAGCTCGAAGGGGCGATCAATGTGCCCGTGATTCCGGACAAGCTGCTGCTGCGCATCTCGGGCCAGCGCGCCCAGCGCGACGGCTTCACGACCGACATCCAATCGGGCAAGGATCTCGACAATCGCGATTATTGGGTTGGTCGGATTTCCGTGATCGCGAGACCGTTCGACGGTTTCGAGAACTATCTCGTCGCCGACGACATCTATTCGCACACCAACGGATCATCCTTCGTGCTGAGGGGCTACAACCCTTGCTTCGCTTTCGCGGAAGGGGTGACGCTCGGCACGTGCGGCGACAATTTCGCGATCGTCCCTAATCTCGCCGACTATTTCACCGAGCAGCAGCAGATCGGTCCACGCAAGGTCACCGGCGAGTTTGCCGGCAGCACCGTGGGGCCGCTCGACAAAATCCTGCACTGGTCGATTTCCGATATCGCGACGCTCGACGTCAGCGACGACGTCACGCTGAAGGACATCTTCGGTTATCATAATTTCAAGCAGCTGTTCCGCCTTTCCGAATCGCCCTTCGGCGATCTCGATTATGCGCAGCCGAACGGCTGGTCGTGGAATCTCGAAGCCTTCAGCGAAGAGCTGCAGCTCCAAGGCAAGTCGTTCAACGAAAGGCTGACCTGGCAGGCGGGATTCTACGGCAGCTACGATCACACGAACGGCCCGTCCTCATCGACGATCGTCTTCTTCGCTCCGGAATTCCCAACCCTCAACACCAACGCGCTCGCCAATCGCAGCCTCGCGACCTATGCGCAGGCGACCTACGATCTGGGTGGTCTGCTCGGCGCGCTCGACGGTCTGAAATTCACCGCCGGCTATCGCTACAATTGGGACTATCGCTCGGTCGGTCAGAGCAGCGAGAGCGCGGGCTTCTGCACGCCCGGCTATGCGACCGATGCGTCGGGCGCATCGCCCTTCTGCTTCCAATCGGGCGGCGTTCATTTCCAGGCGCCGAGCTGGACGCTCGGGCTCGATTATCGGATCACGCCGCACATGCTGGCCTATGTGACCGGCCGGCGGGGCTATATCGTCGGCGGCGTCAATCCGGAGAATCTGATTCCCGGCACGCAGACCTATCAGCCCGAAGTGCTGGACGATGTCGAGATCGGCCTCAAATCCGATTGGGAGCTGTGGGGCGCGAAGGGGAGGACCAACATCGACGCCTTCCGGAGCTACTTCAAGGCGGTGCAGAATGCGAGCTACTTCGTGGCGCCCGGGGGCATTCCGATCTCGATCGTCGAGAACAACGGCAAGGTCACCATCACCGGCGTGGAGATCGAAGCGGACATCGTGCCGAATTTCTGGAACGGCTTCGAGCTCTCGGGAAACTACGCCTACAATTACGCGCACTATAACGAGTTCACCGGCATCTTGCCGCCCGGCACGGTCCTCGATCCCAGCATCTCGGCCGTGCCGTTGCACAAATTCAGCATCACCGCGCGCCAGGTTCTGACCTTCGTTCCGGAGGGGTGGGGCGAGGTCAGCGGATCGATCACCTGGAACTACCAGAGCCACGACAATTTCGGCGGGCTCGTCTACTATACCGCGGGTGCGGTCCAGGCGCCTTATGGTCTCGTCAACATGCGCCTCGACTGGAACAATGTCGCCGGCTACCCGGTCGATGCGGCCTTCTTCATGACCAACGTGCTCGACCGGCTCTATCAGGCGGGAAATTTTCCGACGCTCGAAACGCTGGGCTATTATGCGTCGGTCTATGGCGAACCACGGATGTTCGGCGTCCAGCTTCGCTATCATTGGTGAGGCAACGATGCGCAGACATTTTCTCGCGTGTCTCATCATCGCCGCAGCCGCCGCGCCGCTCGCGGCGGCAGAGGATCAGACCTCCGCCTTCGGCCGGCCGGCGCGGGAGGCCACGAGCGCTCGCGGCGAAGCGCTGTACGGTCAGCATTGCGCGATGTGCCACGACCACGCGCATGACCGCATCCCGCTTCGCATCGTCATCGAACGGAAGTCGCCCGAGGGCGTCGTCGCGGCGCTCACGACGGGTCCGATGCGCCCGATGGCGAGCGGCCTGTCGAATGACGAGATCAAGGACATTGCGGTCTATCTGACAGGCAAGAAGCTCGGCTCGGAGCCGTCGCCGAGCGCCAATCTCTGCCCGGGCGGGACGAGACCCCAACCTGGACCGGCCGACTGGGCAAGCTGGGGCGTCGATGAGCACAACACGTTGTTTCAATCGAAGCCCGGCCTCACCGCTGCCGACGTTCCGAAGCTCAAGCTCAAATGGGCGTTCGCCTATCCCGGCGGAACAGCGGCGGCCGAGCCGATCGCCGTCGGCGGACGTCTCTTCCTGTCGACGCCGAGCGGCCTCTTTGCGCTCGATGCGAAGACGGGCTGCACCCATTGGCACAGCGGCGCGGCGGCCGGCGCGAAGATGGTGACCGCCGCCATCAATCCAGCTGGGCAGGGACGGCTGGAGCTTTTCTTCGGCGACGGCAAGGCCAATGTCGGGGCGATCGATGCCGGTACGGGCAAGCTTATTTGGAGCAGCAAGGTCGACGATCACCCGAGCGGACGGATCACCGGCCCGGTCACGATTTGGCATGACCGGATTTACGCGCCAGTGTCTTCGATGGAGGATCCGCTGTCGCACGATCCGTCCTATCCCTGCTGCACCTTCCGCGGCAGCGTCGTGTCGCTCGACATCGCCACCGGAAAGGAAGTCTGGAAGAGCCACAGCATCAGCGCGGCGCCGCAGCCATTGCCGAAAAAGAGCCCGACCGGCGCGCGGCTTTACGACCCCGCGGGCGGTGCGATCTATGCGCCGCTGACGATCGACGAGAAGCGTCATGTCGTCTACGCAGCGACCGCGGAATCCTACCACCACGATGCGACCGACGGCGACGACGCGATCATCGCATTCGATCTCGACACGGGCGCGCGCAAATGGGTGCGGCAACCGAAGCCGACGGACAATGGGACGGCGTGCAAGAACCAGGATGAAGAGGATGCCTGCGACAACCCCGCCTCGCCGCTGTTCGAATTCGCGGCGCCGCCGGTCCTCGTCACGTTGACCGACGGCAAGGATGTGCTGCTCGTCGGTCAGAAATCCGGCGTCATCTACGCGCTCGATCCGGACCGGGAAGGCAAGCTCCTGTGGGAGACGCGGCTCGGACAGGGCGGCTCGATGGGGGGCGTCGAGATGGGCTTCGCCGCCGCGAACGGCATCGCCTATGTGCCGATCTCCGACTCCGAAGTGAAGCCGCCGCATGTTCCGGGAGGAATGGCTGCCGTCGATGCGGCTACGGGAAAGATCTTGTGGCGAACGCCGTCGCCCACGCCGGCATGCCGCTGGGGCGGCTATGAGTGCAATCATGCGCAGGCGGGTTCGCCGGCCGCCATTCCCGGCATCGTATTCTCCGGCTCGTGGGACGGCCATATGCGCGCCTACGCAACGAAGGACGGCGCAATCGTCTGGGACGTGGATACTGCCAAGACCTATTCGGCGGTAAACGGAGTCAAAGCGGAGGGCGGGGCGATCAGCGGCTATCCGGTGATCGTTTCCGGCGGCATGGTCTATGTGACCTCGGGCGCCGCGTCCATGACTCATCCCGGCAATGCGCTGCTGGCCTTTTCGGTGGAGGGACGATGACGCGCCTTCTCGCCGTCGCGGTCCTTTCCTGGATCGCATCCGCGCCGCTCGCGCGAGCCGTAGACCCGGTCGATACGATGCCCTCGGCGCAGCTCGATTCGCCGCGCGGCAAGGCGCTTTTCGCCGAGCGCTGCGCGATGTGCCACGAGCATCCCAGCGGCAACATCCCGCCAGTCTTCGTGCTCAATTACAAATCGCCCGAACAGATCGTGCTGGCGCTGACCAGCGGACCGATGCGGCAACAGGCGGCGGGGTTAAACGCCGATGACATCCGCGCGCTCGCGATTCATCTTGCGCATCGCGCGCCGGGCGAATTTCGGGATCCCGACCCGAGCGCCAACCGCTGCGCGCATGCGGCCGGTCCGCTAGCTCAGGGAGAGTCGTCCTGGAACGGCGTCGGCGGCGACACGGCGAACACGCGCTATCAAGGCATGCCCGGCATCGCGGCGGCTGACGTCCCGCGGCTGCGCGTGAAATGGAGCTTCGCCTATCCGGGTGGCGCCGCCTATGGCGCGCCGGTGGTCGTCGGTGACCGACTCTTCGTCACCACCGCGACGGGCCGCATCTTCGCGCTCGATGCGAAGAGCGGCTGCACCTACTGGAGCTGGCAGGCTGAGGCGCCGATCCGGGCTGCAGTGAGCATCGGCCTTCCACCTTCCGCAGGCACCGCGGCGGCTGCGTATTTCGGCGACGAGAAGGGCTTCGTCTATGCCGTCGACGCCGAGCGCGGCAAGCTCTTGTGGAGGACCAAGGCCGACGATCATCCGCTGGTCCGGATCACCGGCTCGCCCACGCTATACCGCGACACGCTCTACGTTCCGGTGTCGGCGATGGACGAGGGCGCGGAATGGGATCGGAGCCACCCCTGCTGCACTTTCCGCGGCAGCGTCGTCGCGATGGACGCGGCGACCGGACGCATTCGCTGGAAGACATACATGGTGCCGCGGCCGGCGGTTCCTCTTGGGAGGACCAACGAAGCCGGAACGCCGCTCTTCGGTCCCGCGGGTGCGGCCATCTGGTCGGCGCCCACGATCGATCCGCGCCGCAAGCTGGTCTATGTCGCAACCGGCAACGCCTATAACGATGCCGAGGAGGGCGACACGAATGCGGTGGTCGCGCTCGATTTGGCGACCGGCGAAAGGCATTGGGCGGTTCAACCGCTGCCCGACGACGATCCCTACACGGGCTGTAAGCGCGCGAAGAGAGCCGATTGCGAGAAGCCGGCGCCCGAATATCTCGAATTCGGCGATTCGCCGGTGCTGCGCGATCTGCCGAACGGCAACAGCGTTCTCGTCGTCGGCCAGAAATCGGGAGTCGTCTATGCGCTCGATCCGGATCGGGACGGAACCATCATCTGGCAGGCGCGGATCGGCGAAGGCGGCCCCCTCGGCGGCGTCATGTACGGCGCCGCCGCTGACCGGATAGCGGCTTATGTGTCCGTGGCGGATCGTGACGCGAAGCCTCCGTTCGCGCCCGGCGGCTTGTCGGCCCTGGCGCTCGGGGACGGCAAGCAGCTCTGGCATGCGGCTCCGCCGGCTCCGATCTGCGCGTGGGGAAAGAACGATTGCAGCGCGGCCCAGCCCGGCGCGGCGACCGCAATTCCCGGTGTTGTTTTTTCGGGATCGCTGGACGGCCATATTCGCGGATTTTCCGCGACCGACGGCAAGATCGTCTGGGACTTCGACACCGCCCGAAACTTCGACGCTGCGAATGGCGTCAGGGCGAGCGGCGGATCGGTGAACGGCTATCCGCAGATCGTCGCGAACGGCATTCTGTATGTTATATCGGGCGGCAGCCTGCTGACCCATCCGGGCAATGTGCTGATCGCTTTCTCGGTCGACGGCAAATAGGGAGGGACGACGTGAAAAACCACATCCTTTTATGCGCAAGCGCGGCGGTGCTGACCTCCAGCTGGGCAGCCGGAGAACCGGCCGCCCCCAATCCCTATGTCGGCACCTGGACCAAAAACACGGTGGAGTCGATCGGCATGCCGGACCCCGGAGGCTCCGAGACGACCGAGATCAGGCGGCACGATACGGTTCTGGACTACACTTGGACCGGCGTTGGAAGTGACGGCAAGAAGGAAACCTTCTCCTACTCAGGTAAAGTCGATGGAAAGAGACGGGCGCTGCCGGGCGATGCCGGTCTGGAAGGCGCGATGATAGAAACGCCCTCGGGCGTGATCGAAGCCCGGCTCTGGTCGAAGGATGGTTCCCTCGAGGACAAGTTCTGCATCTTGTCGGCGCCGCGTAAGCTTACCTGCTTCGCCACAACAACGGACCCTGCCGGCAAGGTGTCCCTGTTCAAGGAGGTGTTCGACAGGAGGTAGCGTGCCGGATTACCTCCCGCGCCCGCTTCCGGCGAAACGGGGCGTTCGAGCCGGCGCCTCGAACTGAGCAATGTCCAGTTTCCGGGAGCGGACTCCCAATCAGCCCCGCCGCGCCTCCGCGGTCCAGTCCCAGGTGCCGGGCGGCGGGGCGCCGATGATGTTGAGGTCGGCGCGGATGTCGCCGATCCGCCAGTCGAGATACGCCCGCCAGTTGGTGACGAGCAGCGGCCGTTTCAGCTTATCGCCCATCTCGGTCCCCTGCTTCACCGCGTCCAGCACCGCGCCCATCACTTGCGGATAGTGGAGATTGGCCTTCATGAGCCCGGTCGACAGCAGGAAGCCGGTCATGCGGGTCAGCTCGCAGGCGAGGTCGGGCGAGAAGTAATTGTAATAGGCCTTGAGGTTGACCGCGATCAGCGCGTATTCGCCGGCCGGGTTGGGGCCGAAGCCCGTGATCATATGCTCGATGTCGTGCGCCAGCGTGCGCTGCTTCTGTAGATATTTGTAGTCGCTGGTCGGCTGGACGCCGCGGTTCGTGAAGTTGAGCTCGAAACCCGGCCGCGACGCGAAATAATCATGAACCATCTGGCCGAGCGTTCCGGCGCCGTAGCCCTTCAGCTCGTCGATCGTGAAGTCGGTCATCACCTTGGCGTCGAGCCAGGCGGCGAAATCAACCTTCGCCTTTTTCTCTTCCGCGATCAGCGCCTCGATCTCGTTCTCGTCCGATAGCTCCGCCAGAGCCTGGCTCGCCTGGTAGACCATGTAGGTCGGCGGCACGTCATAGCCGTTCTTGCGCAAGCCCTCCTGGGCGTAGATGTCGCGCAGCCGCGCGCTGTTGAGGAACTTCGAGGAGGTCATGATGACGCTGCCATAGTTCTCGAGCGGCTTGCGCTTGCCCTCCATATACTCGGCGTCGAGCTTCGCGTAGTCCTTCTTCGCCGTATCGTCGGCCATGATCTCTCCTCCCGAAAAGCGCGCGAGTTTACCTGCCGGCGGGCGGTCAAGCCAGGGCCGGCCTTACCTTGTTTACGAACAGCTCCAGGCTTCGCATACCCAATTGCGGCGACATGCCGCCCATCAGCGGATGGAAGATGATCTCGTCGACCGAGCGGGCGAGCCGCACGCATTCGTCGGGCGTGACCACCGCATAAGCGCCGGTCGCTTTCAGCGCCTCGATCGAGTCGACCATCTTGTATCCGCCCTCGTAGCCCGCCGCCTGATGCCAGCGGCCATAGGCGTTCATCTCATGCAGCGCATGCGGCGCGATCGCGTTCCACGCCATTTCCGGATCTTCGGCGACCAGCACGAAGCTCGGGCTCACCTTCGCGAACGGCGCCGGGTTTTTTCCCAGCGCTTTCGCACTGTCGAAATAGACTTGGTAGAGCTCGGCCACATGGGTCTGGAACCCGTCGGCAATCCGTGCGGCCCGTTCGGCAGCCGCGCGCGACGAGCCGCCCAGCAGCACCGGCGGATGCGGCCGCTGCACCGGCCGCGGCGTCACACGCGCCGTGCGCCCGCGAAATGCGAAAGGCTCGCCGGTCCAGGCGGCTTTGAGCGCCCGCACCGCCTCCTCCGTCAGCCTCGCGCGCTGCTTGATCTCCCGTCCGAACATCTGGAACTCGGCCGAAATGAATCCCGCCGCCAGCGCCGCCACCACCCGCCCGTTCGAGATCTGGTCCAGCACGGCGAGATCCTCGGCCAGCCGGATCGGATCGTAGAGCGGCGCGATCAGCGCTCGAAAGGCGAGCTTGAGCCGCTCGGTCCGCCCCGCGATCGCCGCCATCATCGTGACCGGCGACGGCAGATAATTGTCATCCGATGCGTGATGCTCCGACAGCATCACGCCGTAGAAGCCGTTCCGATCCGCGTACTCGGCCATCTCGATAGCCGCCCGATACAGCTCAGGCCCGGGCGTCCCGAACGCCGGCGCACGCATGTCGAAGCGAAGATAGGCGCGGAGGGTCATCGGGGCGAATGATCGGGTGCCAAGTTGCGGAGCGCAAGCCGTTCCAACAATCGTCATTTCCGCGAAGGCGGGAACGACGACGAGAAAATTGTCCTCCATTGACCCTATCGGCACGCCCGTGCATCTTCAACTGAGAATCATTCTCAGGACCCGATGAAGCTCCCCCGCCGCCGTCTTCTGCAGCTCGGCGCCGCCGCGCCGCTGATACCCATCGCGCAACCGGCGCGCGCCCAGATGCCGGAGCATGCGCATGCGGGGCCGCCAACGCCGCCGCCCGTCGGCAAGGCCGATTACGAGATCCGGATCGCAAATGGGCTGGTCGAGCTGGGCGAGGATGTCTCGGTCTCGACCAAGCTCTATAACGGCCAGTTTCCGGGGCCGCTTGTGCGGCTGAAGGAAGGACGCCCCGTCACGGTCGATATCCATAACGACACCGACACGCCCGAGCAGCTGCATTGGCACGGCCAGTTCCTGCCGCCGGAAGTCGACGGCGCGGCGGAGGAAGGCACGCCCTTCATCCCGGCGCACGGCATGCGGCGCATCGCCTTCACGCCGGGTCCCTCAGGCTTCCGCTTCTACCACACGCACCTGGTCGCCGGCGCCGACCTGTCGCTCGGGCTCTATAACGGCCAGGCGGGGCCGGTCTATATCGAGCCGAAGCGGGAACCCGGCGCCTATGACCGCGAGGTCTTCCTGACGCTCAAGGAGTTCGGTCCGGTCTTCAGCAAGACCGAGATGCCGCTCGACATATTGGAGCCGCGGGGCGAGGTCGCCGATCTGCGCCGGATGAGCGAAGCCGCGCTGAAAGCCTCATTGGATAAAGGCCTGCCCGCGGGCTATGAGCTCGCCTATAGCTGGTTCGCGATCAACGGCCGCATGCTCGGCCACGGCGATCGGATCAAGGTGAAGCCGGGCGAACGCGTGCTCTTCCATGTGCTGAATGCCAGCGCCACCGAGATCCGCAGCCTCGCGCTTCCGGGTCATATCTTCAAGGTGATCGCGCTCGACGGCAACCCGGTGCCCACCCAAGCCCGAGCGGAGGCGCTTTGGATCGGCACCGCCGAGCGGGTCTCGGCGATCGTGGAGATGAACAACCCGGGCATCTGGGTGATGGGCGACATCATCGACGAGGACCGCAATCGCGGCATGGGCATCGTCGTCGAATATGCCGGCGCGACCGGCGCGCCTCTGTGGAAGAAGCCCGACCGCGCGCGCTGGAACTACGCCGCGTTCGGCAAGCAGGGCGCCGAAACGCGCGCGCCCGACGAGACGATCGACCTGCTGATCGGAACGAATCCCGGCGCGGCGAACGGATTCGATCAATTCACGATCAACGGCGTCCCCTTCGCGATGGACAAGATGGACCCGCTCGTGCGGCTGAAGCGCGGCGGTCGATATAGGCTGCGCATGCGCAACGCGACCGACGACATCCATCCGATGCATCTGCATCGCCACAGCTTCGAGCTCAGCAGCCTGAACGGGATGAAAACGTCCGGCGTGATGAAGGACGTGGTGATGCTCGGCAAGTTTCAGACGGCCGAAGTCGACTTCACGGCCGATCAGCCGGGGCTGTCGCTCTTCCACTGCCATATGCAGCAGCACATGGATTTCGGGCTAATGTGCCTGTTCGAGTGCGTATGAAGAGACATGCCGGGCTCCCTGTCTCCGTGGTGAACGTCGTCCTGTCGGGCTAGTCTGGCGCACGAACATACTCAGAGGGATGGATAATGTCGCAAAAGTCGCCCTGGCCCGCGCCGGCTAAGGGGAAGCTCGGGGAGTTTCTGCAGGGCCTCAAGGTCCTTGACCTGTCGCGGCACCTACCCGGACCGCTCGCATCGTTGCTGATGGTCGATATGGGCGCGTCGGTCTTGAAGATCGAACCGCCCGTAGGCGACGAGGCGCGCGAGATCGGCCCGATCGGACCGCGCGGCCTCTCGATCTATTTCGAGGCGATCAACATGGGCAAGGTGAGCCTCAAGCTCGACCTCAAGAGCGCGGCGGGCAAGGCGCGCCTGCTGGCGCTCGCGGACGAGGCCGACATACTGCTGGAATCTTTCCGGCCCGGCACGATGGACCGGCTGGGTGTAGGGCCCGAGGCGCTGCGTGCGCGCAACCCCGGCCTGATCTATTGCGCGCTCACAGGGTTCGGCATGTCGGGACCGCGTCGCGATCAGGCCGGGCACGACAACAACTATCTCTCGCTGACCGGCATGCTGGCGGGCACGGGCCTCGCCGACCGGCCCGTCTTCTTCGATCCGCCGGTCGCGGATGTCACCGGCGGCATGATGGCGACGATCGCGATGCTGGGGGCGCTCAACAAGCGCATGCGTACCGGCGAGGGATCGGTGATCGACCTCTCGCTCGCTGATTCGGTGATGCCGCTCTTGGCTTTCCCGATCGCCGCGGTCGATGCCGGCCGTCCGCCCAAGCGCGAGGGCGAGCTCCTGAACGGCGGCGCCGCGCGCTATCGCCTCTATCGCACGAAAGACGGCAAGTTCGTGTCGCTCGGCGCGGTCGAACGAAAATTCTGGGCCGCCTTTTGCAATGCCGCCGGCCATCCGGAATGGGAAGATCCCGGCTTCGAGGATCCGCTGCCCCAGACCGCGCTGATCGCGAAGCTCGACGTCTATTTCGCGACCGTCACCCAGGACGAGGCAATCCGGCGCCTGGAGCCCGCCGATTGCTGCATCGCGCCGGTGTTGGACCTCTCCGACGCGCTCGAGACCCCGCAGATCAAAGCGCGCGGCCTCGTCCGGCGCGGACCGGACGGCGCGCGGCAGGCGCTGTTCCCGGCCCGCATCGATGGCGAGCCGCCGGCGGCGCGCGCGCCTTGGAAGGAGATCGCGGAGGGCTGATTCAACCGGCGGCCGCGCGTTCGAGGCCGGCGATGTCGAGCTTCACCATCTTCAGCATCGCCTGCACGACGCGTGCGGCCTTGGCGCGATCCGGATCCTGCTGCAGCTCGCCCAGGCGCTTCGGAACGATCTGCCAGGACAATCCGTATTTATCGGTGAGCCAGCCGCATTGGCTGGGCTTGCCGCCTTCCAACAGCTTTTCCCAGAAGGAATCCACTTCGGCCTGCGTGTCGCAGGTGACGAAGAACGACATGGCGGGCGTGAAGCTGAAATACGGACCACCATTGAGGCCCATGATCTCCTGGCCCTGCAGGCGGAACGTGACCGCCAGCACCGATCCCTCCGGGCCCGGCCCGGCCGCGCTCGTGCGCATGACGGAGAGGATTTCGGTGTCCGGAAAGATCGAGCGGTAGAAATTCATCGCCTCTTCGGCCTTGCCGTCGAACCAGAGGCACGGTGTGATTTTGGGCATGGATCTATGCTCCTCGTTTGATCGTCATTCCCCGCGAAGGCGGGGATGACGACTCATTATTAGCCGCGCTTCGGCCCGTTGATCGCCCAGGCGACGCCGAAGGGATCGGTGAGCTGGGCGTAGCGGTCGCCCCAGAACATGTCCTGCGGCTCCATCCTGGACGTGCAGCCCGCCTCGACGGCGCGCTTGAACCACTGGTCGACATCCTGGACCGGCAGCATGACGTCATAGCCCTGCGGCTTGACGGCCGCATGGCCATGCTCGGGATAGAAGTCGCTCAGCATCAGCGAGCCGCCATTGATGTGCACATGTGCGTGCATGGTGCGGCCCTTATCGTCCGCCGGCATCGCGAAGGCGAGCGTCGCGCCGAATGCCTTTTTATAAAACTCGACCGCCTTCATCGCGCCGTCGATATGGAGATACGGGACGACGCCGCCCTTCACCTGGGCTGTGCTGTTGTTCTCGGCCATGATCCTCTCCGTTGAGTTCGGGTTTGTGCCCCTAGGACGAACGCCCTAGGGGCCTCCCGACACCGCGGAGGAAAAAATTTTCTAGGCCGTATCCACCAGCACCAGCTCAGCCTCATCCAGAGCCTTGATTGCGAGAGTCGCCTCGTCCCGGATCGCCGCGCCGTCGCGAGCGTCGATCCTGACGCCGTTCACGTCGATCGAGCCCTTGGCCGGGACAAGATAGGCGCTGCGGCCCTCGCCCAGCACATAGTCGAGGGATTCGCCCGGCTTCAGGGTCGCGCCCAGAACCCGCGCGTCTGTGCGAATAGGCAGCGCGTCCAGATCCCCCGCGAACCCGCTCGCCAGCGTCACCCATCGGCCCGAACGGTCGGACGTCGGAAACGGCTTGGCGCCCCAGGAAGGCTCGCCGCCCGAGCGTTTCGGCTCGATCCAGATTTGGAAGAGCCGCGTCGGCGCGGATTCCAGATTGTATTCCGCGTGCCGAATGCCGCTGCCGGCGCTCATCACCTGGACGTCGCCAGCCTCGGTGCGGCCCTTATTGCCCAGGCTGTCCTCATGCGTGATCGCGCCGTCGCGGACATAGGTGATGATCTCTATGTCCGAATGCGGATGCGGCGGAAAGCCGGTCTTGGGCGCGATCTCGTCATCGTTCCACACCCTCAGCGATCCGAACCCCATCCGCGCCGGGTCATAATATCCGGCGAATGAGAAATGATGCTTGGCCTTGAGCCACCCATGGTCGGCCCCGCCAAGCTCCGAGAATTTCCTGCGTTCGATCATATCAACCTCCGCCGCTGAACATGGGAACGCAGCGGCGGGGGCGAAATGGCCGCAATGGGAAACGCATCGTTTCCGTTTTCCGAACTGCGGGGCTAGAACCTAAAGGAAACTCGGCAGCGCCGCTTCCGGCGCCCAGCGTCCCACCGCCGGATCGCGGTAATCGGGCTGCGCGGTCGCGGCGAGGTCGTCCGGCGTCAGGCCGGGACAGAGATCGAAGAAGCTCTTCTCCGACACCGTCACCCGCTGCAGCACCCGGCGCTTGATGCGGGTAAGGTCCGGCCGCGCATGCTGGAGGGCGAGATTATCCCAAAAGAGGAAATCGCCGTTCCGCCAGACATGGGTCAAGATGCGTTCGGGCGCGAACAGAACTTTCGCGAAGGCGGCGAGCAGCGCTTCGCTTTCGTCGACCGGCAGCCCTTCGACGCGAACGGCCGCCTGCTCGATGACATAGAGAATCGGCATCCCGGTCACCGGATGCTTCATCACCGCGCCGCGAACCGCGCGCGGAAAGCGCGGCGGAATCGGAAGCGCCGGGTCGATCATCCGGTCGGAGAAGATCGCCGCCGTCAGAATGCGATGATCGTCTGCTTGCGCCCGCAGTTCGGGCGACAGAGCGCGATAGCCCACGACGCCGCTCGCGAAGCGGGTGAAGGACTCGCCGTCCACCACGTCGACCGCGTGCAGCGAAACCAGCTTGAACGGGTCCTCGGAGAAAGAGAGATCGGAATGGAAGGAATAGGCGACCGGTCCGAAATTCCCATCCGTCGAGATCAACGTGTAGTCGACGCCATCGCCCAGCACAGGCCCGATGATCTCGCAGACTCGCTTCTGCTCCGGCCAGCTCAGTCGTTGGCCGCGCGCGAACACCAGCGAATGGCGATAGAAGGCTTCCCGCAAGCCCGCCTGCTCCGCCTCGGTCATCTCGTTGCGGAAATCGAAATCGACCTCGATTCCGAAGGGCTGCATCTCGCGCCAATCCAGGCGCCCGATTCCGCCGTCGGCCATGTGCTCCTCTCCTCGTCGATCGATTCTACCGTCGCAGCGGCCGTCCAGCTACAGAAATGTCCGATAATTCGAAAATCGCCTTCATTTCTGATGCGCCGCTTTCTCCTCGATTTTGCGTTGAAGCTCCGGCGTGGGCTGCGCCGACGGCTTGGCCTGAACCTCGACGGGCGCGACGCCGTCCTTCTTCATGCCGAGCTTCTGCGCTGCTTTGTGCGACAGGTCTATGATGCGACCGCGCTTGTGCGGCCCGCGATCGTTGACCTTCACGTCGACGCTCTTGCCGGTCTCCTTGTTGATGACCTTGGCTTTCGTACCGAGCGGCAAGCTGGGCGACGCGGCGGTCATGCCGCTGCGGCTATAATCCGCGCCGCTCGCGGTCTCCTTATGGTTGAAACGGTCGCTGTAATAGGATGCGGTTCCGTGCTGCTCCAACGGCTTGTCGGTCTTGCTCTCGCCGAATGCGAAAGCCGACGCAACGAGGAACACGAGCGCGACCAGCGTCGCGAAAGACCATGAGAACGACCGCATGCGAACCTCGACCCTTATCGCCGCCCAACAGGCGCGTGGGGCCATTGGTTCCGGAAGCCCAAAGAGGCGCTTCTTATATCGCGAGGAAAGTGAGGTTTGTTGCCATGGCGGCCATGGCCCAATCGAATCGCGTCGCGGCGGCTAATTTATCTTCGCCCGCTCCTGATACGCGGCCTTTTCGGCGATCTCGCGACGAAGCGCGGGCGTGGGCTGCTCCGATGGCCTGGCCTGAACCTCGACCGACGCCAGCCCGGCGTTCTTCATGCCGAGCTGATCCGCCGCTTTTTGCGAGACATCGATGATGCGGCCGCGCTTGTGCGGTCCGCGATCGGTCACGCGCACGACGACGCTCTTTCCATTCGTCCTGTTGACGATCTTCGCCTTGCAGCCGAGGGGCAGCGTCGGCGAGGCCGCGGTCAGCTCGTCTCCGTGATAAGCCGAGCCGTTTGCCGTTCTCTTATGGCTGGGGCCGTCGCTGTAATAGGACGCGGTCCCATGTTGCTTCAAAAGCTTCTCGGCCTTGTCCGCGGCAAGCGCCGATGGCCCGCATAGCATCGAAATCAGCGCAAATTGGGTCGCCGCATATCCGCAATAAGACCGCATGCACATCTCGCCCCTGATTGCGCCACGACGGATACGCGCGGCAATGGTTGCAAGAAAGTCTCAAACCATGCTGGCCAGATCGGGCGCTGGCCAGCCGCGTTGAAAAGCCCGCAAATCGAGGATGGGCGAGTCGGCACCCATGATCGAGCAGCAGGCATGTGCCTGCTCGCGATGATGGGCCGGATGATTAAACAAATGTTGAAGACCGTTGCAAGCCTTACGCTGTCTGGAACAGGGTTATGAAGCCACGCTCGCCGAAGCGCATGCCAAGGCGCGCGGGCTCATCGCCGAGACTCACGAGAAGAATATGGCTGCCCTGAACGAGCAGACCGCTACGGCCTCCAAGCGGTTCGAGCGGGAGGTCGGCCAGTCCTTGGAGCGCATCGAAGCCGCGCGCCGTCAGGCGCTGGGGGGACTGCGCGACGTGACGATGGGCCTCGCCGCCGAGATCACCACCAAGATCGCCGGCCGGGCGCCTTCGCCCGAAAGCGTCAGCCGCGCGGTTGACGCGGCCACCAGCGCCGAGGCGGCGTGATGGAATTGCTTCACAGTCAGGAATTCCTGTTCACGATCGCTTTCGTGATCTTCGTGGTCGCGATCTGGAAGCCGGCCGGAAAGGCGCTGACCGGCGGTCTCGACTCGCGGGCCGCGAAGATCCGCGACGAGCTCGAAGAGGCGCGCCGCCTGCGTGAAGAGGCGCAGCGCACGCTGGAAGATTACCGCCGCAAGCAGGACCAGGCGCTCAAGGACGCCGCCGAGATTCTGGAGGCGGCCAAGGAAGAGGCCGAGCTGATGCGCCGCGAGGGCGAGGAGGCGCTGAAGCGCAGCCTGGCCGCTCGCGAAGCCCAGGCCAAGGACCGCATCGCCCAGGCCGAGCAGGCCGCGATCCAATCCGTCCGCGCCCGCGCCGTCGAAATCGCCGTCCGCGCCGCCACCGGCCTGATGTCCGAAACCATCGATCAAAATCGCGCCGGCGCCCTGGTCGACCAGGCGATCGAAGAATTGCCGCAAAGGGCGCGGGCTTA
>DATGMP010000129.1:0-5984 GCA_035293565.1 Alphaproteobacteria bacterium | reverse complement strand
GATTATGCGGCCCGACATAGTCTTCAATCCGAGGGGGCAGCAAACTGGGCTGCTCACGGCTAGCGCCGCTCTTGAATGCATGATTCGTCATACACCGAATCGTACACCAAAAGGCCGAGTTTCTTGCCCAACCTCGTCGGGCAAATCAGCTGCAGAACTCAAAATCCCCTCGACGGCCACGGGGCAAACACGGATGCTGTCACGTCAAGGCGCGCGGGGTGAGGCAGTTCGCAACCGAGACAGGTCTAAGCCGCGAGGCGATCTACAAGTCGTTTCGCCCTGGCGGGAATTCGACAATCGAGGCCATCAACAAAGCCCTGAAGGTTGCTCGGTCCAAAATTGCCGTTCGCCCCGGTGAAAGCGACTTGAAGCCGCCAGCGCTCGTCATGTTCACGCGAAGTGGAACAGAGGGCGCCCGAAGGTGTCGCGCCTCGTGACGCCTTTGTAATTTGAAAAAGCCAGCTAAGTCTTTGAAATAACTGGCGCGAGAGACGGGGCTCGAACCCGCGACCTCCGCCGTGACAGGGCGGCGCTCTAACCAACTGAGCTACTCCCGCGGATGCAGTCGAACAACCGCGCTGGAGCAGGGCTTAAAGGGGCGAACTTTGCAAGTCAAGCAGAAGTCAAGCAGTCGCAGAACCCCGCATCAACAGGGGGTTTCTGCGATATCATTGCGAGAAATGCCCGGTTTTCGGGGAGAAGTGGCATAGTTCGTCGGCGCCGAATCGTTTAAGGCCTGAAATGTCCGAGGGGATTCCTAAGCCGTTTCCAAGCAACGAGGAGGGCCGAACATGGCAAAGAAAGCAGCTAGCCCGGCGACCATCACGCTCAAGCACCTTGCCGCAGCGATCGCCGAGGACCAGGAATTGTCCAAGAAGCAGGCCGAGAGCATCCTGACCGATATGGTGAGCCGGATCACCAAGCACCTCAAGAAAGGCGAGCGCATTCGCATCGTAGGCCTCGGCATCCTGCAGGTGCGCAAGCGCGCCGCCCGTACCGGCCGCAACCCGGCGACCGGCGAGCCGATCCAGATCAAGGCCAGCAAGAAGGTGGCGTTCCGCGCCGCCAAGGAGCTCAAGGAAGCGATCTGATCGTCGCTTTCTTGCCTCGTCAGCCTTCACGCCATTCCGCCGGAGTTTTCGCGGCCCCCGGAATGGCGTTTTCTTTTGTGATAGTGTTTTCCGATCCCCATCCAAACCGCGGTTTTGACTTTGCCCTCCTCTCTCCCGTTTCAGCACAGCGTCACCGAGCGCTTCCTGCGCTATGTCACCATCGACACCCAGTCGGATCCGGATTCGCCGACCTGCCCCTCCACCGAGAAGCAGAAGAACCTCGGCCGCCTGCTGGCCGCCGAGCTGAAGGAGATCGGGCTGGCCGATGCCCATCTGGACGAACACGGCTATGTCTATGCGACGATCCCGGCCACCACGGCGAAGAAGGTGCCGGTGATCTGCTTCTGCTCGCATATGGACACGTCGCCGGACTGCACCGGCGCCAACGTCAAGCCGCAGATCGTGACGAACTACCAGGGCGGCGACATCACCCTGCCGGCCGATCCGAGCCAGGTCATTCGTGCTGCCGAGCATCCGGCGCTGCGGGACCAGATCGGCCACGACATCATCACGACCGACGGCACCACGCTGCTCGGTGCCGACAACAAGGCGGGCGTCGCCGAGATCATGGATGCGGCGCAGTTCCTGGTGCAAAACCCGCAGATCAAGCACGGCACCATCAAGATCCTGTTCACGCCCGACGAGGAGATCGGCCGCGGCGTCGACAAGGTCGACCTGAACAAGCTCGCCGCCGATTTCGCCTACACGATGGACGGCGAGAGCGCGGGCCAGATCGAGGACGAAACCTTCTCGGCGGATGCCGCCACCATCACCATCCAGGGCGTCAGCACGCATCCCGGCTTTGCCAAGGGCAAGATGGAGCACGCGATCAAGATCGCGGCCGCCATCATCGAGCGCCTGCCCAAGGACACCTGTTCCCCCGAGACGACCGAGGGCAACCAGGGCTTCCTGCATCCGATCGGCATTTCCGGCGCGCTGGAGCAGACCACGATCGGCTTCATCGTGCGCGACTTCTCGGTCGCCGGGCTGAAGGACAAAGAGGCGCTGCTCGAGCGGATCGTCAAGGACGTGATGAAGGACTATCCCCGCTCGACCTACCGGATGGAGGTCAAGGAGCAGTATCGCAACATGAAGGAGGTGATCGACCGTCACCCCCAGACGGTCGAATACGCGATCGATGCGATCCGGCGCGCCGGGCTGAAACCGGAGCGCAGCTCGATCCGCGGCGGCACCGATGGCTCACGCCTGTCATTCATGGGACTGCCCTGCCCCAATATCTTCGCCGGCGAGCACGCCTTCCACTCCCGCCTGGAATGGGTCAGCCGCCAGGACATGGAAAAAGCCGCCGAGACGATCGTGCATCTCGCGATGATCTGGGAGGAGCGGGCGTAAGGCGCGGTCCGCGCCTCACGACGCCTTCGCCGTCACGATCCAGATCGCCGCGGGCAGCATCACGCGCTCGCCCTGAACAAATTGCGCCAGCGCTTCGCGGATCGAGCCGCGTGCGGCCTCGCGGACGTGCTCAGGCTGGTCCTGCAGCGCCCGGCTCGCGGGGCCGATTTCGAGCGCACTCTGGACGGCGGCCTCGAGGCCGCGACCGATCGCGACATCGAGCGACAAATCGTGCGGCTGCATCGTGATGGCGGTATAGCCGGCCTCGCCGAGAATCCGGTGCACGCGTTGTTCGGAGGCAAACGAGAACGGGCCGGGGTCTTCGGGGCCGACCTGCGGCAGCTTGGGGACGTGTTTGTAGACCGCCTGCAGCGGCGTCATCATCCAGGGATTCTGTTTCGGGTCGCGCCAGCAGGCGAAGGCGACGCGCCCGTCCCGCCGCAGCGCCTTGCGCAGATTGGCGAAGGAGACGGCGGGCTCGGCGAAGAACATCACGCCAAAGCGCGAGACCAGGAGATCGAATTTTTCCGGGTCGAACGGGTAGACGGTGGCGTCCGCAAGCACGAAATCGAGCGGCAGGCTTTTGGGCGCGCGTTCGCGCGCCCGCGCCAGCATCGGCGCGGAAATGTCGACTGCAAGCACCGCGCCGTCAGGCGCAACCCGTTCGGCCAGCGCAATGCTGGTCGCCCCGCAGCCGCAGCCGACATCGATGACGCGGTTGCCGGGCTCAGGCCGGGCGGCCCCGATCAGGATCTCCGAGATCGGCGCGAGCAGGATGTCCTGCACAGCCTGGCGGTCCGACCAGCGCTGGCCGCCCGGACCGTTCCAATAGGCGATCTGGTCGGCATTGCGATCATGAGCTGCGGGCGCTTCCATCATCATCTCGCGATCCATGAGTATAGTTTTGCGGGAGTCTTGATGAAATCGGCCGGCTTGGCAATCGCGCCACCGCGCCTATCACGAAGTTGATCGCGGCTCGATTCGCATTGGCAAGCCATTGGCGGGCCGCAGCGTGATTTTCTGCAGCGGCCAGACCATTGCGCCGGGCGCGAGCGCGATGTCGAACCGCTGCACCAGCTTCGCAAGCACCAGCGTGGCTTCCTGCAAGGCAAAGGACGAGCCGATGCAGGTGCGAGGGCCGGCACCGAATGGCAGATAGGCAAAGCGCGGGATTTTGGCCTTTGCGGGCCCGAGAAAGCGCGTCGGATCGAACAGATCCGGCTGCGCCCACAGGCGGCGGTGGCGATGCAGGATATAGGGTGCGATCACGAGCAGCGTTCCCGGAGCGATCCCGGTCTCGCTGAGCCGGTCCGCGCATTCCGCCGAACGGCTCAGCGCGGCGATGGACGGGTACAGCCGCAACGCCTCTTCGACCACCGCTCTGGTCACGACCAGCCGCTCCAACAGGCCGCCGCGATCGCCCCCGAGTTCGGCGTCGGCTTCCGCGCGCACCCGCGCATACCAATAGGGCGATTGCGACAGCAGAAACGCCGACCAGGCCAGGGCGTTCGCCGTGGTCTCGTGCCCGGCCGACAAAAAGGTCAGGATGTTCGCGCGCACCTCGGCAAGGCTCATCGGCCGGCCCGTTGCAGGATCGAGCGCACGCAACAGCAATGTCAGGAGATCAGCGGGCGCTTCGGCCTCCGCCGAATGCGCGAGCCGGCGCCGCCTCGTCGCGATGATCTCGTCAATGACAGCCTCGAAATAGGCCATGGTGTGCTGCAAGCGCTTGCGGCCAGGCCGCGGCACAACATCAGGCGCGCGCATCAGATCAAGCACGCCGATCCGGCCGATCGCGCCAAAATAGTCGTTCATGGCAACGCGAAATGCATCGAAATCGCTGCCGATGCCGTCGGAGAAAATGGTCAGCGCGAGCACGTTCAGAGTGAGCAAGGTGCACTCAGCCGCGACATCGACCTGGCTTCCAGCCTCGAGCCGCTGCCAACGATCGGCCAGCTCCTCGGCGGCCTTGAGCATCGCATCGGTGAAGCACGCCACCGTGCGGCGCGCGAACAGCGGCGCGAGCGTGCGGCGCTGCACCTCCCAGCGCTCTCCCTCGACGCTCAACAGGCCATCGGCCAGCCCGAACGCCAGGATGCGGCGCTGGATCGGGTCCTTGCGGTAATTGTCGGAATTGTCGACCAGCACGCGCTTGATCGCGGCGGGATCATGAACCAGGACGGCTTCCAGGAACGGCAGTTTGACCCGCGCAATCGGCTGTTCGAAAAATTCCTCGCTCCAGCATTCCAGGGGATTGCGCTTGAGCGTCGCCAGCAGCCTGAACAATCCGGGCATGCTCTCCTGCGGCACAGGCGCCGGCGGACGGAAACCTGCTCTCACCTCGGCTTCGGGGCGGGACAACATCGTCGTCGGGTACGATCCAAGGAACTTCAAAAAATCGAAATCTGGAACGCAAGGCCGGAACAAAAGTTCCTCTGGTTCTCTCATCAGATCCGATTCGCGCCAAGGGACACGATCAGGCCAGCCTCGGCCCAAGCTGGTCGAAACCGATTCAGTATTGCTTAACCATGTCCGAGCGCGTCCCCCTCCTGCTTCCTTTCTGCAAAGACGTGCTTCCAGGACAAATTCATAAAGTTTGATCGTTCGGATAAATCGTAAATCAGCGGTTTGTGTGCAAAGTGCAGGTATTGACGGCGGCGATCCAATTCCGATCGGCCTGGCTGTCTTTGAGGGGAACGAGGATCTCGCGATGTCTCAGAATCGAGTATTTGCGCGCGTTAAGCCCGGGGGACGGGTTTCGAACACTGCAAAAATCGTGACGACGTTGAAGGCGCCGGTGATCGAATGCATGGTGGTTGACTATTCAGCCGGCGGCGCGTGTCTGCAACTGCTCAAATATACCGACCTCCCGGAGCGGTTCGACATGCTCTACGGAACGACCAAGAAGCGCTGCCGCGTACTCTGGAAACGCGCCCTGCGCGTCGGCGTGGCGTTCTGAGAGCGGTACAACCCGGCTCGCCTGGCCGAAGCGCCCTGCTGGCGCGGAGGCTGGTAGGCGGCGAGAGATTCGAACTCCCGACCCTCTCGGTGTAAACGAGATGCTCTAACCAGCTGAGCTAGCCGCCCTCAAGTCCCGCTGTTTAGCCCTGACCCGGCCCGAAGCGCAAGGTCGCTTCCAACTTCAGTCCTCGGGCCGCCCCGGCAATTGCCCGAGGTCACCGAGCCAGGGCACGGCCCAATCGTCCGTGCGCTCACCCTCGCCGCTCGTAAACAGCGGCGAACCGACGCGTTTCTTGACCCCACCCGTCCCGATGTCGCCCGCGAAATGATCAAAAAAAGAAACGGCGCCCAAGGGCGCCGTTTTGCGGATCGTTGTTGTTTTTCGGTCAGTGTGCCGTCAGGCCACCGCCGGCTTCGTCGCCGGTGTCGGAGGCAACCGGAACCTTGGTGTCCTCTTCCCAGACGATCGGCACCGGCGGGCGCTCCAGCGCGCGCGACACAACGTCGTCGAGACGCGCGACCGGAATGATCTCCATGCCGCCCTTGATCGCATCGGAA
>DATGMP010000128.1:0-29782 GCA_035293565.1 Alphaproteobacteria bacterium | reverse complement strand
TCCAGCAAATCCTCAAACCGCATCCGTCTGATCCCATCGTGAACGCGTGTCCGGTCCATTCCCGCCCTCTCTTTGGAGAAGGTCTAAAACCGGACACATCACGAGCTACAAAATCCGGACACGTCACCAGCTAGCCACAAGAATGGGCCCCGATCTTGCAAACTCAATATTAACTTTGTTAACCTTAATATGGCGTTCGATTCGAATGCCCAATAAGGGGGATTGGATGGTGCGCAACGGTCATTGGGGGAGCGCCCAACCTATGTCGATGGGGCTGCGTCTTTTCGTCGACCTGATCGTGGTCGCGCTCTTCACGATTGCAGCGGTGCTTCTCACCGACGGCGGGAGCACCTCGGCGTTTGTCGGAGCCCTGGTCGGCATGTTCGTTGCCGAAGCATTCAGCAGATCGCTTCGCGATCGACGCTTCTCGAATTAGCGCCCCGGTTTCGTATCTCCTTTTGCGCCGTTTCTCTCCATGGATTCCCGCTTTCGTGGAGATGACGAGGGATGAGCGGGTCTCCTAAACATTGAACCTGAAGTGCATGATGTCGCCATCCTGCACGACATAGTCCTTGCCTTCCTGGCGCAGCTTGCCGGCGTCGCGTGCGCCTTGTTCGCCATCGCAAGCGACGAAGCTTTCATAGTCGATGGTCTCGGCGCGAATGAAGCCACGTTCGAAATCGCTATGAATGACGCCGGCCGCCTCTGGCGCCTTGGCGTTACGCCTCACCGTCCAGGCGCGCGCCTCCTTCGGACCGACGGTGAAAAAGGTGATCAGATCGAGCAGCCGATATCCGGCGCGGATCACCTTGTTCAGCCCCGGCTCCTCGAGCCCGAGCGAGGTGAGGAATTCCTTCTGCTCGGTCGGCTCCAGAAGGGCGATCTCGGCCTCGATGGCGGCTGAGATGGTGACCGAGACCGCGCCTTCCGAAGCCGCGCGGGCCTCGACGCGCCGCGTATATTCGTTGCCGGTCGCCGCATCCTCCTCGGCGACATTGGCGACATAGAGCACGGGTTTGCCGGTCAGAAGCTGTAGCTGCTTGAAAATCGGCTTCTCTTCCTCTTCGAGCTTGACCGCGCGCGCGGGCTTTCCATCCTGAAGCACCTTCAGCGTCCGCTCCATCACGGCAAGCTGCGTCTTGGCCTCGACGTCGCCGCCGCGCGCCTTTTTGACGGCGGCGGCCACGCGGCGCTCGAGGCCCTCCATGTCGGCCAGCATGAGCTCGGTCTCGACCGTCTCCGCGTCTCGGACCGGGTCGACGGAGCCTTCGACGTGAGTAATATCGGTGCTCTCGAAGCAACGCAGCACGTAGAGAACGGCGTCGACCTCGCGGATATGTCCGAGAAACTGGTTGCCGAGACCCTCGCCTTTGGAGGCTCCCCTGACGAGACCGGCAATGTCTACGAATTCGAGCTGCGTCGGGATGATCTGCGCCGACTTGCCGATGCGCGCGATGGTGTCGAGCCGCGAGTCCGGCACCGCGACCCGGCCGACATTGGGCTCGATCGTGCAGAAAGGATAGTTTGCGGCCTGGGCCGTCTGCGTCGCGGTGAGCGCATTGAAGAGCGTCGACTTGCCGACATTCGGCAGCCCGACGATGCCGCACTGAAAACCCATCTCAGCGTGTTTCCTTTGGTGTCTCGGGAGGCTTAGCCGAAGCCGTGCGCGCTGCTACCCGCGTCATGAACAGCTCGGGCTTCCCCTCGATCAACGCGTCGACCTCTTCGGCGACGGCCTCCAGCATCGGATCCAGCCATTCCCGGTCGGCCTTGGCGAAATCGTGCAGCACATAGCCGTGAACGAGATCCTTGTGGCCCGGATGGCCGACTCCGATGCGGACCCGCCAGAAATCCGGTCCGATCGCCTGATCGATCGAGCGGATGCCGTTGTGGCCGGCGGCTCCGCCGCCCAGTTTCACCCGGAGCTTTCCCGGCGCGAGATCGATCTCGTCGTAGAGCACGATCACGTCCGAGGGCGGAACCTTATAGAATTGCACTGCGGCGGCGACCGCGTCGCCCGAGCGGTTCATGTAGGTGAGGGGTTTCAGCCCCAGCACTTTCCTGCCGGCGATCTTGCCGTCGGCGGTAATGCCCTGAAAGCGCTTCTTGGGATTGCCGAACCCATGGCGCTTGACGATCGCCTCGAGCGCCATGAATCCGACATTGTGCCTGTTCCCGGCATATTCGGCCCCGGGATTCCCGAGACCGACGAGCAGGGTAAGCGCATCGGCCACCGCGCGACGTTACGAGGAGGCGGCTGGCGTCGTCGTCTCGGCGGCTGGCGTCTCGGTCGTCGCAGC
Organism: Alphaproteobacteria bacterium; assembly: GCA_035293565.1. Lineage (GTDB taxonomy): Bacteria > Pseudomonadota > Alphaproteobacteria > BOG-932 > Roseiterribacteraceae > DATGMP01. The sequence continues at coordinate 27,482 of DATGMP010000128.1, read as the reverse complement.
CGCTGCCGTTGTCTCCTCGGCCGTGCCGCGGAGCGCCGACGGCGCCGCGATCGTGGCGACGGTGAAGTCGCGCTCGATCTTGGGCTTCACGCCTTCGGGCAGGGCAATGCGGCTGATATGGATCGACTCGCCGACATCGGTGCCGGCCAGATCGATCGTGATATGCTCGGGGATGCTCTCGACCGGGCAACGCAGATCGATCTCGTGCCGCACCACGTTCAAGACGCCGCCGCGCTTCAGCCCCGGCGAAGCGTCGTGGTTGATGAAATGGACGGGGACGGCGACCTCGATCACCGTGCCTGCGTCGACGCGCAGGAAATCCACATGGATCGGCAGGTCGCTCACCGGGTGGAGCTGCACGTCGCGCGGAAGGACCCGGTGGGCCTTGCCGTCGACCTTGAGCTCGAACACATGGGTGAAGAATGTAGCGCCATGGACATGACGGCCGAGCTCGGCCCGGTCCATCGAGATCAGAGCCGGCGGCTCTTGACCGCCATAGATTACGCCAGGCACCCGGCCTTGCCGCCGTGTCGCCCGGGCAACCCCCTTGCCGGCCCGGTCCCGCAGCTCAGCTGCGAGGGTGATGACTTCGCTCATCGAAAACTCCGCTATTCGGCGCGCGGGGCTCCGGCCCGTCCGAGGCCTCGGTCGCCAACCCGCCCGGGCCCGGCCTCCAGGGGTGCCGGCGCCATCAGCCATGCTGTCGGACGGAAGCGCGGTTTATCCTCGGATCCTGGGCCGAAGTCAAACCTTAACGGCCTGGGCGTCGCCGGTTTTCCTGCCGCACCAAGGGCCCAAGGAAGCGCACAAGGCTCACCTGATTGCGATGTATGTTCGCCCCGACGGTAATCGACCATGCGCGCGCTCGAGTCGAAATCCTCAATCTCTGTGTGGTCTCTGAAAACGGGCCCGCGCGCCGCCTTTATGCCAAGCTCGGCTTCACCGAATGCGGGGTCGAAAGGAACGCGCTCAAACAGAGCGGTCGCTACTGCGACGAGGTGCTGATGGCGATGCCGATCAGCCCTTGGGCGTCAGATCGGCGACTTTCTGATCAATCAGGGTGACAAGTCCATCGGCGCCCTTGGATCGAAGCGTTGCGGCAAATTCGGAACGATAATTGGCGAGCTGGCTGATCGTGCCCGAAAGGAAGACGTCGATGATCTTCCAATCGCCATTGTCTGCCCGAAGCCTATAGTTGAGCTCGACCGGCTCATCCTTTGGCAGCACCATCTTGGTATCGACGATCTGGTCGCTGCCGCTGGTCGGTGACTGGCCGACAATTTGGAACTGCTCGCCGCTATAGCCGTCGAAGCGAGCCGCATAGGTCGCGATGCTGAGCCGGGTGAACGCGTCGATGACCTTCTGCTGCTGGTCCGGCGTGAGCGACGTCCATTGCGGACCGACTGAGATTCGCGTCATCAGCGGCAGGTCGAACGTGTGATGGATGATCGGATCGAGCTTCTGATACCGCCCCTTGTAGCCCAGCTTGTCCGCGTTCTTCATGACGTCCAGCAACGCGTTGTCGAGCTGCTCGACAGTGGCTTTGGGGTCTGGCGCCGCGAAGGCCGGCCGGATGCAGGTCAGCGCTATCGCGATAGCAAGCAGGTGCTGGAGCTTCATGATACCGGCAAATTTGGATGGACACTGCCTTGGGGCTTAGCCGTTGCCGGCGCATCTGGCAACGGTAACATCCTCGGGGCAACCCCGAGTGCCAGTCTTAGGTTCCCGGTTCGACCGTCGCCCAGCCACGCGGCCCCAGCGCCTGAAGAGGCCGGAAGCGCGATTTATAGGCCATTTTCCGGGAACGCGCGATCCAATATCCGAGATAAAGGAACGGATGCTGTTGCCGTTTCAGAAGCTCGATGGCCGCCAGGATGATGAACGTGCCGAGGCTGCGGCGATGGGAGGCGGGGTCGAAGAAGCTGTAGACAGCCGAGAATCCGTCAGACAGCTTGTCCACCAGCATGGCGCCGAGCAGCTTGTTTTTGGGATCGCGGAGCTCCAGCACGCGGCTGTCAGCCGAGCCGTCCTGGATCATGGCGCGAAAATCGAGAAAGCTCATGCGCGCCATGTCCCCGTCGGCATGGCGCCCCTGCTGGTAATAGGAGAACAACGCATATTGCTCTTCGCTCGCCATGGCGGGCCGCTCGACGATCGCGAGATCGGCGTTGCGCTTCAGGATGCGCTTCTGGGTCCGATTGGCCTGGAAGGCGTCGGCTGGAATGCGCACGGGAACGCAGGCATGGCAGGCGGGGCAGACGGGTCGGTAGACGATGTCGTGGCTGCGACGGAAGCCAGCCCGGGTCAGCGTCGCGTTGAGTTCCGCCGTGCCTGAGCCTTCCAGCCGCGTGAAGAGCTTTCGTTCGATCTGCCCTGGAATGTAGGGGCAGGGCGAAGGCATCGAGCGATAAAACCGGCGAAGCGCGGCGAAGGGCGGCGGAATGATCGACACGACCTCAATCTGGCCAAAGCATTGACCCGGCGCAAGTCTCCGCCACCTTCGCCGGGAGAATTTTTCTTCAGTTTGGCGTCGGCAGGGGCGCCTCGCGGAGCAGGATTATGCTGATCCGGCGATTCTCGGGCGAGAGCGGCTTGTCGGGAAAGAGCATGTCCTTGTCGGCCTTGCCGATTACCTCCGAGACACGGTCGGAAGGGAGGCCCGCGGCTTCGAGCACGCGGCGGGCGGCGTTGGCGCGGTCGGTCGAGAGATCCCAATTATTGTAATGGTCGATCCCGCCGCGATAAGGGGCACCGTCGGTGTGGCCGCGGATCGAGACCTTATTTGGCAAGCCCGCGACCGACTGCTCGATGATCCCGAGAAGCTTGCGCGTATGGTCGAGCGGGTCGGTGCCGCCGAGCGCGAACATGGATGCACGGTCCTGGTCGACGAGCTGGATACGTAGGCCCTCGGGCGTTTCGTCGACAATCAGGTTCCGGGCGAGCGGTTGAAGCTCGGGCGTCGCCTGGATCGCCTGCTTCAGCGCTGCCTCGGCTTCCTTGAAATGCTGACTTTCATGCTCGGCGGCTAGCTTTGCCGCAGCCTGCTCGTCCTTGAGCTTGGCGTCGAGCGGCTTGGCGTCTCGCGGGGGCGCATTGGAGATTGTCCGCTTCTCCTGATTGCCCGGATTGTTCTGGTCGTCGTTGCGGCGGCTGGTATCCGGCGCTCCAGGCGTCGGCATCTGCACGCCGGTGATCTTGTCAGTCGAGCTCTTGGATCCGTCCTCGATCACGGTTTTGCCGCCCAGAACGCCATTGGCCCCGCTACTCGCGTCGGAGACATTCGAAGGGTCGAAATAGCTCGAGATGGCGTCACGTTGCTTCGGGTCCGTGACGTTGAGCAGCCACAGCAGGAGGAAGAGGGCCATCATTGCCGTCACGAAGTCGGCATAGGCGACCTTCCAGGCGCCGCTATGGGTGGGCTGCGGCGCATCGCGGCGACGTCGCTTCACGACGACGACCGGAAGCGGACTTCTCGAATATCGATAGAGCGAATGCAGCATCGCGCGGCGCCTAAATGAGCGGCACGGTGGCGGTTACGTCCTCGACTTCGAGGAACGTTGGGCGGACTTCTTCCAGCAGCACTTTGCGGGCGAACTCGACCGCGATCTGCGGCGCCGATCCTTGGAGATAGGCGAGCAGAGCCGCCTTCATGCAGAGATAATATTTGATCTCCGCATCGACGCGGGATCTGAGAGCGCCGGCCGCGGGGCCTACGAAGCCATAGGACAGCCAGACGCCCATGAAGGTACCGACGAGCGCGCCGCCGATCGACTGGCCCAGTACTTCCGGCGCCGAGTTCATCGCGCCCATGGTCTTGATGACGCCGAGGACGGCGGCAACGATGCCCAACGCCGGCATGCTATCGGCCATTACTTGAAGGGCGTTGGCAACCTGCATCCGCTCGGCATGAATGGTCGCAATCTCTTCATCCATGAGCTGATCGAGCTCATGCGGGTTCGACGAGCCCAGCGAGATGATGCGGAGATAGTCGCAAAGAAACCCGACGGCGTGGCGGTTGGACGAAAAGCTCGGGAATTGGTGCAGGACTTCGCTCTCTTCCGGGTATTCGATATGGCGCTCGAGCGCGAGCCACCCTTTGGTGCGGACCGTACGGAACACCGCGAAAAGCAAGGATAGGAGCTCAAGATAGGCGTTGCGATCGTAGCGCTCCGGCTTTACGAGCGACAAAACGGAATGAGTCGTGTCGTGGAGCACGTGGCGAGGGTTGGCGACGATATAGGCGCCGATCGACGCGCCGGCGATAATCGAGATCTCGGCCGGCTGCCACAGGACTGCGATGTTGCCGCCCAATTCGGCGAAGCCGCCTAGCACGCAGACGACGACCAGCAGCGACCCGATGATGGTAAGCACGCGTTCGCCTCGAAGTTGTAGGCGCACAAGCGCCCGTAAGAGGTGCGGCGCCAGCGTCGCGCGAGTTTGCTTAAAAAACGGTTAGGAGTGGTGGATCGGGCTCATCCCCTTGGCGGCCCGCCAGCCGCTCGTCATGGTACGAATCTCTGCTGCCCGATTCCGTGGGCGGCGACCTCGTCGGCGGTTCCCGACAGCGTGACCGATCCGCCGTCCCGCCATCGACGGACGAAGGTTCGGTAATAGGTAGAGAGTGGGTTGCCGGACTCGCCTGTGGCGATGATGAAGCGGCTCTTGTCGAGATCGGATAGATCGAAGACGCCGCGGTAGCCCGGACCGTGCCGGTCAGGGAACGTTACGCCGTCATTGGCGCCGATGCCCGCCCGGTTGACGGTCTCGTCCCCGCCCGGCGTCGGCCGCCCGATGTCGAACAGGCGCCCGAGTATCGGCACGTCGCCGAAGAGCTGCGAGGTCAGCGTTGCCCGATGCGCATTTCCCCAGCGCCAGGCGTTCAGGTTCGAGCCGTAGGCCATGGCGAGTGCGCCGACCGTGTCATCGAGGGTGCTGGAGAGCAAGGCGACGGTCTTGGCGGTCCCGCCCGGCTCGTCATCGAGTAGGCGTGTCGTCAGCATCGGATCGTAGTAGCCGCGATGACCGGTCGGCCCCAGTCGCTCTTCGACCAGTGCGGCCTGCAGCCGGTAAACCCAGGCAGTGTAGATCAGGGGCTCCGGTCGATCGCGATCCATGAACGCGTTCCACTTTGAAAGCATGGCGAGCGCCTGGCGACCGGCGGCGCTGGCCGGCTCCGCCTTCAATAGACGCGGCAACAAAAGGCTCCCATCGGCCGCCTTGGTGTCGAGTTGCATCCTTGCGAAATCATCCGCCGTCAGGCCGGTTCGGCCGTCCAGCATTTCCTGGATGCGCTGGGCGCGGAACGGGCTCTCATAATGGCGGCCGATATAGGTCGGAAAATCGGGCGGCACGACCCGGTTGTTGGCATTGACGAGCATGTGCGTCGGCGGATCGAAGGTCTGCGGAAGCTGGGTGAAATCGGTCAGACCTGTCCAATCGGCTTCGCCACTGGAGCCGGGTGCCGGAAAATCGTCGGTCGGGCGCTTGCGGACCGGCAGCGGACCGACCGACACAAATCCGATATTCCCCTCGGTATCGGCATAGACGAGGTTCTGTTCCGGCGTTTCCCAGAGCCTGGCCGCCGCGCGCAAGGCGACCGCATCGTGCGCACGGTTCAAGGCACGCGCCGCTGCGGTGGTCGTGTCCTTGGGATCGAGGCCAACGAAGGAGAGAGCCACCGCCTTGCCTTGGCCGACCGCGGCAGCGAGATCAGGGTCGGTGTCGGAGATCACCGGCCCGTGTCGGCTTTCGCGCACCGCGAGGTGTATGTCCTGACCGAAGCGGACCTTGATCGTCTCGTCGCGGGTCTTGAAGGCGGCCTCGCCATCCGGCGTGCGGTACTTGTCGGGGTCCTTCGGATCGACCTCTTCGACGAAGAGGTCCTGCACGTCGCCCCCGGTCGTCGTGAAGCCCCAGGCCAGATGATCGTTGTGGCCCAGCAGGTGATACGGCACCCCCGGCACGGTGACGCCCGCGACACTGCCCTCCGGCGTCACGATCCGCGCCAGATACCAGAGGATTGGCGCGGCGAGCCCCAGATGCGGGTCGTTGGCGAGCAGGGGTTTGCCGCTCTTGGTGAGGGTTCCGTCGACGGCCCACTCATTCGATGCATGGTCGGGGCCCAGCACCGGCGGCAGCGCGCCGGCAAAGCGCTTCCAGTCGATTCCGCCAAGGCCGGCCAAGGTCGTCGGGCCCGGGTAGGGGCTATCAGGGAAGAAGTCCTTGAAGACTGATTCCGGGACCTGCTTAACCAGCTCCGCGCGCGCGGCCTCTTCGCGATAATTGGAACTGAGCTGGAGCGACATGAGGCGGCCCCAGACGAGCGTATCGGCAGGCTTCCAGGGCGCCGGCGTCACGTCGAGAATCTGAAATTCAACCGGGAGCGGGGCCGCCGGTCGGGCGAGATAGGCGTTCACGCCGGCTGCATAGGCATCGAGATCGGCGCGGGTTTCGGAATCGAGCGTTTGGTAGTTCTGTTCGGCCAGTCGATAGAGGCCGAGCACGCGCATTTCGCGATCGAACGCGACGCCGGGCGGCCCGATGATTTCGGCGAGCCGTCCCTGGCCCAGCCTGCGACTCGATTCCATCTGCCAGAGCCGGTCACGCGCATGCACCCAGCCCAAAACCCGGTATGCGTCGCGAAGCGATGGAGCAAAGATATGGGGGACTGCGTTTTCGTCCCAAACGAGGTTAACCGGGCCGGACAGACCGGGCATTTTCACCGTGTTGTCCATGGCTGGCGGCGATAGCTTGAGCCAGACCAGGATACCTCCCAGGACTCCAGCCGGAACGGCGACCGCCAATGCAACCAGGATGGCGACGGCTACGAATAGGCGGCGCATCCAGCGCATCGGAACTTCTCCTTGATATCCCCCAGGATTGGCCTTACCACGCGCCAGGAGTTTGGGGAATCGTCGAACCTCCGAGTCTCGATGCCTGACCCTTTGACCGTCCAAACCCAGCATTTCGCCGACATTCGGGCCGTGGTCGAGGCGTTGCGTCCCGAGCAACCTGTCTTCTGTGTGCGGCCCCATGCGCTTCGCGCGGCGGCTCGCCGATTTCTGGACGGCTTCCCTGGTCGCGTGCTGTACGCGGTCAAATGCAACGCAGAGCCCGCTTTCCTAGGGCCTCTGCACGAAGCGGGAATCGTGGATTTCGACGTCGCGTCCCTGCCGGAGATCGACCAGATCTCGGCGCTCGATCCGCCTGGCCACGGCTATTTCATGAATCCGGTGAAGCGGCGCAGCGACATCGCCATAGCCTACCGCAATCATGGCATTCGCCATTTCGTGGCGGATCACCCGGCGGAGATCGACAAGATTCGCACCGAGACCGGGGGCGCCAAGGACGTTACGCTGGTGGTACGGCTGGCGACCGCCCATGGCGCCGCGGTCTATGACCTCGGTGGCAAGTTCGGAGTCGGAGTCGAAGCGGCGGCCGATCTGCTTCGCATTGCCGACAAGCTCGGCTGGCAGCTGGGCCTCTGCTTTCATGTCGGCTCGCAATGCCTGGAGCCGCGCGCTTATTCCGACGCGCTGAAGCTCATTCGTTCGGTCCGGCGCCGGTTTGCGGCGCCGCTCGCGGTCGTGGATGTCGGCGGTGGATTTCCGGCCTCCTACAGCACGGTCGAGCCGCCGCCGCTCGAAACCTATTTCGGCGTGATCCGCCAGGGATACGAGGCCCTGAAGCTACCGGCGGGGTGTGAACTCTGGTGCGAGCCTGGACGTGCGCTGGTCGCCTCGGGCGCGTCGCTGCTGGTCAAGGTCGAGCTTCGTCGCGGTCGGCAGCTCTATCTGAATGACGGCCTGTTCGGCAGCCTCTCCGATTTTCAATATCCGGCCTTTCTGCCGCCGATGCGGGCGATCCGGCCCGGCGCGCAGCTCTCGGACGAGAACGAGTCCTTCGTGCTGTTCGGGCCGACCTGTGATTCGGAAGATGTGATGAAGGGCCCTTATTCCTTGCCGAGCGACATCGCCGAAGGCGATTGGGTCGAGATCGGCCAATGGGGCGCGTATTCCTCGGCTTTCCGAACCCGTTTCAACGGCTTCTACGCGGACCGGTTCGTCACGGTTGACGATCCGCCGTTCCTGCCGATGCACGCGCCGATCGTGAGCGCGGCGGCGGAATGACCGCGACCGAACCGGCGGAACGGCATTTCCTGGGGCTCAGCCAGGCCGGTTTTCATCGCAATGCCTATTGGGAATGGCCGTCGACGCACCTCGGCTCTCCGACACTGATTGCCCTGCATGGCCTCACGCGGAACGGACGCGATTTCGACGGCGTCGCGGGCGCGTTGGCGGATGGATTTCGCGTCATTTGTCCGGATGTGGTCGGGCGGGGCCGCAGCGACCGTTTGCCCGACAGCGCACTCTACGGCTATCCGCAATATCTCGCCGACGCGGCGGCGCTGATCGCCCGGTTGGATGTCGAGAGAGTCGATTGGCTCGGCACGTCGATGGGCGGCCTCGTCGGCCTAATGCTCGCCGCCCAGCCCGGCACGCCGATCCGCCGGCTGATCCTGAATGATGTCGGACCGTTCATACCAAAGGCGGCATTGGAACGCATCGGAGGCTATGTCGGCAATGATCCGTGGTTCGAGAGCATGGATGAGCTGGAAGGCTATCTGCGCCGGGTTCACGCGCCTTTCGGCCCCCTCACCGATCTCGAATGGGCCCATCTGGCGCTCTGGTCTGCGCGGTCCCAGCCGGATGGCGGCTTCCGCCTCGCCTACGACCCGGCGATCGCGCGCGCCTTTGCCCCGCCTCTGAGTGATGCGGATCTTTGGCCGTTGTGGGATCGGATTGCTTGTCCGGTGCTGGTCATTCGTGGTGTCCTATCGGACCTGTTGCTATCCGAAACGGCGGTTGAAATGATTCGGCGCAAGCCCGATACGGAATTGGTCGAATTTCCCGAATGCGGGCATGCGCCGGCGCTGTTCGCCGCCGCGCAGATCGCGGCCATCCGCGACTGGCTTTCCCGCACATGAGCGGCCGGATCCGCCCGGCGGTCCCGGGCGATGAAGAGCGGCTCGCGCTGGTCGGCGCGGCGAGCTTTCTCGAAGCCTTTGCCGGCGTGCTCGCAGGCGACGACATTCTGCTCCATTGCGCTCGACAGCATTCGTCCGCGGTTTATGCGGAGTGGTTGAAAAAGCCAGCGGCTGGCTTATGGATCGCCGAAGCTGAGCCGGGCCGAGCGGCGATCGGCTATGCCGTGCTCGATGCGCCGGACCTTCCCGTCGCATTGCGGGCCGAGGATATCGAGGTGAAGCGGATCTACCTCTTGCATCGGTTTCAAGGAGGCGGAACCGGCTTCGCCCTCATGCAGACCGGCCTCGATTGGGCCAAGGCGAAGGGCAAGCGCCGAGCGTTGCTCGGCGTCTACAACGGCAACAGTACGGCCATTTCATTCTACCGCCGCCTCGGCTTCCGCCCGATCGGCGAGCGCAAGTTCCAGGTCGGCTCGAGCTGGCATGACGATCTGGTGATGGCGCTGGATCTCTGAAGCTGGAGATTGGATCTCGCCTAAGCTTCCGGAACCACAATCATACGCAACTAAGGATTACCCCCCTTCAGCCTTCTCGCCGCGTCCAGTGCGCCATAGGTGAGCACCGCGTCGGCGCCGGCGCGCTTGAAGCAGAGGAGGGTCTCCATCAGGGCGGGCTCGTATTCCATCGCGCCGGCCTGGGCGGCGAAGCGGAGCATCGCGTACTCGCCGCTCACATGATAGGCGAAGGTCGGCACGCCGAACCGGTCCTTGGCGCGGCGAATGATATCGAGATAGGGCAGGCCGGGCTTCACCATCACCATGTCGGCGCCTTCGTCGATATCGAGGCCGATTTCACGCAGCGCTTCGTCACTATTGGCGACGTCCATCTGGTAGGTCCGCTTGTCGCCCTTGAGCAGGCCGCGGGTCGAAAGCGCGTCACGGAAGGGCCCGTAAAAGACCGAGGCGTATTTGGCCGCGTAGGAGAGGATCTGGACATGGGTGTGCCCGGCCTCGTCCAGGGCCCGCCGGATGGCGCCCACCCGGCCGTCCATCATGTCCGACGGCGCCACGACATCGATTCCGGCCTCGGCCTCGGCCAAGGCCTGGCGGCATAGCGCCGCGACCGTGGCGTCGTTCACGATCTCGCCGTCGACCAGAAGCCCGTCATGGCCGTGGGTCGTGTAGGGGTCTAGCGCCGCGTCGGCGATGAGGCCGATCGCGGGCACCTGGCTTTTGATCCGCCGCGTGGCGCGGCCGACCAGATTGTCGGATTTGAGCGCTTCGGCGCCGTCCGCCGATTTGAGCTCGGGCGCGACGGCCGGAAAAAGAGCCACGGCCGGAATGCCGAGTTCGGCCGCTTGGGCCGCGACCTCGGTCGCAAGGTCGATCGTCAGTCTCGCGACGCCCGGCATGGTCTCGATTGGCTCCCGCCGGTTGTCGCCCTCGATGAGGATGACGGGCAGGATCAGGTCGGCCGGCCCGACGCGGTTTTCGGCGACGAGGCGCCTGATCCAATCGGTCCGACGATTGCGGCGCATCCGTACCTGTGGAAAGCCGGTCATAGCCACTCCGTTAAGATTTGAACGCTGGAAAAGGCCCTAATTTTTGCTGAAAACATCCGATATTTCAGCCTTCGTTAAATCATACCCGCCATTCTCGTCGCCCGATGATCCCTCATCAGGAGCGATGTCGTGTCAGCATATTACGAGACCATCCATATTATCGAGCGGCTGCACCGACAGTCCCTCGACGTGCTGAAGATCGAGCTCGATCGCCTGGGTATCGAGGACATCAACAACGTTCAGGCTTTGATTCTCTACAATATCGGAGCCGACCATCTGACCGTTGGCGAGCTGACGCTCCGCGGTTATTACCTCGGCTCCAACGTCTCCTATAACCTGAAAAAGATGGTCGAGAACGGCTATCTGGTCCAGGAGCGCTCCCTGCACGATCGCCGCTCGGTGCGGGTCAAGGTCTCCGAAAAGGGCGGCAAACTTAAGAAGCACCTGGACGAGCTGTTCGAGCGCCATGCCAAGCAGCTCGAGCGCGCGGGGCTGACCCAGGCCGACCTCACCAAGCTCGGCGAGACCATGCACAAGCTGGAGCGGTTCTGGTCGCTTCAGACCGAGCCGCACCTGATGGCGCTGACCGCCGCGTGACGGGTCGCGGGGCATGACCGACCAGCGCCCCGCAATTATCGAAATCCGCCGCTACGGCCAGGCGGTGAAGGTGACGGCCGCCGATTCGGTGAGCCTGATCGAGGTGTCGCTGCAGGCTCCTGCCTCGACCCCCGAATCGACCCTCCGCCAGCTGGTTCTGGCCAAGCTTGCGCGTGCGATCGAGCGTGACGCCGTTGCCGGCAGGCCGAAGCACTGATCTTTTCTGCAATCTGATCCGCCGACTCGCCTAACGACCCAAGCAGTGGTAGGTTCCCGGCGTTGCGCCCGCTAAGTCTCGCGGGCGCGCGCATTTCCAGGGAATCGCCATGACTCACGCCAATCTGTCCAGCCCCGGCGTCGGCTCCGGCTTCTTCACGACCGGACTCGCGGAAGCCGATCCCGACATTGCCCGGGCGATCACGGGCGAGCTTCGGCGCGAGCAGGACCAGATCGAGCTCATCGCCTCCGAGAACATCGTCTCCCTGGCGGTGCTGGAGGCCCAGGGCTCGCTGATGACCAACAAATATGCCGAAGGCTATCCGGGCAAGCGCTATTATGGCGGCTGTGAGTTCGTAGACATCGCCGAGCAGCTGGCAATCGACCGCGCCAAGAAGCTGTTCGGCTGCGCTTACGCGAACGTGCAGCCCCACTCCGGCAGCCAGGCCAACCAGACGGTAATGCTGGCGCTCGCCAAACCGGGTGACACGATTCTCGGCATGTCGCTGGATGCCGGCGGCCACCTGACACACGGGGCGGCGCCCAACCTGTCTGGCAAATGGTTCAACGCGGTGCAGTACGGCATCCGTCGACAAGATGGCCTGATCGACTATGACGAGGTCGGGGCGCTCGCTCGCCAGCATAAGCCCTCGATCGTCATCGCCGGGGGCTCGGCCTATGCGCGTGCGATCGATTTCGCCCGTTTCCGCAAAATCGCCGACGAGGTCGGCGCCTATCTGATGGTCGATATGGCCCACTACGCTGGGCTCGTAGCCGCCGGTCTCTATCCCACCCCGCTGCCGCATGCCCATGTCGTCACTTCCACCACGCACAAGACGCTGCGCGGTCCGCGCGGCGGCTTGGTCCTGTCAAACGACGAGGCGATCGGCAAGAAGGTCAACTCGGCGACCTTCCCGGGCCTCCAGGGTGGCCCGCTGATGCACATCATCGCCGCCAAGGCCGTCGCCTTCGGCGAGGCGTTGACGGGCGAGTTCAAGGTCTACGCCAAGGCGGTGCTCGACAATGCCCGACAGCTCGCCGCGACGCTGGAGGCGGGCGGCCTCGAAATCGTGTCAAAAGGCACGGATTGCCACCTGATGCTCGTCGACCTCAGGCCCAAGAAGGTGACGGGCAAGGCGGCGGAGGCGAGCCTCGAGCGGGCCGGAATGACCTGCAACAAAAACGCCATTCCCTTCGACCCCGAAAAGCCGACCATCACCTCGGGCATCCGTTTGGGCAGTCCCGCGGCGACAACGCGCGGCTTCGGCCAGGCGGAATTCCGGCAAGTGGGTGAGATGATCCTCGAAGTCCTGGAGGGGCTCGCTCGCAGTCCCGACGACAATGGCGAGGTCGAGCGTCGCGTGCGGGAACGGGTGCGGGGCCTTTGCCGCCGCTTCCCGATCTATCCGACCCTCTGAGGTCATCGGTCGATGCGATGCCCTTTTTGCGGCAATGACGACACGCAGGTGAAGGATTCGCGTCCGACCGAGGACAACGCGGCCATCCGCCGGCGCCGGGTTTGCGGCAATTGTGGGGCACGCTTCACCACTTTCGAGCGGGTGCAGCTGCGCGAGCTGACGGTCGTCAAGAGCAGCGGCGAGCGCGAGCCTTTCGACCGCGAGAAGCTGATGCGCTCGATGCGGATCGCGCTCCGCAAACGGCCGGTCGAGGCCGAGCGGCTGGAGCGGGTCGTGAACTCGATCGTCCGCCAGCTGGAGAGCTCGGGCGAGACCGAAATTCCCTCCAAACAGGTTGGCGAGATGGCGATGCACGCGCTCAGTCAGCTCGATCAGATCGCCTATATCCGCTACGCCTCGGTTTATCGCAATTTCCGCGAGGCGTCGGATTTCAACGAATTTCTCGACGAGATGAACGTCGAGGCGGAGTGAGCCGGTGGTGAACGCCGAAGCCGATCGCCGGTTCATGGCGGCCGCGCTCGGCCTCGCCCGGCGCGGCCTCGGCAATGTATGGCCTAATCCTGCGGTCGGCTGCGTGCTGGTCAAGGACGGTCACGTCGTCGGCCGCGGCTGGACTCAGCCGGGTGGACGGCCTCACGCGGAGACCGAGGCGCTGGCCCGCGCGGGCAAGGCGGCGCGCGGAGCGACGGCCTACGTGACGCTCGAGCCCTGCAGCCATCATGGCCATACGGGCCCTTGCGCCGAGGCTCTGATCGCCGCCGGCGTCGCGCGGGTGGTGGTCGCGATCGGCGATCCCGATCCGCGCGTGGCGGGGCAGGGGCTCGCGACATTGCGCAAGGCCGGGATCGCGGCTGAACTCGGGCTGCTGGCCGAGCAGGCGGCGGCGATCAATCGCGGCTATCTCATTCGTGCCGAGGCGGGGCAGCCGATGGTCACGCTGAAGCTCGCGACCACGCTCGATGGGCGCATCGCGGCCCACACCGGCGACAGTCACTGGATAACCGGAGAGCCGGCGCGCGCCGCCGCTCATGGTCTCCGCGCCAGCCACGACGCGATAGCGGTCGGCATCGGCACAGCGGTAACCGACGACCCCAGCCTCACCTGCCGGCTCCCCGGCATGCCGGTCCGGCCGCCCATCAGGATCGTGTTCGACACGAGATTGCAGCTCCCGCTGACCTTGGATCTGATCGCCACGGCGCGCGAAGTGCCGACTTGGATCGTCACGCTCGAAGCCATGATGGATTTGCTTCCCGCCGAGCGGATTGAGACTTTTCAATCGCTCGGCGTCGAGATTATTCCCGTGGCCGCCCGGGAAACCGGCCGCCTCTCCATCGCTGCCGCGTTGACGGCGTTCGCCGAGCGCGGGTTGACGCGCCTTCTGGTCGAGGGCGGCGGCCGTCTCGCCGCGTCGTTCATCGATGAGAAGCTGGTCGATGCGCTCGTTATCTTCCGCAGCGGAATCGTATTGGGCGGCGATGCGATTCCGGCTGTCGCCGGGCTCGGATTGGAGACAATCGCGGACGCTCCGGGCTTCCGCCTCGTGGACAGCCGACAGATTGGCGAAGACCGGATCGAAAGCTACGTCCTGGCGCCGGCCCGTTAACGCACGGGTCCAAGCGCCGTTTGCTAGCGCACAAAAAACAGCAGCGCCAGCAGGACCAAGGTTATCCCTTGAAGAATGACGCGGGCGCGCATCAATTTATTACCATAGCGGCGGTTGAATTCGCCGCCGCGGAACATGCTGACGATTCCCGTGAACAACACGCCCACAGTGGCGAACGCGAAGGCGAGCATGAGGATAAGAAGGATGTTGAACATCGTCCTGGTTAACCAGCGCTGCAGAGGGTGCCTGCCCGGCGCCGGAAGCCGACGATGAGCACAGGAAGATTGCTCCGTCACGTCGAAGCATGCAATCGCTTCGATCCCACGGCCTACCGCCCTTTCGCGATCTCCGGCGACCCGATCGGCCATGTAACGCCGGAGGCCGCGAAGCATCTGCTCGGCAAGGGATTGGCGCATGCCGTCGGCGATGGCGTCGGCATTCTGGGGGGCGGATTTCTCACCGTCAGCAATCGACTCGCCGAAATCGTGGATTCCCTGATCGAAGCCGGGCTGATGGCCGGCCTCAAGGGCGAGATGACCCCCGTGCACCGGCGCTGGGGCACGCCGCCCATCGCAGAAATCGACCGCGCCGGCTTGCCGGCGTTGGGCCTTCCTGCCTATGGCGTCCATGTCAACGGCCTGCTGCGCACGGAAGCCGGCTTGCATCTCTGGGTCGGGCGGCGCGCGCGCGACCGGCGGGTGGCGCCCGGCAAGCTCGATCATCTGATCGCCGGCGGGATCCCGAGTGGTCTTTCGGTCGAGGAGACTTTGGTCAAGGAAGGGCAGGAAGAGGCGGGTCTCGACGCCGGACAGGCCGCGCGAGCCCGTCCGACGGGCGTGGTCAGCTATCGCTTCACGTCCAATGAGGGCCTGCGCAACGACATCCTCTTCGTCCACGACCTCGAGATGCCGCAGGGCGTGATCCCAGCGCCTTTCGACGGCGAGGTCGAACGGTTCGAGCTGTGGTCCATCGCTCGGGTTCTGGACACCGTGCGCGGAACGGACGATTTCAAATTCAACGTCAATCTGGTCTTGATCGACTTCTTCATTCGACACGGGATCCTGACGCCGGAGAACGAGCCCGATTACACCGCATTGGCGAGAGGGCTAAGGCATTAGCACCAGCCGGCCATCGCCCTGATCTGGTCAGGACTTTTCCCGGCGTCCCGCAATGCTCGAACAGCGAGCGCGCCGTCGCGTTTCGAGAGGCGCTCGCCCGCTGCATTGGTGTGCAACGGATGATGGTGATAATCCGGTGTCTCATACCCCAAGACCGCCTGCAGAAGGCGATGGATATGCGTGGCTCGAAACAGGTCGATCCCACGGGTCACCAGCGTCACGCCCTGGAGGTGATCGTCGACCGTGACGGCGAGGTGGTACGACACCGGCGCGTCGCGCCGCGCCAGCACGACATCGCCCTCGATCGCGGGATCGGCGGCGACCATGCCGGCGTCGCGGTCATGCCAGGTGAGCCGGCCTGCTATCCGCATCGCTTTTTCGACATCGAGCCGGATCGCGTAAGGTGATCCGGAATCGATCCGGTTGCGGCGTTCCGCTTCGTCGAGCGCGCGGCAGGTCCCCGGATAGATTGCACTCGACGCGCCGTGAGGCGCGGCGTCGGCGCGAGCGATCTCGGCCGCGATCTCCTTGCGAGAGCAGAAGCACGGATAAGTGACGCCGCGCTCATCCAGCTGCGCCAGCGCCGCGCGATAGTCGTCGAAATGCATGGACTGGCGGCGCACGGCGCCATCCCAATCCAGCCCGAGCCAGGCGAGATCCTCGATGATCGCCGCATCGAATTCCGGGCGGCACCGCGCCTGATCGATGTCTTCGATGCGGAGCATGAAGCGCCCACCGGCCCCGCGCGCCGCACGATGGGCAAAAAGGGCGGAATAGGCGTGGCCCAGATGGAGAAACCCGGTCGGGCTGGGCGCGAAGCGTGTGACGATCATCTTGAAGAGATGGGCCAAACACGGCCTGCGGCCAAGCGCCCGCTGTTGACAGTCCTCCCGGCGCGACCACAAGGTCGGGGATGCGCCAATCGCTTTCCGGTCCCTCCCATCTTCCCGCGAGCGGCAACCGTCCCGACCGGCTGGTGGTGCTGCTGCATGGCTACGGCGCCGACGGAGCCGATCTGATCAGTTTGGCCCCCCTTTTCGCCCAGGCGTTGCCGACTGCCGAGTTCGTCGCGCCGAATGCGCCCGCGCGCTGCGAGATGGGTTTCGGTTATCAATGGTTCGGGCTTCGGGAGATCGATCCGGTGTCGATGGCGGCAGGCGTCCGGGAGGCGGCGCCGGTGCTGGATGGCTTCATCGATGACGCATTGGCGAACCGCGGCCTTGGGCCTGACCGGCTGGCGCTCGTCGGTTTCTCGCAGGGTACGATGATGGCGCTCGATCGGGCGCTGCGGCGACCGGAAGGTCAGCGCGCGATCGTGGGCTTTTCCGGCATGGTGGCGAGCGCGGTGGATGGTCCGATTGCGTCCGAAGCCCGTCCGCCAATCCTGCTGATCCACGGCACTGCCGACCCGGTCGTGCCTTTCGCAAGCCTGGCCGGCGCCGAGACCGTTCTGGCGCGGGCCGGCTTCCCGGTCGAAACAATGGCCCGGCCGGGGCTCGGCCACGGCATCGACGGCGAAGGCGCCGAACGGGCCGCTGTTTTCCTAGCGCGTCACTTCGGTCTTTCCTGACAGGCGATGCCCTCGCGTCTCTCCGGCCCCACCCGCCCTCCCGAGGCTGGAGGACTGCCGGACCGGCTGGTCATTTTTCTGCATGGCTACGGTTCGGACGGGGCCGATCTCATCCGCTCGCTGGCGCCGGTTTTCGCTCGCGACCTGCCGCATGCTGAATTCGTTGCGCCAAACGCGCCGGAATCCAGTCCCAATGGCGGCGGCTATCAATGGTTTCCGATCTCGAGCATTGAGCCGCGCGCGATAGAGGCGGCCTTGCATCAGGCCGCCTCTATCCTGGACGATTTCGTCGCGGCGGCGCTTTCCGAACGCAATCTCGGGCCAGACCGATTGGCGCTTGTCGGTTTTTCCCAAGGGGCCGTCATGGCGCTGGACAGAGCCCTCCGGCGGGCGGATTCAGCACGGGCGATCGTGATTTTTTCCGGTATGCTGGCCGATCCGACCTGCCGGCTCGCGTCGGACGCGCAGCGGCCCCCCATCCTGCTCGTCCATGGGACCGAGGATCGGGTCATCCGGTTCGCCTATATGGCGGAAACCAAGGCGGCGTTGGAGGCGGCAGGTTTTCCCGTCGAGACGGTCGAGCGGCCGAGGCTGGGGCACGGCATTGACCATGAAGGCGCCGCGCGGGCGGCGCGGTTCCTGGCGCGTCATCTTGCCGGCCCGTAAAACTGCGCAATTGTGTTTGTATGACGAATCGCCTATGTGAGTGGCGCGTTCGAAGTTATGGCGAGATTTTCCGCCGTCCGCTCGAAGTCGGCGGGTCTCGCCCTAGGGCGAGGATGTGGATTTGACTCCACCACTCGAGAGTTGTCCGGCACTGGTTCTGAATGCCGATTTCAGACCTTTGAGTTATTTTCCGCTATCACTTTGGTCATGGCAGGAAACAATCAAAGCCGTATTCCTAGAGCGCGTGAATATTGTTTCCCATTACGATCACGTGGTCCGGTCGCCCAGCTTCGAGATGCGGCTGCCGAGCGTCATTGCGCTCAAGGAATATGTCGCCTCGGCCCGCCGGCCGGCCTTCACGCGGTTCAACGTCTTCCTGCGCGACCGCTTCTGTTGCCAATATTGCGGCACCGGCTTTCCGACCCATGAGCTGACGTTCGACCATGTGATCCCGCGTTCGCGCGGCGGCCGGACGACCTGGACGAACGTGGTCACAGCCTGCTCGGCGTGCAATTTGACCAAGGGCAGCCACACGCCCCGCGAGTGCGGCATGCATCCGCTGACCGAACCGTTCCAGCCCACGGCTTACCAGCTCCAAGAGAATGGCCGCCTGTTCCCGCCTGGCTTCCTGCATGAGAGCTGGCGAGACTTCCTCTATTGGGACAGCGAGCTGGAGACCTAAAGCCGTTCCGACAGCCAGATCGCGGCGCGGCAGCCCGTCTTGATCGCGTGCTTCATGACCCGATAGCCGGGCGCGTTTTCGGCGCCATGGGCGAGCGCGGTGTCGCGGTGGCGAAGCTCCTCGGCATGAAAGCGCTTGATTGCGCTCTTGAGGTTTTGCTCATTGGCGCCGAGCGCGGCCTCCTGCCGCTGGTAATGCTCGTCGATCGCCTCCTCGACGGCGACGGTGCAAGCCATCGCGGCGGCCGGCCCCATCATCGCGGTGGCTGCGCCTAGGGCGTAGCCTGCGACATGCCAGATCGGATGGAGAACGGTCGGTCTCGCGCCTGTTTCATTGAGCGCCCGGTCGAACCAGGCGAGATGCTCGGCCTCGGTGTCGGCCATCTCGCGGATGGCCGCGGCGTCCTCGCTGTTGCGCAGCACCGCGAGCTGCCCGTCATAGATCCGCTTGGCGCCGTACTCGCCGGCATGGTCGACGCGAAGCACGCGCTCGACCAGCGCCTGGCCCGCGGGCTCGCCGGGCAGGGGACGGCGTGGGTGCTTCTCAGCCATGGCGTCGGCGACCTCCGAGCTTCCAGGCCGCGGTCAACGCCAGGATGGCGGCGGCCGCGGACACGAGGAAATTATAGTCGGCCATCGAGAGGCCGAGGAAGGTCCAGTCGATCTCATCGCAACGCACGACCGGCGCGGCCTGCAGCATCCGGCGCAACTCGTCGACCGTGTTGGCGCCGCTCGTTCCGGTACAAGCCTCGGGGCCCGGCCACCAGTGGAGCTCCACGCCGGCATGGTGCGCGCCCAACCCGGCAGCCGCCAGCAGCGCAAATCCGACCAGCCAGAGCACGGCGCCGGACGGCCGGATGACGCCCCAGAGCGCGACCACCAGCAGCCCATACCAGGGCAGTCGCTCGCGCAGGCAGAGCTCGCACGGCGGGTAGCCTTGGACATATTGGGCGAACAACACATAGCCGATAACGGCGATCCCAAGGAGCAGAAAGGCGGCGATGACGGTACGCGGGGCGAGGGGCATGGCCCATATACGAGCCCGGTCTGGAATTCCAGCGCGAGGTTGCCGTCCGTGCCGCGCGCCGTGTATATCTGTCGCGCCCACGGCGTGCCCCTGTGGTGGAATTGGTAGACGCGCTCGACTCAAAATCGAGTTCCGAAAGGAGTGTTGGTTCGAGTCCGACCAGGGGCACCAGTGGTCGTATATCCGCAGCGGTGGACAGTTTCGTGCCGTTGGCCACGGTGCCGCCGATTCCCGGAACCCCGAACAGGCTTTCGTCGCGTCGGTGCCCCGGCCGCTTACAATAGCTTTTGAATCAGCAGGTCATTCCTTGGCAGGGGCGGAACATCGATTGATTGGGCCGGTCTCTCGGGTCAGGGTGAGCGTCCGACCGAACAGAGGAATCATGACGTAACCTCGGAGCTTGATCGTATTGATGTCGATCATTTCCGCATTCCCTGTGTAGGTCGAGCCGTTCTGGGGATCATAGACCCAACCGTCTTCCCATTTTCCGTCTTCGCTCTTTGACGGCCTGAAGCTCCCCAGCAGCATGAGACCGCACAAAGGTTTGTCGCGTTCTTTGGGGTCGGGGTTCTTTCGATCCCTTGCCACGTGGCCGGGTATGTTGTTTTTCCGAAAACCAACCAGATAACCGCAGAGTCCGCTGCTGCAGAGCTTGGTTTCGACAACCCAACCCTGAGCCTGGTTCAGCCAGAAGCCGATCGCTGCGGGTTCCTGGGCCGCGAGGACTGAACCGGAGGCGTGGACCAAGCCGAGCGTAACCAAAAGAAGCAAGGCGGCGCGATTCATGATACAGTCGTAAACGCTCCAAAATCGAAGATGGCGGGCTTCCTGCTCCGTCGTTCAGGCTCACAGTGGATGATGGTCCGCGCCGGCAAAGCGCCGCCCGTTCCGCAAAACTAAAACGACCAGCCCGCCAATTACGAAAATGCCCGCGGGCGGAACTGCGGTGATCTCGAATATTGGCGCGCGACCGAACCGCAGGTACGTTTTGGCGATCGAGCGCCAATCCTGTCCCGCTGTCAGTACGCAGTCCGAGCAGCCGTCGAGCGCGCGCTCGACTTCCATCGCAGCGCGCGCCTGGACCATGGCTTTGTGGCAGAGCGCGGCGCCAACGATTCCCGTCCAAAGGATGCTGAGCGCGATCCACGCCGCGAACCATTTCGGCAAAGGCCGAAAGTGCGGTGGACCGAATTGAACAATAAATGACATGACGATTTCGTCCGGACGACCATAGATATATGGTATCGGTCGCGACCAATAGAAGATGTCACAGAGAAATTCTATCCCTCCAAGAAATGGCCGAGGGCCATGAGAGGGCGGATTCTGTCGCAAACGATCTTCGCAATCGCCAACATTGGCACCGATAAGATCGCGCCGGGGACACCCCACATCCAAAACCAGAAGATGAGCGAAAGAATGACCACTACAGGATTGAGCGTGAACCTGCGGGCAACCAGCATCGGTGTGACTATCTCGCCCTCTATCAGGTGAATGACAACGTATAAGCCTACCGGCAGCATCGCGTGCCATAGAGAGTCGAAGGTCAACAACCCTGCGAGAAAGAAAATCCCCATACCGGTCAACGGACCGAGAATCGGGACATAGTTTAGAAGGAAGGCGACGGCGCCCCAAAGCACAGGGTCGCCAAGACCGGAGACGTGCATCGCCACGGCCGTCGCGGACCCGACGGCCGCGTTCATCGTTGTGATCGTAAGCAAGTAGCCCGAAATGTCGTGCTCGATTTGCTGCGAGATGTCGACTGCTTGTCGCTTGTCACGGAATCTGGGCAAGATTTCGACGACTCGGCGCAAAAATGTATCGCCGGAAACCAACAAGAAAAAGAGCACGAGCATCGTGGTGAACAGTCCGCCAACCAAAGCGCGCACGTCACCAATGATAGTGTCGGTAAAGCCGCCCTGCAGCGCGTCCGTTCTGTTGCTCGGCGCAGGCCCCGTCGCAACCTGCTCGGCTTGGTGCAACGTCCGTTGCAGAACTTCGAACGGCGTTCTCAAGAACCTTAGATGCTCCCCCAAGCGCGGAATCCCGGCAGGCAGCCTTGCAGCCCAGGTTTCTGCCGGCCCCGAAAGAGCGGTGCCAAGCCCAACCAGGCCGCCGACGACCAGCATGATGATGAGCAATGCTCCCGCCGCCTGCGGCACCCGCAGCCGCTCGAGGAGTCGGACAAAAGGCTGCAGCAGGAGCTTAAGAATGAAGGCGAGAATGACCGGCAGGATGATCGCGCTTGCGGCCTGCAGCGCGGTCAAGGCGACAAGGATGAACAGGCCGCCCAAAAAGATCGTCTTCGGATCGGACGGGAGCGGCATCCTCGGCTGTTCTTCCGCTACCTCCGCGGCCGGGTCCGCATTCTGTTCATCTGGTATGTCGACGCGATCGCTGACCGCGAGAGCAATTCCGTCGCTCGAGATCTTATCGCTCAGCGTCATCACTGATCCGCAGCATCAGAATCCATCGGCCCGGACGTTTTGCGCCAAAGCCGAGCTAACCTACCAAGCCTGCAGACGCCATTCGCAGCCTGCCCCAAAGTTACCTGACCCCAATAATGCCGCTCGCGTCCGCCGGCGATCGGTTGTACGGCGCGTTATCTGCCGAGATTGAACATCAAATTGAGGCCGAACGGCTCCGGCGGCGGTGCATAGATGACGGCTGGCGGCGGGTCGACATAATAGCGTCCACCGTAGTAGACGCGGTCATGATCGCGCCATTGCCGTTGGTGCTGGATCTGCTCCCTTCGGCCGTCGTCATGCCGCTCTTGAACCTGACGGCCCCTGTCGTGATCGTCGGCTCGCGCGTCTGCCGCGGTGAAGCTGCCCGCCAAAGCGGTTAGCGCCAGCACCGCCAAGAGCGCGCGGGGACTCGCGCGTCGCGATCCGGTCCTCATGACGTCCGCCCGCCGGGGTTCCGGAACATCGTGTCAGCTGCCTTCTTCTGATCATCCGACAAGCTGTCGTAGAGCGCCTCGAACGCCGGGATGATTTTCTTCAGACCGTCCGCATGAGCCTCCGCAATCTTTCCGTAGGAACGGAAATCGTCAACCGCGTTCATGCCCTTGGCGTCTCTCTCCCGTCGTTCGATCAGCTCGCTCATTTCTTTTGCACTGTCCCGCTCCGCCCCGACAAAGGCGTCCCACTGCGGACCCTGCTGCGTTGTGACGTGAAGCTTCGCACGAAGTTCGGCGATGCGGGCTTCGGTGCGATCGACGGGCCGCTGGGCGGTCGCGTCTGTCGGCCGATGGTCCTGAGCGATCGAAGTCTTGTTGATGTCCTGCGCGGCGGCCGGGAACGTGCCGCCAAGCGTGAATGCGCCGAATGCCAGCGCAGCCGTGACGGCAGGCGCGATCTTATCAATTCTATTGAACATGGGTCGCCTCTGTTTATATTTGGTTACGAAATTGTACCGACATCACTGAAACAAAAGTTGTTTGCGCTTGTTCCAAAGTATTAAAAATATACTTTAGAGTCGATCGTTGGTCTATATCAGATAGATAGAAATTTCCGCCCCGAAGCTTCACTCTGCCGGCCAGCGACCTGTCTTCTCTCGAAGAGCCTCATCGGCGCGATTGACGCGGCTCTTGATCGTACCGATCGCACAAGCCATGAACTCGGCCGCGTGCTGATAATCATGACCTTGCACACGCACCAGCATGAGCACGTCACGATGGGTTGGCTTCAGTTGCTCCATAGCAGCGAAGGTTTCACTCAATTCAAGGCTGTCTTCCTGATTCCCCTTGAGAGGACTGCGCAGGATGATTTCATCGGTCAGCTCCTCCAAGCGCCGCTGGCGGAACTCGTTCATCCGAAGGTTCCGGAGAATTGTGAAGGCCCAAGCCCTCATGTTGGTCCCCGCCTGGAAGCTCCGGTAGGCGCGTAGCGCGCGGAAAACCGTCTCCTGAACGAGATCGTCCGATTTGTCGTCACTGCTGGTGAGCTTCCATGCGAAGGCTCGAAGCTTGGGTAATATCGCAACGAGCTGCCTATCGAAGGCTTCACGAGCGCGAGCAGGATCGGCGAGGGCAGGGGGCGGCGGCGCAATCAAGGTAGAAATTTGCATGGCATTCATCTCCAGGAACCGGCCGTTCGGGACGTCCGATTCTCTCGTAACGAGCAACAACAAAGTCCAGCATAACCGAAGGCGGAGGCAGCGCGGGAGCCACGGAAACTACTCACTGGCCGTGGTGAATCCGAAATATGATTTTGCCGCGGAGCGCGTGCGATCGGTGATTCGGAGATCAGGCTCGTCGCGGAAATTGGGGCAAGCGGATAGGTAGATTCCGAGCCTACCCAGCGGCATCCGCCCTTCCTACCCTACCCTCTGTTCTAGGGGAGCTTACGAGATCGGTCGTGGCTCCGCCGACCGATCCGATCGGTGCTCTCACGCGAGCCGTGGCGCTATGCCCTTACCAACGGAAGACGGTGCCAACATGTTCGCGAAAAACTGCGCAACGCCGGAAGTTGGAATCCCGGCCTATCGGACAATTGGCATGGCCGCTCTTATAGCAGTCGGCCTTGCGGTCTCGCCGAATTCGACCGCGCAGGCGGGGGAGCTCGCTGATCCAACGCACCTCGTGCAGGAGTTTGGAAACCGGATTCTAGGGCAATTGATCGTCGATCGGCTTCCCAGCGACGCGGAACGCGTGCGTCTGCACGATTTGTTCGAGGAGGATTGCGATTTATCTCAGATCGGCCGGTTTGCTCTCGGACGCATCTGGTATTTGGCAAGCCCGGCGGAGCGCGAGCGGTTTCAGCACCTCTTCGAGGCCAACCTCATCGACGCGTATGTTCGGCATTTCCAACGTTATTCCGGGGCGCGTCTCACTGTGACCGATCAACATCCGGACAGCGAGTCCGATACCATCGTGCTCAGTCAGATTGAGACTACCGATAAGCGGTCGGAGCCGCTGAGCCTGGCTTGGCGTGTGCGTCGGGAACCGAGCGGTCCCAAGATCGTCGACATGGTGATACAAGGCGTCAGCGTCGCGGCTTCTTACCGTGACGAGGTTTCATCTCTGCTCCACAACGAGGGCAGCGTCGAAGGCCTGCTTCGCATGTTTCAAAAGCGGACTCGGATGATCGCTGCGTCGGCAGAGCCTAACGACTAGCTGCCGAGCGGATCGATGCTGGAAGCGGAGCTCGCCGCGAGCGCCAATCGAGCCAGCGCGGGGAGAGACTTCGAGCCTGTTTTCCTCATGATTGCGGCACGGTGATTTTCGACCGTGCGCTGGCTGATTCCGAGATCCGCGGCGATATTCTTGCTGGGATGTCCGGCGAGGACGAGTTCCATGATCTCGCGCTGCCGTGGGCTGAGTCCCGCGATGTGGGTTGCCGCGGTTTCTCGCCAGGCCGACAGCTTGCTCGAATCCCGCGCGTGTTCCAGCGCGCTGTTCACGGCGGCGACGAGCTCGCGGCGGCCGATCGGCTTTTCGATGAAGTCCGAGGCGCCCGCCTTCATGGCCTGAACCGCCATCGGCACGTCGCTATTGCCGGTGATCATGATGGCCGGCAGGCGATGCCCCGCATCGTGGAGCCGTTGCAGCAGTTCGAGCCCGTTCATTCCGGGCAAGTAGGCGTCGACCAGCAGGCATGCTTCGCGGCCGGGCCGGTAGGCCTCGAGAAATGCCTCGCAGGATCCGTAATCCTCGACCGTTCGGCCTTCTGCCTCGAGGATGGCCCTGAGCCCGTCGCGCACATGGCTGTCATCGTCGACGACGAACACGACCGGAGACGCTAAGTCCTTGGTCGCTTCGGTCGAGCTTGGGGTACGCGTATGCGGCGCGGAATCGGCCACCGGCAGAAGGGAGATGATGCGCGTCAGCTCGTCCGCCTTCACCGGTTTGTTCAAGCGCACGCAATCGTGGCCGGAAATTTCTCGCAAGGTCTCGGTCGAGATGTCGCCGGTCAGGATGATGACCGGGATCTGGTGATGAAGAACCTGCCGAATCTTCGTTCCGAGCTCGAGGCCGTCCATTCCGTTCGGCAGATTGTAGTCCGCGAGGATGACGTCGGGCCGGATCGTTCCGCCGGTCACCAACTCCAGCGCCGCGGTCCCGTCCCTGGCCCTTCGTACGCGGTGACCCTCGTTTCTCAGAAGCAGTTCGAGAAGTTCCGAGACCTCGGGATCGTCCTCGACGATCAGGATCGACCTGGCATGGTGAACCGGGGCGACTATCCCGTCATCCGGGGCGCGGTGCTCCGACGGCGCTTCGGACTGCGAAAGCCCGACCTCTACCGAAAATACCGAGCCTTTGCCGGGATGCGACCGGACGGCCACGCGATGACCCAGCAGTTCTCCGAGGCGTTTGACGATGGAAAGCCCAAGGCCCAGGCCGCGGCTTCGCTCGCGCGCGGCATTGTCGAGCTGGCGGTATTCCTCGAAAATCGCTTCGATCTCCCCGCCTGGGATCCCGATCCCGGTGTCCCAAATCTCGATCGTCAAATTGCCTTTGTGCCTGCGGCATCCGAGCAGCACCTTTCCGTGAGGCGTGTACTTCAACGCGTTGGAAAGCAGATTACGGAGCATCTGCTCGAGCAAGCGCGGATCGCTGGAGATCGAAAGGCCGGACGACACCACGCGCAGGCTCAGCCCTTTTGCTTGTGCGTGATAGGCGAACTCGTCCCGCATCCGATCCAGCAAATCTTGGATCGGGAAGACGACGGTCTCAGGGCAGACCGTCCCGACCTCCAGCTGATTTATGTCGAGCAGCGCGTTCAGCATTCCCGACATGGCGCCCAGCGTCTCGTCGAGGCGCATGATGAGGTTCTGGGCTTTCTCCCCCACCATGGTTTTCGCCAGCAAACCTTGAATCAGGGCAAGCGTCTGAAGCGGCTGCCGGAGATCGTGGCTCGCGGCGGCTAGAAAGCGCGACTTCGCGACATTGGCCAAGTCCGCTTGCCGCTTGGCTTCTTCCAGCGCATCCGCAACGCGCCTTCGCTCGGTGACGTCGGTGAAGGTAATCACGACGCCCTCGACCCCGTTGCCCTGAGCGCGGTAAGGCAAGATGCGACGGATGAACCAGTCACCGTTTCTCGCCTCGATCTCCC
The DNA here is from genome assembly GCA_035293565.1 of Alphaproteobacteria bacterium. Classification (GTDB taxonomy): domain Bacteria; phylum Pseudomonadota; class Alphaproteobacteria; order BOG-932; family Roseiterribacteraceae; genus DATGMP01. The sequence goes on along the minus strand of DATGMP010000128.1, from coordinate 984 downwards.
GCTCGATCGGCGCCGGGTCCCGTAGCACCGTTTGCGCATCGGCCAGGAGAGTGGCGTCCGCGGCCAGCGAGCTGAGGTCCGCGAGCGGTCGCCCGATGTCTCCGGGAATGACGTTGAAGAGCGCCTTGGTGGCCGGCGTGAAGAAGCGGATGTTGAGATCGGCGTCCAGAAAGAGCGTCGCAACGTCTGTGCTGTACAGGACGTTCTGGAGATCATTGGAGGTCGTGCGCTGACGCTCCAGCGTTTCCTGGAGCTGGCTGTTGAGGGCCGTAAGCTCCTCGTTGAGCGACTGCAATTCCTCCTTCGACGTCAGCAGCTCCTCGTTCGTGGATTGGCATTCCTCGTTGACGGACAACGCTTCTTCGTTGATGGCCTTCTGCTCTTCGGTCGATATCTCGAGATTGTGGATCGCGCCATGGAGCTCCAATCGCGTCGCTTCGAGCTCCCGTTCGAGCTCGGCGATCCGGGGTCTGTCCTTCGCGGCTCCGGGCAGATCTTCTCCGCGCGCCTGCTTCGGTTCGTCGATGAAGCAGACAAGCCACAACGCCTCGCCATCGCTCGGAACCGGCTGCACGGCGACGCTGAACCTCCCGGCGCCGCCGTTCTGATCGATCCGGCCGCCGGGCACGACGACACGGCCGTTCTCTTGGGCGGCCAACTGGATCGCCGATCTGAGCTTCGTGCGGACGCCGCGACGCGCCATCGCGAGCAGATCGTGGGTGGGATGCCCAGGCGCCACGCTCAGATAGCGATCTGTCGGCCCCAGGGAATATAGGCATTCGTGCTTGTCGTTGATCAAGACGGCCGCGGGCGCATAGGTATCCATGACGAGCCGCCGGCAGAGTTCGGCGAACCCGGCTTGACGAGAGGCCAGTTGCGCCTGCCCCGCGATCGCGGGAATTCGCACGCCGATACCAGGGCTTATCGAGAAGCCGACGTCCCCCGGGCGGCTGCGGCCGACATGGCGATAGAGCCTCTCCGGCT
>DATGMP010000127.1:0-30378 GCA_035293565.1 Alphaproteobacteria bacterium | reverse complement strand
GTACGATCGCGACGTACATGTGCAGCTTGAATCATCAGCCGTCATGCCTGTCAAGCGCATTCTTACCAATCTTATGACTACAAGTACAAGCCGATATCCAAACCTCTCAGCCACTTAGCTGGAAAAATGGGCAAAGTTCGGGCTAGAGCCCCTTCAGGAACCTTATCAGCCCCTGGCTCACGGCCTCGGGATCCTCCTGCTGAACCCAGTGGCCCGCTTCGACCATGACGACGTCGCGGAGCTCTGGGACGATCGATTTCATCGCGTCGGCGCCGCGCTGAAGCTGAGTCAGCGTCGGGTCGGCCTTGCCGCCGATGAAAAGGGCAGGGACCTTGACCGGCAAATCGGCCCAGGCCGCCGAAAGCTGCCACGTGCGCGCCATGCAGCGATACCAGTTCAGCGAGGTTCGGAAACCGGTGCGGGCATAGGTGATCGCATAGCGCTCGAGCTCGGACTCCGGCAGCCAGTCGGGCAGGCGCTTCGGCCGCACCAGCGTATTGACAAGCCCGACCTTCGGATCGACGCGGAGGTTCCAGCTGTCGCCGGCGCGGAAGGCGTCTCCCGAGACGCCGTAGAACAGCCTGAGGAAGGTCTCGTGCGTATCGCGCTCCATGTCCGCCTCCGCCTGGCCGGGCGGCTGGAAATAGAGCCAGTAGAGATCGGTCATCCCTTGGCTCACCGCGAATTCCGGCGGCGGTAGGGGCATCCTCGGGCCGTGCATCACGGACAATGAGGCTACCGCGCGGAATCGGTCGGGCCGAAGCTGCGCCGCCATCCAGGCGACGGGCGATCCCCAATCATGGCCCACGATCACCGCCTGCTTCTCGCCGAGCGCATCCAGGAGCGCGACCATGTCGCCCACGACATGGAGATTGGTATAGGCCTCCGGGTCGCTCGGCCCCTTCGTGTCGCCATAGCCGCGCAGATCGGGTGCGATGACCTTGTAGCCGGCCTCGGCGAGCGCCGGGATCTGGTGTCTCCAGGACCAGCAAAGCTCCGGAAATCCGTGGCAAAGCAGCACGACTGAGCCTTGGCCGGCGGTCAGATAATGATGCCGAAGCCCGTTGGCCTCGACATACCGGCTCTCGATCTGAGCGGTCATGAAAGCCTCCCATGGATTGAATTTGACCCGAGCGTAGCCGACCGGAGCGGAAGGCGCCATCGACACGTCGAACATCGGCTCGACGGACGCAGGAAATTCCGTGTCGCTCCGTTCGATGGGACATAATATCGGTATACGACTTGAGTAACGCACGGGAGTCTCGAAAAATCGCTGATGCTACGGCGCCGGCTCGCGATGTGAGCGGGTTCCAGTTGCTTGCTGACCTCGGGGCGACTTACGCGAGGCAGGGCAATATCGATCAGGCGGTCCAGTTGTTGACCGAGGCGGCACGGAAGAACCCCCGCGTCGCCGGCACGCATTACCGGCTTGGCGCCGTGCTGGGCATGGCGCAACGGACGGCGGAGGCCGCCCGCTCCTATCGACGGGCGATAGCGCTCGATCCCGCCCATGCGGAGGCGCACAACAATCTCGCCAATATCCTGCAGAGGATGAACCGTCTGGACGAGGCGGCTCTCCATTACGAGCGGGCGCTTGCGGGCAGGCCCGATTATCTCGAGGCACGGTACAATCTCGGTCGCGCGCTCATCGGGCTCGACCGTGTCGAAGAGGCGCTCCGTCAGTTTGACATGGTTGTCGCGCTGAAGCCTGATTTCGCGGATGCTCATGCCTGCGCGGCAAGCCTTTATATGTGGCTCGGACGGCTGGACGAAGCGCGCCGGGCCATCGAGCGGGCGATCGATCTGGCGCCTCAAAAACCCGGCTTTTACCGCGTGCTTGCGCGGCTGAAGACTTTCGCGGAGGGCGACCGGCATATCGCCGCGCTGGAGGCGCTGGCAGGCGAGGTGCAGTCCTTCACGCCTGACGAGGAGTCGGACTTTCGCTTCGCGCGGGCCAAGGCTTATGGCGATCTGGGCCGGCATGAGCGCGCCTTCGCCGAATTGGCGAGAGCCAACGCGATCCGGCGCAGTCGGATCGCTTACAATGAATCGGAGACGTTGGACCTGAGCGACGCCATGCGCAGCTGGTTCTCGCGCGACAGGATATCCGCGCACTCAGCGCGTCACGCCAGGCCGGAGAATCCGATTTTCATCGTCGGGATGCCGCGTTCCGGTTCGACTTTGGTCGAGCAGATCCTTGCCAGCCATCCGGATCTATTCTGTGCCGGGGAAATCGATGAATTCGCCCGCGCGGTTTCGGCGGCGGACGGTTTGACCGATGCGGCGAGAGGTTTTTCGGAAACCCGGCTGCGCCGGATCGGCATGCGTTATGCGGCGAAAGGACTGGCGCTCGCCCCGCCGGGCAAAAGGCTGGTCGATAAGGCGCTCCCGAACTTCCTTCTGGCTGGTTTCATCCACGTCGTCTTTCCCAATGCACGCATTCTGCATGTGCGGCGCGACCCGCTGGATACGTGCCTTTCCTGTTTTTCGACGGCGTTCGACGGGGATTATCCCTACGCCTACGATCTCGCCGAGTTGGGCCGCTATTATCGCGCTTACGAGGCGGTGATGGAGCATTGGCGCCAGGTTCTGCCCAAGACCGTATTGCTCGATGTCGACTATGAGCGGCTGGTCGATGATTTCGAGCCCCAGACGCGCCGCATTCTCGCGCATTGCGGCCTTGAATGGAACGAAGCCTGCCGAGCTTTCCATCAGGCCGACCGTGTCGTGCGCACGGCCAGCGCCGTCCAGGTACGCCAACCGCTTTATCGGAGCTCGATCGGCCGCGCACGGTCTTACCAGGCGCTGCTGAAGCCATTCACCGACGCGCTGCGATCGAGCTAGACCTCCGGCGGCGCAGAGCGGCGTTCGGGAGAGATTGGGCTCATCAGGCCGACGGCGATGCCGTCCGGATCCTCGACGATCGCGTATCTGGCACCCCAGAACGCGTCATAGGGCGGTTGCAATCCCGTATAACCAGCGCCGGTCAGATCGGCATAGGTGGCGTCGACGGCGGCTTGGGACGGCAGCTTGAAACCGATCACGACCCTGCCTCGAAGGTCGTCGCGCCCTTTCCAGCCGCGGTTCCAGATTTGCGCAAATGCAGAACTGTCCAGGTCGAGATCGATCGCCCTATCCTTGTTCTCGGCCGCGCTCGCATGGTGAACGCCGGTCGCGGTACGCCACACGCGTTCCTCCGGTATCTCGACGCCGAGCCGGCGATAAAAGGCCATCGACGCTTCGATGTTTCCGCTCACGAGGTTCAGTTGATCGAGTTGGACCCGGGTGGCGTTCATTTCACGTGCTCCTAAGGCGGGCGTGACGCTCAGAGCTATGCGCGAACGTTCCGAGAGAACATCAAGTTGCGATGCGCGGCCAATCAAAGAATCCAGGCATCATGCGGCATTTCGCTGTCGGCGAAGAGGCTCAGAGCTCAGCGAGAAATCTCATTTCTTCGAGCGCCGGCGCAGCAGGCCCAGGGCGGCCGGGGGCGCCTTCATGAACGCGCCTCCCGGAATTCGTTTCGCGGAATATGCGCCTGAATTCCAGGGGAATTCAATTTCGCGAGGCTAATCATGCGCACGGGCGGATTCACTTTGGACTCCAGGATTGCGCCTGCGCCTCGGCGCGGGCGATCTGGCTGCGCAACATCAGCGGCGCGACCAAGCCCAAATTGTGCTGCGCGTTGGCGCGCACGCCGGGATCATTGTCGCGCGCCGCCACCAGGAACCATTTGTAGGCCGACACCATATCTGCCGGTCCTCGCGAGCTGAGTACAATGATGTTCCCGAGATTCAGCATCGCCGGGCTCATACCCCGTTCGGCCGCCTTGAGATACCAGCGAGCGGCCTCCGCCTTGTTCATGCCGACGCCGTGACCTTGGTCGTACATGACGCCCAGATTGTATTCGGCGTTGACGTCACCGCGTTCCGCCAGCGGCCGCCACAATCGGACCGCGCCCACCCAATCGCCGCGGTTCAGAGCGTCCTGGGCGGCAAGGTCGCCCGGCGATAGCTCGCCGAACGGATTGACGCTCTGTCGCGATCGGGTCTCCGGTTGCGCGCTGGGCAAGGATTGGTGTGGCGCTCCGCCGTAGGCCCGCTGTTGCGGGTTGTACCGTGGCTGTTGATATTGCGGTTGCAGCGATTGCTGCTGTCGGAATTGTTGGTCTTGCTGGTCCGACCGCCGCTGCAGCTCCATGCTGCCTTGGTAGGTGCCCGGGTTCGGGATCGCGCCGGGGGTCGTGGGATTCTCGTCTTGCGCCTTCACCGCCGTCGTCTGCGTAAAGGCCAAAATCGAAGCGATCATCAGGAGCGCTCTGGAACTCGCCTTCATCGATAGCCCCTCCATGCGGCGGCGCTAACCGCCGCCCGACGCGAAATCGCGACTATCGACCTGATCGATGTCGGATCAGGCGGTGCTGAACCCCATGATCCTGCTGACGTCGGTCATCAGCCCGAACGCTGTGGTCTGATCCATTCCGCCTGCGAGGAGATAGGCCCTGCCGCCGGTCTCGACTTCGAGACCGTTGGCGAGTGTCGCGAGCCGGGCCCTGTGGGCCACGCCCATCGCCGTCGACGTGTTGACGGGAATGACGATATTCGGCGATACGAGGACCTCATTGTTGAGGCCGTTCTTGATGATCAGACGGTGAATATCGTCTTTCTGGAATGTTCGCCCGTTGGCCTCGATCGAGCTCGGACTCACGCGGAACGAGCTGGCGACGCGGTGCCCTTGCGGCCGACCGTCCCGGAAATAGCCGAACCAGACTCCGAAGATTCCGATCGGGAGAAACAGGATCCAGCCGAACGGCCCCATGAAGAGCCCAAGAAGCGCCAGGATGCCGCCGCCGACGGCCATCAGCATGAATTTCGGCGCCTGCGCCGGAGTCACGTCAAATATCGAGGCAGTACCCTCTTGCCGCTTATTGTACTCGGAACCCGTCATCGTGCCCTCCCGAGCCGGATTGGAGACAGCGAACGATCAACCCTAACCCCGGAAAGTAAGTGGTAGAAGGAAATATTAGGCAATCGTAAGTTGGTCCGAGCCCATGGCGGAATAGGTTCGCCGCGGCCAATAGATCTTCAGTAATGCGTTTCTGACTGAATCTGCGCATGGAAGTTCGATATCCGTCCGACTGCGCTAGATGGAGCGGCCTCACGCGCCGCGCGAAGCCGAGCGCGAGCAATCCGGAAATCATCACCGCCGAAGTCCAAGGCTCGGGAAGGTCCGATCCGGAGCCTGGCGTTGGCGGCGGAGCGACGGACGGGGAGAATGGCGTATCCGACAGCGTGATCGTGAAGTCGACGGTGAGCGGGTCCGTGAAGGACATGAAGTCAGGCGTTTGACCGGGTGTCAGATCCGTAAGCGCGACAGGTGCCGTTGTGGTGCCCGTGACGTCCAGATAGAGCGGCTCGGATGGCAGATCGATCACGTTCGACGTGGCGGGGTGGGTAGGGTCGCCGTTAATGTCGAATTCCATAGTAGCGGTCGTCGACCCCGGCGTTGCCCAGACGGTTAGGCCGAAATAGTTGGCGCCTCCGCCCAAAAGATTCGATGCCCCGGTCGAAATTCCAAAGTTGCCGTAGCCGGCATAGTGCTCGAAGTAGCTGCCGCCCGACGGAATGGCGGATTGTGTGAAGCCATCTGTACTGGCCGGGTCGGTGATGTAGTTGAAGGGGAGGCTGCTGACGGTAAAGCCATAGATGCCGAGCGGCGTACCGTCGCCTGCGCTCGCGCTGAGACAGCCTGTGCACTCGCCGCTGACCGTCGTTTGCTCGAAGCCGAAGGACAAGAAATTGCCGAGGACCGCCGTTTGATGGATCGCGGCAGGCGTAGTTTCCGTGGCCGTAAAAAACACCGTCGCTCGCGCAGGCACGCTGAACCCCAACAGGAGAGCCGTCGTCGCGACAATCGTCGATCCGCTGGTTCGCGCATGTTGCCGATACCGAGAAGGACTTGGCTGGATACTGATCTGATTCATCGTGCTCTCACCATTTAGAGGATCGGGGCGGACGTTCTGAGTCCAAGCAAAAATCATGCCAATCACGAATGTTTGCGGGACTGCGCAGTTGCTGAAGGAATGCGTGGCGATACTGTAAATCGCGCCGACACTATCAAATGGATGAAGCGCGATGTCTTGACACAATTGGGTCAACAGCTTCGGCGCGGTCATGGACCAACGACCGTCCCAGCCGCTGTCAAATTTTACGACATCCTTATATGCGCCGTCCGCTCGCGATTCCCACAAGGCCGAAGCCGAACGACATCAGGGAGGCGGGCGCGGCGAAAAACGGGGCGATCCGCGGTCAAGATTTCCGACTCTGAATTGCGTCAGATCCCGATGAGGGGAACGGCCGTCACCAGGAGCTTGATCAGCTCGCCCTGGCGAGTGGTGGCGGTCTTATGGAATATCGCCGCGAGAAGGGCTCGCGCGCTCTGATAGCGGATGCCGATCTTGTCGGCTGCCGACTTCAGCTCGTCGCCCATTGCCAGTCGCGCGGCGAGGCGCGCCTCGGCAGGCGTCAGATTAAATAGGGCCTGCAGCCTTTGCGTTGGCGGTTCCTCCGAACGCTCCGGATCGGCGATGACGACGCAAGCGGCGGGGCGCAAGGCCGCGATTGCGAAGGGCGCTGCCGCCAGCGGCGAGACGAGAATGGAAAGAGCCCGCCTGCCCGAAGGGCGCGGCGCCAGCATCGTGCCTCCAGGACCTGTCCGCACATCGCGCGCGGAATTGAGGGCATCGGTTATCAAGCCCTGAAGGCGTCGATCGTCCGATGCCCTGGAGAGCCTCACGCCCTTTCCGGTCAGGAGGACGCCATCCTCGTCCGAGCGGAGCTCGCGAGCGGTCCGGTTCGCAAAAATCGTCTGGCCTTGATCGTTGAGGAGCGCAATCGCGAGAGGATTGCGGTCGAGCAGATCCAGCGTGACCTGCTGCAGGTTGCCAAACGACCCCAACCGAAAGGCGATCTCCAGCGCCCGCCCGACATGGCGAAACAGAAGCCCGAATTGCTCGACCTGCGCCGGCTCGAAATCGCCCTTTGTCCGGACCCGATGTAGCGCGACACCGGATTGAACGAACGGCATCGGGCTAATCGTGCCGACGACCCGATAACGGGTCTCGGCTTTGCGCGCCTGCCAGTCGTACAGGAGATTCCTATCCCTTTCCGTCTCGCTCAGAATCGCGGAGTCCCGGACGATCCGCTCGCCGGGATGGGCCGCGAGATATTGGTTCACCGGGTCGTGCGGCGCCATCAGATCGAGATATTCCTGGACGAAGGCCGGGTCGAAATCGACATAGCCGAAGGTCGGCAGCTTCAGCTCGTCTTGGCTGTCCAGCACCCAGAAAGTCGCGGCCTGGCTGTCGGTGACGGCGTTGAGCCGGCTCAGCACGTCGGGCCACAGGCTTTCATCAAGCGCAGCCTCGTAGATGCGCTCGATCAGCGACGATATCGCGATGCCGTCTGAGCCGCCGTGCAGGGATGTCATGATGGCAGACGGAGGATAGTCGTCAGTATGAGGCGGATCAGATCGCCTTGGCGTCGGGTCTCGGTCTTCCGAAAGACCGCGGCCAGCTGAGACCGGGCGGTGGCATAGCCGATGCCGATTGCGGCGGCGGCGCTCTTGAGGGTGTCTCCGGCTGACAGGCGAGCGGCCAGACGCGCTTCGGCCGGCGTCAGGCCGTAGAGCGTCCGCAATCGCTCGATCGGCAGGACCTCGTCCTGGTCCGGGTCGGCGATCACGATGCCGACCGCGGGCCGCACGCTGGTCATTGTAAAGGAGCCTTGCGACAAGGACGACACCAGGATCGAGAAGGACCGTTTGCCCGAAGGGCGGAGGGCCCACAGCGTTCCGCCCGGTCGTGCCGAAATATCCCGCGGGCCATTGAGCGCGTCGACGATGCAGCGTTGGAGTTTGCGGTTATCGGCGCCATGCGCGAGCGTCAGCCCCTCGGCGGAGATGCGGACGCCATCGGAGGCCGCGTTCAGCTTTTGCGCCGTTCCGTTCGCCAGGATCACGCGGCCGCGATCGTCCAACAAGACGATCGCAAGAGGGTTGCGGTTGAGAAGATCGAAAGTCGCCTGCTGGAGGTTCCCGAGCGTTCCCAGACGAAAGCCGATCTCGAGCGCGTGTTCGACGTGGCGGAATAGAATCGCGAATTGGTCCGCCTCGTTTGGCCCGCAGCGGCTTTTGGCGCGCGTGCGGTGCAGCGCGACGCTTGATTGGAGCCGATCGCCCGCGTTCCTTGTGTCCACGCTGTAGTGGCGCGTATCGCTGCCGCGGTCGTGGCCTGGGCGCCGATCTTCCAGAATCCGAAGCGAGGAGGGCTGGCTTTTGCTGATCGCGGTCAGTCCTTCGAGGACGGACGGCCATAGAGTCTCGTCGACGGCCGCCGCGTAGATGGCATCGACCAAGGATAGGAACCGCTCATCCGCGGGCAGCATTCGACGCGCCTACAAATCCCTCACTCCCCGATGTTATCTGATTTATTGCGAATGGGTACGACTTTATTTGCCCGAACGACGGTCCCGAGGCGAAGCCGGTCTCCGGTCTCGCGTGGCGCGCCGAGCGACGCTGGCGATCGCCGGAATCGCTGCTTCTCCCGATTGCGCGCTCTCTGGCAGACCTCGTCTGCGCCGAGGACTTCACCGCCTCGGCGCTAGTCTCCGCTCCTGCCGCATCGCGTGCGGACCTAATCCCAGTCCGCACGCGACTCCGGCTACCGATCAAAGGGCCTGTCGTAAGCCGGAGCGTCAGTGGCCGGGCCACCACAGCTCGTGCCAGTGGCCGCCTACGCCGATAAGGCTGATATCCAACGTGCCCGCATGATGATGACCGTGAGACGGCGGCGGTGGCGGTGGCGGTGGTGGAGGCGGAGGTGGTGGCGGAGGCGGCGGCGGAGGTGGGGGCGGCGGCGGTGGTGGCGGTGGCTGTGGCGGGTTCGCAGCCCAAGGCGAGGAGGTGTCGAGCGTCGGTTCGCTCGACAGGAATACATCGCCGGTCTGCACGTTGGGACCGGAGGCGATCTGGCCGGCGCTGAGGCCCCAGAACTGATTGTTCGTGATCGCGGCGGTAATAGCGCCATCGGTGTTCCATACAGCGGTCGCCGAGTTGGCGCGCTCATTCAGGATGGCGTTGTCGGCGACCGTGAGCTGTGAATTCGCATAGGGCGTCGAGGTTTCCTCGGCGTAAGCAATGATGTTGCCGTTCGGCGAGTTCGGACCTTGCTGGATCACGTTGCCTTGAATGGTCGCCGCGCCGCCGTTTGGAAGATCGATGCTGTAGTTGGCGTCGGAGCTGTTGTCGAAGATGCGATTGTTCTCGATGACATTGACGTCCGCCCGGCTTTTGACCTCGTGGCCGCCCGCTGCGTCATGGATATAGGAGTTGGTCAGCGTGAAGCTGCCGACCTCGTTGATGTAGATATTGTGGGTGTAGCCGGTTTCGGTGCCGTTATAGGCGAACTCCGAATGGTCGATCTTGATCGAGCCGCTCGGCACCGCGGCCGCCAGGATCCCGTCTTGGTTGTTGTGGAAATAGGAGTTGGTGATCGTAAGGTTGCCGCCCTCGTAGCGGATCCCCGCGCCATTGCCGTCGGCTACCGCCGCTCCGGAGAAGGAGAAGTGGTCGATCGAAACATCGGTCTCGGTGGTGAGGATCGCCTTCCCGTTGGGCGGCGGCGTTGTCGCCACCAGATTCACCATGCCGCCTACGCCGACCAGGTTGATCTTGGTCGTGATCGTCGCGAAGTCATTCACGTAGGTCCCGGCCTGAACGTCGATCGTGTCGCCGTCGTGCGAGGCTCCGATCGCGGCAGCCACAGTCGAAAACTGTTGGCCTGCGCCAACCGTCAAAATTGCCATCGAGGTCCCCCGTCCTGAGTGCGGTTATTGTCCTCGGACGGTCGGGGGTGGCTGGTTAACAAAAGGTTTACGCACGCGGCGACGAGCACCTAAAAGCTGTGATAAATCTACGACTTAAGGCCAAATAACTGTTGTTAAATCACGCGTAATCCGAGAGTGGCGCCGGAAGGGCGCGCGTGCGCATCCGCCCTTCCGGCGGTCGGCTAATCCTGCAGCGTCGAGAAGGTCGGCGGCTCGCGCGGCTGGTCGGAATTCTGCTGCCGGTCGGCGTTGCCGCGGATATCGAAAAGCCAGAGCTCGGGCGAGAAGCACGTGCCGTCCGCCATCGCGCCGCCGACATGGTGCACGAGCACCGCGCGCGCAAAAAGCTCGCGATAGAAAACGCGATACTGCGCCACCTCTTCGGCCTCATGGACGTCATTCGCGTCGACTGCGAAGGATGGATTGAAGTATCGCGCGAACGTCATTTCCGACAGCAGCACATGGGTGACGCCGGCAGCGCGAAGCTGCTCCACAGTGCCGCTGTTGGGCAGCGCTTCGACCAGCTTCGTGGGAACATCGGCCGGACCGGGCGACGACGATCCGTTCTCGATGAATCCGGTATAGTGGGCTACCCCGATCACCATGTTCCGCGGCAAGTGCGCGCGAATCCAGCCCGCCATTTCGGCCCGGCTGTCATTCAGCAAGGCCGTGCGCATCGCCGAGATGCCGACATAGTCGCTGCTGAGTATCGCCATCACCGCGAGAGCCGCGAGGATGCGAAGCTCGAGACGGTTCCGCCGCTGGGCGAGATAGGCGATGAACACCGCGGCAGCCGTGATGATGAGCAGGATAGCCGGAAGCTCGTAACGGATCCGCTTGGATGGACTTGCCTGGAGAACCAGAAGATAGAGGAGCGGCAATAGGGCGATGGCGCGCTCGACGAGCTTGGCTCGGCTTTTCGATCGATATGCGAGGACAAGGTAGCCGACGAAAGCGGCGATCGCCACGGGCGTACAAAGCTCGAAAAGGCCTTTCAGATAGAACCCGGAATAAATCGGACGATAGAGCGCGCCGAAATCGCCGACCGCCGCTTGGCGAGCGCTGCCGCGAAGGCCGGTCCTGAACAAATCGCTTTGCGTGAAGATCTGCCAGTCGAGAGCGAGGAACACGCAAGCTGCCAGAATCGCCACCAGCCCAGCCTTGGCCGCCGTAATGCGCGTCGCGTCGCGCTGCAGGCGGCCCCGCCAGACGACGAGCCCGATTGCGATCGGCATCATCGCCGCGCCCGGATATTTGCCCGCGGCGGCAACGCCCGCGGCCGCGCCCAGCGCTGCCAAGCGAGGCCAGTCGGGCTTGCGGTCATAGAGCGCAAAGGCGAGGAGGAAGAGGCAGAGCCCGAAGACGTGGACCGTGTCCTCCTTCATGTAATGGGCAAGGCCGTAGAAAAGCGGATTGAGGCCGACCATCAGCGCGACGAGAAGGCTCGCCCCTTGGCCGTAAAGAAGGAGCGTCAGCACGGCCAGAAGACCGACCGTCAGAATCGCGGAGACCGCCGACACATAACGCCCGGCTACAGCGATGTCCTGAGAGGTCGGGTGCCTCTCGAACGCGAGAACGGCTTGCGTCGCATCGAGCAGGAGGCGCGGGTGGTGAAAATTCGGCGCCGCGCCCGACAGCTGCGCCACCTTGCTCGGCTCGTCCCAATGCCAGGGTGCGGGGAATCCGTTGCCTTCGGTATAGAGCGCGAACAGCAGGCATGACCAAAGGGCCAAGACGGTCGCCCAAAGATACAACGCCGCAGGCTGGCTTACCCCTTTTGCGCTCCAGCTTCTCGAGGGAGCCTGGAGCGACGTTATCGAAATCTCGGACTTGGCAGCGCGGAACATAGCAAAGCGGTGTCGAGTGGCTCTCTCACCGCATCCTACAAGAATCGTGCCAGAATTTACAGTTACAATGAGTTCAAGGATTTACTAGGTTACGATCTATCGGAGAGCGAGCGGGCTGTAAACTTTTCCGACACTTCGCTTGGGGGCTTGTTAGGCAGCAGCGGCTCGATCACGCGCACTCGAAGTCGGTTAGATCATATCGGCTCATGGCGAGCCTGAATCAGAATCCGGCGTGCGATGAAAGTCGCCGGTCTGTAAATGCCCTAAAAAGCCGACGTTCGCTCGCTAGGCGTCACTCGACAGCTTCATGAGAGCCAGCCCACTCACGATCAAAATGGCTGCGCCGATCCGCGGCGCGCTCGCCTGTTCACCAAGAACGAACACGCCGATCAGAAACGCGCCAACGGCTCCTATTCCGGTCCAGATCGTGTAAGATGTCCCAAGCGGAAGAGAGCGCATCGATATCGACAGCAAGACGAAGCTAGCGATCATCGTGACGATCGTGACGACCGATGGAACAACCCTAGAAAAGCCTTGAGATTGCTTCATGTAGAAGGCCCAGACCACCTCTAGGGCACCGGCGGTTACGAGAAAAATCCAAGCCACGGCAGCCTCCTCAAAAGCTGCCGGGCCGTCCCGGTCTTGACTCCCTATTCGGGGCGGGAACGTGGTCTCCGCCGCGCCTACATAGGTTCTATGAGCCACGCTTTCAACGACAGCTTTCCCCGTTAGGCCGGCCGGCCGCCGAATCCCGCCTCCCCATGCAAAAATGGGGGTGGAGGGTTCTTAAACTTACCGTTGTCAGAGTCGGGGTTGACCCTTTACAGGTTAGTTCCATTCATGAATCGGAGCGTGGGATAGGGCCGGCGGCGCGGGATGGCCTAGCCTTTGCCGTTTTTTTCGCCATGTGTCCGAAGGCCCTCGATCGAAGCACGCCGTGAACGCACCCATGCAGTCGACCCTCGCCGAATATCGCGCGGCCGCCGTGAAGCCGCCCCCCGTCAAGCCGCTTTGGGTGACGTTCGTCACCTTCCTGCTGCCGATGATGGGGAGCAACGTGCTCCAATCGCTGTCGGGGACGCTGAACAACGTCTATCTCGGGCGGCTGATCGGCGACCATGCGGTCGCCGCGGTGTCCAGCTTCTTCCCGGTTCTCTTCCTGCTGATCTCCTTCGTGATCGGGCTCGGCAGCGGCGCGTCGGTGCTGATCGGCCAGGCCTATGGCGCCGACGAGCTGGTGCGGGTGAAGGCGGTCGCCGGCACGACGGTCACCGTCTCCGTCGCGCTGTCGCTTCTGATCGCGGTGTTCGGCGGCTCCTTCGCGATCGGCATGCTCCACATTCTCGGTACGCCGCCCGACGTCATGAGGGATGCGGCGGAATATGCGCGCGTATTCCTCTTCTCGCTGCCGCTGCTGTTCATCTTCATCATCTACACCACCATCGTGCGCGGCGTCGGCGACGCGAAGACTCCCTTCTATGCGCTCATCATGTCGAACGGCGTCGGGCTCCTGCTCACGCCGGCGCTGATCCTGGGCTGGTTCGGCTTGCCGAAGCTGGGCGTCGCGAGCGGCGCCTGGGCGACGGTCGTCTCCTTCTTCGTCACCGTTGTCTGGATGGCGGTCTATCTGCTGATGCGCCGGCACCCGCTGGCGCCGGACCGCGTGCTGCTCCGGCACCTCAGGGTCGATTGGCATATCCTGAAGCTGCTGCTGAAGATCGGCATTCCGTCGGGCATCCAGGTGATCCAGATCTCGCTGTCGGAGATCGCCGTGCTGTCCTTCGTCAACGCCTTCGGCTCGAAGGCGACGGAAGCCTACGGCGTCGTCAATCAGGTGGCGAGCTATGTGCAGATGCCCGCCATCTCGATCGCGATCGCGACCTCGGTCTTCGGCTCTCAGGCGATAGGCCGCGGCGACCAGACCAAGCTGGGCGCGATCGTGCGCACCGGTATCATGCTGCAATTCATCATTACCGGCGCGCTGATCGTGCTGGCCTACGGCTTCTCGCGCTCGGTGCTGGGGCTGGCGATCCGCTCCGACGATGTCGTCGACATCGCCGAGGCGCTGCTCCGCATCACGCTGTGGAGCTATCTGGTCTACGGCATGGCGGCGGTGCTGGGCGGCACGATGCGCTCGAGCGGCACGGTGATCGTGCCCACGTTGATCTCGATCTTCGCGATCTGGGGGGTGCAGGTTCCGGCAGCCTGGTTCCTGTCGCGCCGGATCGGCCTCGACGGGGTATGGGCCGCCTATCCGATCGCCTTCATCGCACTGCTCGGCATGTATACGATCTTCTACCGGATGGTATGGCGGAAGAAGAAGCACATGCGCCTGATCTGATCCGAAGGACCTGAAGGGGAGGGAGCCGTGGGCCTGTATGTCGAGGAGTTCGAGATCGGCAAGAAGATGATCTCGCCCGGCCGCACGATCGGCGAGGGCGACATCAATCTGTTCGCGGGGCTGGTCTCCGACTTCACGCCGATCCATGTCGACCATGCCTATGCCGAAAAGACCCAGTTCGGCGGCCGCATCGCTCACGGCACGCTCACCATGTCGACGGCGATCGGGCTCGCCACGCAACTCAATTTCCTCGGCGACGGCGTGATCGCGCTGCTGAACCTCAATTGGGATTTCAGCGGCGTCGTGATGATCGGCGACACGATCTACGCCCATGTGACCCCGGCCGAGGCCCGCAAAAGCCAATCCAAGCCCCATGCCGGCATCGTCAAATTCGCCTTCGAGGTCGTCAACCAGAAGGGCGAGATGATCCAGAAGGGCACTATGACCGTGCTCATGAAGACCAAGGATCACCCGGTGCCGATCCGCAGATAGAACCCTTCTCCGCTCGTCAAAGCGGGAGAGAGCCGGCTCCCGACCTAATCCGGGGATGAGGTGGTGGGGCAAACCGCCGTCAGCCGGAACTTGGCTCGCCCATTGGGGTTGAAACTGCGTCCCAAAAGTGGAGTGCAAAATGGACCGCTTACTTAAGACAAGTGCGGTGGGTGCGCTGATGCTTGGCGCGCTCGCCGGCTGCACCAACCCCAATGACCCCGGCCAGCGTGCCGCGGGCGGCGCTTTGCTGGGCGCGGGCGCAGGCGCGGCGATAGGCGCCGCGGCAGGCGGCGGCCCTGGAGCGGCCCTGGGCGCCGCAGTCGGCGGCGTGGCGGGTGCGGTCGGCGGCTATGCAACCACGCCGCCGCCGCCGGAGCAGCGGCCTTATTATCCGCCGCCTCGATGATCTTGATTTGAACCGAAAAGACCCGTGAACTGAGCCGGGTCGGCATCTTCCCCCGCCAAAGACGGGAAGATGCCGACCCGGAGCGACGTGCGGTGCGGCGTGCGGTTGCGACGTTATTAGGCGTCAGCCCGCGTGTGATTATGGACTCTGAAGACCGCGACAACGGCATTCTCCGCGCGGGCAACAACTCCCGAACGGTTCGGCAGACGCCTCAACAACTTCGCGGCTTTCCCTTGGGCGGCCATATCTTCCCATGAGCCGACGGGCGCGGGCGTCGTGGCGATGGTCCGCCGCATTGCTAGTCGCGGCGCTATTTCATACCGGACTGCTGTTGCTCCTGCCGTACATGATCAACCGGTCGGAGCCGCCCCCGACTGATTCGGTGGAGATCGCAATCGTTCCGCCCCCGCAAACGCCCAAACCGGCTCGCGCCCGGCCGGCAGTCCGTCCGGCCGAAACGAATTCGTCGTCGGGGCGAGCCCATCTTCAGCCGGCGCCCCGCGTGGCCCGCGTATTTCCGCCAAGCCTCCGCCTTCCCCTCCCACCCCCGCTGTCGCCGGAACCGCCGATGTCGCTCCCGGCCGCAGCCGGACCGCCCGCATCCGGCGCGCAAGCCGATGGTTCGGGCGGCAATGGCGCCGGCGCCGGGAATGGAAGCCAAGAGGGCAACGACTATCTCATTCGGCTGAAGGCCTATATCGACTCGCACAAGAGCGGGGCCAGGCACCGGGAACCGTACGACGCCGACGTGGTGCTCGTGCTGGACCGGGATGGCGTGTTGACCGACATCCATGTTGTTTCGAGCTCAGGCGATCCCATGGTCGACGACGATATCGTGGCCCAGCTCAGACGCATGAGCCCGTTCCCGAAACCGCCGGCGGTCCTATTCAGCTCATCGAAGCCACTCCTGCCGGTCGCCGATAAATGGATTTTTCCCCGGCCGTAAGACACGTTCCCCGCACCGTCAGATCGATTTGCCGCAGATTGCGGATCCCGATTGCAAAGTTCGAAGTTGCCGGATTAATTGCCGGGCATCTGCCTATCAAAAAGGCAGAGTCGCAATTATCCAGGTAAATAGGACCTTTCACATGAAGTCTCTGTGGGCAGTCGCAGCCTTCCTTTTGGGCAGCTGGGCAGGCTCCGCTCTGGCGGCCGGCTCCGAAACCGCGGTCGACAGCGGCAACACGGCCTGGGTGATCGCCGCCTCCGCGTTGGTGCTGTTCATGACGCTGCCGGGCCTGGCGCTCTTCTACGGCGGGCTGGTGCGGGCGCGGAACCTGCTGTCGGTGCTGATGCACTGCTTCGCGATCTGCTGCATCGTCTCGCTGCTGTGGGCCGCCATCGGATACAGCCTGGTCTTCGGCGGGACCGGGCCTTACCTCGGCGATCTCGGCAAGGCGTTCCTGGCGCATTTGGCGCCCGTCAAGGCCGGGACGAGCCTGCCGGAATCGGTCTATGCGCTCTTCCAGATGACCTTCGCGATCATCACGCCGGCGCTGATCATCGGGGCCTTTCCGGAGCGCGTGAAATTCTCTTTCGTCGTGCTGTTCAGCGCCCTCTGGTTTCTGATCGTCTATGTGCCCGTGGCGCACTGGATCTGGGGCGGCGGCTGGCTGGCCGAGGCGGGCGCGCTCGATTTCGCCGGCGGCATCGTCGTCCACACGACGGCGGGCGTGTCGGCGATCGTGGCGGCGCTGCTGATCGGCGCCCGCCGCGGCTACCCGCATGCGCTGACCCCGCCGCACAATCCCGGGATCACCATGGCCGGCGCCGGCATGCTGTGGGTCGGCTGGTTCGGCTTCAATGGCGGCAGCGCGCTGGCCGCCAGTGATGCGGCTGGATCGGCGATCCTGGCCACTCATTTGGCCGCCGCCGCGGCCGCCGTCACCTGGGTCGCGGTCGAATGGCTTCGCATCGGCAAGGCGACCTCGGTCGGCATCGTGACCGGCGCGGTGGCGGGTCTGGCGACGATCACGCCGGCTTCCGGCTATGTCGGCCCGGGCGGAGCGATGGCGATCGGCGCCGCCGGGGGGCTGGTCTGCTTCTTCGCCACGCTGATCGTGAAGCACAGGCTGCGGGTGGATGATACCCTGGACGTGTTCGCCGTCCATGGGGTCGGCGGCATGCTGGGTTCGCTGCTGCTGTCCGCCTTCGCGCTGCCGGAGCTGGGGGGCGTTGGGCTCGCCCAGGGCATGACGGCCTCATCGCAGTTCTCGGTCCAGCTTCTGGCGGTCGGCCTGACCGCGGTCTGGTCGGGAGTCGCGACCTTCGTCATCGTCAAGCTCGCCGGAGTCTTGACCGGCCTCAGGGTCAGCCCGGAGGAGGAATATGACGGGCTCGATCTTTCCATGCATGGCGAGCGGGCTTACGATTTCGGCTGAGGGCGGAACGGTCTGACCTTCCGCCTTCTCGAGGCAGCGCGCGCCTAGGAGGAATGGATGGACGACGTACCCTATCTCTTGCGGGGCATTAACCTGCTGCAGACGCAAAGCAGCGTCCTCATCAGCTCGTCCAAATATCTGAACGATCCGAGGCTTCGCGAATGGGTCGCGACCGAGCTTTTGCGCAAGAACGGCCCGGATGTGCCGACGCCGTCGGGCGCGTTCCGGCTGGGCCAGATCATGAAGGAGATCCAGGACCCGGCCCATATCAACGCGCTGATCGCCGAAGAGCGGAAGCGCTGGCCGGCGCTCGACCGATGGTTCGCTCTGCGCCGGGTCTCGACCTACACGCGCGAGGATCTGAAGAAATATCCGCCGGAATCGATCGCCGGCATCTTCTACAAGCAGCTCATCTCCAATGACTACCAAGTCGACATCGTCCCGCCCACCGAGCCCAAGGACGACAATGATTTCTGGCGGCTCCGCGCGGTACAGACCCATGATTGGGAGCACATACTGGGCTCCGGCGGATTCGATTCAATCGGCGAGCTGGTGCCGGGCTTCATGCGGCTCGCGTCCTACTACAAATATTTCTCGCCCGAGCTCGCCGGCGAGTTCACGGCGCGTCAGTTCTTCCTGTCCTTCCGCTTCATCTCGCGCACCGCGCTCCATTATCCGCACACCTGGCACGCGACCTGGGACGCGATCGACCGCGGCCGCAAGATCGGAGAGACATCGGAGCCGTTCTTCATGGTCAACTATGAAGACTATTTCCACCTGACTCCCGCCGAGGCGCGCGAGGCGATCGGCATCCGCAACGTACGCGAGGTCGACACGACGCTCGTCTCGAAGGTGTGGGACGGCAAGATCACGCCCGAGGAAGCCGGGCTATGAGCAAGGTGGTCCGCATCGGCGGCGCGACCGCCTTCCGGTTCGACAGCGTGACCGCCGTTCCGCAGTTGCTGAAGGGCGGTGTCGACTACCTCGTCTTCGATAATCTGGCCGAGGGCTCGATCGGCGCGTTCGGACAGATGGCGGCCAAGGATCCCAAGGGCGGTTTCGCGACCGAGTTCGCGCCGATCTACATCGCGCCGTTTCTCGGCGAGATTCTGTCCAAGAAGGTGCGGGTGATCGCCAATGCCGGCGCGCTCAACCCGAAGGGCTGCGCCGATGCGATCGCGAAGGCGGCATCCGAGCTCGGCTTCGCGCCGAAGATCGCTTATGTCGAAGGCGACGATCTGCGCGCTCGAGAGGCGGAGCTGCGCGCCGCCGGTTATAAGGACATGTTTTCGGGCGCGCCCTTCCCGGACAAGCCCGCCACCAGCATCAACGCCTATTTGGGCGGCTTCCCGATCGCCCGAGCGCTCGACAGGGGCGCGGACATCGTCATCACCGGCCGCGTCGTCGACAGCGCGCTCGCGCTGGGTCCGCTGATCCATGAGTTCGGCTGGGGCTTCGACGATCTCGACCTGCTGGCTGCGGGAACGGTCGCGGGCCATCTGCTCGAATGCGGCACGCAGGTCACGGGCGGCACCTTCACCGACTGGCAGGACGTGCCGGACTGGGCGCATATCGGATTCCCGATCGGCGAGTGCCACGCCGACGGCACTGTGGTGATCACCAAACCGGCCGGCACCGGCGGGCTTGTCTCTGTCGGCACGGTCGCCGAGCAGATGCTCTACGAGGTGTCCGATCCCGGCGCCTATTTCGTGCCGGATGTGACGGTCGACTTCACCGGCGTCGAGCTTGCCCAGATCGGCCCCGATCGCGTTCGCGTATCGGGCGCGCGCGGCAAGCCGCGCACATCGACCGCCAAGGTCAGCCTCACTTACGAGGACGGCTGGCGGGCGATCGCGATCCAGCCGATCATGGGCATCGATGCGCCGGCCAAGGCGCAGCGCCAGGCCGAGGCGCTGATCGAACGCTCGCGCGACATGCTGCGCGCGCGCAATCTCGGCGACTTCAAGCACTCGCACATCGAGCTGTTGGGCGCCGAGGCGACCTACGGATCGCGCGGACGGCGCAGCGACACGCGCGAGATCATCCTGCGCATGTCGGTCGATCATGACGAGCGGGAAGGGGCCGAGCTCTTCGCCCGGGAGCAGCTCTCCGCCATCACCACCATGTCGGTCGGCACGTCGATCGGCCTCGGCGGCTCGGTGCAGCCGCTGCTGCATCTCTTCTCCTTCCTGCTGCCCAAGGATCAGCTGCAGGCGAAGATGACGATCGGCGGCGTAACCGAGATCGTGCCCGTGCCGACCGCGGGCGGTTACGAGCGGCGCCCGCAGCCGCCCGAACCGGCGCCGCCGCGCATCGACGAACCGGTCGCGGTGCCGCTGATCCGGCTCGCCTGGGGCCGCAGCGGCGACAAGGGCGATCTGTTCAACGTCGCGGCGATCGCGCGCAAGGCGGACTATCTGCCCTATATCCGCGCGGCGCTCAGCCCCGAGGCCGTGGCGCGCTGGTATGCCGACGTCTTCCCGCCCGGCGCCAAGCCGCGCGTCGACCGGTACGAGGTGCCCGGCGTCCATGCGCTCAATTTCGTCGTGCATGAGGCGCTGGACGGCGGCATCACGTCGTCGCCCAGGCTCGACAAGGTCGCCAAGGCGATGGCGCAGCAGCTGCTCGAATTTCCCGTTCCGATACCGCGGACGCTGGCGTCGGCGCTCGAAGCCCGCGCATAATCCCGCGATCCCTGGAGGCACCGATGGACGACATTCCCTATCTCTTGCGCGGCATCAACGTCATGGAGACGGCGAGCAGCGTTCTCATCAGCTCGTCGAAATATCTGAACAGCCCGCGGCTGCGCGATTGGGTGGCGCAGGAGCTCTTGCGCAAGAACGGCCCCGACCTGCCGACGCCCTCCGGCGCCTTCATCCTCTCCGGCATCATCAAGGAGATTCAGGATTGGGGATTGATCAACGAGATGATCGCCGAGGAGCGCAAGAAGTGGCCGGCGCTCGACCGCTGGTTCTCCGAGCGCTTCGTCTCGACCTTCACGAAGGACGATCTGAAGAAGTGCGCGCCCGACACGGTCGGCGGGCTCTTCTACAAGCAGCTCGACGACAATGGCTACCAGATCAACATCGTCCCGCCTTACGAGCCCAAGACCGATTACGATTACTGGCTGCTCCGCGCCGGGCAGACGCATGATTGGGAGCACATCATCGGCGCCGGCGGATTCGATTCGATCGGCGAGCTGATCCCGGGCTTCATGCGTCTCGCGTCCTACTACAAATATTTCTCGCCCGAGCTCGCCTGCGAGCTGACGGTGATGCAGTTCTTCGCCTCCTTCCGTTTCCTGTCGCGCACGGCGCTGCACTATCCGCACACCTGGCGCGCCGCCTGGGCCGCGGTCGATCGCGGCCGCCGCGTCGGCGAGATGTCGGAGCCCTTCTTCTGGGCGCGCTACGAGGATGTGTTCCACATGACACCGGCCGCGGCCCGCGAGAAGCTCGGCATCCGCGGCGTCGAGGAGGTCGACACGCGCGCCGCGTCGGCCGTGTGGGACGGCCGCATGACGCCGGCGGAAGCGGGCCTCTAGCGATGGAGCCCTCGGGCGCAACCCTCACGACCGCGCTCGACGCGTTTTTCGCGCGCGATCCCGATCGCATCATCCTGGAAGCCGGCGATCGGCAGGTGAGCGCGGGCGAGCTGATGGAACAGGCCGCGCATTGGGCGGGGGCGCTCGCCAATTTCGGCATCGGCCGTGGCGATCGGGTCGCGGTGCAGGTCGAGAAGTCGGTCGAGGCGCTGCTCCTCTATCTCGGCTGCCTCAGGCTCGGCGCGGTCTATCTGCCGCTCAACACGGCATACCGCTCCGCCGAGATCGAATATTTTCTCGGCGACGCGCAGCCGCGCCTCTTCGTCTGCGCGCCCGATCGGCTGGATCGATCCATGCCGCTCGCGGCCGGCGCGGGCGCGCGCATCGCGACGCTCGGCATCGACGGCGACGGCACGCTGGCGCAATCGGCTGCCGAAGCCGATCCCGCGCCGCGCGAAGAGCTCGCGCCCGGAGATCTCGCCGCGGTCCTCTACACCTCCGGCACGACCGGCCGCTCGAAGGGCGCGATGCTCAGCCATGCGAACCTGCTGTCGAACGCGCTCGCGCTGAAGGAGACATGGGGCTTCACCGAAAGCGACGTGCTGCTGCACGCGCTCCCGATCTTCCATGTGCACGGTCTATTCATCTCGCTGAACACGGCGCTGCTCGCCGGCGCGCGGATGATCTGGCAGCCGAAGTTCGACGCGGGCGCCGTGATCGAAGCGCTGCCTCGCGCCACGGCCTTCATGGGCGTGCCGACCTACTATACGCGGCTGCTCGAGGACGAGCGGCTCGACCGCGAGCGCACCAAGCATATCCGCGTGTTCATCAGCGGCTCGGCGCCGTTGCTCCCCGATACCTTCGCCGAATTCCAGGCGCGCACCGGTCAGCGGATCCTCGAGCGCTACGGCATGACCGAGACGGGGATCATCGCGTCCAACCCGCTCGACGGCGAGCGGCGACCTGGCACGGTCGGTATGCCTTTGCCGGGCAGCGAAGTGCGCATCGTGAATGCCGAGGGCCGGCCGATCAATCCGGGCGAGACCGGCATGGTGGAGGTGCGCGGCCCCAACGTCTTCTCCGGCTATTGGAAGATGCCGGAGAAGACCAGATCCGAATTCCGCCCGGACGGATTCTTCATCACGGGCGATGTCGCAACCTGGGACGAGAAGGGCTATCTGCGCCTCGTCGGCCGCGCCAAGGATCTGATCATCTGCGGCGGACTGAACGTCTACCCCAAAGAGATCGAGGAGCTGATCGACGGCTTCACCGGCGTGCGCGAGAGCGCGGTCGTCGGATTGCCGCATCCCGATTTCGGAGAAGCCGTCGCGGCGATCGTCCATTCCGAAAACGGCGCGGGCCTGACGGCGGATTCGATCATCTTCCGCCTGCGCGACAGGATCGCGAATTTCAAGGTGCCCAAGGCCGTCTTCTTCGTCGAGGAGCTGCCGCGCAACGCGATGGGCAAGGTCCAGAAGAACATACTGAGAGAGCGCTACCGGGGAACGTTCGATATTATCCGCAGGTGACGCGGATTCTGCGGACGAACCGAAGGACCTAGGATGACGGACACGGCAAAAGCGAAGGAAGCGGCGGCATATCTGATCGGCAAGCGGGCGAAGGACGCCGCGCTGCCGGATTTCCTGCCCGACGATCTGCGACCGAGCACGCTCGACGAGGTCATCGCGATCCAGCTCGCGACGATGGCGGAGCTGGGGCCGGTCGGCGGCTGGAAGGTGGGCACTGAGAATGCGGCGCCGCTGCCGGCGTCGGGGATCAAGTTTTCGCCGGCGACCGTCGCGTCGCGCCGGCGCATGATCGAAGGTGAGATCGGCTTCCGCCTGGGGGACGCTCTGCCGCCGCGCGACATCCCTTACAACCGCGCCGAGGTGCTGCGGGCGATCGCGTTCTGCATGGCCACGATCGAGGTGGTCGATCCGCGCTATCGCGACCACACGATCCTCGGCCGGCCCGACATACTGGCCGACCTCGGCATGCATGGCGGTCTCGTCGTCGGCCGTCCTATCGCCGCGTGGAACCCCGAGATGTTCGCAAGCCTCTCCGTCACGCTCGACATCGACGGCGCGTTCCGGCGCAGGAACACGGCAAGCAATCCCGGCGGCACCGATCTGATCGCGCTCGTGACCTGGCTCGCCAACTCCGCAGTCGCCCGCGCCTTCGGCGGATTGCAGGCCGGAACCACCATCACCACCGGCTCCTGGACCGGCATGGAGATCCCCTCCGCGGGCGGCGGCGCCGTCGCCAAGTTCGACGGCTTTCCGGAAGTGGAGGTGAGGTTCGCGGAATAATTCCCTCTCCGCTCGTTGGGGGGAGAGGGGATATGAATGGGGCGGAGCCATAGGGGAGGAGCATCCATGGACGTCGTCGACGCGCAGATTCATTCGAACGTGCTGGGGCCTCCGGAGACGCTGCTGCAGATCATGGATGCGCTGGGCATCCAGGGCGCGATCATCGACGAGTATGCGGGCGCGGAGGAGGAGGGGACGCGGCTGCTGCCCGACTATAGGCTGGCCGACGGCACGTCGCGCCCGATCGGGCCCAATGCCGAGGCCGCGGCGCTCAAATATCCCGAACGGCTCAAATATCTGATGCGGGTGAATCCGTTCGATCCGGGCCTCGAGGGCTGGGTCGAATCGCTCGCCGCCTCGCCCAACCTCGTGGCGCTCCGCGCCATCGTCTTCGGCCGGAAGGCGGGTACTGCGTTCGAGGCCGGAGAATTCGACCGGCTGTTCCGGATCGCGCTGAAGCACAATCAGCCGGTCTTCGTCACCGCCCCCGCCCGGGTGAAGCATCTCGCGCCCTATGCCCGGCGCTTCCCGGATCTGAAGCTCATCATCGACCATTGCGGCGTCGCCTTCGACGCGCCGCGCGGCCAGGCCCCGATCGACGATTCGCTGACCCTGGCCCAATGCCCCAACGTCGCCTTCAAATGGGCCCACGCGGCGGTCTTCATGACGACCGACGGATTTCCCTATCCCGCTCTCGACCCGAAGCTCCGCCAGGTCGTCGATTCCTACGGCCCCGAGCGCGTGATGTACGCCAGCGACTACACCGTCACCCGCCACCGCTCCAACTGGGCCGAATCCCTGTTCCATCTGCGCATCTCGCCCGCCCTGTCGGACGGCGACCGCGAATGGGTGCTGGGCCGCGCCTGCCGCCGATGGGTGAACTGGCCCGCGCCTGCCGAAAAGCCCGCGCTGCCGCCGCTGCATTCGCACAATGCGCGCAGCATGAGGTGAATCCGAGTAAAGGCCCGGCTGCTTGCCGTACCCGGCAAATCCTCCTAACCTGACGACAGCACAAGCCTACCCTTCATTGATAACTAAGGGAGGTCGAAATGGGAGGACTTGCCTCACTCGCCTACGGCATCGTCTGCTATATTATTTTCTTCCCGACCTTCCTCTATGCGATCGGGTTCGTCGGCAACCTCGTCGTACCGAAATCGATCGATTCCGGTGAGTCCGGGCCGCTCGTCACCAGCATCGTGATCGACCTGATCCTGCTCGGCATCTTCGCCATCCAGCACAGCGTCATGGCGCGGCCGGCCTTCAAGGCATGGTGGACGAAGATCGTGCCGCCGCCTGTGGAGCGCAGCACCTATGTGCTGTTGTCCAGCCTCGCGCTCATTCTGCTGTACTGGCAATGGCGGCCGATCGCGACGCCGATATGGACGGTCGAAAACACCGCCGCCGCGCAAGTGCTGACGGCGCTGTTCTGGGCGGGCTGGGCAATCGTGCTGGTGAGCACCTTCCTGATCAGCCATTTCGATCTTTTCGGCCTCAAGCAGGTCTATGCCCGCTTCAGCGGCACGCCACTTTCACCGCCGGAATTCCGCACGCCGCTTTTTTACAAGGCGGTTCGACATCCGATCTATCTCGGCTTCATCGTCGCATTCTGGGCGACTCCGTCGATGACGCTCGGCCACCTGATCTTCGCGATCGCGACCACGGGCTACATCTTCATCGGCGTACAGCTCGAGGAGCACGATCTCGTCGCCCGTTTCGGGGACGCCTACATCCTCTATCGCGCGCGCGTCTCGATGATCGTGCCGCTCCCGCCGCGACGGCGGAAGGGCAACGCATTGATCGATTGAACCGCCAAGAACGCCACGAACGCCAAGGTCTTTTTCGATCGCCCTTCCGCGGGAAGGGCGATAGGGATTGATCATCTTGGCGCCCTTGGCGTCTTGCCGGTTCAAATCGGACTGGCCGAGCGGTATGTGAGGTGACCTGATGGAATTCTTCCTCTTTCTGCCGCAGATGCGGCTCTCCTTCGAGCGGATGGTGGCGCAGGCGCGGGCCGCGGAGGCTGCCGGCTTCGTCGGCATGGCAGGCATGGATCACCTCGTCCCGCCCGGCGCCGACGCGCAGCCCATGTATCAGGCGACGGTCACCAGCACCTGGATCGCCGCGCACACCACGCGCCTCAAGGTGGGCTCGCTGGTGCAATGCGACGCGTTTCGGCACCCGGCCGTGCTGGCGCGCGAGGCGGTGTCGCTCGACCATGCGTCCGGCGGCCGGTTCGAGCTCGGCATCGGCTGGGGCTCGTACCAGATCGACTTCGACCGTTTCGGCTTGGCGCCCGCGACGCCGCCCGAGCGGGTGGCGCGGCTGCGCGAAACGCTCGAGGTGCTGCGGGCGCTATGGGCCGGAGAGACCCTCGACTATGACGGCCGCTACCATCATCTGAAGGGCGCGATGCAGGCGCCGAGGCCGCTCGGCAGAATCCCGATCGTGATCGGCGGGGCGGGGCCGAAGACGCTGGCGCTGGTGCGCGAATTCGCCGACTGGTGCAATCTCGATCTGCGCCACCTCGACAAATATTCCGGCGAGAAGTTCGAGCAGGTGCGCGCCCAGATCGGCAAGGCGCGCGTCTCGATCCAGGAAATGGCGGCCTACGTCCCGGCCGGCGGCGACCGCAAGGCGATCGCCGAACTCGCGACAAAGCGCTTCGGCCACACCCAGCCCGTCATCGGCACCGGCCCCGAGCTCCTCGACCACTATGCCCGCCTCGCCGAGCGCGGCATCGAACGCATCTATGTCTGGTTCTGCGACTTCGCCCCGCCCGAGACGCTGGCGGCTTTCGGGGCGGAGGTGATTGGGCGGATGGGGTAGGGGAGCGGGCAGGGACCGTGGTGATATGAACTCGAGACTTACAAAGCCGAATCAGATATAGAGTGGCTTATTAAGCTGCGGGTAGCGAGTTGTCAGAAGCCTTTAACATACCGTCTCCCAAACGGAGGCATTCGAAGGAGCCTTTTCAGAGCCTCTATCCGTATTATGCGGGTTTTCCCGAAACGTTCGTTCAGGCGGTGCTGTCATCGCCGCTCGTTAAGCCTGGCTCCCTTGTTTACGATCCGTGGAATGGTAGCGGAACGACAACGTCGGTGGCCTCCAGCTTGGGCTTGCCGGCCATTGGCTTCGACATAAATCCAGTTATGGTGATTGTCGCTAAGGCCCGCCTCCTACCATTCAGTGAAACACCTTCGCTGGCACCGCTTGCCCTAGCCATCCTAGAGGAATCTAGAAGGTGCATTTACACGACTAACGGAGACCCTCTTCTAATTTGGTTCAAACCCAAAACGGCAGCGACGCTCCGATCCCTCGAACGGGCGTGTAACAAGATCCTAGTTGGATCCGACGATAACTGGAACGTAAACTCCATATCTAGTTTGGCGTCGACGTTCTATACCGCTTTATTCAAAGTTTGTCGTACGCTTGTAAGTTCCCTTCGTACCGCTAATCCGACCTGGACTAGGCTGCCAAAAGATAATAAGGAGCGCGTCGGATTCTCAGCTAAAGAAATAGAAGACCAATTCTTATCTGCAATTTCACTTATCTGTCGCGCGGCTGGTTCCGAAATGTCTCGTCCACCACAAGTAGCCTGCCGAGTAAAGTTGGCTGACGCAACGACTGAAACTCCCGCCGAGCTCGTGGATGTTGTTCTCACGTCACCACCATACTGTACCCGGATTGATTATGCAGTTAGTACGCGAGTAGAGTTAGCATTGATATCCCGTTTGGCTGAAGTTGATGTCGGTCAGCTCCGTCGCAGAATGATCGGAACCACTGTTGTTCCCGATGCCGAAATCGATATACGGAACGAGTGGGGAGAGACCTGTCGAAAATTCTTGAATGACGTCTACCGTCACCCTTCTAAAGCTTCCAAAGGATATTATTCGTCGACGCACAAAGACTATTTTAATAAGATATCCTTGTCTTTGAAGGGTCTTGCCAATTCTCTGAAGAAAGGTGGCCCAGCATTCGTTATCGTGCAAGATTCGTTCTATAAAGATATCTATAACGACCTACCAAAAATAGTGACGGAGATGGCAAGAAGCCAAAACCTCGCTCTTCGACACCGAAATGATTTTGTATCATCAACCTGCATGTCGCGCGTAAATTCACGGGCGCTTGCCCACAAGATGCGTAAGGGCTCGACAGAAGCCGTTCTGTGTTTTGTCAAGGAGTAGTGTTCAGCGACACAAGATAATGCTGATTTCCTTCATGTCTGTGAGCCATTCCTGAAGAAGTGTCTGGGGGCGGCCAAGTTGAATCGTGTTTACAAGTTCGTTCGGATGAGAAAGTCCTACATAACCATATTTTCTTTTTGCTAAGGCAAAAATCTTGGCTGCAGTGTAGAGGGACCTGTGTGCATAAAAATTCCGAACAGTAGGTAGATTGTCAAAGAAATCGGTCTGATAGGAAAGACCATTTATGATGGAAGCTGAGTTGGATAGGGACAGGCTCGCGGAGAGCTGAGGAAGAACACGCTTTTCATGCCACGCGGGTTCGTCGCGCGGATAGATCTGTGCCGAACCATGTCTTTTGCCTTTCAGTTCTCCAATGGAATGAATAAGCGCCTGCCGCTCGTTGGTGATGTTTGGTTTTGTATGTGTCACGTGGGAACCCGAAATCGTTTTCGGACAAAGAAAAGCACATGAGAGGTAGAACTCTCGTACAAAGCCTGACCAAGCTGAGCCGGATTCTATCGCAATAAACGCGATTGCGCGATCGATATCGTGTCCATTTTTTCCTACGATTTCCATTGCAACTGCTTCGAGTTGTCGAATCCTACCGACGAAGGCGCGATTTAGTCGCTTCAAACAGGTGCGGCGTCGCATGACTATCGAGGTTTAGCGCCGCTAAGAGCCTTGATAAACCATTGCGCGCGAGTTTCCCTCTGTGCCTTTACATTTGTTCGATCTCGCGACGCGGAAATGAAGGTTTGAAATGGAGATGATTTTGCGTCTTCTTCGTCAACGTCGAGCGCAGCGGAAAGTTCGAGGAGGCGCCGCTCCAGTGCAATCGACGAAAAGTCAACTGCAATATCTTCTGGTTCTAAATTGGGTATAGAGTACTTGCTGTCTATGATGGCTAGAGCAAGGCTATATATCATATATGGTTTGGCGAGATTCGTTCCCTTAATGTACTTCATCGAAATAATATTATCAAACGCAAAAGACATCCGTTCATGAAAATCTTCTTCCGATCCGAATTCTCGGTCGTACTTTTTGTATATTTGATCGAGTGCTTTTTTGTTTGTCGTTGTGATTCCGTGATCGAGTGCGTGAGCGATTTCTGTGTATAATTTAAGATCTTGCATTCTGACTAAGGACTTTTCACCAAATACGCCGATATTGTGCAGATTGGTGGAGTAAGTGCCGGAGAGTTCATAGATGAACCACTTAAATGTTCCCTGATATACGGCGTTTCTCAGTTCCTCCGGATTGAGAGGAACCGTATAGGAATTCATTCTGCGGAAAACTTGGACTACTTCATCTGTTGCGGCTGAAAGAAAAAGATCGATAGAAATAGAATACGAAATGAAGCGGGATTGCCAAGATTCGGGCAGTTCGGAGTACGTTAGGCCACGTAAATCGTCTGTTTCTAGGTGCTTTGATAGGGGAAATTTGTCGTAGAAGAAATCGAAAATGGTTCTGGATCGTTGCTGTCCATCAACAATCTCTTTGATCGTTTGACGCGATTTTAGGTCAGTCGTTGAATGTAGATAGATCTTGGGAATAGGAAATCCTAAGAGTATCGACTCGATAAGAAACGATCTCGCAATTTCAGGCCAAACTTGATCGCTTCGTTGATATTTCTTATTTACGATGATCTCGTTGCGATGCATTGCTGCGCAATATTCGGCAACAGTCATGTGGGTCGGTTGAGTGACAATCATCTTGTCCCTTTGCCTAGTCGGTGTACTCCACGTACGTGAAAATTCGAATTCTACATATCGGAAGTAGCAGAGCGGAGACCTATTGCCAACCTCTCTTCCGCGCTATGTAGCTATTGAGTTGGCTGTCGTCTTGGAGCACCCCCCCAATGCCCGACCTCTCCTCCTTCCCCGTTGCCCGCCGCTGGCCCGCTCGGCATCCCGATCGCATCCAGCTTTATGGGATGCCGACGCCCAATGGGGTGAAGGCGTCGATCGCGCTGGAGGAGCTGGGGCTGCCCTATGAGCCGCATTGGGTCGACATTCTGAAGGGCGATCAGCACACGCCCGAATATCTGTCGCTGAACCCGAACGGGAAGATCCCGTCGATCATCGATCCGAACGGGCCGGGCGGGAAGCCGATGGGGCTATTCGAATCCGGTGCCATCCTGATGTATCTGGCCGAGAAGACCGGCAAACTGATCCCAGCCGATCCGGCGGCGCGGTGGGAGACGGCGGCCTGGGTGTTCTTTCAGGTCGGCCATATCGGGCCGATGTTCGGGCAGGTCGGCTTCTTCCACAAATTCGCCGGCAAGGATTACGAGGACAAGCGGCCGCTCGAGCGCTATCGCGACGAATCCAAGCGGCTGCTCGCGGTGCTCGACACGCGGCTCGACGGACGGCAATGGGTGATGGGCGACGATTACACCATCGCCGACATCTCGATGCTGGGCTGGGTGCGCAATTTGATCGGCTTCTACGGCGCGCGCGAGCTGGTCGACTACGACAGCCTGAAGCGCGTCCCCGCCTGGCTC
Source organism: Alphaproteobacteria bacterium (assembly GCA_035293565.1). GTDB lineage: Bacteria > Pseudomonadota > Alphaproteobacteria > BOG-932 > Roseiterribacteraceae > DATGMP01. The sequence continues at coordinate 487 of DATGMP010000127.1, read as the reverse complement.
GACCGCGCGCTGGCTCGTCCCGCCGTGCAACGCGGCCTGGAGGTCCCGAAGAGGCCGGAGTAGGGCGGGCGCCCTCTTTCATCCGTCATGCCCGTACTTGTTACGGGCATCCACGCGAATCAGTTTCCGAAAAGCCGACGAACCGCCAAGACGCCAAGGATGATTGAATTGCCTGGCGTCCTTGGCGTCTTGGCGGTTCAAATGGGATCTTGACTTTTGTTCTTGTTTCGTTCATGATGACGGGCATGAACGCCCCCGTTCAAGACCCCAGCCCCAACGGACAAGTCCCCCTGGACAAGCCCGCCGGCGAAGCTGCGCCCGCGCGGGAACGCAAGGGCCCGCTCGACGGCATCGAGGAGGGTATGCGGGCCGATCAGCTGGAAAGCCTGGGCTGGCTCAGGCGCTACGGCATGGGGATCGCCGAAAGGCTGGATCGCTACGCCCGCGGATTGCTGCTGTCGCAGATGCTGCAGGAGCCCTTCCACGA
>DATGMP010000126.1:0-41457 GCA_035293565.1 Alphaproteobacteria bacterium | reverse complement strand
CGCAGCCGATACGCCGGGGCTGTCGCGATACCCGTCGAAGACGCTGCGGCCGATCATTTCCGAGCGGCTTCCGAGGACTGCCCGGACATAGCCGTCGCTCGCGGCGACGATGCGGAAGCCGGGATCGAGAACGAGGAAGTTGCCGGGCGCCGCCTCGAACAGCGCCCGGAATCCATTCGCATCCAGGGTCGACATTGCCGGAAGGGTCGCGATGGGAGCCCCGAATAGGTTCGCCCCACGAGCAGGGCGTTGGCGCCCGTATTACGACAATATCCGCTTGGAATCACCCTTATTCATTTCACCCCGATATGCCTATGCCGCGCTGCGCTTTGACGTGGCCGCGGTGTAGAGCTGGGCTGCGCGTTCCCAGTTCACGAGGTGATCGAGGAACGTCTTCAGGAAATCGGGCCGCCGATTCTGGTAATCGAGATAATAGGCGTGCTCCCAGACGTCGCAGGTGAAGAGCGCCTGCTTATTCATGATCAGCGGGTTTTCGGCATTGGCGGTCGTAACGATCTCCAGCTTGTCACCCGAGAAAACAAGCCATGCCCAGCCTGACCCGAACTGCGCTGTGGCCTTTTCCGCGAACTCCGTCTTGAATTGGTCGAGCCCGCCGAAATCGCCTTTGAGGCGCCGCTCGAGTTCGCCCGGGATCTTGGCGCCGCCGCCGCTCGGCTTCATGGATAACCAGAATTCAGAGTGATTCCAATGCTGAGCGACATTGTTGAAGAGCTTTTTCCTGTCCGCGTTGCGGTGGCTCTCTTTGATGACCTGTTCGAGCGGTTTGTCCTCCAGCCCGCTCCCGGCCAGCAATTTGTTGGCTGTATCGACATAGGCCTTGTGGTGCTTGTCGTGGTGAAACTCCAGCGTTGCCTTCGACATGTGTGGCTGAAGCGCATCATAGGCGTACGGAAGGCGCGGCAGTTCGAAAGGCATAGTCGGCTCCTCAAAGTTTGTTGAATAAGATACTGTAAGATCGATCAAGTTACATCGCTAAGCGATTGTCATGTATCTTATTCCCTGAGGAACGGGAAGCGCGCAGCGGGGTTCCGCATGCGGGCAGGATGCCGCGCATGGAACGCTCGATTCGTCGCCGGCACAAAAAAAGGGGCCGGTCAGGGCCCCTTTTTCCGAATGAATTTGGGTAAGGGCGGACTAGAGCCCGCTGCCCTGCATCACCATGCAATAGAGCATCGGGATGGAGAGCACCGTATTAGTCCTGGACGCAATACCCGCGACACGCCCCGACCTCGCCTTGGTCGCATCGTCCGCGGGCACGAAGCCGAGGACCCGCTTCTGATTCGGCCATATGACGAACCAGACATTGGCTGCCATGATGATGGCGAGCCACATGCCGACTCCGATGGTGGTCGTGGAGCCGCTACTGAAGCTGAGCACGCCGACGATACCGCCTTCTTCCTTCATTTGCGCGGTGCCGAGACCCAGCAGAATTGTAAAGGCCGCGGACCACCGGAACCAGAACAGCGCCGACGGCGCAATATATTTCGAGACGCCCGGTTTCAGCTCCGCCGGAATTTTCGGCATCGTTGGGGTTTGTACGAAGTTGAAGTAATAGAGCAGCCCGATCCACAGGACGCCCATGATCACGTGCAGATACATGACGAAGTAGTTCGACCAGGTCTGTGCTGCTCCCCCGGCGCCGAGCGCGCCTCCCTGCAGGGCGTAGGCCGCGATCAGCATCAGCAGAACACCGAGCGCGAGCGCCCGGTACAGATTCTCCAGAAACTTGCCCATTGCGCGCTCCTCTCGAATTTGGGTGGATTCGCCACCTCCGTTACCGACTTTTGTCCCATCGTCGGGCAGAGATCAACACTTACAGGTCGGGACAATTGCCGTTTGGCGCCGCATACCCGATGATCCGGACGAGCGAGAGCGGCTTCGCGGCCGAGCAGGTACGGCTTTACGACCATGATCGCTATCTAACGGCGATCTTCGCGCCAGCCGGAGTGCGCGGGCATGCGCTCGCCCTTTTTGCATTCAATATCGAGATCGCGAAGACTCGCGAGGTCGTTCGGGAACCGCTGATCGGGCGAATGCGGCTGCAATGGTGGCGCGACGCGCTGGATGTACTCTACGAAGGCGGCACCATCGCCCACGAGGTCGCTCGGCCGCTCGGCGATGCGATCCGCTCAGCGAACCTCGATCGTTCCCTCTTCGATCGTCTGATCGACGCGCGGGAAGCCGATCTCGGCGATGCTCCGCCGGCCGACCTGGCTGCGCTCGAGGCCTATGCGGAAGGGACGGCCGCGCCGCTGATCGAGCTGGCGCTTGGCCTGTCCGGGCGGGTAACGCCCGACGTTGCCGAGGCCGCCCGGAACGTTGGAACGGCCTGGGCCTTGACCGGCATCTTGCGCGCGGTCCCCTTCCATGCGCGACAGCACCGCCTTTTCCTCCCGGTCGATCGGCTCTCTGCCGCCGGCGTCCGCGCTGCGAAACTGTTCGATCTGAAGCCGGACCCCGGCGTCGCCGACGTCGTGCGCGAGATCGGGAGGCGTGCGCTTTCCAATCTCGACCGGTCGAAGAACGCGGTCCGAACCTTGCCCAAGAGCCGCCGCTGGCCTTTTCTCCTGGCAGTTCTCTCGCGTCTCTATCTGAGCGATCTGGACGAGAATCGCTGGGATCCGTTCGCGGCCGGACTCGCGCGCGGGCGTCCGTTGGCTGTCCTTCATCTCGCGATCGAAAGATTTCTCGGGCGCTGTTGAATTTTAGGTCCCGCTGGTGGCTGGAACGGTGTTTGACCGGTCAGGTTAAGCAGTCGAGGTCACTGTTCGCTGGGAGTACCAGATGCAGGTCCATGGTATGAATGCGCTGCGACGGCGGCGGACAATCGAGCTCACAGGGTTGCTTGTTCTGGCGCTCGGATTGGCCGGCTGCGCCGAAACGCTCGGCGCAGGCGCGGGAGCTCTGGTTGGCAATCAGTTCGGAAAGGGCTCGGGCAAAACTGCAGCAACTGTCGGCGGCGCGGTTGGCGGCGCCGTCATCGGCCATGAGATCGCGCACTGAACGATCTCGGACCCGGAACTTCGGAGTCCGGCGCGGGGTTTTACGAGATGATGGCGCCAATTCGGCGCTGAAACCCATGGGGGCTCCAGAGATGCTCTATCGCGTTTCAAGCCTGCTGCCGGGACTGGCTGCGATGGCGCTCGGCGGCATTCTGCTCGCGGGCGCGCCGGCGACTGCGGCGCAAGAGGCCGGTCAAAAGGCCGCATCAGCCAATCCTTCAGACAAGTCGGCGTCCAAACCGGTCGACCGCGCGGAGCAGCGGATCAAGGAGCTTCACGAGAAGCTCCACATAACCCAGGCGCAAGAGCCGCAATGGAATAGCTTCGTGCAAGTGATGCGGGACAATGCCGAGCATATGAGCTCGCTGATCGCGCAGCGCGATCAGAATGCCGGAGCGACGGCGGTCGACAATCTGAAATCGTACGAGGAGCTCACTGACGCGCACGCCGAGGGCCTGAAGAAGCTCGTTCCGGCTTTCGAGTCGCTCTACGCCTCACTGTCCGACGATCAGAAGAGGGTCGCCGACACGATGTTCAAGGGCGGACACGGCAAACGAGAGAAATCATGAGCCCGTCGCTGTCTCGATGGATGCGCGCCGTGACCGGCATGGCCGCGGCGGCTCTGCTGTTGGGTACGACCGCTCCCGCGCTCGCCGATCATGACCATGATCGCGACCACGATCGGGGGCGACACGCCCGCGAGTGGCGCGATCGCGATTGGGACCACCGATACCGTGATTGGCACGATCGAGGTCGCGTCTATTACGGCGACCAGGTTTATGTCGATCCGCCGCCCGCGGTTGTTTACGGACCACCGCCACCGCCGCCCGGACTGAACCTGATGTTCTCCTTCGGGAGATAGACCGAAAGGAGACTCGCCGACCGACGGGTCTCCTTTCCACTTTCGAGTCTCCATCTGGGCCGAAAATTTACCAGTTCTTAATCTTGTGGGCAGCCGGTCGCGAAAAATGCCGCAACCTGCAGATTCTCCCCGGTCGCGGAGGCAATGTTTGCCGCGAGTGCGGTTGCTGCCTAGTACGCCCTAAGAATAATCATCGACGAATCAACGCACTACAGGCCAAGTCCGACTTGGCACACGGATTGCTACGAGGGTTGCGAAAGCGCTGCGATGCGACCAGCCTCGGACCGTTTACTCGCCGTTAAGGATAATAAATTAACAACGGCGACATGAACGGTTGGGGCTCGGTGGCCTCGAGCGATCGAACCTAGGAGAGAGTTGCGCGTCATGTCGCTGAACAATTCGATTCTGACCAATACCGGCGCGATGATCGCGCTCCAGAACCTCGCGCAAATCAACACCAATCTGAAGGCGACGGAGAACCGCGTTTCTACCGGTCTGAAGGTGGCAAGCGCACAGGATAACGCTTCGGTCTTCGCTGTCGCTCAAGGGTTGCGCGGCAATGTCAAAGCCTATGATGCCGTTGCGACGGCGCTCGCGGGCAGCCAGGGTGTCATCTCGGTCGCGACCTCCGCCGCGACGAGCATTTCGAACGCGATGCAGGACATCAAGACGAAGCTGACTCAGCTTTCGGACGATAGCCTGAGCGCAACCCAGCGCACCTACTACAACAACGACCTTCAGTCGTTGGTGAACCAGATCAACACGAGCTTCATCCAGGGCGCCTATTACAATGGCGTGAACCTGCTCAACAGCTCGGCCACGGTAAGCGTCCTTGCCAGCGTCAACGGCAGCACGATCAGCTATGGCGGCACCACCGACCAGCTGTCGGTTGCGATGGGAACGTTCCTGAGCGCCATCACGACTGAAATGGCCGCGACAGACGGGACGGCGGCCTTGTCGATGATCAATGGTTCAGGCGCGTGGGACACGTTCAACAATGCCGTCAACGCGGTGCTGGACAACCTTGGCTCGGTGAACCGCAGCCTGGGTGACCAAATCACTTTCAACCAGTCGGTGTCCGACTCGACGCAGACCGGTCTAGGCGCTCTTGTGGACGCGGATCTGGCCAAGGAATCGGCCAATCTGACCGCCATCCAGACTCAGCAGCAATTGGCGACCCAGACCTTGTCGATCGCCAACTCGCAGCCGCAGATCTTGCTCTCACTCTTCAAGGGCGGCTGACCCCCAACGCCCTTCCAGGAAGCCCGGGTGAGGCGACTCACCCGGGCTTTCCTCTATCTGTGGCACTCGGTCCGTGACGGCTGTGGCGTTGGCCGCGAACGCATTTGGACGCACTTGTCCCGTGTAGCAGCCGTTCCTGCTGTTTGCCTGGTTGCATGTCCTCCGCCCGAGTCGTAACGCGGGCGATTTCGCCGATCAGGTCACTTTCGACTCGAAATTTTTTATTTATTAACGACTTTAGAAAACTGCGAAATCCCGTAATTTTGAAATTTCCGCTCTCCCGAAGAATTGCAATTTTGAACTGAATCAAAGTTCAAAGGTACTATACTCAGATTCAACTTGACATGGTATCCGGCCGCAACCGTTACGCGATGAGACTGGCCTCGTTAACGGAAAATTAACGATTTGACGGCATGTTGCTTAGGAATTCATTAACCCAATAAATGACGCCAGGAGGTCCTTGTGACACAGATTTCGGCGCGGTCTTCTGAATTTCAGCTCGCTTCGATATCGTCAATGGCGCCGATCCCGGTTACGCCCGACCTCGGTTGCACGCTCGAAGATCGGTTGGGCCAAATCGGCCTGCGCGAGATGCGCGCGTCTTTCGATCCGAAAGCCGGCCTGCTCCATTGCCGTTTCGCGTTTCGTGGACGTCCGAGCTTCACCCCGGCGCTGATCGCCGACATCGACCGGATTCAGGACGTGGCTGCCGCGTATCAGACCGATGATGGCGCAGGAAATCCGATCCGCTACATCTGCTGGGCCTCCGACGAGCCGGGCATTTGGAGCGCCGGCGGCGATCTCGAGCTGTTTTCGGAACTGATCCGCTCACGCGATCGCGCGCGGTTGATGGCCTATGCCAGGAGTGTGATTTCGGCCGGCTATCGCAATCACCTGGCATTGGAGTTGCCGATGGTTACGGTGGCCCTGGTTCAAGGCCAGGCTCTCGGCGGCGGATTCGAGGCGGCGTTGTCGAGCAACATTCTGATCGCCGAGCGGCGCGCGCGGTTCGGTCTCCCGGAGAGCCTTTTCAACCTGTTTCCCGGCATGGGCGCTTACAGCTATCTCGCGCGCAGGATCGCGCCGGCTCTGGCCGAGCGCATGATCCTGTCCGGGCGCCTCTACACAGCCGAGGAGCTATACGAGCTTGGCGTCGTGGATGTTCTCTGCGGCGACGGCGAAGGCGAGCGGGCTCTTTACGGCTTCATGGCTCGGACGGAGCAAGCTCACGCCATGCAGCGCGCCGTTCTGGCGGCGCGCCGGCGGATCAATCCGATTACGATCGAAGAGCTAGAAGCCATCGCCGAGGATTGGGTCGATCTGGCCATGGGGCTTGGACAGCGCGACCTCAGCATCATGGCGCGCCTGGTATCGGCGCAGAACCGCCGCCGTACTCAGGGTGATAGCCCGAAGTTGGCTTAACCAGGCAGGCCCGGCCGGCTAGACGGCCAAGCGGAGGTTGGCGTTCGCCGCGCGGCCAATGGAAGCGCTCCGCGCTTCGAATGTAAGCTTGGCCGGTATGCGCGGGGCGTCCAATTCTTCATCGTCGCGATCGAGGCCCAACGCTTCGAGCATGTCGCTGGAGGCGCGGCGGCCATAGCCGTCGATGAGAGAAGCAGCGAGGGAGTTGCTATTCATCCTCCGGGTATCGCTCGGAAGTGATTGACGAATCGCTAACGATTCACAGGGTGTGGATAAAACTGCGCCTCGCGACTCGCTCCGCGGCATGCTAAATGGCTCTCCGCAGACGACGAGGGAGGACAAATTGGCGTCGCTATCGATGTATCAGGCCTCGATTCCAGTCTTTCGCCAGAAGCTCGATTGTCTGGCGACGCTCTTGAAGAAGGCGGAGGCACACGCCGCCGAGAAAAAGATCGACCCGTCCGTATTGCTGCAAGCGCGGCTCTTTCCGGATATGTTTCCTCTCGTGAAGCAGGTGCAGATTGCGGCGGATACGGCCAAGGGCGGCGCCGCCAACTTGGCCGGAATCGAGGCGCCCCGCTTCGAGGATGTCGAGGTGACATTCCCGGAGCTTTCCGATCGCATCCAGCGCACGCAGCGCTATCTCGATCAATTTCGCCCGGAGCAGATCGACGGCGCCGAGGACAAGGACATCAATCTCGTCCTCGGCGGCCACCAGGTCGGCTTCAAAGGTCGGCAATATCTATTGGGCTTTGTGACCCCGAATTTCTATTTCCACCTGACGACGGCCTACGCGATCCTCCGCCATTCCGGAGTCGAGGTCGGCAAGCGCGATTTCTTGGGCGCGTTCTAAAGTGTCAGGCGAACGTTCTTCGCGTTGGATGTCGCATTCCTGAGTAAAATAGAAAAGCCAGGCAATCGGGCGCTCGATAAAACGACCAGGCTGGCTGGGCTCGGGGAGGGCGTAATTGGGTCGTTGATCGTCAGGTTGTCTATCACAACCCCCGGGCACGGCGGTCCTCGGTCTGGGTGTAATCGTCCCTTAACCAAGCCTTGCTAAGGCGTCGGTGACGCTGGCAGGCAGGTGGGAAAGCCGTGGAGACCCAGTCCGAGCTGCGCGCTTTGTTTGAAAGCGCGATAGCACTTCACAGGCAGGGGAATGCAGCCAAGGCACTTCCGATTTATCGGGAAGTTCTGAAGGCTAGGCCCGACCTTCCCGGGATTCGCACACTCGCGGCTCAGGCACTTTGCGCGACCGCTTCGGGCGAAGGCGCAAAAGAGGCGCTCGAGGAGGCCATCGTTCTCGATGCAGCGGCGCCTGAGCCGCACATAAGGCTCGGCTTGCTTGCGACCGCGGCTGGAGATCATGAACGCGCGGCTGCATGCTTTCTTGAGGCAAGGCGCCTCGGCCCGGACAATGCCGGTGTGCACTATTACCTCGCGAATTCCTTGATGGCTCTCGGTCGCCGTGGAGAAGCCGAACCTTCTTTTCGAGAGGCAATTCGTCTGCGGCCCGATTTCATCGATGCCTATCTGAATCTGGGTCACGCGTTCTTGGATTCGGAGCGCATGGCCGAAGCCGAGGACTGCTTTCGCCGCGCCTTACGGATTCAACCGGATCATCCGGCGGTTCTTAATAATCTCGGCATGGTCTGCCACGTCCTTGGTCGATTTTCCGAGGCGGAAGCTTGCTTTCGCGCGGCGCTGCGAGTTCGGCCCGATCATCCGGCAACGCTCGCCAACCTCGGGACTCAACTGCAGCTCATCGGGAATCTCGCAGAGGCGGAAGCGTGCTTTAGCCGCGCCCTTGAATTGCAGCCGGCTTCCGCACAAGCTCATTACAACCTGGCGCTCCTCTATCTCTTGACGGGGCGGCTCGATGAAGCATGGCCCGAATATGAATGGCGCTGGGAGATCCGCGGCCAGGGCTTGTCGGTCCGCCGCAATTTCCGGCAGCCGCTCTGGAATGGCGAATCCGGTGGCGATCGGGTCGTCCTGCTGCATGCCGAACAAGGCTTCGGCGACACCCTTCAGTTCTGCCGCTACGTTCCGTTAGCCGCGGCGCGAGCGCGCATCATTCTCGAGGCGCCGCGTCCGCTGGTCAAATTGCTTTCCGGAATGCCCGGAATCGAGCAAATCGTCGCGTGGGGCGATCCTTTGCCCGATTTTGACTCCCATTGTCCTCTTCTCAGCCTGCCGCGCGCCTTCGGGACCACACGAGAAACGATCCCCGCCACCGTGCCCTATCTTGCGGCCGACCCTGCGCGGGAAGCGTATTGGCGCAACCGGATCGCGAATCTCAATGGGCTTCGCGTTGGCCTGGTTTGGGCCGGCAATCCGCGCCGGCATTCGATTGCGTTGGCGATGGCTGATCGCCGGCGCTCCATTTCGTTGAGGCATTTGGAGCCCCTGGGCACAATTCGGGGCGTGAGCTTCGTCTCGTTGCAAAAGGGTGAAGCCTCCGCGGAGGTGAAGTCTCTCCAGGGCAGTATGGTCGTGCACGACTGGACGGACGAACTCGAGGATTTCGCAGAAACGGCGGCCCTGATCAGCGCTCTGGATCTCGTCATAAGCGTGGATACTGCCGTGTTGCATTTGGCGGGAGCGCTCGGCAAGCCGGTGTGGCTGCTGAATAGATTTGACACCTGCTGGAGATGGCTGCTGGGGCGCGACGATAGTCCCTGGTATCCCTCACTGCGCCAATTTCGGCAGACGCAGATGGGCGATTGGGACAACGTCATCGGCGGCGTGAAAGAAGCCTTGCAACGGGCGGCGGCTTGTGAGCGGGCGATAACTTAAGTTCTTCCCGTGGCCCGCTCGAGAAATGACTCAAGCGCGCTGATCGGTGCGCGATCGCACCAGACGCGATGTTTCTGCGTCGCAATGCGCGCCTTCATGTCGTTCCGGAAATCCGGATCCCGGGCCAACCGGACAGCGATTGCGACATAGTCATCGACGGATTTCGCGATCGTATCGGCGATTCCCATCATGCGGAGTATTGCTGCGCTGTGTCGCCCGCGCATCAAGCCGCCTTCGAGCGTGACGATCGGAAGATCGTAAGGAAGGCTTTCGAGCGTCGAGTTACAGCCCGACCAGCCGATACTGTCGAGGAAGATGTCGCAGGCTCCGCTTGCCGCCGCGAAGCGGCGCTGATCCAAGCGCGGAAGGAAGGCGCAATGGCGACCGGCGTCGAGACCGGCCGCGCCGAACGCGCCTGCGAGCCGACAACGAAACAGCTCGGTCGCATGCGGCAGGCGCGAGAATTCGATAAAGACGAACTGACTGTCCGGGATCGCTTGTGCGATCCGCACGAAGGCTTCGTCATATTGCGGCAGATATTTGAACAGCGACTGTCCGCACCAAAAGGCGATTGCGTCCGAACGCAAGCCGAGCTCTTCACGGGAAATCGGCGGTGCCGTTTCGGTCGGCTCGCAATAGACGGACAGGTTGGGCAGCAGGACAAGATTCTCCGAATAGTGGGACTGCCCGTCTCCCGGCTCCATGAGAGCGCTGCTGAGGAAATAGTCGAGAGTCGGGTAGCCGCTGGTATCGGGATGACCCCAGGAATTGCACTGCACAGGCGCCAGCCTAAGCGCAGCCAGCTTTGCCGCCATGGGGTCCATGCCGACTTCCGGATAGATGAGGACATGCAGTCGGTCGGCCAGAATGCGCGTCCTCCATCGCTCGATCGACATCGGTCCCTGGACAAATTCGGCGCATGAGCTGCGCGCCAGCGCCGTCTGTTCATCCTGGTCGACGCCGGTGTGGTAGCCGTAGAGCGCGAAGCGGTTGCGATCGAGTCCCTCGAGCCACCCGCGGATCGGCATCTTCCAGTTCGAATGTCGTCGGAAGAAGCCGCTGACGATACCGACCCTGATCTTCTCAGCGGCGCCCGGTTGTGCGGCCAGCGCCGCTGGTGGAAAGGAAGCGGCCATGGCGCGGCAGACGAGTCCGCCATAAGCGGTTTGCAGAGCGCGGTCGTCGAGATCCTGATAAGCGAGAAAGAAAGGCTGGCTCGATCCGACGGCCTTTGCGAAGTCGCGTTCGGAAATCGCCGTGCCGACGTCAGCGACGAGGCGCTGTAGCTGCTCGGCGTAGGCATGTCGCCGGCGGGCGATTTCGGCTTCGTCCCGATAGACGGGCGGAAGCTGTGCCGTGCAGAACGCCAGCCTGGCCTCCGCCGACCCGGGGTTCGCGCGCAAGGCGGCCTCGTATTGGACCAGCGCCTCGTCGGTGTGACCTTGATCCTGAAGGGCGAGGCCGTAACCGAAATGCGCCGCCTCCATCCCCGGCCGAAGCGTCAGTGCGCGCCTGAAGGCCGCGACCGCTTCGGCGTTGCGGCCTTGATCCTGAAGGGCGATACCGAGATTGACCGCGATTTCCGGCATGCTCGGCGCGATCATCGCGGCGCGTTCGAGATGTTCGACGGCGTCGGCGAGCTTGCCTTGCTGCTTGAGCGCGAGCGCCAGATGATTGTGCGCCTCGGCCATCTCGGGTCGAAGCGCCAGAGCGCGTTCGAAGGATGCGATCGCCTCGGCCGCCCGGTCCTGCACCTGAAACGCGCGGCCGAGATTATTGTGTGCCTCGGGAAGCGCGGGATCGAGCATCAACGCCCGTTCGAAGCTGGCGGTCGCGCTCGCCAGGTCCCCGAGCGCCTGAAGCGCGAGCCCCAGATTGTTGTGCGCCTCGGCCCAGGCAGGCTTGAGCGCGACAGCGCGTTGGAAGCAGGGCAAGGCTTCCGAGTGAGCGCCGAGTCCCATCTTCGCGACACCCCAGTTGACCTGGGCCTCGGCTGATTCCGGCGCGAGGGTGGCTGCTTGCTCGAAGCTTCGAGCTGCGCCCGCGAGATCGCCCTGCAGCCTCAATGCTATGCCGAGATTCGTGTGGAGCAGCGCGATGTCCGGCCGGGCGGCTGTGGCGCGCCGATAGCTCTCAGCCGCCTCGGCCAGGCGGCCCGCGCGCTGTAGAACGAGACCCAGATTGTTATGGGCGGCGGCATGCGCGGGTTCGATCGACACGGCGCGGGTGATCAGGCCGATCGCCTCGTCGCTGCGGCCTTTCTGGTCTGCCAACATGCCGAGCAGGTGGAGACAGTCGGCATTGTCGGGCTCGATCGCGAGCACCTGCCGATAAAGCGACTCGGCCTCGTCCAGCCGGCCGGCTTGATGACGCTCCAACGCGGCCTCGAGCATTTCCCGCACGCTAGGCATTCCTTCGCGCCCTTTCGCGGTAAAACTGCGATTCGCTCCAGCATAGCAGCGAAGGGCGGAGGACAATCCGTCGTTGAAGAAGGATGACCCAAACCCGGCTCGTGATCGGCACCGCATGCTTTGGCGGGCAAGTGACCTCCGATTTCACGATGTCACTGCTTCGGTTGCAGGTTGCCGCAGTCCAGCGCGGGGTCGATCTCGCCTTTATCTTCAGCAGCGGCGACGCGCTCATTACTCGCGCGCGCAATGAGATCGTCGCCGCATTCCTGGACGACGCCAGGGCGACCCATCTTCTCTTCATAGATGCCGATATCGTATTCGATCCTGGCTTGGTTCTGCGGATGCTGGACTTCGGACGGCCGCTGGTCGCTGGAATCTATCCTGCCAAGACAATCCAATGGGACGTCGTCCGTGAGAAGGTCAGGCACGGCATCGAGCCGGTCGAAGCGTCGTCGCTCAAATATGTTTACATGCTGGAATCCGCGGATAAGCGAGGTGATCTCGATGATGGTTTTGCTCGCGCACGCTGGGCCGGCACGGGCTTCATGATGATCCAGCGTCCTGTGCTCGAACGGCTTGCCGAAGCGCATCCCGAGCTGTCCTATAGCGCCGTCCACACCTTTCCCGACAATCTCGCGGGCAGCAAGAACCGGTTCGCCCTCTTCGATCCGATGATCGATTCGGATAGCCGCACCTATCTCAGCGAGGACTATGCCTTCTGTCAGCGCTGGCGCGAATTGGGAGGCGAGATCTGGGTCGATCTGACGAGCAAACTCACCCATATAGGGCCGCGGGCCTTCGTCGGCGATGTGTCCGCTCAATTCATCTTGCCGCCGGAACGGCCGACCGAACCTTGACGTGATCGACCGCCGAGATATGCCGGTTTTTCTTGTCGGCTGCCACAGATCGGGAACGACCGCAGCGCGCTATCTGCTCGACTCGCATCCGGAGATCGTCTGTCCGCCGGAGAGCAAATTCTTGACGGCCTTGCAGGAATTCCTGGGGGCGCCCCAGGTGCTTCCCGCGCTCGTCTCGCTCCGCCTCCATCCGAGCGAGTTGCTCGCGGAAATCGGTCTGTTCGCGCGCCGCCTTCTGGATCGGAGCGCTCGAAAAAGCGGGAAGCGGCGATGGATCGAAAAGACGCCGAACTACTACCGCATATTGCCCTTTATCGATGACATATTCTCAGGCCGTGTGCTGTTCCTGTTCATGGTAAGGCACCCGCTTGATACGATCGCGTCACTTCAGGAGCATTTCTGGTACGCAACCACTCGTCACGAGGACCCGGATATTGCGCGGGTTGTCGCGAACTTCGGGGCTGGCCCATATGGCTGGGCGCGTTATTGGCGTGAGGTTCACGAGACTATCGGCGTTTTCGCAGCGTCGCGGCCGGACCGCGCCTGGGTATTCAAATATGAGGAAATGGTTGCGGACCCGGAGGGCACGCTGGCGCGGCTGCTAGCCTTCATCGGCGAGTCGCCTGCAAAAGAGCAGGCTGACGCGGCGTTCGCGGCTGCCCACGATCCGGGATATGAGGACCCGAAAGCGCGCGTCAGCACATCCCTCCATACCGCGAGCGTCGGGCGCTGGCGGCAATGGCCGGCCGGGCAGTCGAATGCGTTATGGCCGATCGTAGCCGAACCGGCTGCCCGGCTCGGCTATTCGATCGACTGAGCCGGCGACGCTCAGCCGCCGGGCGGCGGAGGCGGCGGGGGATAGCTCGATCCCGGCGGCGGACCGTAGCCGTAACCAGGAGCCGGCTGGTAGCCCGGGACCTGATCGCCGTGCGAATACATGCACTGCTGGAACGCGATGTCGTAGCGCTGCTGGATACTCATATTGGCGTAGTTCGACGAGCTGGCGCCGTAAGCGGTCCCGATACCTGCTCCGCCGGCTGCACCGATGGCGGCACCGCGTCCGCCGCCGATCGCCGCGCCCAAGCCGGCGCCGAGCGCGGTTCCCAGAAGCGCACCGCCGACGGCCTGATTGTTGGCCGCCTGCGCCTGGCCGGCGACCTGCGAGCTCGCATAGTCCTTGCACACCGCCTGGTCCTGCTGGAAGACCTCGAAAGGTTTGTTGGGGCCGGGCATGACGGCGACGCTTGGCCCCATCGGCGGTTGCGCGCAGGCGGAGAGCAGCGCCAAGGCTGACAGCCCTGCGATTGTTCGGTCCATATATGTCATTGTCGGAGGTTCCCTTATTCAGCGTTGTTGATCAGCGAGCGGTCCGTGGTGGTGCAGCCGGCACGGTCCGCCACCCCTCACGACAGGACCCGACATATGGGTAATATCCCTTCGGGTTGTCGCAATAATACCAGACCTGGTCCTGCGGCGCGACGTAAGTCGGTGGCTCGTAGACGACCGGGGGCGGCGCATAAGCCACCGGCGGCGGCACATAGACGGGCGGCGGATAGTACCAGGGTGCGAAAAGCGGCACGCCTACGCCGAAACCGACGAAAACCCGGGCCGATGCGGGAACCGCAAGGCTGATCCCGACCAGGGCCGCTGCGCCGAACAAGGCGGCGCTTGTCACTCGCGATCGCATTGTCTCACCTCCATATCAGAAAACAGCTTCCCGACAGATGCGAAATCGCCTTCCCGTTTCCTCGAATCTACGGTTCGGCGGTAATTTTTCAACGCCACTTCCGGGGCCGTCCTGCGCGATGCCGGCTTGACAAACGAAAACTTCTGAACAAGCGTTCGGTTGTTTCACGACAGCCGCGCGCCCATGCCAACCATCGTCGATCCTGCAGTCCTGTTTGAGCTTGCCCTTCCGCTGACCGACGACAGCGAATTGGCGCTCATTCCCGAACCGGACGTGAAGCGACTTCTGCAGGATTTCGGCATTCGGACACCGACGGGCGTCACCATCGCGGCCGACCTGTCCGGAATCTCTCAAGCTGCCGCTCTCACGCCGCCATTCGCTTTGAAGGCGTGGGGAAGCGGCCTCGTACATAAGAGCGATGTCGGTGCCGTCGAACTCGGTATCCGATCCTCAGTGGAAGCCGAGCAGGCGGCACGCCGGATGTCGTCGCGGTTGCAAGAGAAGGGAATCGTTCCAGCGGGATTTCTGATCGAGGAGCAGCAGAAGGCCGGCATCGAGATGATTGTAGGCGTTGTCCGGCGACCTCCGTTTGGCCTGTTCCTCGCGGTGGGCTTCGGCGGCACGCTGACCGAGATTCTTCAGGACATAGCGCTGCGGCCTTTACCGATCGGGCCCGGGGACGCCGAGGCGATGCTGGGCGAGCTCAAAGGACGAAGCCTGCTGGACGGCGCGCGCGGCAAGCCGGAAGTCGACATGGCGTCATTGCTGGCGCTGATCGAAGCGATCGGCAGTCGGGACGGACTGGGGCTCGCTGTTGGTGCTCGATTGGCCGAATTCGAGATCAACCCGGTCATCGCCGGCGAATCCGGCGCGGTCGCTGTCGATGGCCGACTGTTGCTCTACCGTAATATCAAGCCCGCACCCCAGCCGGATAACGAGAGGAGCGACTTCGAGCCGCTGTTCAGGCCGCGCGGAATCGCGGTGGTGGGCGCGTCGGCCAAGGGCACGAATTTCGGCAATATGTTCCTCAGGAACTATAAGGCCTTCGCATTTCCGGGGCCCCTCAGCGCGGTGCACCCGGAAGCCCGCGAGATTGACGGAGTTCCTGCATACCCGAGCCTCGCCGACGTGCCTCATCCCGTCGACTATGCGCTCGTGGCCGCACCTGCCGCGATGACGCCGGCAATCGTTCGCACTGCCAAGGGCAAAGTGAAATTCGCGCAAGTCATGAGCGGCGGGTTTCGTGAGGCCGGAAGCGAGGGTGCAGCTCTGGAACCTGCCTTGGTCGAGGCTGCTCGAGAAGCCGGCGTCCGGGTGCTTGGACCCAATTGCATGGGCGTGTGGTCTGCGCGCGGCCGGCAAACTTTCCTGGGCTCACCACCCGAGCGCGAAGGCGACGTCGCGATCATCTCGCAAAGCGGATCGTTGGGCGGGGACATTCTCAAAGTCGGCGACAGGCTGGGGATCGGATTCTCCTGCCTTGCGACGATCGGCAACTGCGTCGACGTCACGGCCGGCGAGCTTCTGGAGTGGCTCGTCGATGATCCGCATACCGAGATCATTGGCCTCTATATCGAGGATCCGCGCGACGGTGAACGACTGATCGACGCCCTGCATGCCGCGCGGGTCAGATGCAAGCCGGTGGTATTGCTGATCGCAGGCATCAGTCGCCAGGGTGCGCGTGCGGCGGCGTCGCATACCGGCGCAATGGCGGGAGAATTGCGCATTTGGCAAGGCATCGCCAAACACACGGGCGCGCGGCTCACGCACTCGCTGGAATCGTTCCTCGACGTGCTGCTGCTCACGCAGATCGGCCGCGGCAGCAGCGCGTTGGGAACGGACGTGCTGATCGTGGGTGCCGGCGGGGGCTGCAATGTGATCGCGACTGACGCTTGCGATTTGGCGGGACTGACGGTCGCTCCGGTCGACACGGCATTGGCGCAGCTTTTGTCAGCCGAATATGGGCCCGGCGCCAGTTTCGGCAACCCGGTCGAAGTGCCGATGGGACCGCTCAACGCTTCGTCGGTCGCGCCGAAGCTGTTGCGGCAGCTGAATGCCGGCCGACCCTTTGCGAACATCGTCTTCCACGTCAACGTTCAGAGCTTCTATTCCTATGGCAAGTCGACGGAGCACTCGACACGTGCGCTCTTCGATCTAGCCGACGAGCTGGTCAAGTTGGCGCCCGAACTGCCGCGCTCGCGGCTTGCATGGGTGCTGCGCAATTCGATCTGCGCCGAGGGCGATGCAATTGCGCGATTGAGGCGTACCGCGCATGAAGGCGGAGTCGCGACGTTCCTCACCTTCGATGCCGCGGCAGCGGCGCTTGCAGCCGTGCAAGGCGAATCGTGAGCGCCTGGCTTTCCGACAAGGCGGCGATCGCCGGTATAGGCTACACTGAATTCTCCAAGAATTCGGGCGTGAGCACGCTCACCTTGGCGACGCGCGCAATCATGGCGGCGCTCGGCGACGCCGGGCTCGAGCCCGACAAGCTCGACGGCATCGCGACGCATCGAGTGGGAGATTCGATCGGTTCGGCCGTCGTGAACCACGTCATGGGGTTGCGCGACCCGCATTACTATCTGGATCAGTTCGGCGGCGGCGGCGTCTCGCATTCGGTGGTGGGGCAGGCGGCCCTCGCAGTCGCGGCGGGCGTGGCGAACTATGTCGTCTGTTACCGCGCAATCAACGCGCGGTCGGAGTTTCGGATGGGCGGCACCGGGCGGCCGCCGGTGGACGCGATCGAGACCCAATACCAAGCGCCCTACGGCTACCTCGCGCCGCCGCAGCAATATGCGATGGCGGGGCGCGCTTACATGCTGAAGACCGGCGTCAACGAGCGGCATCTGGGCGCCGTCGCGGTCACCCAGCGAAAGCATGCCGAGGACAATCCGCGCGCGCTGATGCGCAAGCCGCTCACCATGGAGGAGTATCTGTCGGCCCGCATGATCGTGGAGCCGCTGCGCCTCTATGATTGCTGTCTCGAAACCGATGGAGCCGTAGCGCTGCTGGTAACAACGGCCGAGCGAGCCCGTGATCTGAAGAAGCCGCCGGTGCTGATCTCGGGCGCGGTTTGGGGCGGGGGACATACATTATTCTCCAACCAACAGGATCTCGCGGACACGGCGGCCTGGCGGAGCGCGCCGCGCCTCTTCGCGATGGCCGGGCTCACGCCTGCCGATGTCGACGTGGCGGAAATCTATGATCCATTCTCCTTCGCTGTACCGATGCAGCTCGAGGCGTACGGATTTTGCGCGCCGGGCGAGGGCGGGGATTTGGTGCTGAGCGGGGCCACGGCGATTGGCGGGAAGCTTCCGGTCAACACACACGGGGGATTTCTTTCGGAAGGTTATGTGCACGGACTCAACCATGCGTGCGAAGCGGTCTCGCAGCTCCGCGGCGAGGCGGGCGCGCGGCAAGTGCCGAATGCCGAGATTGCGCTCTCGACCGGCGCGCCCGGCTATGTCGGCGGTGCCACCAGCGCGCTGCTTCTGAAGAGGGCGCCATGACTGAGTCGTTGCCGGCGCTTTTGCCGATCATGGACCGGGATTCGCTGCCCTTCTGGGAGGGCACCCGCGCCGGGGAGCTCCGCGTCCAGCGCTGCCGCGGCTGCGGCGTCTATCGCTGGCCGGCGCGCGCGATCTGCAATCGATGCCGAAACTTCGATGCCGAATGGGTGGTGCTGAGCGGCCATGGCAAAGTGGTGAGCTGGGTCACCACGCACCAGGTTTTCGCGCGCGGCGTCCGGGATGAAGTTCCATACAATACGGTGCTGGTCCAACTCGCCGAGCAGGACGACCTGCAAATGATCGGCCGCTTGACGTCAGAATCGATCGCGCCGCGCGCTGGACTGGAGGTCGAGGCGAGCTTTCAGCCTTTATCCGACGCAGTTACGCTCGTCTATTGGCGGCCGCGATGACGAGCGCAGAGCAAATCGAAGCGCCCGCCGGACGGCGCGAAGAGATCCTGGCAGTTGCCGCGAGGCTGTTCGCCGCGGAAGGATTCGACGGGGCGACCATGCGCCGGATCGGAAAAGAGGCCGGCATCCAGCCGGCCAGCCTCTATTACCACTTTGCGACCAAGGAAGATCTGCTCGATGAGATCATCCGCGGCTTCCTGATCGATCTGCCGGAACGATACCGCGCGCTGGTGACGAAGGGGGGAGACGCGCGGCGCTTGCTGCATGATTTGGTCGCGTTCGGATTCCGCAGTTCGCTCAGCGATCCGACCGTCATGGCGATCATCATCCATGAACGCAAATCGCTCGGGCGCCTTTCGCGTTTCGCCTATGTCGAAGAGACGCTGCGCGAGATCGAGCGGATCTGGCTCTCGGTCTTGGAACGTGGAGTTCGCGACGGCGCCTTCCGCAAGGACCTCAACCTGGCGCTCGTGCTCCGCACGATCCTCGACCTCGCCGGCGCCGCGGTCGAATGGTACCGGCCCGACCGCAGCCGCTATTCCTTGGACGAGATTGTCGAGACCCAGCTCGGCCTGATCTTCCACGGCATCGCAGAACCGGATTGACGGTCGCCCAGCATCGGATATAACTACCGAACGCTTGTTAGGCACGGCGTGGGAGGAGACAATGGAAGGCCGCATCATTTCCGCCGACAACCACATCAACGAGCCGCCCTGGGTCTATGATCGTGTACCGGCGCAGTTCAAGGACCGAGCACCAAAGATGCTGCGCGGAGAGGATGGCGGCGACGGCTGGAGCTTCGACGGCGGCCCGCCCAAACGGACCTTCGGCATCGAGGCGATGGCGGGCTTCGCCAAGAAGGATTTCAAGCTCAGCGGCATGAAGTTCGATGAGCTTCGCCCCGGCAACTATGACGGCGCCGCGCATCTCAAGGACATGGATATCGACGGCGTGTACGGTTCGGTCACCTATCCGGCGCATGTGATCTTCACCTACATCGTGCCCGACCGCGAATTGGCGCTTGCGTGCCTGCGTTCTTACAACGACTGGATGTTGGAGGATTTCGAATCCGCTGACCGCAAGCGCCTCGTCGGACTCCCGCTGCTGCCGACCGAGGACGGCATGGAAGTCTGTCTCGCAGAATTCGACCGGGTGATGAAGAAGGGCGCCCGCGCGCTCTTCATTCCGGGCATGCCGACGCGCCCGTACAACGATGCTTATTACGAGCCGCTTTGGAAAGTCGCGAACGATTCGGGTGTGGCGCTCACGTTCCACCGGACCTTTGGCGGCCGTCCCGACAAAACCGATTGGGATGAGCTGGTCGATCAGAAGGTCAGCGTCGGCGGAATCGTCTTCCGTTATTTTTCCGGCGTGCGCCCGCTCACCTACATGATCTTCGCCGGCATCTTCGATCGCTATCCCAAGCTCAAGATCGTCGCAGCCGAAGTCGATGCCGGCTGGGTGCCTTTCTGGGTCCAGACCATGGACCACCAATGGGAGGCGCAGCAATCCTGGTTCCCGCAGAAGCTCGAGCACAAGCCGTCGGACTTCGTCGGCGTCAACGTCTTCACGACGGCGATTGACGATTATGTCGGTTATGATCTTATCGCGACCGGAAAGTATCCGGAGCTTGCCAACGCGACGATGTTCTCGTCAGACTATCCGCATAGCGCGACCATCTGGCCAAACTCGGCCAAGGTCGCCGAGAAGGCGACGAAAGCTATGACGCCGGAGGATCGTTTCAAGGTGCTGGAGGGGAATGCCGTGCGTGTGTTCGGATTTGCGCCGTCATGAGACTGACCGACGGCGCCGCCCTGCTGACCGAGGGGCTCGTCGATCCCGCGACCACTGCGCTCATCAGCATGGAGATGCAACGCGGCGTCGTGGGCGATCTCAGCAAGATCGATGTGCTTACCAAAGCGGTGAAAGAGGACGAGCTGATCGCTCATTCCGCCGCGCTGATGAAGGTTGCGCGCAAGGCCGGAATCGCCATCATTCACTGCAACGCACAATTCCGCGCCGACCGCCGTGGCTCCGGCACCAATTGCCCGATGCTGGCGGCCGTGACCAAGGACCCGGCCCATATCTTGGAAGGCACGCCGCCGACCGAGATCGTGCCGGAGCTCGGTCCCGAGAAGGGCGATCTCGTCTTTCCGCGTTATCACGGCGTATCCCCTTTCACCGGCACGAATCTCGACATCACACTGCGCAATCTCGGCGTGAAGACGATCGTCGCGACCGGCGTGTCGATCAATCTCGGCATCTTCGGCACTTGCGTTGAGGCGGTGAATCTCGGCTATCGCGTCGTCCTGCCGCGCGATTGTGTCTCGGGTTTTCCGAAGGACTATGCTGAACAGGTGCTGCGCTACTCGCTGTCTCAGCTCTGCACGGTGACGACGAGTGCGGAGCTGATGGGAGTATGGGAGAAGACCTAGCGTATGTCGGCCTCAGGTCTCGCGCCTTCATCAGCACGCCGGCGCCATGGAGCACGCCGAGCAGGCGCAGGCCGTCTATGATCGTATGATGAGCGGCAAGGCACGCTTCAGTCGTGCTCAAGATGGAGTGAAGGTCGATTGCGGCGTTGTGCGGCGTTCTCATTTGCAGCCCTGCTCGCATTGTTCCCGGGTGTTCCAGCGTCTGCGAACTGCCTCGCATATGGGGTACAGGTTCATTTGAAAGGGACGCTCTCTTTTCGAGAATATCCGGGACCTCCGGATTATGACGAGAAGAGCCCGCCTATGACGCTGTGGTTCGTCACACTGCAAGAGCCGATCTGCATCGATGCCGACCCCGATCCAGCCGTGCGTCCGGTCAACGGCGCGGTCGCGGCACTGAAGGAACTTCAGGTCATTCCGGCCTATCCTCCCGGCGCTGGAGCCTTCCGATCGCTCCGTGGCAAGGAGGTGAAGATCTCAGGCGTGATGCATGGGCGTGTCGGCAGAGATCAGATGACAGCGGCGGTGCTCAAGGACGCGCGGGTCGACGAACCCGCAAAGCACAACGGCTCCTAACGGGCAGTCCGGGCGAGCGACTGCTGGTTCAGCGCCTCGATATCCGGATCGGGCGCCGGGGCATTGAAGTCGCCGGCTTATTGGTGGAATTGCACAAATCAGTCTTCAAGAAAATGAAAGAACAAGCATTAGAAACAAGATATGATATAGAGAACATTATAATCCAGACAAAGGGCTTGTCGTTCGAAGTCATCAGTAGCGGCTCGGGCGATCGGGTCGCGCTCTGTCTGCACGGATTTCCGTCGCACGCGATCTGCTGGCGGGATCAGCTTCCGCTGTTGACGGGAATGGGTTATCGGGCGTGGGCGCTGAACCAGAGGGGCTATGGCAATTCCGACCGGCCTGATCGCGTGAAGGATTATGCGATCGACCGCCTGCTGGAAGACATCGCGGCGGTCATCGATGCATCGGGCGCGCGGTCGACCGTGCTGATCGCCCATGACTGGGGCGGGTTGCTTGCCTGGTTCTTTGCGGCGCGTCGGCTTCGACCCGTCGACGCACTCATTATCCTGAACGCGCCGCATCCGGCCTGCGCGGCTGTCGCCTATCGCCGCTGGCGTCAGATGCGCAAGGCTTGGTACATGGCGGCGGCGCAAATTCCTTGGTTGCCGGAATGGCTCCTCGGCTTTGGCAATGCCTGGCTGGTGGGCAAGTTGATGACGATCGTTGCCGCCTCGCCCAAGATCTTTCCGCCGCAGATCCTGCGTTTCTACCGCGACCAGGCGGCGCGACCGGGAGCGTTGAAGGCGATGCTCAACTGGTATCGCGCGCTCATCCGGGCGGGTGTACCCGCGGAAATGAAGGGCCCGTTTCCGAAGATCGATATCCCGACGTTGGTGATCTGGGGCGAGGCCGACGCGGCGCTCGATATCTCCTGCTTGGACGGCCTCGAAGATTACGTGTCGAATTTGACGGTCCGTCGCCTTCCCGGCGTTTCGCATTGGGTCCAGGAGGAGGTACCCGACGCTGTCAACCAGGAGATAGAGAGGTTCCTAAGGAGATTGGATCGTGAAAAAACATTTTGAATAAAATCTTTTATCCGCTAGCATCCGGCAACGGCCTAGGCGGCCAGCAGTACGGGAACCAGCGCCATGAAGTTTTCAATCATCTACGAAGCGCAGATGGTGGATCCGTCGCGCCGAAACGAATTCCAAGTGTTCCAGGACATCGTGGACCAATGCCTGCTCGCCGAGGAGATGGGCTTCGACTGCATATGGTCGGTGGAGCATCATTGCCTGACGCAGTATGCCCACCTTTCGGCTCCCGAAAGCTTCCTCGCCTTCATCGCCGGTAGGACCAGCCGTATCCATGTGGGGCATGGTGTGATCTGCCTGCCCTTCAACATGAACCATCCGATCAAGGTGGCCGAGCGCGTCGCGACTCTCGACATCCTCTCCAAGGGACGGCTGCATTTCGGGGTCGGCAAGGGTGCGACCCAACAGGAGGCGGGCGCCTTCGGCACGCGGCTCGACGTCGTGACGCCGCAGGTCGACGAGTCGATGTACATGATTCCGAGGATGTGGCTCGACGGAGACTTCGAGCATAAGAGCGACCTGATCACAATTCCGCCGCGGCCTATCAATCCAAAGCCCTATCAGAAGCCGCACCCTCCCATGTATATGGCCTGCACGCGGGACGAGGCGCTGGACGTCGCCGGCGGCCGCGGACTGGGCGCGCTGGTTCTCGGTTTTTCGGGTCCGGACGAAATTGCGCGCAAAAATGCGATCTACCGCAAGGCCTTCAAAAATCGGAAGCCGGAGGATCAGGTGGGCTTCCGGCCGAATGAACATCTGGCCGCGCTCTGCCCGACAATCATCCTTGATGATCGCATGAAGGCGCGCCGGATTGGCCTTCGCGGCCAGCGCTTCTTTGCCGAATCGATCAATCATTGGTACGGCGGCGGTCCGCCGCCGAGTTCCGACGATCTGGATGCGTCCGAAATCGCCAAAGAGTTGGAGAAGGACAAGGAGCGCTTCGTCGCATATCTGGGGCAGGAAAAAATCCCCGTTACCGAGCTGCATACCTCGAACTTCCACGTCGAGGATGATGCCTATGGCACGGTGGTCGACTGCATCCGCCAGGTCGAGCGGCTACGGCAGGCAGGTGCCGACGAGATCTTATTCCTGCTGCAGATGGGAACCGTGCCGCAGGAGGCGAGCATGGAGACGATCAGCAATATCGGCCGGCACGTGATCCCGCATTTCCGGGAGAACGCAAAGGAGCGGGCTGCCGCCGCGGAGTAGCGCTGGCGCAGAACCTCGCGAGGGAGGCTTGCATGAAGTTCACCCTCAGCATCGCCTTTTGCGATGCCGCGCAGTACGCGCCGCTCGCGCGCGCCGCCGATCGCGGCGGATGGGATTGCATCTCGGTATTGGAAGGCCTCTTCTTTTACCATGATGCCGCCTACGCCTATCCAGTCTCGGAAACTGGCGCGCCCTATTGGACGCCAACAACGCCCTACCTCGATCCTTTCATGGCGATAGCCGCGCTCGCCGTCGTCACGGAACGGATTCAGCTCTACACGAACATCGTGAAGCTGCCCGTCCGCCACCCGCTATTGGTCGCGAAGCAAGTAACGACGGCGGCCGCATTCGCACCGGGCCGATTCGCCTTGGGCGTTGGGTTAAGCTCCTGGCCGCAAGACTATGAGGTGCTGGGTGAGGCGTGGGAGCATCGCGGCACTGATGCAGACCCAGCCGCCGAGCGCAGGCGAGCCCCATGCCGCCGCATCCGCCGGTGATCACGACGACGGAATCCTTGTTCGGCTTCGGTGTCTCCATCGTCGTTTCCTCAGTCCGTCAAGCGGCCGCCGACGCTTGACGGCGGTCGCTTCCACATACTGTCCGGCCTCGCTTGCGTGGGAAAACCTTTCACACGAAAGGTTTCCTATTGAGCCCTGTCGAAAATCTCGTCGAACTTGATCGGCTTGCCGCCCGGACGCTGCGCCCAGACATGGCAGACGAGCTTTTTGCCATCTTTGGAGAGGACCTGGGTCGTCCGCTCGAGCACGAAGCCGTCCTTGTTGTGGCGCACCGCCTTTGATGCGTTCGCCGAGACGTGGGTATAGGCCAACGACTCTCCGTCGCCGACATCGTAGAATTTGCCGTCATAAGCGCCATCGTAATTCTGCGTCGTCGTCTGACCGGCGCTGGTGACAGTCTCGGAGAATTTGAGAGCCTTACCGTCATCCTTCGAGACAGTGATGTCGTTCGCGGTCACCATCACGCCCGCCGGGTAGTGAGTCTCCGTCTTGTTGAGATGCCAAGTGCCTTCCCACGACGCATGTTTCGTACCCGTCGCTGCGGCCGGCAGGGCGACAGCGCCGACAAGCGCGACAAAGATCGTGATGTTGCGCATGCCCGTTCCTCCCCTTTGATCATCTTTGCTTCCCCGCGGAATTACATCACGCCGCGTCCTGCCGCCATCAAATCCCGCGCGATCTGCTCGATCGTGCTTGGATCGTGTTGTTCGCTCAAAAGGACCCCGCTGATGACGCGGTCGAGCGGGGCGCCGGAATGTGCGACCGGAGCGGAGAGACCCCACATGGCGGTATTGAAATATCCTTCGTCGACTGCCCAGCCGCGCTCGGCCGCTTCCTCGACCTGCCTTAGATAGCTCTCCAGGCTGATCGGCCGATCCCATTCAATGGCCCCGTATAGGCGGCGAATTGTGTCCGCGTCCAGATCGGCGGCGAAAAGCCGCCCCATGGAGCCGGAAAGCAGCGGCACGCGCATGCCGAGAGACGCATGGATGCTGCTCAGCGGCTTCCCAATCGCGGCGGCCAGCAGGATCAGGTGCTCGGTGCCGAGCTTGCCCCATAGCATGACCGTGATCCCGTATTTCTGCGCCAGCTCCTCCATCGCCGGTCTCAGCGCGCCGACATCCTCCCCGTGATTGAGCACGTCGCGCGCGAGCTCCACGATGCGCCGGCCGAGCCGGTAGGTCTTGGTTCCGGGATCGATCCTAACGAACCCCTCGGCGACGAGCGTGCGGAGAATGTTGAGGCAGGTGCTCGTGTTGATGTCGAGCGGCCGCGAGATCTGCGTCAGCCTGAGGGGCGTCTTGGCGGCTCCTAAATAGCCAAGGATGCGTGCGGCGCTTGCGACGGCGCCTACGGGCGGTGCGGTGGCTGGGCTGGGTTCACTCATTGTATTTCTGTATAGAGAAAATAGTTTTCTATAGCGAAATTCTCTTGATGACAAGCAAAACCTCCGATAGGGTAGGCCCATCCTGGGGAGAGCGGCGGGGAAGACGAATGCGCGATTTCGATCTGGTCATTCGCGGCGGGACGGTCATCGACGGCTCGGGCGGAGAGGCGTTCGAGGCGGACGTTGCGATCAAAGACGGCCGCATTGCCGCAGTCGGCGCGGTCCCCGCACGCGGTGCGGAAGAGATCGACGCCAAGGGCAAGCTCGTTACGCCTGGCTTCGTCGATGTCCATACGCACTATGACGGGCAGGTCACTTGGGAAAACCGCGTGGCGCCATCCTCGGGCCACGGCGTCACCAGCGTCGTGATGGGCAATTGCGGGGTCGGCTTCGCGCCCTGCAAGCCCGATGAGCACGCTCTGCTGATCCGCTTGATGGAAGGGGTCGAGGACATCCCCGAGATCGTCATGAAGGAAGGCATTCCCTGGAACTGGGAAACCTTCCCCGAATATTTCGACCAGCTGGCGGCGCGCGAGTACGATGCCGATATCATGGGCTTCGTCCCGCATTCCGCGCTACGCGTCTATGTGATGGGTCAGCGCGCGGTCGACCGCGAGCCGTCGACCGAGGCCGATCGGGCGGAGATGGCGCGCCTCCTGCGCGAGGCGATCCAAGCCGGCGCCATGGGCTTCGGCACGTCGCGCACGATCTTCCACCGTTCGAGCGACGGCAAGTCTATCCCGACGCTGGACGCGCCGTCCGCTGAACTGATGGCGCTCGCGATGGCGATGAAGGATTGCGGAAGCGGCATCATCCAGTATGTGAGCGATTTCAAGAATCGCGAGGCGGAATTCGCGCAGATTCGCGAATATGTCCGGCGCTCAGGCCGACCCTTTACCTTCTCGATGGGGCAAAGCAACCAGGATCCCGAAAATTGGAAGGAGATGGCCGCCTTCGTCGCCCAGGCGAATGCTGATGGGTTGAAGGTGAGGGGGCAGGCGCTCGGCAGGCCGGTCGGCTTCATCCTCGGCCATGAGCTGACGCTGAACCCGTTTTACTCGACCGAGACCTATCGCAGCTTGGTGAATTTGCCGTTCGAGGCGCTGATCGCGAGGCTGCGCGATCCGGAGATTCGTGCCCGCATCGTCGGTGAGCCGCCGGATCCCGATCCGGTCAATTTCCTCGGTCGTCAGGTGCGCGGCTTCGAGACCATGTTCCAGCTCGGCGATCCGCCCGATTACGAGCAGCCGCCGGAGATGAGCATCGCGTCCCAGGCCCGCGCGCGCGGCATCCTGCCCGAGGAGTTGGCCTACGACCTCATGCTGGAGAAAGGCGGGCGCAACCAGCTCTATCTCGCGGTCGCCAATTATGGCGGTGGCTCGCTTCAGGCCTCCTACGAGATGCTGCGGGAACCGAATGTGATTCCCGGTCTCGGCGACGGCGGCGCCCATTACGGCACGATCTGCGATTCGAGCTATTCGACCTATCTGCTCGCGCATTGGGCGCGCGATCGGAAGCGCGGGCCGAAATTGCCGCTGCCGCTGGTTATCCATACGCTCGCGCGCAAGACAGCCGACCTGATGGGGCTCGACGATCGCGGCCTGGTCGCGAGAGGCTACAAGGCCGATCTGAATGTCATCGACTTCGACCGGCTTCGGCTGCATCCGCCTGAGATCCGGCGCGATCTGCCCGCAGGAGGCCGGCGCCTGGTGCAGCGGGCCGACGGCTATGTGGCCACCATCGTGAATGGCGTGCCGGTCTATCGCGACGGCGAGCCGACCACCGCCCTCCCTGGACGCCTCGTCCGCGGGCCGCAAGCGGCGCCAGCACAACAGAACCTCAGGAGACCAGCATGAATCTCAGCGCAGCCGAAACCGCGCCTCTCATCGAAGGCATCAAGGTCATCGACGCCGATACGCATTTGAGCGAGCCGCACGATCTGTGGACCTCGCGCGCGCCGGCGCGCCTCAAGGATCGCATGCCGCGTGTGAAGCTGATCAACGGCAAGCGCGCCTGGGTCATCGACGACGACATTCCGCTCAGCGGCGCCGGCGCCAGTCCTATCTCGGTCATTCGCAAGGATGGATCGAAGTCGCGCTCGCTGGAATTCTTCGAATGGCAGATCGAGGACGTCCATCCCGGCGCCTTCAGCGTCAAAGAGCGCTTGAAGCTGATGGACCAGTCCAAAATCTTCGCGCAAATCGTCTATCCGAACGTGCTGGGATTCGGCGGCCAGAATGCCGGGCGCGTCGAGTCCGACCTTCGCATCGCGAGCATCGAGATCTTCAACGATGCGATGGCGGAGATCCAAGCTGAGTCCAATGGCCGCATCTTCCCGATGGCGCTCCTGCCCTGGTGGGATGTGCGTCAGTCGGTGAAGGAGGCCGAGCGCGCGAAGGCGATGGGCTTGCGCGGCGTCAACATCAATTCCGATCCGCATCTCCATAAGGGCGTTCCCGATCTGGCCGAGACGCATTGGGATCCGCTTTGGGAGACCTGCGCCGGGCTCGACATGCCGATCAATTTCCATATCGGCGCGTCCGAATCCGCAATGGATTGGTTCGGCAGTTCCTTCTGGCCGTCGGAGCCTATCGATGTGCGCTTCGCCATTGGATCATCGATGCTCTTCTTCGGAAATGCCCGGGTGATGGCGAATATTCTGCTGTCGGGAATTCTCGACCGCCACCCGAAGATCAAATTCGTTTCGGTCGAGAGCGGGATCGGCTGGATTCCCTTCCTGCTCGAAGTCATCGAATACCAGCTGGCCGAGAATGCCGCCGGGCAACGCTATGCGCTAACACCCGCCGAATACTTCGCGCGCAACATGTACTCGTGCTTCTGGTTCGAGCGCCGACACATCGCCGAAACGATCCGTCAGGTGGGCGTCGACAATGTGATGTTCGAGACCGACTTTCCGCACCCGACCTGCCTCTATCCCGACCCGCTGCAGCACGCAGGGCCGGGGCTCGTCGCCCTTGATGCCGAGACTCGCCGGAAGGTGCTGAGCGGCAACGCGGCCAAGCTCTATTCGATACCGCTGACCTGATCTTCGTCTCGTTGTCATTCCCGCGAAACCGGGAATCCGCTTCGGCATCGGTACTGATGTTGACATGGATTCCTGCTTTTGCGGGAGAGATGGCGGAGGCGACGTGCTGAATCTCAAAGATAAGGTCGCGCTCGTTACGGGCTGCGGCTCATTCGCGGCGCTCTAGCGCCGCAGGCGAAGCCATCAGAACCTATTCCCGTCAGTGACGTTTCTACCACATCACTGCTGGGTAAATTATCGTGACAACGCTCCTAGCCATCGCGGAAGGGGCGGCGCGGCTCGTGTCTGGCTCCGGCCGCCGCCCGTTGGGTTTTGAGGTCTTTGCCGAGTCCGTCGAGCGGCTCACCGAATCTCCCGGATTCTGGGGCGACGAGATCGAACCCTCTCTTCGCGTGCTACTCAACGCGTATGAAGCGGAAGCGGAACTGTCGGCGCTCGGACGATTGGCGGTCCGCTGGGATATTGTGCGCTATCTCGCAAATCTTCGGCGCCTTGCCGAGGAGGAATATCGCGATCCGGAGATCGGGAGCGAGCCGATCGAGGCGCCGATCGTCATCACGGGCCTGCCGCGCAGCGGCTCGACCTTCCTGCACACCCTTTTGGCGGAAGATCCGGCCAACCTCGTTCTTCGAACTTGGCAAGCCATATACCCGTATCCCTCGGATGGGCGCAGGGGCATCGACCACACCGCGCTTCGCGTGGACCGCCAATTGAGGTCGTTCGCGCTGCTGACGCCAGGGATTCGGAATCTCTACCCGCTCGATGGCCGCGCACCTCAAGAATGTACCGAGATCACCGCGCATGTATTTCAAAGTCTCCGCTTCGAGGCGACGCATCACGTTCCTTCCTATAAGCACTGGCTCAAGGGTCATGGCCATCTCGCCGCCTATCAGTTTCACAAACGGTTTCTGCGACACATCCAGCATCAGAATCCCGGGCGACGCTGGGTCTTGAAATCGCCCGACCATGTATTCGCGATCGAGGCTCTTGCTTCGGTCTATCCCGACGCGCGAATCGTCTTCATGCACCGCGACCCGAAGCGTGTAATTCCGTCCGTCGCTCAATTGACCGAAGCCCTGCGCGTTCCTTTTACGCAGCGCGTCGATCTCAAGCAGATCGGCCGGCAGGTGACAGCTGATTGGACCGCAGGAGCAACGAAGATGATCGATGTGGTCCGGTCGGGCTTGTTTCCGCACAAGCGCATCTTTCACCTTCACTATCACGACCTGGTCTCGCGGCCGCTCGACGCGATTCGGCGCCTCTATGGTCATTTCGATCTGACGCTCGATGCCGAAGCTGCGGAGCGCATCGGGGCGGTGGTTGCCGCGAAGCCCGATGGAGGTTATGGACGCAACTCCTACAGCTTCGATCGGCACGGGATTGACCCTGATGATCTGCGCGCGCGGTTTCGCGACTACACGCACTATTTCGACGTCGCACTCGACGCGGACCCGGCTTCGGGACGATCCGATCCGCCCGGAATAGTGGCGAGCCGCCGGTCATCGCCGCACGTCGACTCCTGAGCCGATCGCATTGCCTCGATCGGAAAATGCGATGCGCGACGGGTCCCAGGATCGGCGGAAGCGGGCGTTCCTCGTCACGCCTGGAACTTGGACGGCATTGGCGGGACTTGCCGGCGCGGCGCTAGGCCTCGGGTTGATCGCCCATTACGGCATCGCAACAGTGCATGGCCTCATCCGCCGATCAGGCTTCGGCCTCGTTGCGATCGTAGCGCTCCATTGTCTTCAACTAGGACTGACCGCGTTCGGCTGGAAGAGCCTGCTTTCTCGCCACCCGGGTCTGAGCAGCGCGTTCCTTTTTCTTGTCAGGTGGGTCCGCGAGGGTGTGAGTACGGTGCTACCGCTCACGCCCGTGGGAGGCGTCGTCGTGGGCGTACGCCTGCTCTGCCGGAGGGGTATTCGGATGGCGGCGGCGAGTGCGGCCACCGTGGTCGATCTCAGCCTCGAGCTGGCGAGTCAAATCGTTTTCGCCATGCTGGGGCTCATGGGATTGATGCATCTCGTTGCGCCATCCGCCGCCTCCATCCCGATCCTAGCGGGTCTTTTCGGCCTTACCGCTATGGCGGCGGCCTTCGCAGCCTCGCAATGGCTGGGGTTGGCACGGGTCGCCGAACGCATGGCCGGCAGGCTCGGCATGACCGGCAGGGTGGAAGGTCTCCACGATGCGATCATCGACGCCTACCGGGCACCGGGCGCGCTTATGATCTGTGCCCTGCTGCATCTGATGGCCTGGCTCGCGGGCACTTTCGAAGTCTGGCTCGCGATGCATTTCCTAGGCGGGAATATCGGCTTGGGAGAGAGCTTCGTGATCGAAAGCCTCGGTCAGATGCTGAAGACAGCCAGCTTCGCCATTCCCGCCGCGCTCGGGATCCAGGAGGGCGGATACGTATTGATCTGCGGCATTTTCGGCGTCGGACCGGACCTTGCGCTGGCGCTTTCGCTGATGAAGCGGCTACGCGAAATCGCGCTCGGCGTTCCCGGCATCGTCGTCTGGCTTTGTTTCGAGCGCAGACCGCGCCTAGATGTCGCGACCTAGTCGAGGCGCGCTGGCGAGACCGTCGCGCAATTTCGCTTCGGCCTCCACGGCCTGGATATATTCTTCAAAAATGTCGGCCAATAAGATCCGCCGCTGAGGGCTGAGGCGGGATAGCACGGCGCGCATGAGTTGGTGACGGGCTTTGGCGATGCGTTTGACCTGGGCGCGTCCATGCTCGGTCACTCTGACCAGCACGAGGCGGCCATCATCCGGGCTGCGGCTGCGCTCCGCCAAGCCGAGATCGGCGAGAGGCGCGAAAGTTCGCGTGACGGTGGACGGATCGACTCCGCAGGCGGCTGCCAATTCGCTCATGCGCCAAGATTCGCGCGTTCCTAACACCTCGATCATGTCGATCTGGACCGGTGTCAGTTCATGCTCGCCGATGCTGTAGAGCTCTCGCTGTAGCGCGCGCTGGAGGGGGCTACGGCGCATATGCCGGACCGCGTCGATGACTCGCGTGCCGACAATGGCGAACGAGTTTTCCGACGCATTCGGCGTTGGGTCGGTGCGCTTCGGCATCGTGACTCGAATGGTCCTTGTATGATACAAGTATATGGCGTAGGATCATTCGCAAGGCCAGCAAAATCGTGGCGCCGGGGAGGGCTGTTCATGACGGCATCCCGTCATGCATGAATTCGCCATTCGGGGTGGAACCGTCATCGACGGTACGGGTGCGTGTGGCCGCAAGGCCGACATCGGCATCTCCGGCGGCAGGATCCGTGAAATCGCGCCCACCGTAGCCGGCCGCAGCGAGCTCGATGCATCCGGGCAATTGGTCGTCCCGGGATTCATCGATCTTCACACCCATTATGACCCGCAAGTGCTTTGGGACCCGAGGCTCGCAGCCTCGTCCGTCCACGGCGTGACCTCGGTCGTGGCAGGCAATTGCGGTTTCAGCCTGGCGCCCGTCAAGCCGTCGGGCCGCGAAATTCTGATCGGTACCCTCGACAAGGTCGAGGATATGAACGCGGCGACGCTTCAGGCGGGGATCGACTGGGATTTCGAAACTTATCCGGAATATCTGGAGGCCGTAGAACGCCGCGGCCTCGGGATCAATTTTGGCGGATTCGTCGGCCATACCGCCGTCCGGGCCTATGTGATGGGCGAGGCGAGCTACGAGCGGCCAGCGACGGACGCCGAAATCGCTGCGATGAAGGCAGTCGTCGCGGAGTCCATTCGGGGCGGCGCGCTCGGCTTTTCCACCGATCGCGCGGGCTTCATCCTTGGCCATCGCGGTCGTCCTGTTCCGTCGGTTGTGGCGACGCAGGACGAGACGGAGGCGCTGATGCGCGTCACGGCAGAGATCGGCCGGGGCATCGTCCATGTCGCGCCAGGCGAAGATTATCGTTGGCTGTTTCCCTTTCAGCGTTCGCTGGGCCGTACCGTCAACTGGTCGGCGCTCCTGACTTACCCGCCGGACAGCGGGCGCGGGCCGTTCCGCGAAAAGCTCGCGGCGCTTGAAGAGGCGCGCCGCGGCGGCGCCGACATCTGGGCGCAAGTGACCTGTCGCCCGATCCTGCAGCTCATCTCGCTGCTCGAACCGTATTCCTTCTCCTATATTCCCGCCTTTGCTGAAGTCATCGGAGCGCCGCGGTCGGAACGCGGGCGCTTTTATACCAATGCAGCCTGGCGGGCGCGCGTGAAGGCGGAGCTTGCGCGAGGCAACCTGCTTCCGCCGAGGTGGAACCTGATTACGATCGCCGAAAGCGACACGCATGCGATGTTGATCGGGAAATCGATCGCCGAGCTGTCTTCGGAGCGCGGCGCAGCGCCCTTCGATGCGATGTGCGACATCGCGCTCGAAGATCATATGCGCACGCGCTTCGGTGTCGTGTTCGCCAACGACGACGAAGATGGTATACGCGACCTGCTCTGCGGATCAGGTTGCATTTTGGGCTTGTCGGACGCGGGCGCGCATGTGGCGCAGATCTGCGATGCCGTGCTGTCGACCGATTTTCTGGCCTCCTGGGTGCGCGATCGCGGCGTGATGAGCATCGAGGCCGGCATTCACAAGCTCACCGGCGAGCCCGCGCGTGTTCTCGGCATCGATCGCGGGACGCTTAGAGTGGGTGCGCCCGCCGACATCGTCGTGCTCGATCTCGATGCGCTCGCGGTGGGACCGGTGCGTCGGGTCTGCGATATGCCGGCGGAAGGCGAGCGCCTGATCGCCGATTTACCCGGCGGTATCACGCACGTGCTGGTAAACGGGACTCCGATCCGCCGCGATGGCACTCCGATACACGACGCCCGTCCCGGCACGATCTTGCGAAGCTGCTGAATTCGACTGGAGGAACGCGATGAGCAATGCCCTATCCGAGCTATTGGCGCGCATTCCCCTCGTATCGTCGGACTCGCATATCGTCGAGCCGCCCGATCTATGGTCGCGTCAGGCCGGGTCGTTCAGCGAGGGCATGCCGCAGGTTGTTTCCGAAGCCGATGGAGATTGGTGGTATGTCGACGGCAAGAAGACGATGTCGTTTCTCGGCATACAAACGGGTGAACGTTTCGAACGCGATTCTCACGATCTGAGGACTTCGGGGAAATTCGCCGAGGTTCGATCAGCGGCGTACGATCCCGCGCGCTATCTCGCGGAGAACGAAAAGGACGGCGTTTGGGCCTCGGTGATCTATCCGAGTCAGGGCCTGGTGCTCTATGCGGTTCCCAATACAGAGATCGTGAGCGCGGCGATGCGCGTATACAATGACTGGATCGCCGAATTCTGCAGCCATGATCCGAAGCGGCTCAAAGGCATTGCGATGATCAATGTCGATGACGTCGACGAGGCGGTCGGGGAGCTGGAGCGCGTTCGGCGCATCGGGCTTTCCGGCGCGATGATATCAGTCGCGCCGCCCGCTTGGGGCTCCTACCGTCTGCCGGTCTATGATCGCCTATGGGCGGCCGCGCAGGATCTGGGCATGCCGCTTTCCCTCCATGTCGGCACAGATCGGGCCGATCCGCGCATCGGCGATGAAGCGTTCAAACTCAACGTCAAGGACGTGCCGCCATCGCGTTTCGTCAATCAGGATTATCAGATCCGCATCTCGTTGTCGGAGATGATCTATTCCGGCGTGTTCGAGCGCTTCCCGAAGCTCAAGATCGGGGCGATCGAGCATGAGCTCTCCTGGATCCCGGTCTTCCTGCAGCGCCTGGACTACAACTATACCGATCGTCCGCCCCGCGGACCGGAATGGCGGCGGTTCGACGACCCGAACGTTCTTCCCAGCGACTTCTTCAGGCGCAACGTTTTCGTGTCCTTCCAGGAAGACCCCTACGGCATCCGCCTCAGGGATATCTTCGGCTCCCAGGCCCTGTTCTGGGGCAGCGACTATCCCCATACCGAATCCACCTTTCCGCGGTCCCGCAGCATCCTGGCGAGAGTGCTGGATGGGGTGCCCGAGGAAGAGGTCAGGATGATCGTATCGACGAATACAGCCGGCCTCTACGGGATCGATCTCCGCACATAAACGCTTGAATTGCGTTCTTGCGGCGTTCTGTGTCGCGGTGCCCATCGGGAGATGGTGCTGCCGGACAGGATTGAACTGTCGACCTCTCCCTTACCAAGGGAGTGCTCTACCACTGAGCTACGGCAGCCTGCTTAGGGTGGCGCGGGTATAGCGGACGGCGCGGCTCGTTACAATGGCGTGAAGATCATTCCGAAAAGGATGAAAATCGTAGGCGGAGCACATCCGTCCTGCCCGAATCGCGCGAATCCGTGTAGGGTCGGCTCTTATGGTCGACGAACAGCAGAAGCCGAAACCCGGTGCCGGCCGGAGCGCCGGATCGCGGGACGCGGCGCGCGCCGAGGCGCTCAGGGTCAATCTCAAGCGGCGCAAGGCCCAGGCGAGAAGCCGGGCAGAGGCCGCTGACCCCAAGGATGCACCGCGACGCGGGGATGCTTGAGACGTGGCACCCGCTGGTCTAAGAACCCCACCTTCCGGCCCAATTCGCCCCGCCATTTCTCCAGTTTTGCCACGGTAAAGACTCAAACCCATGCCCATCATGCCAGACACATGGATTCGCCAGCAGGCGACGGAGCACGGCATGATCGAGCCATTCGTCGAACGCCAGCAACGGGAGGGGGTGATCTCCTACGGTCTCTCCTCCTATGGCTATGACGCGCGCGTGTCCGACGAGTTCAAGATCTTCACCAATGTCGACAACGCGATCGTCGATCCGAAGGATTTCTCGGGCTCCAGCTTCGTCGACCGTACGACAGCCATCTGCGTCATTCCGCCCAATAGCTTCGCCCTGTCGCGCACGGTCGAGCTGATCCGTGTGCCACGCGATGTGCTGGTGATATGCCTCGGCAAATCGACCTATGCGCGCTGCGGACTGATCGTGAACGTGACGCCGCTCGAGCCCGAATGGGAGGGCCATGTCACTCTCGAAATCTCCAACACGACCCCTTTGCCGGCCAAGGTCTATGCCAATGAGGGGATTTGCCAATTCCTGTTCCTGAAAGGGGAGGGTGCCTGCGAGGTCTCCTATGCCGACCGCAAGGGCAAATACATGCACCAGAAAGGTGTGACGCTGCCGAAGCTCTGAGGGCCGCCACAGCGGCCCTATTTTCGAAGGAAAAGCATTCTTGGACAAGATTCTGATCAAGGGCGGGCGGGCGCTGTCGGGGGCGATCCCGATCAGCGGCGCCAAGAACGCCGCGCTGCCGATCATGGCGGCTTCGATCCTGACCGACGATACGTTGACGTTGGCCAACGTGCCCCACCTGGCCGATATCGCGACCATGGCCAACCTGCTGGGGCCGATGGGCGTCGAGATCGGCATCAACGATCGAGTCAACGATCCCCATGGTGGCCAGATCATGGATCTGACCGCCCGCGAGATCGTCGACACGACGGCGCCCTATGACCTCGTCCGCAAGATGCGGGCCAGCGTTTTCGTTCTGGGGCCTTTGCTCGCGCGCTGCCGAAGCGCTCGGGTGTCGCTGCCGGGCGGCTGCGCCATCGGGGCGAGGCCCGTCGACCTGCATATCCGCGGCCTCGAGCAGATGGGCGCCGATATCAATCTCGATGGCGGTTATATCAACGCCGCGGCCAAGAACGGTCTCAAGGGCGCCAAGATCGTCTTTCCAAAGATCTCGGTGGGGGCGACTGAAAACCTGATAATGGCCGCGGCGCTCGCGAAGGGCGAGACCGAGCTCGTCCATGCAGCGCAGGAACCGGAGGTGGTCGATCTGGCCGATTGCCTGAACGCGATGGGCGCGAAGGTCGAGGGCGCCGGCACGGACGTGATCAGGATCCAGGGCGTCCCTTCGCTGCACGGCGCGCGCTATTCGATCATCCCCGATCGGATCGAGACCGGCACCTATGCGATCGTCACCGCGGTCGCCGGCGGGAAGGTGGAGCTCCTGGGAGCGCGGCTCGATCACATCTCTTCGCTCGCCGAGTTCCTCGTCCGCGCCGGGGTCGATGTCGACCAGACCGATCGGGGACTGGCCTTTTCGCGAGTGAACGGCCATGTGAAGGGCGTGGATGTCATGACCGAGCCCTTTCCCGGATTCCCGACCGATCTACAGGCGCAGGCCATGTCGCTCATGACCGTGGCGCAGGGCGCGGCCATGATTACGGAGACGATCTTCGAGAACCGTTTCATGCACGTTCCCGAGCTGATGCGCATGGGCGCCGACATCACCATTCATCATGCGTCCGCGCTCGTGCGCGGGGTCGAGCGACTGCGCGGCGCCCCGGTCATGGCGACCGACCTCAGAGCTTCGGTGTCGTTGGTCGTCGCCGCGCTGGCGGCCGAAGGGGAAACGGTGATCAGCCGGGTCTATCACCTCGATCGCGGCTACGAGCGGCTGGAGGAAAAGCTTTCGGCCTGTGGCGCCGAGGTCGTGCGGGTTCGAGACGGAGAATAGCGGCTTGGATGCCTCTCCGACTTCTCCCGAGCCGCAGCACCACCCCGACCGGCTGAAGCTGCGCGCTGTCGACGAGGAGGATCTTGCCGTCTTGGCAGCGTTCCTGCAGGACTCGATCGCCTGCGTGGGAGAGATGGCCTACCTACCCGGTGAGCGGCGTTTCGCCCTTGTGGTCAGTCGCTTTTGCTGGGAGCGCGCGGTGCGCGACGGTGCCGAACGGCTTTATGAACGCACCGAGTGCGCTATCACCATCGAGGGTGCCGAGGCGCCGAAATACAAAGGTTTTCACCTGCGCGAACGGAGCCGGTTGATGCCGCTGCTGACGTTGGGCTGGCATGATGGAGTCGTGCAGCTGACTTTCGGCGGCGGTGCCGCGGTGCGCCTTCAGGCTGCGAGCCTCGATCTGCGGATGGAAGACTTTGGCCCCAGCTGGCCCACGCGCTACAAGCCGGAACATGAGGGCGAGGGATCGTGAGCTCGATCACGCCGCCAACCGAGCCGGTGGTCATCGCCGTTCCCAAGGGCCGTATCTTACGCGAGCTCAGGCCTCTGCTCGACAAGGTGGGGCTGAAGCCGTCGGCCGCCTTCGATGATGAGAATTCGCGCGACCTGCGGTTCTCGACCAATGTCGACGGCGTCGAGATCATCCGCGTCCGCTCCTTCGACGTGCCGACCTTCGTCGCCTTCGGCGCCGCTCAGCTGGGCGTGGCGGGCAATGACGTGCTGATGGAATTCGACTATCCCGAAGTCTACGCGCCGCTCGATCTCGGCATCGGGCGCTGCCGAATCTCGGTTGCAGAGCGTACGGATTTCAGCAAGACCGATGATCCGTCGCGCTGGAGCCATGTCCGGGTCGCGACCAAATATCCCGAGCTGACGCGCCGGCATTTCGCGGCGCGCGGCGTGCAGGCCGAATGCATCAAGCTGAACGGCGCAATGGAGCTGGCGCCCTCGCTCGGCCTCTGCCAGCGTATCGTCGATCTCGTCTCCACCGGCTCGACCTTGAAGGCGAACGGACTGGTCGAGGTGGAGCATATCGCCGACGTCACTTCGCGCCTCATCGTCAACCGCACTGCGCTCAAGACCCGGTCGGGGGAGATCGGCGCCTTCATCGAATCCTTTCGCGAGGCTTGCGGTGCCGGTTAGGCTCGACGCTTCGGCGCCCGACTTTGCCGCAGCGTTCGGCCGCTTTCTCGCCACCGGTCGCGAGGAAGCCGTCGAGGTGGATGCGGTCGTCGCCAAGATTCTGGCCGAGGTCGCGGCCGACGGCGACACTGCGCTCGTCCGTTATACGAAGCAGTTCGACGGCATCGATTTTGACGCGGCGAGCCTCCGGGTAACACCCGGCGAGATCGACGCGGCCGCCGCTGCTTGTGCGCCCGACCTGATTGCAGCCATCGACAAGGCAGCCACCAGGATCGAAGCGTTCCACCGACGCCAATTGCCGGAGGGCTACAGCTACGAGGACGGCGAAGGGAATCGCCTCGGGCTGCGCTGGACTCCAGTGGCCGCGGCCGGCCTCTACGTGCCGGGTGGGCGCGCTGCCTATCCGAGCTCCGTTCTGATGAACGCGATCCCGGCCAAGGTGGCGGGGGTTCCGCGGCTGGTGATGGTTGTGCCCACGCCGGGCGGCGTGATCGTGCCGGCTGTCCTGGCGGCCGCCAGACGCGCAGGCGTCGACGAAATCTATCGCGTGGGCGGCGCGCAAGCCGTCGCCGCTCTTGCTTACGGCACTGAGACGATCGTCAGGGTCGATGTGATCGTCGGGCCCGGCAACGCCTATGTGGCCGCCGCCAAGCGCATGGTGTTCGGCCGGGTGGGTATCGACTCGATCGCGGGCCCGTCGGAGATTCTGGTGGTCGCCGATAAGGACAATGACCCAAGCTGGGTCGCGATCGACCTGCTGAGCCAAGCCGAGCACGATCCCTCGGCTCGGAGCATCTTGGTCACCGACGACGCGGCCTTTGCCACCGCGGTTTCGGACGCGGTCGACACCGAGCTCGCGGCGTTGCCTCGCGCAGAGATCGCGGGCGCGAGCTGGCGCGACCATGGCGCCATCATCCTCGTCCCGGGCCTCGAGGCAGCGCCGGCGATCGTCGACCAGATTGCGCCCGAGCATCTGGAGCTGGCTGTGGCTGATCCGGCTGCCCTGGCGGCCAAGGTCCGCAATGCCGGAGCGATCTTTCTGGGTCGCCACGCGCCTGAAGCGATCGGCGATTATGTCGCCGGCCCCAACCATGTGCTGCCGACCTCAGGGGCGGCGCGCTATGCGTCGGGGCTTGGCGTGGTCGACTTCATGAAGCGCACCACGCTGATCGAATGCGGTCCCGGAGGGATATCGGCCATCGGCCCGGCCGCGATCACGCTTGCGCGTGCGGAGGGGCTTGAGGCGCATGCGCGTTCGGTGGCGGTGCGGCTGGAAGGGCGCCGGAATTGAGCGCCGACAACGAGCGGATCGCGCAGATCCATTTCGACACGCGGCTCGAGACGCGCAATTCGGAGATCGAGCATGAGCGCGCGGTGGCGGTCTACGACCTGTTGGCTCAGAACCGCTTCGCGCCGGTGGGCCATGCCGGCGGCCCCTACGACGTTCATCTCAGCGTGGCCGAGAACCGTCTCATTCTGGACATCCGTAAACTGGACGGTACGCCGGTCAACATCTTCGGCCTGTCGCTGACGCCCTTTCGGCGCGTCGTTCGCGACTATTCGATCGTCTGCGAAAGCTATTATGCGGCGATGCGGACGCAGAGCCTCACGCAAGTCGAAGCGATCGATATGGGTCGTCGGGCCGTCCACAATGAAGGGGCGGAGCTGCTGATTCAGCGGCTGGAAGGCAAGGTCGATATCGACCAGCATACCGCGCGCCGTCTCTTCACGTTGATCTACGTGCTCCAGACGGCCGGCTCGAGCATCATGCCAGGGGCGCCGACCGCGCCCCGCGTTCTCTTCGTCTGCACGCGGAACGCCGTCCGCTCGCCCATGGCCGAGGCCTTGCTCAGCAAGCGCCGCGGCGCCTCGGGCCGAGTCGCGTCCGCCGGGCTGATCGGCGATGGCATCGACCCGCTGACAATCGCGGTCATGCACGAGGCCGGAATCGACCTTTCCCGCCATAGCAGCCGGTCTCTCGGCGATCTGTCGCTCGGTGACTTCGACCTCGTGATCGCGCTGACCGCCGAGGCGGCCTCGGCGATGGGGCCGGTGCCCGCAGGCGTGACCCTCGAGCGTTGGGAGATCGAGGACCCGACTGTTATCGAAGGCAATCGGGACGCCCAGCTCGAGGCTTATCGGCGGGTCCGGCGAGCGCTGGAGGAGCGCATCTCGGGGCGTTTTTCGGTTGAGATCGGCAAAAATCCTTGACCGGGTCGGCGTTGCAGCCCAACTAAGCGCCCGGGACAGCAAAGACGTGAGCGCATGGCAAAAGAAGATTTGATCGAGTTCAGCGGCACCGTGATGGAATTGCTGCCCAACGCGATGTTTCGGGTGAAGCTCGACAATGAACATGAAATTCTCGCCCACACCTCGGGCAAGATGCGCAAGAACCGTATCCGCGTGCTTGCCGGGGATCGGGTCAATGTCGAGATGACGCCTTACGACCTGACCAAGGGTCGGATCACCTTCCGCTTCAAGTAAGGCGGGTTCGCGATAGGCGCGCCCGATTCAGCCGCTCTCCCGGCCCGATCGCCGTTGATCCTGGCATCGGCGTCGCCGCGCCGGCTCGATCTCCTGCGCCAGATAGGAATCGAACCCGACGCGGCCGATCCGGCAGGAATCGATGAAAGCATCGGCAGGAATGAATTGCCCGGTCCGCATGCGCTGCGGCTCGCGACGGAGAAGGCCCGTGCGGTCGCGGCGCGGCATCCCGGGGCGTTGGTCCTCGCTGCCGATACGGTCGTGGCCTGCGGTCGGCGCCTGCTGCCCAAGGCCGAGGATGAGGCGACCGCGCGGCGATGTCTCGCGCTTCTGTCGGGCCGGCGACACCGGGTCTATGGCGGCATCGCCCTCATCGCGCCGGACGGGCGGGAGCCAAGCCGGCTGGTGCTGAGCCAGGTCGCCTTCAAACGGCTGACCGCCCAGGAGATCGACCGCTACATCCGGTCGGGCGAATGGCAGGGCAAGGCCGGGGGCTATGCGATCCAAGGGCTTGCCGCAGCCTACATCCGTTCTCTTTCCGGCTCCTACAGCAATGTCGTCGGTCTCTCGGTCTATGATGTTCAGCAGATGCTGACCGGACTGGGCTGGCGACCGTCCGAGCCCGAATGAGCCGGTTGGTCCTCGTCGAGAGCGACGCACGTGCGCTTCGTGCGGCGCTCCTGGTCGACCGGCGGCTGGAGGCGATCGAGATCGATCGGACGGCGAGGCCGACTCTGGTCGGCGCCGTGATGCCGGCCGACTCTGTCCGCGTGCTCAAGGGAATGGGCGAGATCGTCCGCCTCGCCGACGGCACGGAGGCTCTGCTGGAACGGGGTGCGGCGCCGACCGGCGGGACGGCGATGGTTCAAGTTCTACGCGGCAGGAGCGGCGACAAGCTGCCATTGACCGGCCGGTCGGTCGCGCTCGTCGGGCGGGCTCTGGTTCATCTTCCGCTCGAGAGCGGCATCAGGG
>DATGMP010000125.1:0-78569 GCA_035293565.1 Alphaproteobacteria bacterium | reverse complement strand
GCACACCTCACGGGATTGAGCCGACGATCTACGGCCAGGTGCTCTACGAGCATGCAAAGTCGATCGACCGCGAGCTGGCGCAGGC
The DNA here is from genome assembly GCA_035293565.1 of Alphaproteobacteria bacterium. GTDB lineage: Bacteria > Pseudomonadota > Alphaproteobacteria > BOG-932 > Roseiterribacteraceae > DATGMP01. The sequence goes on along the minus strand of DATGMP010000125.1, from coordinate 78,484 downwards.
GGCCCAGCATATCCAGGAGCTCGCCTTCGGACACCGGGGCGCCCTGAAAATCGGAGCGACCGTCGGCGGCGCCGCTTCGCTTGTCGCCCTGGCCGTCTGCAGGCTCCAAGACTCTCGACCCGGTATCGACATTCGAATCAATGCCGAATCGTCTATCATGTCGCTGCTGACGCAGCTGCACGACCGTACCATCGATATGCTGATCTGCCAGCGGCCGCACGGGCTGGAGTTCAAGGGCACGCGCGCCTTCTCTCTGTTCCGAGCCAAGCGCGTCGCTTGCGTGCGGGCCGGGCACCCCCTCACGGGGAACGTCACGCTGCGCGACCTTTCAACCTATCCCTTCATCTGCCCGCAGGAGGAGACGGGGCTGCTATTCGGGTTTCGGCAGATCTTCGCGACGATCGGCCTCGATCTCCCTGAAGTCCTCATCTCGAACTCGATTCATGTTACGAAAGAGATCGTCCTGAACTCGGATGCGTTCGCATTGCTCTCGGACCTTTCCGTGCTCAGCGAGCGGCGGCTGGGGTTGGTGAGATCGATCGAGCTCGAGATGCCGACGCAATATTGGACGCAATTGATGATACGCGAAGAGCAGCTTCCGACCGAGCTGATGAAGAGTTTCGTGGCGGAAATATTGACCGTGTGCAAGGAACTGAACATCGAAGCCCATGCGGACGCGGTCAAGTTCCGGAACATCCGGTCTCCTGCCTATTCCGGGCAGAAAATTCCGCTCGGATGACGTGCTATGCGGAAGGGACATCAAATTTCAGATGATATGGGGCCATTCGATTCGGTCGGCCTCGGCGAAATTGACGGCTTCGGCGGTCGGCTTGGCGTCGCTCCAGTCGCGTGCAACGAAGCGGCGGCCGGTGACGCCGTTCGACTCGTCCGAAGCCAGCCACAATAGCGGGGGCGCCATGATCGCCGGCGGAAGAAAGCCCGTATCGTTTATGCCTTCCTGACCCCGCCGTCCTTCGCCCGCGGTAAAGGGCGCAGCACGTGTGCCAACCCCTTCGCCAGGAATCGCCGGCGTGTCACTGCGCCCGCCGGGCAGCAACACGTTTACGGTGACGCCGGTGCCTTTGAGCTCGACTGCCCAGATCCGGGTGCTAGCCTCGAGCGCAGCCTTCAGCGGCCCGTAGGGGCCGGCGCCGACGCGCACCATCGTCGGCCGAGAGGTCGAGATGTTGATAATTCGGCCGAACTTGCGGGCGATCATGCCGGGTACGCAGGCGCGTGCCATGAGGAATGGTCCGGCGAGGTTGGTCAGCAACATCCGATGATGGCCGCTGATATCGCTTTCCCAGAAGCGGCTTCCGTTTGCGCCGATCTGCTCGCGCGGCCCGCGGGCGGCGTTGTTCACGAGTACGTCAACCGATCCGAATGCGGTCTGGGCGGCGCGTGCGACGCGCTCGCAGGCGTCCGGTTCGGACACATCCTCGAGCATACTCGCGCAGCACCCGGCGCCCAGCGCACGAGCCTCGGCCTCTGTGGCGGCAAGCTCATCAACCGCGCGGGCGCCGGTGATCATCACATTGGCGCCCTGCTCGATTAGCGCGAGCGCCATCACCCGGCCGAGTCCGCGTCCGCCGCCGGTGACGATCGCATTTCTCCCAGCAAGCGATGGGTAATGGTGCTGGCTTGCCCGGTTCCGTTGCTGCATTATTCCGTCGCCCTTTGACAATTCCGCCTTGACCCAAACTCCAGGCGATAAGGCACTCGGTATCGACGGTGACGTTCAATCGCCACTAACACGCGTCAACCATGATACCGACCGGCCGACGAACACCGGATTTTTCCAGCAAAGGAAGCACCTCGTCGATAAACTGGGGCAATCCTCTTTCAAAGTTCATCCAGGTTAAACATAGGCCGTCCAAACCCGCCTCGGATAAGGCGGCTATGTCGTCCGCGATCTGTTGTGGCGTTCCCACCAAACCGTAGCCGCCGCCAATGCTTCCGGTCTTTTTCATGCTTTCCTGGCGCGCTGCAGAGACTCGCGCGCCAGCCAGGCCCCAGGCGCTTCGATTGGCGGCTGCCTGTTGATCGCCTTCGCGCTCGATATATCGCGCGATCTCGGCGCGCGCGGCGGCTTCCGTCGCCGCGCACAGAACCGACGACGCGGACCATATCTGTAGCTCACGGCCATTGTTTGCCGCCAATTGCCGAAGATGGCTTACTTTCTCTTTGACGCCCGAGGGATTGGCGGCATCCGGCGAAACGAACGCGATATCGGCCCAGCGTGCCGCAAAGGCATGACCCACCGGTGACATTGCCGCGCTCATAATGGGCGGCCGAGGGTGCTGAATTGACTTAGGTTGCTGATATCCGCCTCTTACGCGAATGTGATGGCCTTCGAAATCGAACGTTTCGTCCTGCGACCACAGGCGCAGCAACACCTCGATCCATTCTTCCGCATAAGCATAGCGTGCGTCGTGATCGAGGTCGCCCACCCCGAACATGTCGAGTTCCTTCTTGAACCAACCCGAAACGACGTTGAGGACCGCGCGACCGCCTGAGATATGATCGATCGTCGACATCTGCTTTGCTGCCATGACGGGCGAGACGGTCAGGACGTGCGAGGTGGAGAAGATTGCGATGCGGCTGGTGGACGCAGCCAGTCCCGCCGCCCAGGTATAGGTCTCGAAGCTCTTGCCCCAGGGATTGGTGGCGCCCTCGAATCCGCGCCAGCGCGCGACGGGTACGGCAGCCTCGAATCCGGCTTTCTCCGCTGCCTGGACGAGCTGAACATTTTGTTTCCAGTCGATCTCGTGCCGATCCTTGGCTGCGGTGATGCCCCCGGCACTGGAGATGTTCAAACCGAAAATACCGAGCTTGACCCGATTGGGACTGAAAAGCGGACCGCGCCGGTCGCAGCCGGGGAAAATGTCTTCCTTATCGGGCAAATTCGGTTTCGCGGAGCCGGTCTGCTCCAGTCCTGTATTGTCCAATGTCCATCTCCCAAGATCGCTCCCCGGCTCGCCGGACCATAACTGGCGAGCTGCACGGAGCGGAAATCAAAACTTGCGCCGAGCGATTAGACAAACTTATGGCACGTGGCGCCGTTGGCTAATGCTTGGATGACATTAGGAGAGCTGAAGCTCCGTAGAGGATCTTCTTCCTTGAAACAGTGGGCAAACTTTTCGCGGACATAAGGCCAACTTGACGTCATCGATGAGCGATGGCGTATTTCTGAACTGGACACTCCTCTAATCCGCCGTCCATCCGCCATCGACAACCACGCTGGTACCCGTCATCAAGCCGGACGCGTCGGACGCCAGTAGAAGAATGGGACCGAGAAGATCTGAAACCGATCCGATCCGACCAAGCTTGATTTTACCGAGCACGCTTTGCCGAAACGTCTCATCCTCGAGAAATGACTCGGTCATCGGCGTTTCGATGAACGTCGGAGCAATCGTGTTCGAGCGGATTCCATATTTTGCGAGATCCAACGCGAAACTCTTGCTCATTCCTTCCAGTGCCCATTTTGAGGCGCAGTAAAGCGATCGATCCGGCCCGCCCACATGCCCCATCTGCGAACTCATATGGATGAGCGAGCCCGATATGCGGGCAGCGATCATTTGGGTCGCGCAAGCTTGCGCGACGAAGAAGGCGCTCTTCAAATTCAAATCGAGAACAACGTCATAATCCGCTTCGCTTACGTCCCACATCGGCTTGGGCCGGTTGGTGCCAGCATTGTTCACGAGGATATGGAAGGCAGGGCGGGTCGCAAAAAATCGGCGCACGGCCGCCAGATCCGAGACATCCATAGAGACCGCGTCCGCAAGTCCCCCGGATGCGCGGATAGTGGCGCTCGCCTCTGCAACCTCAACGGCAGTACGCGCGACGAGCATGACCTCGGCGCCGGCACCCGCCAGCGCAGCTGCCGCAGCCAACCCAATTCCTCGACCGGCACCCGTGACGACTGCACGCCGGCCGTCGAGTCGAAAGCTCGGCGCGGGCGAAAGAGGTTCAAGCATGAGCCGCGGTTGCGTCGGTCGGTTCGGCGGCGCCGGCGTAGGGCACCTTCACGCCGCCATAACGGCGAACGCGGATATTGGCCTGCTCTCCGTGACCTGCGAATCCCTCGAGACCACAGAGCCTCGAGCAATATTCTCCTATCAACGCAGAGGCGTCGTCGGTCAGGATCTTTTGATAGCTGCAGGTTTTGAGGAACTTGCCCACCCAGAGGCCGCCTGTGTAGCGCGCTGCCTTCTTCGTCGGCAGCGTATGGTTCGTGCCGATGACTTTGTCGCCAAAGGCGACATTGGTGCGCGGTCCCAGAAATAGGGCGCCATAGTTCTTCATGTGCGCCAGGAAATAATCCGGATCGTGGGTCATGATCTGCACATGTTCGGAAGCGATGTCATCCGCGATCGATACCATCTCTTCGTATCCGTCTGCGACGATCACTTCACCGTAGGCTTCCCAAGCTTTGCGGGCGTGTTCCGCGGTCGGAAGAATCCGGAGCAGCCGCTCAATTTCCGCCATGGTGTCGCGCGCGAGCCTCTCGGAATTCGTAAGAAGGACGCCCGGACTATCAGGACCATGCTCGACCTGACCGAGAATATCGGTCGCGCAGAGTTCGCCATCGACGCTTTCGTCCGCGATGATGAGCGTCTCGGTCGGGCCGGCGAACAGGTCGATACCGACACGCCCGTAAAGCTGCCGCTTGGCCTCGGCCACGAACGCGTTTCCCGGGCCAACCAAAATGTCGACCGGATCGATCGTCTCCGTTCCAAGCGCCATCGCTCCAACGGCCTGGATCCCGCCGAGGGCAAAGATCGCATCAGCGCCCGCCATCGCTTGCGCCGCGACGATCGCCGGCGCCGGCTTGCCGTGGAAAGGCGGAGCGCATGTGATGACGCGCGGAACGCCGGCAACCTTGGCGGTGATCACCGACATATGCGCCGAGGCAAGCAACGGATATTTGCCGCCTGGCACATAACAGCCCGCGGAGTTGACCGGTATGTTCTTGTGGCCAAGAATGACACCCGGAAGAGTTTCCACCTCGATGTCATGCAGGGACGCCCGCTGTATTTGAGCGAAGTTCCTGACCTGTGCCTGCGCGAATTCGATGTCGCTGATGTCCTGCGGACTCAGCATGTCCATGCAGGCCCGAATCTCGGCGTCGCTCAAGCGATAGTCGTCGCGGTCCCAGCCATCGAACTTGATCGAAAGCTCCCGAACCGCGGCATCTCCTCGCCTTTCGATATCAGCGAGCGTGGACTCGACAATGTCTCGGACTTTTCGATCGGCTTCGGCTTTTACCTCCGTGGCAGCTCCACGCTTCAAGTAAGTCGCCATCACAGGGTCCGATCGCAAATAATCATGGCGAGTGGTTCCGTCGACGATCCGAGCGCGTCAGCGAATGAACTCAACATCAAGCGCCGTTATGCGCCGATGCCAGCAGATCGACCATTTCGTTGGTTGAGCGAATATCCGCAAAAAGTTGCCCGATGTTGAGTAGGGTCGCGTTATGAAACGCGTCGTTCATTGTCGCGGTCGCATCGGAAACGAAAAATACCCTGTAGTCCATCATCGCGGCATCCCGAGCCGTCGACTCGCAACAGATGTTCGTCGTCGTACCGGTGACGACTACGGTATCGATGCCACGGTTCCGCAAGATGGCATCGATGTCCGACGAATTGGCAAGGAAGGCGCTGTACCGGTGCTTGTTGACCATCAGGTCATCCCTGTCGACTGCAAGCTCGGCAAACAGGGCATGTCCGTCGCGACCCGGACGTAACCGCTCAAGGCTGGAAGAAATGGCGCCGCCGGCAAAGTCGGGGTCACGCTGCCAGCTTGGCAGGGCAAAGCGGGCTTGGTCGCTGATGGTATGCTGAATGAACACGATCGCCGCGCCGGCCGCTCGAAAAGCTCGTGTCAGCAGATTTACGTTCGGGATGATTTCTCGAGCGACGGCGACAAGAACACCGTCGGGGTCGGTGACGAAGAAGTTCTGGAGGTCTACCACCAGGACTGCGGTGCGCGCAGGGTCGATGGTCGCAAAGCGGAGCGCCCTCGCGGCCGCTGCTTCCGGAATTTCGATCTTGTGCATGATTGTTCCTCTAATTCACCGTTAGAGTTCGCGCTTGCGGCGCAATTTCCTGATGGAGAACGACCTTGCCGGAACGCGGGATATGCCGATCGACGATGAGGATCCCGATGGTGACGAGCGCAACCAAGGCTGCGATCAGCGCAAAAAATCCGCCTTCGTGCGCCGCTGCCAGGACGGCGCCTCCAATGAAGCTGCTCAAGATCGAACCGACCCGCCCGATTGCAGACATCACGCCAATTCCTCTTGAGCGAATTCCCGTGTCGTAGGCCCTGGCAGCTAGAACCAGGTTCGCGGGGATCAGCGCCCCGATGCAGAACCCTTCGATGACCAATCCCAGAAAAATGGTTGCGAACAGCGGCGTACCCGGAGATAAAGCGTATGCGGCGATGGCCATCGCGGCCGCACTGCCGATGGCGGCGCCGGACAAAATAAGCATGGTGGGCCGCGAGCCAAAACGGACAATCAACGAGCCGATTACAAGCGCCCCCACGATCGCCGACGAGCTGTACGTCATCGGTCCTCGCAGCGCCGTCGCGATGGGAAGCTTGAACGCCACAAGGATAACGGTCAGCCACGCAGCGATCGTATAGGTGACAAGGCTGCTGCAGAGAAACGCGATCCAAAGACCGATATTGACCCGGCCATAGCCCTTTCCGAACAGCCCTTCGTCGCTGTCCTTTCTGCGTTCCAATTCGAAATGTTCGACACCATTGCCGAAAGATCGCTTCCAAGCCCGCTTGAAGAGCGTGTGGACGTCCCGTTGGCGTCCCCGGAGGATGAGATAGGCGGGAGATTCCGGCATCTTCCAGAGCAGGATCAGGGCAAACAGCAACCCGAGCACACCGGCGCTCGTGAAGAAATGACGCCAGCCAAAATTGGGAAGAAACCATGATGCGGCCGCCGCGCCACCGATCACGCCCGCCGGAATGCCGGTCGACATGATACTGATCGCTTTGCCCGCGACACGTCGCGGCATCCATTCCCCCATCAGCGCCGTCGCCACCGGAAAGGCGGCGCCAAAGCCGAGACCACTGAGGAAGCGGTACGCGATAAATGCATTTGGGCCGTTTGCCGTCGCGCAAATCGCCGTCATCACGCCAAAGAACGCAACACTCGCCACGAGTGTCGACCTGCGGCCGTATCGGTCTCCCGTCCAGCTTCCGATCAAGGAGCCGATCGCCATGCCGATCATTGCAGATGCAAGGAGCGGTGCGAACTGAGGTTTAGTCAGATGCCAGTCCGCCATCAGCGTCGGCGCTGAATAAGCTGCGATCTGGAAGTCGAACCCTTCAAGAACCATCACGCATGTGAGCATTATCGCCACGAGCCACTGATATCTTCCGATGGGCGCCGCATCCATCGTCTCTCTGAAGCCGATTGGCATTACTTTCTCCCCTGCGGATCAGCGTGACACTGAATCGGGTTCCGTGGCCGCCGATGGAGATGCGGTGTGAATCAGCGTCAGAATGGCAGCGCCTTTTACCACGCCGCGCGCTCGGCCGGATGGGGATCGAGGACCAAACGCGGATGCTCGTCAAAACACATCGTGGCCCGGGCCATCCTGTCGTAGGTCGGCCAGTGCGGGAGCAGGTCGATGTTCGGATCGCCGGAGCGAGCAAAGGCGGCCCAAGCTCCGCTCATCTGACGGGTGACAAGAAATCGCGCCGGGTTGCTGCCCAGGATCGGATGGTCCGGATGCGCGAAGACCAGCGGAAGGTCGAGAATATGCGGTGTCCGATATTTTCCGCCGTGCACGTCCGTCTCGAAGCCAAGAACGTACATGTATACCGGAGCGCCCCCTTGCTCAGTCTTCAGCTCCGCCATGCGGATCGCTTTGCGCCGGAAGAGGAAATCCCCCGTGATCGCCAACAAGATTTCGGTCGGCGTTGCATCCGGCCGACTGGCCTTATAGATGCTGAGCAGACGCTCGCTTTCAGCCCCGAACATCCCGTCGACCATCCCGCGCATTCGGGCGTCGTCCAGCTCGAACACGCCCGGAACGGATGATAGGAAAAAGGTCGTTTCCGTTGCGCAGGTTCCGACGAGAAGCGACACGTCGCGGCTAACCGGGGAGGCTACGGGATCGAAGCAGCCACTCGGCAGCGTCCTTCCGTCGATCATCGGCTCGAACTCGACGGATTTAGCGCCTTCCCAGCGAGACCAAAGGTTCGGCGTCAGCCGAACCTGGGCTTCGACCAATCGCTCGGGCGGGACGTCGAACAGCTTTTCGATGTCGCCGCGGCCCAAGCCGAGTTCAGCCATCAGAGCGAGCGTCCTTTCGGTCCCTTCGGCGCGCGTGTGCGCGGCCATCTGGGACCCGCTTTGAACGATCGCCTTGTGAAAGAGGCCCTTCGCCTCGGGCATCCCAAGAAGAACCGAAACCTTGAGCCCTCCCCCCGACTCGCCGAAAATGGTGACATTGTCCGGGTCGCCGCCGAAGCTCCCGATATTGTCCTTGATCCACGTCAATGCGGCTACGAGATCGAGCATCCCGATGTTGGCCGCGTCTTCAAAATCGGAGCCCCCGGGCAGGTCAGCGAGATGGAGAAATCCAAGGATGCCGACGCGGTGGCGTACCGTCACCACCACGACGTCTCCGCTCCGCGCCAGGTTCTCCCCGTCGAACCACCATACCGGCGGCGTTTCCCCGAAGTATTTCCCGCCATGACACCAGAACATCACGGGGAGCTTCCGCTTCCCAGCAAGGTCTGGCGTCCATACGCTCAGGGTCAGGCACTCCTCGCTCTGGACGCTCCACCGATCGCTCGATGGGCCACCCTCCGCCATGAGGTCTTCGATCTCCTGGCTGGTCACGTTCACGTGACGCGATTCGGGCTGAATGGCGCGGGGCCCAAATTCGCTCGCGTTTCTGACCCCGGTCCAGGGTGTGACCGGCAAGGATCGCTGCCAGCGCCGCTGTCCGCTGACCGATTCCCCATAGGGTATTCCCTTGAAGATGGCGACGCCGTCCGATACCCGGCCACGCAATAGCCCGGCTGCGATCCCGACAATCACGTCCTCGGACATGTCCGCATACTCCAGTTATCTCATTCCAACCCGTCAGTCGACCGGCGATCGATCGCCGGATTCGACCGGTGCTTGCCATCTCGTCGTTACAGCGGTGTCACCTTCTCGCACTAGAACTTGCCGGAGAGCTGGACTCCAAAGGTCCTGGGGTCGGAAGGGATCACGACACCGAGGCCGCCGATGGCGTTGTTGGCAGCATATGTCGGCGTTCGGTCCCCCTCGATGTTGCGCACGAAGGCGGAAATCTGCCAGACATCGTCGATATTGCCGAAGCTGACGAAGGCGTTGGTGCGCCAAACGGATCCGACATGCTCGTAGGGGGCGAACTCGAAGCCGATGTAGTTGCTGCCGCGATACTGAGTATCGACGCCGATTACGGTCTTAAAGTCACCGAATTCGAACGTCTGCTGCGCGGCGAGATTGATCGTCCATCGCGGCGAGTTGTAAGCCGGCATACCGGAGCAATTGACATTGTAGAGGGTAGGACTGCTCGACGGCGACACCGCGCAAGGCGTGTAGGGCGGCCCGCCTCGCACCGGTGCTTGATAGGTGTAGCTATCGTAGCTGGCGTCGAGATACTGGAGGTCGGTGCTGAGCAGAGTCGTGGGCGTTACCAGAAAGCGGCCTTCGATTTCCGCGCCCTTGATGGTCGCGCCGCCGATATTCTGGGTGAAATAGCCCTGGTTGCCGCCGAGGTCGATTCCGATATGCGGTTCCTGCTGATCGTGATAGTTCCAGTAGAAGCCCTCAAGGTTCACCTGGACACGATTTTCGAGGAAACGGTTCTTCGATCCGATCGTGTAAGCGGTGATGAACTCGGGCTTGAAGGTCGTATAGCCCTCGGCCAAATTGAACCCGCCCGAACGGAAGCCGGTTTCGACGCTGGCGTAGAGCAGCGAATGTGGCGTCAGGTCGTATTCCAGAGCAGCCCGCCAAGTCGGCTCGCTCGTGTCCTGGTGTGCGTTGAGGATGATGTCGCTGCGCGAAACGATTGTACCGGGTCCCGGTCCACGCCCGACGGGCACGCCTAAAGGCGGGATCGCGAACGGCAGCTGCGACGAACTGACGAAAGCCTGGAACAACGGTGTGGTCGGGCAACCGGGAGCCACGCAAATCAGCAACAGGTCGGTCGACGAGCCGTTGAATTGCTTCTCGTCGTGAGTGTATCGAACACCGCCGACGGCGCGCAGATCATCGGTAAGATGGGCAGTAAGCCGGGCGAAGGCCGCATATGAGGTCGTGCCGGTCGTGTAGTCCTGGTAATTCGCCAGGGCAGATTCGTCGACGCCCGTCAAGTTACTGATGGACTCGTCGAAATAATAGACGCCGACATTGTAGTCGAAGATGCCCACGCCCGCCTTGGCCAGCCGCGCCTCGACGCTGGTCTGCCTGTCGGTCTCGCGCTCCTGGACGAAAAAGCCTTCGCCGCCCAGATTGTCGAGATGCGCGCCGCGCCAGGCCGGAATGATGGTGAGCGTACCGAGTTCGGTCTCATAGTCGATCTGGGCGTTGACACCATAGAACTCATCGTCCAGGAACGGGAAGGAGTTCAGAGCGTCGAACTTGCGGCCAGCGGGCCCGGCGGTCGCGCTCTCGCGAAAAGCCTGCGAGCCCGGCGAAAAGGCTCCATCCGCCAGGCTGAGGCCCGACGGGGTGACGTTGAAGCGCTGGCCAATCGGCAGTGAGGTCAGCGTCGGATTATAGGTGAACTTGTCGACATAGCTGTAGCCGGCGCCGGTGCCCCCGTCATGGGCATAGTCCGCAGACACCCGGACGGTGAGGTCCGGGATTGGTTCCGACTTTATCTGCAGCCGTACCGCCTGGGTTTTCTCGTCGTCCGTGCCGTCCTTTAGGTATGGTCCGTGGTCGACCACATTCCCCGCTATCCGCAGCGCGGTGTCGTCGCCGAGGGGCGCATTTAGCGCGCCCTGAAGGTTGAACGCGCTGTAGTTGCCGTAGCTCACCGAGCCCCAGCCCGAGAACTCGCCGAGCCTGGGCTGCGTCGGCAGGACGTTGATCGCACCGCCGGTCGCGTTGCGGCCATAGAGCGTGCCCTGCGGTCCCTTCAGAACCTCGACTCGGTCGAGATCGTAGAAGACTCCCGCCGCCGAGGTGGGGCGGCCGACATAGACGCCGTCATAGTTGAAGGCGATCGCCGGGTCGCTATACGAGGTAACCGAGTAATTGCCGACGCCGCGTATAAAGAAAAAGTTGTAAGAGCCTTCCGAGACGGCGGTCAGCGCGGGAACCAGCTGAGTCAGCTCGTTGGCCGCGCTCACACCCGCCCTCACCAGGTCCGCCCCGCGAACCACGTCGATCGCCACGGCAGCCTTCTGGCTAGTCTCAGTAACCCGCTGCGCGGTGACAACGATTTCTTCAAGACCCGTCGAGCCCTGGGCTGCACCCGTCACATCCTGCGCTGGTTGGACGGAAGGCTGGGCCGTTTCGGAAGAAACGGTCTGGGCGTGCGCTGCGGCTCCCGCCACCAGAGTGAGCAGAGCAACCCCTGAAATGATTTGATCACGCATCTGCCCTTCTCCCCTCATCTGTTAAGCGCAGCCGACGCGGCGTGCATGATCCACGGTTTGGATGACCGCTTGACCACACCCTTAAACCCCGTCTAGCGATAAGGGATGATGGCAATAAGGCTGAAGTGATACCGAGGAGGTAACGCCATGAAACTGACTCACTTGCGCGACCTGGTCACTGCCGCGCAACGAGGAGGCTTTCGACGGGCGGCGCGCCATCTGGGAATCGCACAACCGGCGATTACGAGAAGCATCCGTGAACTCGAGCGCGAACTGGGGGCGACGCTTTTTGAGCGCGGCACCACCGGCGTGGTGCTGACGCCGATCGGCCAAGCATTTTTCCGGCGCAGCGTCGCCATACAGCTCGAGCTCGAGCGTGCCTGCGACGAGGTCAAGCAACTTCAGGGCATCGCGACCGGCGCTGTGGCGATCGGACTCTCGACCTCGCCCCACATGGCCCTGCTGCCCCAGGTGATCGAGCCGTTTCGCCGGCGCTACCCCGATGTGCTGCTCAACATCAGCGAAGGGCTGTTTCCCGCCATGGAAGCCGGCCTTCGGAACGGCTCGATCGACTTCTATGTGGGCCCGCTCTCCGAGCATCATCTAACCGGCGAGTTCAGCAGCGAGAAACTATTCGACAACCGCCGCATCGTCCTGGCGCGGCCAGGCCATCCGCTGGCCGACGCCCGCTCGCTTACCGAGCTCGCGGACGCGAGCTGGGTGACGACCTCGGTCACAGAGAACAAGGAAGCGGAGCTCAATCCCGTCTTCGACAAATACGGCCTGCCGCCGCCGAAAATCGCGGTCCAGGCACATAGCGCGCTGACCGTGATCACCGTTGCCGCATCTTCCGATCTTTTGGCAATGTTGCCGCAACAGTGCCTCCGCTCGCCTCACGCAATCGGCAGGCTCGAACAGATAGCGGTGCGCGAGCAGCTGACGGCGCCGTCGATTTTCATGGTCACGCGATCATTGCTCCCCCTTACGCCGGTGGCGGAACATCTGTCTGATCTGCTTCGCCGCGCGGCCTTGCACAGCGTCGATCCGATCCTTGATTAGCAGTTTTGGCCCCCATGATACTGATACGGTAACACTTGGCGAAAGCTGCCATCGTTCGTTATCCGCTAAACTGCTCTAAGAGCCGCGGTTGACGGCGCATCCGACGCCGCGATCACGGAGGGGATGACATTGGCGCCCGCTCCGCTCGTGGAGCCATGACTTAGATGGGTAACAACCGTAACGATCAGCCCATTGCGATCGTCGATCAGCAGGTGGTCATCATCGGCGCGGGGCCGAGCGGCCTGGCTCTGGCGATCGAGCTCGGGTCGCGCGGCATCCAATGCCTCGTTGTCGAGCGGAATGACCGCGTCGGCCATGCGCCGCGCGCCAAGACCACGAACGTGCGCACGCGTACGCATCTGCGGAGGTGGAGAATCGCCGACCGGCTGGCGGAGGTGTCCCCGTTCGGCGTCGATTATCCGTCGAATGTCCACTTCGTAACGCGCCTCGGCGGCCCGTCTCTGGCCCTCATCGAGAACGCGTCAAACTGCGCGCCCGCCCGCAACGAGGATTATCCAGAGCACGGCCAGTGGGTGCCGCAATACAAGCTGGAACAAGTTCTGCGCGAGCACGCCGACAGCCTGTCCGCGGTGACAATTCGGTTCAACACCGAATTCGTCTCTGCGACTCAGGATGGCCAGCGAGTCGACGTGACTTTGCGCGATCGTGATGGCGACGACGAAATTCGCATTCTGTCGCGCCATCTGGTCGGCGCCGACGGTGCCCGCAGCGCGGTTCGCGACCTGATCGGCGCCAAGATGTCCGGTACGTATGGCCTGTCGCGCAACTATAACATCGTCTTCCGCGCGCCGGGCCTCGCCGAAGCGCATGGCCACGGCCCTGGCAGCATGTACTGGCAGGTCAATCCAATTGCGCCGAGCCTCATCGGGCCGATGGACTCCAATGACGTCTGGTTCTTCATGCCGACACGGCTGCCGGATGGGTTCAAGATCACCCAGGAATCCGCTGCCAGCCTGATTCGCGATGCAACCGGCATCGATCTCCCCTACGAAATCCTCAGCAACGACGAATGGGTCGCGAGCAGCCTGATCGCCGACCGCTATCGCAAGGACTGCATCTTCCTGATCGGCGATGCGTGTCACCTTCATCCGCCATTCGGCGGATATGGGATGAACATGGGCGTCGCTGATGGCGTCGACCTCGGCTGGAAGCTCGCGGCCGTCTGCGAGGGGTGGGGTGGACCACAGCTTCTCGACAGCTACGAATGGGAGCGGCGCCTCATTCATGAGGCGGTCATCGCCGAGGCGTCTGCGAACCACTCGGTCCTTTCGAACGATTTCTGGCATGATGACCTCGAGCAGCCCGGACCAGAGGGTGAGGCCGCGCGTCGCGCCATCGGCCAGCGAATTGTCGCGGCAAAGGAGCGCGAATTTCACACGCTCGGCACCGTGCTCGGTGGTTGCTACGAGGGTTCGCCGATCATCGAGGGAGACGGTACGCCCGCCGCTCCGCACGACAGCTTGCGCTACCAACCGACCAGTCGCCCCGGCTGCCTCGCGCCGCATCTGTGGCGCGCCGACGGCCGGTCCCTCTACGATTGCTTCGGTGCGGGCTTCGCGCTCGTCTGCCGTCCGGAGGTGGATCCGGCCGATGTCGAGCAGGCGCGGACGGAAGCCGTCGAACTCAGGGCGCCGTTCGATGTCGTCCATTTAAGCGCAGGGGAAGCCGCCGACCGCTACCCGGCGAGGCTCACCCTCGTCAGACCCGATCAGCATGTCGCATGGCGGGGTGAACGTTGGCTCCGGGCCGTTCTACGCAAGGCGGCGGGCTGGCACACCGGGCACATTTGCTGACAGAAAAGAAAAGCAGAAGAAAATCATCATGCCGAGACTTGTCGTCACCACGCGCGAAGGCGAAGAGAAGCATCTCGAAAGCGAAGCGGGTCTCTCCATCATGGAAGTGATCCGCGACGCCGGCATCGGTGAGCTCCTCGCGCTCTGTGGTGGATGCTGCTCGTGCGCCACCTGCCACGTCTATGTCGAGTCCGCATTCGAAGATCGCCTGCCGCCCATGAGCGACGATGAAAACGATTTGCTCGACGGCTCCGACCATCGTACGCTGCAATCTCGCCTATCATGCCAGATTCGCTTCGGTGAAGCGCTTGATGGACTCCGGGTCACGATCGCGCCGGAGGATTGAACCGTCATGCCGTCACCGACTCAACTGAGTCAGAGCCCCCGGGAGCGTTACGATGTTCTGATCATCGGCGCCGGACACGGGGGCGCTCAAGCCGCCGCCGCGCTGCGCCAGGCGAAGTTCGGCGGCTCGATCGCTTTGCTGGGTGATGAGCCGGATTTGCCTTACGAGCGACCGCCGCTATCCAAGGAGTATTTATCGGGCGAAAAGTCGCTCGACCGTCTTCTGATCCATCCCGCCGCATTCTGGACCGAGCGCAATATAGCGATGCTCACCGGACGGCGCGTGACCGCCGTCAATCCGCATGCACACCAGGTGATCTGCGAGGACGGCTTCATGATCGGCTATGCTCACCTCATCTGGGCAACCGGGGGCGCCGCGCGCCGACTCGTCTGTCCGGGGCATGATCTCACCGGGGTCCACACCATCCGTACGCGCAGCGATGCCGATCGGATGCGGGCCGAGCTGGACTCGATCAGCCATGTGGTCGTCATTGGCGGCGGCTATATCGGACTGGAAGCGGCGGCCGTGCTCGCCAAGGCGGAAAAGAATGTCACCGTCGTAGAGGCGCTTAATCGGGTGCTGGCGCGCGTCGCTGGCGAATCGTTATCCCGTTTCTTCGAGGCAGAACATCGCGCTCATGGCGTCGAGATATATCTGGGCGTGGCTGTCGATCGTATCGAGGAGCGGAACGGCCGCGTCTCGGGTGTCCGGCTTACCAACGGACGGATGTTGGCTTGCGACATGGTGATTATCGGCATCGGTATCGTGCCGGCAGTCGAGCCACTGCTGGCGGCCGGTGCGAGGGGCGGCAACGGTGTCGCGGTCGATGCGCAATGCCGCACGAGCCTAGCCGACATCTTCGCAATCGGTGACTGCGCGCTCCACGTCAATCGCTACGCTGACGGCGCGGCCATTCGACTGGAATCCGTTCAGAACGCCAATGATCAGGCAACAGTTGTCGCCAAGGTGCTGACCGGGACAGCGGCGACCTATGATGCAGTGCCGTGGTTCTGGTCGAATCAGTATGATTTGAAGCTGCAGACCGTGGGTCTCTCGGTCGGACATGATGCGGCAGTATTGCGCGGCAATCCCGCCAATCGCAGCTTTTCCGTCGCCTACCTCAAGCGGGGGAAGGTCATCGCGTTCGACTGCGTGAACGCGATGAGAGATTACGTGCAGGGGAAGCGGCTCGTCATGGACGCAATCGCCGTTGAGCCGGCGTTGCTGGCAAATCCGGCGATCCCGCTCAAGGAGATGTGACGGGGACCAGCCAACATCTGACGCCGAAAGGTTCGAGAGATCAGCGTGCCGCTCCGCCTGATACGAGGTGATTGATGAACAAGCTCTACCCCGATGCCGCCGCGGCGCTCGAAGGCCTGCTGCATGACGACATGACGATCTGCGCGGGCGGCTTCGGCCTGTGCGGCATTCCCGAGCGGCTCATCGACGCGATCGAGGCGTCGCGCGTCAAAGGACTGACGGTTACGTCCAACAATGCGGGCATCGACGGCGTCGGTCTCGGGAAGCTGCTGCGCACGCGGCAGATCAAGAAGATGATCAGTTCCTACGTCGGCGAAAACAAGGAGTTCGAGCGGCAGTATCTTGCCGGCGAGCTCGATGTCGAGTTCTGCCCGCAAGGTACGCTGGCCGAGCGCGTGCGCGCGGGCGGCGCGGGCATTCCAGGATTTTATACGAAGACAGGCGTCGGCACGCAGGTCGCCGAAGGCAAGGAGGTCAAGTCCTTCGACGGCGAGGACTACATCCTGGAACGAGCCATCCGGGCCGATCTCTCGATCATCAAGGGCTGGAAGGCGGACGAAGCGGGCAATCTCGTCTTCCGCAAGACCGCGCGAAATTTCAATCAGCCGATGGCGCCGGCCGGACGTGTATGCGTCGCCGAGGTGGAGGAAGTGGTGCCGACCGGCAGCCTCGACCCCGACTGCATCCATCTGCCGGGAATCTATGTGAAGCGGATGATCATCGGCGCGCCGTACGACAAAAGGATCGAATTCAGGACCGTGCGTCAGCGGGAGGCCGCCTGATGCCGTGGGATCGCGACGCGATGGCCGCGCGGGCCGCGAAGGAGCTGTGTGACGGTTTCTACGTGAATCTGGGGATCGGCATTCCGACCCTGGTCGCGAACAACATTCCGGAAGGAATGACCGTGACGCTGCAATCGGAGAACGGGATGCTGGGAATCGGGCCGTTCCCTCATGATGACGAGGTCGATCCCGATCTCATCAATGCCGGCAAGCAGACGATCAGCGAGCTGCCGCAATCAGCTTATTTCTCGTCGGCCGACAGCTTCGCCATGATTCGCGGGGGGCACATCGACCTCACCGTTCTCGGGGCGATGGAAGTGGCGGAAAACGGCGACATCGCGAACTGGATGATACCCGGCAAGATGGTCAAGGGGATGGGCGGCGCCATGGATCTGGTCGCCGGGGTCAAGAAGATCATCGTCGTGATGGAGCACGTCTCCAAGGCCGGCGGCCCGAAATTCATTCCGACCTGCACGCTGCCGCTGACCGGCCGCAATGTTGTCGACATGATCATCACCGATCTCGCGGTCTTCCAGCGACCCGATCACCATTCGCCGTTCAGGCTGGTCGAGCTCGCGCCCAGCGTCTGCATCGACGAGGTCCGCGCCAAGACTACGGCCGCCTATCGACCGTTGGACCGGACCTGATCACATTCGGGCGAGACCACGCCGGTCCGTTCCTTCCCACGACGCGCCGGGGGCATTGCTTACCTTTGTCCGAAGCGCCGAGCATGCCAGCGCAGGTGTTCTGCCATGAAGGTCGAGATGAAGTAGTAGCTGTGGTCGTAGCCGGGCCGCAGGCGCAAGGTCAGATCGATGCCGGCCGCTTCGCAGGCCGCGCCGAGCAGCTCGGGCTTGAGCTGCTCGGCAAGAAATTGATCGGCGTCGCCTTGATCGACCAGCAGCCCGGGGAGCCGCGCCCCGTCCTCGATAAGCGAAACGGCATCATGCCCGCGCCAAGCGGCGGGATCATTTCCGAGATAGCCGGTCAGGGCTTTCCCGCCCCACGGCGCCTTGCTCGGCGCCACGATCGGCGCGAATGCGGAGACCGCCCTGAAACGATCGGCAAAGCGCAAGCCGATCGTCAGCGCGCCATGCCCGCCCATCGAATGGCCCATGATCGACTGCCGCGCCATGTCGACCGGGAAATGCTCGGCCATCAGGGCGGGCAGTTCCGCGGTGACATAACTCCACATGCGGTAGTGGGTGGCGAAGGGCTCCACGGTCGCGTCGACATAAAAGCCCGCGCCGACGCCGAAATCGTAAGCGCCAGCCGGATCGTCCGGCACGTTCTCGCCGCGCGGACTGGTGTCGGGCGCCACGAAAATCAGGCCGAGTTCCGCGCAGGCGGCGCGAAACTCGCCTTTTTCCGTGACGTTGGCGTGCGTGCAGGTCAGCCCCGAGAGATACCAGACGACGGGCAGCCTCGCGCCTTCTACATGAGGCGGCACGAAGACCGAGAAGATCATGTCCGTGCCGGTAGCCGCGGAGGCGTGCTTGTAAACGCCTTGCACGCCGCCGAACGCGCGGTTGGCCGATACCGTCTCGAGCGTCATCCCGCCGCCCGCTTCTGCTTCGCAATATGCGTCGCAATGGCGTCCATCAGCGGCGGGCTGAGACAGTCATAGGGCTCGAGCCCCAGCTCCTTGAGGCGGCCCCGGATTCCGCCCATTTCGGCGGGACCGACGCCGGCTTCGATGACGGAAGAGACGAAGGCCGCGAAGCCGGGCGCCGCCGATCCCGTTTCCTCGAAGAGTTCGGCATGGATGAAGTCCAGGCCATGGAACGGATGGGCCTTGTTCTCGATGCGGCCGAACATGTGCACGCCGCAGCCGGTGCAGGCATGGCGCTGGATCGCGGCGGCCGCATCGACGACCCTGAGCTTGTCGCCATTTGCGAGGATGGCGAGCTTGTCGCGCGGCACGACCGCGACGACCGAGAGGATCGCGCCGTCCGGTTTCCAGCACTTGGTGCAGCCGCAGGCATGGTTGTGGGCGATGTCGCCCGTGATGCCGATCTTCACCGGCCTATCCGCGCAGTGGCAGACGAGCGTGCCGCCGGCGAAGCCGCCAGTGCCGGGCTTGACGCCATTGTCGATCGAGGGATGGAGCAGGATGGTTGCCATGAACGGTTCCTCCGGTTGAATCAGTAGACGACGACGGAGCGGATGCTTTCGCCGGCATGCATGAGGTCGAAGCCCTTGTTGATCTCGTCGAGGGCAAGCACGTGGGTGATCATCGGGTCGATCTGGATCTTGCCGTTCATGTACCAGTCGACGATCTTGGGCACGTCTGTTCGACCCTTGGCGCCGCCGAAGGCCGAGCCCTTCCACACGCGGCCCGTGACCAGCTGGAACGGGCGCGTGCCGATCTCCTTGCCGGCTTCGGCCACCCCGATGATGATGCTCTCGCCCCAGCCGCGATGGCAGGCTTCGAGCGCGGTGCGCATCACCTGCGTGTTGCCCGTGCAGTCGAACGTGTAATCCGCGCCGCCGTCGGTCAGCGAAACCAGATGTGCGACGAGATCGCCGGAGACCTTGGTGGGATTGACGAAGTGGGTCATGCCGAACTGGCGGCCCCACGCCTCCTTGCCGTCGTTGATGTCGACACCGACGATCTTATCGGCCCCCACCATCCTGGCGCCCTGGATGACATTGAGCCCGATGCCGCCCAGCCCGAACACGATCACGTTCGATCCCGGCGTCACCTTCGCCGTCTTCACCACCGCGCCGACCCCCGTCGTGACCCCGCAGCCGATGTAGCAAGCGGACTGGAACGGGGCGTCCTCGCGAATCTTCGCGACCGCAATCTCCGGCAGCACGGTGAAGTTCGAGAAGGTCGAACAGCCCATGTAATGATGGACGGTCCGCCCCTTGTAGCTGAAGCGGCTGGTGCCATCCGGCATCAGCCCCTTGCCCTGGGTCGCCCGGATCGCGGTGCACAGGTTAGTCTTGCCCGAGAGGCAGCTTTTGCACTGCCGGCATTCGGGCGTGTAGAGCGGGATGACGTGATCGCCGGGTTTCACACCGGTCACGCCCGCGCCCACCTCGCGGACGACGCCGGCGCCCTCGTGCCCCAGGATCGAGGGGAAGATGCCTTCGCTGTCCAAGCCGTCCAGCGTGTAGGCGTCGGTATGGCAGATGCCCGTCGCCATGATCTCGACCAGGACCTCGCCCGCCTTCGGCCCTTCCAGGTCGAGCTCGACGACCTCGAGCGGCTTCTTCGCCTCGAACGCAACCGCCCCACGCGTTTTCATGCCGTCATCCCCTGTGGCCAATGATCCGATTACAACTTGCTCACACGATTCCGAACGCCTCGTCGACGTCATCTCCGCGTCTGGCAGATATCAAGCGGCGATTGCGTCAGTTTCATAGTTATGGACGAAATCGTTTGGCACGGGCGGCGCCCAGGAGGCGAGGCTGTCGGCCATATCGTAATTGGTCGGAGTCCAGAGCGCATAATCGTCGATGTGATCCATGTCCGAATAGTATTCGAACCAAGATCCCCACGGGTCCTGGACATAGTGGAAGAAGTTGGAACCGATCGTGTGGCGGCCGAAGCCCCAGTCGCCCCTGGCCGTCTTGCTTGCCAGTGCGCGGCCCCCGCGGCCGACCTCGTCCGGGTCACCGACCTGAAAGCTGGCATGATGGAAGCCGACGCCCGAGGACTTGGCGAAGGCGACGACGTGATGGTCGCTGTCGCGCCTGGCGCAGCAGAAGGCGATCACGTCCTGTGCCCGGTCGGCCAGCCCCATGCCGAGCGCTTCGACGACGAAGGCGACGCTTGCCGGGACGTCGGGCGAGAAGACCAGGATGTGCCCAAGCCGCAGCGGCTTCGCTGGCGCATAGGCAGCCGCCGGCAAAATCGCCGAACGATGCTTGCGCACCAGCCGTCCAGGCGCATTGATCTCGAACGGAGGCGGTCGCGGCAGCTCCGGGTCGGCAGGATGGTCGAGCAGGTGGATCAGCATGCCATGCGGATCGCGTATCCACAGGCCGTCATCCTTGAAGCCTAACGGCGCGTGAGCTACCGCGCCTCCAGCCGATGCGACGCGCGTGGCGATGCCGTCGAGGTCGTCGGCTCTGAGCGCAATGTGGTGGAGGCGCTTGGCCTTTGCGCCGCCAAGCAGCACGATAGAGTCGCGGTCCTGTCCGGCGCACCGGAATCGCGCGATCTCGCCATCGACGGCGGCGAGCAGTCCCGCGTCGGCGTAGAACCGCGCGCCGGGCTCGAGGTCCGGCACTTCGAGCGTCACCGACATTGCGCCGCGCACCGCCATGGCGATTCCTCCTCCTGTCGCGGCGGGGGCTAGGCGCCCGCCACCCTGTTCTCGATCGCGCCGATCCCCTCGATCTCGCAGCGCACGACGTCGCCGGGCGCGAGGAAACGGGGCGGATTCATGGCCACCCCCACGCCTTCGGGCGTGCCGGTGGCAATGAGATCGCCCGGCTCAAGCGTAAAGGCGGTTGAGAGGTAGGCGATCTGCTGCCAAAGGTTGAAAATCATCTGCCCGGTGTCGCTGTCCTGCCGCTTCTCGCCGTTAACGAAGCAACGCAGCCTGAGCTTGTGCGGCTCGGGCACCTCATCGGCGGTCACGATCCAAGGACCGATCGGCCCATGCGTGTCGAACGACTTGCCCATCGTGAAGGTAGGCGAATGGAACTGCCAGTCGCGGGCCGAGACGTCGTTGGCGACGACATAGCCGAACACGTGCGCCGGCGCGTCCGCCTCCCTGACGCCTTTTGCCGCCTTGCCGATCACGGCGCCGAGCTCGACCTCGTAGTCGAGCTTCTCGGTCACGCCTGGGTCGATCTCGTCGTAGGGACCGGCGAGACAGGTGGTCTGCTTGTTGAACCAGAGCTGCTGCTTGGGGGCGGGAACCCCGATCCGCTCCGATTCGTCGACGTGCTTCCGGTAATTCATGCCGATCGCAAGATACTTGCCTGGCCGCTCGATCGGCGCCAGCAACCGTGCATCCCCCAACGCCAATTCCGGCGCACGAGCATCAACAAGGGGGCGGACACGGTCGAGCGACGCCGGGCCGGCGGCGATCAACGAAAGCATCGTCCCATAACCTAGCGAATCGATGTTTACGATGCCGTCGCCTTTGACCGCACCCAGGCAATTCTGTCCCGCAAAGGCATAACGCAACAAGTTCATAAGTGGTCCTCTTGATACCGATCCGCCGGTCTCAATCGCCGGCCGAGGTCTCGCCATGCCAAGCCGCCAACCGCTCGGCGGCACCCATCCTCATAGCTCCGGTCAGCCTCCGAATATAAGCCGCGGCCCCGGCCTTCGCGGATCGAGCAGAGGTCAAGAGTGCACCCGCCCGCCAGCGCGCCTTGGCGGCCGGGCGATCTCCTCGAACCCGGATTTGCCATGCCCAGGTCGTGGCAGCTGCTTGTGAGTGCTTTAGATGATGATGGGCGATAGGTAACGATGGCAAAACGTGCAGAGTGATACTAAAGTAGTAACACATGAAGCTGAATCAGATTCGCAATTTCATCGCGGTGGCCGAACGGGGTGGCTTGCGGCGCGCAGCCCGCCACTTAGGAGTGGCGCAACCGGCGATCACCCGAAGCATACGCGACCTCGAACACGAGCTTGGGACGACGTTGTTTGAACGCAGCGCGACGGGGATGGAACTCACGCCCATGGGTGAAGCGTTCCTGCGGCGCAGCACCGCCGCACAGCTCGAACTGGAGCGTGCGTGCGATGAGATCAAGCAGATGAAGGGCTTGAATAGCGGCACGGTCTCCATCGGCCTGTCGACCGCTCCCCATGTGGGCATGCTGCCGCGTGTTTTGGCGCCGTTCCACCGGCGATTCCCGGACGTCGTTCTGAACATTAGCGAGGGCCTCTTTCCGGCCTTGGAAGCCCAAATTCGCGACGGCTCGATCGACTTCTATGTTGGGCCTCTATCAGAGGATAATCCCGGCGGGGAATTTGCGGTCGAAAAGTTGTTCGACAATCGCCGCGTCATCCTGGCTCGTCCGGGGCATCCGCTGGCGCGGGCCCGGTCGCTGCGCGAGCTGGTCACGGCGCGGTGGGTAGCGACTTCGGTGACGGCGAACAGCGAGGCCGAGCTTTATCCGTTGTTCGAACGCCACGGACTGCCACGACCAACGATCTCCGTGCAGGCGCATAGCGCGCTTACCATGATTACCGCCGCCGCATCCTCCGACCTTCTGGCGATCTTGCCGCAGCAATGGCTTGAGTTCGTGCAGTCGACCGGCCTGCTGGCGCATATCGATCTCGATGAGGAGTTGTCCGCGCCGGCGATCTGCATCGTCAGACGATCGCGGCTTCCGCTGGTGCCTGTCGCCGAGCACCTTTCCGATCTGTTCCGCCGCGCCAGCGTCAATCTAGCGTAGATGGTCAGTGGAAAGCTTCGTCCCTGAAATCTGGACGATGCTGAAACGGTAACAATCTAGCTTTTTTGCCATCGTCCTCCTGCCGCAAAAATAGGCTAACCGATTGCAAGCGCTAGTTGTGCGATTGCGTAAAGGTCCGGCTAATTGGGATGGAACCGGCAATCCCCTCTCTGAAGCAGCTTCGTTCCTTTGTCAGCGTCGCCGAGACGCTCAATTTCCGACGCGCCGCGGTCGGCCTCGGCATGACCCAGCCAACCCTCAGCCATCACATCCAGAGTTTGGAGGCAGAGATCGGCGTCACCCTGTTCGAACGCTTCCGGCGCGGTGTGCGGCTCACGATCGCGGGTCGTAACTTTCTTCATGGCGCCCGGCATTTGCTACTCGACTACGATCATCTGATTCGAGAGGCAGGCCGCGCGGGCCGCGCCGAGATCGGGACCCTCTCGGTTGGAATCTTCACGTCCTTTGCCTCGGGCCCCGTCCACGATCTCCTCTCGACCTATCGGGCACGGTTCCCGGATGTGGCGATCTCGATCGTCGAGGGAAACCGCTCGGATCACACGACCTCGCTTCACGAGCATCAAATCGACGTCGCCATCGTCCCAGGACAAATCGACAGCCCACCGATCGATTGTTTTCCCTTGCTCGAGCAGCGGCTGTTCCTGGCGGTCCCAAGCACTCACCGGCTGGCTCAGGCGCCAGCGCTCACTTGGACCTCGATACGGAAAGAACGCTTTATCACTCAGGCTTGGCAGACAAACGCCGAGTTCTATCATTCCATAGTCGGCAGGCTGACAGTGAACGGCGAGGTGCCGCGGATAGAACGCTATGACGTCGGCCGGGACGGGCTTCTCAACCTGGTCGGCGCGGGTTTCGGAGTCACTATTGCAATGGAGTCGGCATCCGCGGTCGATTATCCCCGCGTGACCTTCCGCCCGATCGAGGACGAGGGCGCGATGATTCCGCTCACGGTCGCCTGGTTCCGCGACAATCCCAACCCCGTGCTGCGGCGCTTTCTCAGCCTGGCGCGCCAGCACCGCTCCGATCCGCCGCTGAACTGATTTCCCGTCTGGAGAACGCCTTGTCCGATTTCAGGAAGGCAGCAAGAATATGCGGAATGAGCTTCTTGGTCTCCCATTGCCGCCCGCTCTCCGCCGCGTACGCCGCAGCATATGC
The DNA here is from genome assembly GCA_035293565.1 of Alphaproteobacteria bacterium. Classification (GTDB taxonomy): domain Bacteria; phylum Pseudomonadota; class Alphaproteobacteria; order BOG-932; family Roseiterribacteraceae; genus DATGMP01. Next base: position 54,062 of record DATGMP010000125.1, on the reverse strand, counting down.
GTCGAGCGCGCGCTTGAGATCGGCGGGAATCGCGATGGTGAGCTTCACCGGTCGATCGTCCGGCAGCGGACCGAGCTTCAGTCGCGCCATCGAACCTCAGCGCGCATAAGGTTTCAGGACGATGTCGCGATTGACGATGACGCGGAGAGGGAACCCGGGGCGCACTGTGAGGGTCGGCTGAATCGACAGATCCTTGGTCACGATCCGCTGACCCGCCTGGTTGGCGGAATTGTCGGCGCTATCGCGGATGCCGACGGTGATACGGTTGCCGCTGTCGGTTCCATTGTTCGCCGCAAGCTCGCTCGACACGCCGAGCAAAGTCGAGAGCGCGATGCCCTTGATCAGGCGCCACGTGTGATAGTCGACACCGTCCTCGAGGCCGGCGTAGCCGGCGGTATCGGTGCCGGGCAGATTGTCGAGGATGATCGAGCTGCCGTCCGGGAGTATCAACCGCGTCCAGATCAGCAGCGCGCGCTCCTGACCGTAGGCGACAATACTGTCGTATTTTCCGATGAGCTTCGCGCCCTGGGGAATCAGGAGAGAGCGGCCGGTCGCGGTGTCGTACACGTCGTCGGTCACTTGGCCGATGATCTCACCGGGCAGATCGGAATTCAGTCCCGTCAGCAGCGCGGCAGAAATAATGGTGCCGGCCATGAGCTGATACGGCGACCGGAGGCCCTGCAGCCGGTAAGGCGACATCGTGTCGGTCGCGACCCGCCGAGCAAGGAATGCCTGCTTATGGTCCTGCAGATTCTGATCGGCATCCGCATCCAATTCGCCGGGCGACCCTGCTGCCGGCCGGTCGCCGTTCCCTATCTGCGCCACACCAGACAACTCAGAACCGCTAGCACCGGCCACCTTGGCATTCACCTGAAAGAACACCTTCCCCGTCGCGGCAGCTTCCGCTTCCTGCATGCGCCGTTGATCTTCGGCCTGAGCAAGCCGATCCGGTTCGGGCGGTAGCGCGTTCGCCGTGGGTGGCGCCCTGCCGATGTCGCCTGGCATCGGCGGCCCAAGCGGCGGCACGGATTTGGGCTTGGGCAGATCGGCGTAGCTTCGTGGCAACCCGGAGAGCCCGTCCGCCTGCGGTTTGTTCTCGGTGTTGAACAGCTCTTCGCCACGATCGCGGTGGAAGAGGCTACCGGCGTCGAGGGCGTACCAGACAGCGACGGCGATCGAAACGCACGAGACCGTCGCAAGGATCGCCAGCGCGCGTCGCGAGAGACGGGTGACCGGCCGCGGACGGCCGCGCAACGCGAGCTGATCCGGATTTTCCTTCGGCGGTGGCAGGTCGGTCATGAGGGGCTGCCGCTTTCGCGTCGCCCGGGCGCATCGGTGCGGCTGATCCGGACGACCTGCTGTGGATCAGCGCCGAGGCGGAGCTCGGCGGCGCCGAACAGGCGATCGACGATGTAGTAGCGTCCCTTCACGCGGTAATTGACGATCTCGGTTTCTCCGGTCGGCCCGACCACAAATAGCGGCGGCATCTCGCCCTGGCTGATTCCCGCCGGAAATTCGATGTAGGCTTTTTCGCCGTCGTCGAAGGCGCGGAGCGGCCGCCAGGGCGGCTCATCGCCGGTGATCTCGTAGCGGAAGCGCAGCCGTTCGAGATCGAGGCCCTGTGCGATCGGCGCCGCGGTCTCGGCCGCGGTGTTCCGATCGTGCAGGATCGCGAGCTGATCCTGCGGATAGCCCCAGCTGATCGCTGCCATGTAGGGTCCGTCGTTCGAATGCGTCTCGAGGTGATAGGTTCGCCGGCTGGTGTTGATGACGAGATCGTTGTCGAGACCGGGCCGGGTCGGCTTGATCAGGATGTGGACACGCTTCGCACCGCCCTGCCCGCTCTCGGTGTCGCCGATGGTCCAGCGCACCGTGTCGCCTGCGGCGACCGAGACCAGCTCCTCGCCTTCCTGCAAGGCGATGTCGGTCACTTTCAGCGGCGCGGCGTAGAGCTGGTAGAGCGCGCCGTCGACATAGGGATAGATTTGGATCGCGTTGATGTAGCCGTCGCGCACCGGCTCGACCTTGGCCGCCGCGTTGGCCCGGCGCACCCGCGCCAGCGGATCGCCGGGCTCGGGCGCCTTGGCCGCGCTCGGCATCGGCTTGAGCTGCCCCGGCAGCGGCAATGGCTGGGGCACGGCGACGATCTCGACCGGCTTGGGCGGCTCAAGCGCCGGCTCGGCCTTGGTCATCGGCGCATCATATGTGATCGCCGGGGGCGGCGTGCGGCCGCTGCAGGCCGCGAGCGCCAAAGCAAACGGTACCAAGCAGACAATCCGAATCATGACGATCCCTCCTAGCCGAGCTCGCGGCTCCAATTGACACCGTTGACGTAGATGCCGAGCGGATTTTTCTGGAAGGCCTGCTGGTCGGGCGGCGCCTTGTGGACGATCGTGTAGATCGCAGTGAAGCGGTCGCTCGAGACGAGGCTGCCGGCGTCATAGGCTGTCTCTGTCCATTTGACCTGGAAGGAGCTGTCGGACGCCCGCACGACGCTGGTGACCTCGATCGAAACCGACCGCTGCCCGACCTTCGCGAACGGATCGTTGACCCGTGCCCACTCGTTCAAAGTCGCTGCGCCGCGGTCGGTGGCGAACTCATAGGCCTCGAGCCAGTTCTGGCGCACAACGATCGGATCGATCGACAGCGCCCGCCAGTCCACAGTGAAGCGCGCGAGCTGATTGGCGATCTGCGGATCGCTCGGCTGAAAGTTGGGATCGGCAGGTCCGGAGGCGCGGGCATTCCCGAGGCGATCGACCTCGACCACCCAAGGCACGATCTGCGTATGGCTCCGCACATGGACATCATCGGCGACGATTGTGGCGCCCAATGCGAAGAGGCCGAAGGCCATCGCTCGCCAGTTCCGTGCCTGAACCCGCGCACTGCCGATCCGATCGTCCCAGACCTGCGCCGCTCGCTGATAGGGAGTCTCCGGCGCTTCGGTCCGAGCGTAGCGATGCACGGATCTGTGGAAAGGATGCATCGGTCAGTTTCCTTCCGGATCGAGTTCAGGCGAGGCACCCTGCCCGGCATGGCCTCCCTGCCCAGCCGCCTGCGCCACGTGGCTGGCATTGCCGAGATGCCGCCCGCGCAGCCGCTGCGCCCAGCCCGGCGCAGACGACATCGTACCTGATCCTTCCGATGCGGATCGCCTAGCGGCGTAGCTCTCTTGCAGGCTCTGCGCGGCGCGTTCTCCAAGACCGATCGGCCCGCGCGTAACCGCGGAAGCACCCGCGCGCGCGACCGAAGCCAATCCGCCAGCGACACCACCGCTACCGGCACCACCCGCCGCATAGGCTGCTTCAGCACCGCCCATCGCAGTGGCCGCTGCGCGAATGCCGCCGAGCGCCAAGCGGCCGCCACCCATGAACGCCATGCCGCCCAACGCCGCGATCCCAGCCCCCGCAGCGGCCGTTCCTACCGCTTCGCTTGCAGAAAGCTGTGGCGCACCCGAAACAAGCCCTGCCGCGACTTTGCCGCTGAAGATGCTGAGGCCGAGCATCACCAGCGACGCCAGCATGACGGCGAGCGCCTGGTCGATGGTCGGCTGCGCTCCGGAGGGAAACGCGGAAATGAACTGGCTGAACAGCGTCGAGCCGATGCCGATCACGATGGCGAGGACGAGAACCTTCACGCCCGTGGTCGCGACATGGCCGAGAACCCGCTCGGCAAGAAACGCGCTCTTGCCCCACAGGCCGAACGGCACCAGGACGAATCCGGCGAGCGCGGTCAGCTTGAATTCCAGAATGGTGATGAAGAGCTGAACGGCGAGGATGAAGAAGGCGATGACGACCAGCAGCCAGGCAAGCAGCAGCACGACGATCTGGACGAAGTTCGTGAAGAAGTTCGTGAAGCCCATCAGGCCGCCGACTGCGGTCAACAGCGGACGGCCAGCATCGATGCCGACATGGGCGATCCTGCCCGGCTGGAGGAACTGGGCGTAGGTCAACGTCGAACCGGTTGCGAGCAGCCCCAACGAAGCGAAGGAGTTAAAGACAATTCCCGCCAGCTTGTAGAAGTTGCTCAGGAGCAGCGCGAAGAAGCCGATATAAAGCGTCTTCTTGATCAGCCGCTCACTAAACAGGCCCTCGCCGCCCATAGCCCAGAACAGGCCCGCGAGCGTCATATCGATCCCGGCAAGCACCGCCGTCAGGAACGTGACCTCAGGTCCCAACAGCCCGAAGCCACTATCGATGTACGTCGTGAAGACATTCAGGAATTGATCGATGACCGAAACGCCGCCCATGGCCTAGTTCTGGTCCTGCACCGATTGCGGACCCTTCGACTTTGGCTCTGGTGCTTTCGGCACCCCCGGAAACGGATCGATGGGTATCGGCGTGTAAGTCGAGCTTCCCGTCCCGAAGAACCGGTCGCGGTTGGCCTTGTAGGCAGCTTGGCAGCGTTCATCCTGCTCTGCCTTGAGCCCGAGCGCGTTGCACCGCTGCATCTCGGCTACGATCGGATCGGGCGTCGGCGTGCTCGCCGGTTGGGCTACAGCGTTTCCATCGGCCGCCAGCATCGTTGCGGCAGATATTACGATCGAAAGAACAACATTTTCTATCGCGCGATACATGCTCTTCGCTCCTTCAGTGAAAGGCGATTACGGGTATTGGAGTATAAACGCTGGGACTGCCGAGAAAGCGCCGATACTGCTCCTGCGCTTGCTCCTCCGCCTCGGCGGTTCGCGCCTGCTCCAGTGTTTGCGCCCGCGCCGCCGATGCGAGGAGAGCCTGGGTCGCGGCGAGCTGTTTCGATTGCAGCGCCAGGATCTGATTGCTGGCCTGTGTCGCTTGTAGGATGCCCGTGGCGCCTTGGCTCTGGTTCACCAAGGCGGTCATCTGCCCCTGGTCATTGGGGATATCGCCGACGATCTGGCCCTGCGTGCGGAGCGTGTCCTGAAAGCTGTTGACCGCGTAGGTCCAGCGGGTTCGCGCATCCGCGACAAGCTGCGCGTCCGGCGTCCCCGGCGCGTAGGAGCCCGGATAGAACTGGGCGAACTTATTGTTGATGTCGGTGATGTTGTAGTAGATGCCCTGCGCTGCACTTAAGAGGCTGTTGATCTGGCCGATCGCGGTATTGAGCGGCGCGAGCACCGAGAACGGCAGTGACGCGATGTTCCGCGCGTCATAGTTCAGCATCTGGATGAACTGATTGATCTGGGTGATCTGATTGTTGATCTGCTGAAGCAGGCGCGCGGCTTCGAGCACGTTCTGCGTCAACACCGAAGCATCAATGACCGGCAGAGCCGCTTCGCTCGGCGGCACCGCGAGCACGGACGCGGTCATCGCAAGTCCGAATGCAAGATGACGAAGGCGCCTCATGCCGCGCTCCTTTCGATGGGTGAATCGACTGACCAGGATTCGAGAAGATCTGCGGCCCAGCCGAGGGCGCGTTCGTTGAGCCATGCCGCGGCAAACGCATCGTCGCCGCTCTCCGTGAGCAGCCCAGCGATGCGCGCGAGATCCGTCTTGGTCGAAGCGCCGACGAAGGCCAGTGTCGCGGGCCCAAGGCCGAGCTCGAACAGCCGGTTACCCTGCCGGCTCTGGAAGTAGTAGTCGCGCTTTGGCTGTGCCCGCGCAATGATCTCGATCTGTCGCTCGTTCAATCCGAATCGTTCGTAGGTCGTCCGGATCTGCGGCTCGACCGCGCGGTCGTTGGGCAGGAAGATTCGGGTCGGGCAACTCTCGATGATCGCCGGCGCAATCGTGCTGCGCTCGATGTCCGAGAGCGACTGGGTCGCGAATATGATCGCAACGTTCTTCTTGCGCGCCGTCTTCTCCCACTCGCGAAGTTGATCGGCGAATATCGGATCGTCGAGGACGAGCCATCCCTCGTCGATGATCATCAGCGTCGGCACGCCGTCGAACCGCTCCTCGAGCCGATGGAACAGATAAGTGAGCACAGGCAGCTCCGCGCCGCTCTCCATCAGCCCTTCGATCTCGAAGCATTGGAGGTCTGCGGAGCCGAGCCGATCCGTATCAGCGTCGAGCAGCCGGCCATAAGGTCCTGCGAGCGTATAGGGCTGCAAAGCCTGGCGCAGCGTGAGCGACTGCAGGAGAACAGAGAGACCAGTGAGCGTGCGCTGCTCGACCGGCGCAGTCGCCAGGCTGCCCAGCGCGGACCAGACGATGTCCTTGACCTCCGGCGTGATCGGCACCCGCTCATGCGCGAGCAGCATCCGGATCCATTCCGCGGCCCAGGCGCGCTCCGCCTGGTCATCGATGTGCCGCAAGGGCTGGAAGGCAATTCCATTCCCGGTCTCGCCGCCGGCGCCGAGGTCGTACCAGGCGCCGCCCACGCCTGCGACGGCCGCACGCGCTGAGCCGCCCATGTCGAAGATGAATATGCGGCTCCTTGGATAGCGGCGGAACTGCAGCGCCATCAACGCCAGCAGGGTCGACTTGCCGGCGCCGGTCGGACCCACCACCATCATGTGGCCGACGTCGCCGACATGGGTGACGAACCGGAAGGGTGTCGACCCTTGCGTCTTGGCGATCAGCAGCGGCGGTCCACTCAGATGCGCGTTGTCCTCGGGCCCTGCCCAGACCGCCGACATCGGCAGCATGTGGACAAGGTTGAGCGAGGAGACTGGCGGCTGCCGGATGTTGGCATAAGCGTGCCCGGGCAGGCTGCCGAGCCACGCGTCGACCGCGTTGACACTTTCGGCAATCGTCGTGAAGTCGCGCCCGTTGACGATCCGCTCGACCAGCCGGCGCTTCTCGTCGGCGCGGGCCGGCTCCTCGTCCCAGACGGTGACGGTCGCAGTAAAATATCCCTCCGACACGAAATCGCTCCCGAGTTCCTGGAGCGCCTCGTCGGCGTCGAGCGCCATGTTGTGCGCATCGGAATCGATCAGCAGCGATTCGCGCTGGAAGAGGATTTCGCGGAGCATGATCGAGATCGATTTGCGCTTGGCGAACCAGTGCCGGCGGATACGCGTCAATGCGCGGATGCTGTCCGGCTTGTCGAGCGCGATCCAGCGGGTCGACCAGCGATACGGAAAGGCCAGCGCGTTCAGCTCGTCCAAGAGCCCCGGCCAGGTGGCGCTCGGGAACTTCAATACCGAGGTGATCCGAAGATGCCGGCGCCCCAGCATGGGATCGAGCCCACCGGTCAGCGGCTGGTCTGCCAGGAAGGCATCGAGATACATCGGGGTTTCCGGCAGGCCAACGCCGTGATGCTTGGTCGAGATTGTCGAATGCAAATAGGTCAGCGTTTCGGCATCGGAGAGCCAAACCGCCTCCGGCATGATGCCGTCGAGCAGCGCCAAAGCGCGGTCGGTCCGGTCGATGAAGCCGGCCAAAACCTCCTTCCAATCCACGCCTTGGCGCTTCGTTGCGCGATCGAAAATCAGATCGCCCGCCCGCGCCTTGCTCTCGGCCGGCGGCAGAAACAGGAAGGTCAGAAAATACCGGCTCTCGAAATGCGCCCCCTCCGCCTCGAACATCGCCCGCCGCTCCTCGTCGACGAGCCAGGAGACCGGGTCGGGAAAGGTGCTCTCGGGGTAAGAGTCCGCCGGGACCCGCTGCGCCTCGGCGAACAGCGCCCAGCCCGAACCGAAGCGGCGGAGCGCGTTGTTGAGGCGCGCGGCGACACCCACTAGCGCCGACTGCGTCGCGCTCTCGAGATCCGGCCCGCGGAAGCGTGCCGTCCGCTGCAGGCTGCCGTCCTTGTTGAGGACGATACCGGGCGCGATCAGTGCCGCCCACGGCAGATAGTCGGAGAGGCGATCGGGACGCCGGCGATATTCGGCGAGGTTCATCATATCAGGCGTCCAGGTAAGGCCGGTGGCGGATGTGGCGGGCGAACACGTCAAGGAACTGCGGGTCGAACTTGGCGCCCCAGACCGCCGCCGTATGGCCGACGATCCAGATCGCCAGGCCGGCGGGCCAGAGCTGCAGCCCCAAGCCCACCGCGGCCGCGACCGTGCCGATCAGGATCGCCGCCGCTCGCGGCGCGCCAGCGAGCATGATCGGCTCGGTCAGAGACCGGTGCAGCGGCACCTCGAACCCGGCAACCTCGCTCTTCACGCGACAAGCGCTCCGCCGGCGAAGCCGAAGAAGGTCAGGAAGAAGCTCGAGGCCGCGAAGGCGATCGAGATGAAGAAGACGAGCTGAATGAGGCGCCGGAAGCCGCCGCTGGTCTCGCCGAAGGCCAGCGTCAAACCGGTCGAGATGATGATCAGGACGGCGACGATCTTGGAGACCGGCCCCTCGACCGAATTAAGGATCTGCTGCAGCGGTGCTTCCCAGGGCATGCCGGCACCGGCCGCCAACGCAGGCATCGGCAACGCGATCGCCACAAGAACCATCCAGACGAACGGCGGGAATCGCCGCGCATGCAAAAAGTCCCTCATCGGAAGTCCTCCATCAGGTCGGGGTTGGGGAGATCGGCGGCCGATTCGATCGGCCGGAGAATCCAAGTGATGCCGTTCCAGCCTTCGACCGCGGAGATCGCGCGGACGCGCCGTGTGCCACCGCGCTGCGCGATGAAGACCACCAAGTCGATGGCTTCCGCGATGAGCTCGCGCGGCACCGAGACGACGATCTCCTGCATGAACTGCACGAGTTTCGTCAGCGCGCCAGACGCGCTATTGGCATGAATGGTCGAGATCCCGCCCGGATGGCCGCTGTTCCAGGCCTTGAGCAGATCGAGCGCCTCGGCGCCCAGCACCTCGCCGACGACGATCCGCTGCGGATAGAGATGCATCGCGGCCCGGACCAGATCGCGCAGCGAGCGCACACCAGCGACGGTCCGGAGCGACACGACGTTCCGGGCGGCGCATTGGAGTTCCGGCGTCTCCTCGAGCAAGAGGACGCGGTCGTCGGCTCCCTTGAGCTCCGACAGCAGTGCGTTCGCGAGCGTGGTCTTGCCGCTGCCGGTCCCGCCCGCGATCAGGATGTTGAGGCGCCGCGTCACGGCGTCGGCAAGTGCAGCGGCCTGGCCCGAGCTCAGGATCTCGTCGGATACATAGTCTTCGAGCGGGAAGATTATGCCCGCGGGTTTGCGGATCGCGAACGAGGGCGCTGTCGACAGCGGCGGTAGCAGCCCTTTGAATCGCGCGCCGGCGCCGGTCGTGACATCGAGCGGCAGCGCCGCCGTGAATTCAGGATTGCGGGCATGGACCTCGATGCCGCTGGCGCTCGCGACCAGACGCACAATCCGATCGCCGTCGGCGGCAGAGATCATGGTGCCTGAAAACCGGCAGGTCTCGCCCTGCCGCGCCACCCAGAGATTGCCGTCCGGGTTGAGCAGGATGTCGGTTACGCGGTCATCCAGGATGAACGCGGTGATGACCGGGCCGAACGCAGTCCGCAGCATGCGCGCCTGCCGGTCGCGCAGCTCCTGTCCGGCAACGAGCCTAGGCGCCGACATCGGCCGTCTCCTCGCTGGTCTGGAGCGGAGCGCGTTCGTCAACGCCTTCGCGCGATTCCGGATAGATTTCTTCGGAGACCTCGCGGACGAGACTCTTTCCCTGCTGCAGCCGCCGGCCCAGGCTCTCGATGAAACCTTCGTAGCGCTTCAGCCCTTGGGCCCGCGCGGCCGCCTGCTGGCTCGCCGGCAGCGGCGGCGTCACGGTCAGCCAGAAATGGACGAAGAGCGCCAAGGTCTCGACCGAGATCGTTAGGTCACGCTCCAGCCGCTCGACCTGGCGCGACAGGCGATCGAGCCGACGGACATAGGCTGCCTCCCGTCGATCGAGCGCATCGGGTGACAGGAACGAGGCGACCGCGGCCTGGACGATCACTGATTTGTGGACGCGTCGTTGCGCGGCCGTCTTGGAAAGCTCCTCCAGCAGGTCCGGTGCGAAATAGCAGTTGAGGCGCATCTTCATGGTTGCCTCATAGCTCCGGCAGCATGCCATCATCGTGATCCATCGCCGCGGTCCGGGTGAAGCCGCGCAGCCGATCCATGGCTTTGGCCTGCACGGCCTCAGCGTCCGGTTCGTCCTCGGTCAGATCGAACTCGCGAACCTTCTCCGGCTCTGGCGCAATATCCTCATGCTCCGGCAGCTCGGGCTGCCGCCGAATGCCGCCGTCGTCGTCTCCTCCGGCGTCGCCTCGCGCATGACAATCGTCGGACTGAACCGGATTGACGGGCGTGACACCGGTCCAATCGTCGGAGCGCCGCGAGGGCCGATCCGCGTAGGATCCGAGGGCGAGCTCCGGTGGCGGGAGCACGCGCGATTGGAGAGTCTGGTCCTGGTAGTACCGGACCTTCTGCGCGCGGATCGGGGGCACGCCGGAAATCAAGACCAGTTCGTCGGACGCCGGCAGCTGCATCACCTCGCCGGGCGTCAGCAGCGGGCGCGCAGTCTCCTGGCGCGATACCATCAGATGCGAAAGCCAGGGCGCCAGCCTGTGTCCGGCATAGTTCTTCATCGCGCGGAGTTCAGTCGCGGTGCCGAGACTGTCGCTGACTCGCCGCGCCGTGCGCTCGTCGTTGGATGCGAAGGCAATCCGGACATGGCAATTATCGAGGATCGAATTGTTCGGCCCGTACGCCTTCTCGATCTGATTGAGGCTTTGCGTAACGAGGTAGGACCGCAGCCCGTAGCCGGCCATGAACGCGAGCGCGCTCTCGAAGAAATCCAGACGCCCCAGCGCCGGAAACTCGTCCAGCATCAGCAGGACGCGATGCCGCCGGCCCACGTCTTCCAGGCTTTCGGTGAGCCGCCGCCCGATCTGATTGAGGACCAGCCTGATGAGCGGCTTGGTCCGGCTGATATCAGAAGGTGGCACGACGAGATACAGCGAAACAGGGTGCTCAGCCTCGACCAGATCAGCGATCCGCCAATCGCATCGGCGCGTCACGGCCGAGACGATCGGATCGCGATAGAGACCGAGAAACGACATCGCCGTCGACAGCACCCCCGAGCGCTCATTGTCGGATTTGTTGAGGAGCTCGCGGGCCGTCGAAGCGACGACTGGATGCACGCGGCCTTGGCCGAGATGCCCGGTCGTCATCATGATGCGCAGCGTCTTCTCGATCGGCCGGGCCGGATCGGACAGAAAATTGGCGACGCCGGCGAGCGTCTTGTCGGCCTCGGCATAGAGGACATGGACGATCGCACCGACCAGGAGCGCGTGACTCGTCTTCTCCCAGTGGTTCCGCTTTTCGATCGAGCCTTCCGGATCGACCAGAACATCGGCGACATTCTGGATGTCGCGGATCTCGCATTCGCCTTTGCGGACCTCGAGCAACGGATTGTAGGCGGCAGATCGGGCGTCGGTCGGATCGAACAGCAGGCAGTGCGAAAAGCGCGACCGCCAGCCGGCGGTCAGCTGCCAATTCTCGCCCTTGATGTCATGGATGATCGCGCTGCCGGGCCAGGTGAGCAGCGTCGGCACGACCAGGCCCACGCCCTTGCCAGATCGCGTCGGCGCGAACGCCATGACATGCTCGGGTCCGTCATGCCGAAGGTCGCCGGTCCGAACGCGACCGAGGAACACGCCGACATTCTCGAGCAAACCGGCCGCACGGATTTCACGTTCGAGAGCCCAACGCGCCGAACCATAGGTCGTGACCCGCTTTGCTTCCCGGGCGCGCCAGATCGAAAGGCCAATCGACGCAATGACGGCAAGGATGCCGCCGCTCGCCGCGATGCTGCCGCCCTTGAGGAAGATGGTCGGCGCATAGGCGTCGTACTGATACCACCAAAGCAGGAGGTGAGCCGGCGGGTAGATCGGCCAGCCCGCTTCCGAGAACCAAGGCCGGCCGAGCTGCGGCTGGAACCCAAGGCGCCAAGCCGTCCACTCCGTCGCGATCCACATGCCGGCCGTCACCAGCAGGATCGCGAGGAACATCTGGCCCCAGAGAATTCGGGTCGGGCTCACGGGTTCGGCTTCCCTCCGCGTGGCGCCCAGCTAGGCCGGGCTGCTGCTCACCTGAGCAGCGGGAAGACCCTATAAGCCTTCAAAATTGGCAATTGCCAGCAAGACTTCGATGTGGAGAAAGATGACCTGCGATGGAGGATGATGGGAAAACGTCCTGAGCCCAGTGGGGCCAGAATGGCATTCCGAACGAAGGGATATCCCTAGATTTACGCCGTCGTGTTCGCTAGGACGCCGCGCTGAACGGAGCTCGGGCCGCTCCAGAGCGTTCCTAGTCCTTCCCGCCGGCATTCCTGTAGGCGCGGCGCTCGCGATCCAGCTTGCGCTGCGCGTCTTCCCGCTCGCGCTTCCACTTGTCACGAGCGCTCGCTTCCTCCTCATCCATTGCTTGCCGACGCCGCGCAAGATCGGCCTCTTCGCGGTCCAGCGCTTGCCTCCGGCGGGCGAGTTCGGCGTCCTCCTCGTGGCGCTTCTCATCGAGCTTTCTCAAGACGGCCTCGGCCGCATCGAGCTCCGAGCGATCCGGCGGTGGAGGCGCGACAGGCCTGCTTCGTTTGAGCGACGTCTTCGCAGGTCGCTGATCAGCCTCGCCCGGAATTATATCGGAAGCCTTCGGCGGTTTCGGCTTCAGGCTGAACGGATCGCTGGAGCCGACGGCGCGCCGGAGCGGCGTCTCAGGGTGCGCCAGAGCGGCTTCGATCGCTTGCGGATCGTCGGCTTCGCGTGCCGTTCCCCGCCTGAACAGATCCGGGTCGGCTCCCCAAGCCCGCGCAGCGGCCGCCTGGCTCGGAGCCGCCACCACGGAATCATAAAATCCAAGTGACGTCTGGTAGACCTTCAGCTTGCGGGGCATGGGCTTCTCCCATCAGTTCAGCAGGCACATGACCAGATCATATGCTCAGTCCGCGTTGCCGGCTCAAATCCCATGATACGCCGCCCGTACCGACGATTCCCGTAACTTCGCGCCCCAGGTTCCGCTCGACGATTGGCCTCCATGGCACGAGTACGAACTGGCGCCCGTCATCGACCAAGGCGAACCTGCCGGACACGAGGTCGACACGGCGCCGGTATACGCCGCGGATTCGATCGCCGGCCTCTACGGCCAGATGCTCCAGCCCCGTTTCCGTCGCAATGCCGGACCCTACTGTTTCCAGCTCCCGACGCGTGAGCGTATCGAGGAGGTTTCGGACAAAGATCAGCTGCTGACTCTGGCGTCGCGCCAATCCGGCTTCGATCAAGTAGTCGCCTCGTCTCGTCAGAGCATCGCGGACCTCCAACCCGAATCCTGAATTCGCGAAGTCCGTCTTATCTCGCGAGACCAGCTCGCGGTCGAGCCAAGTCGCGCCCGCCGCACTGATTTGGCGCTCCACTGGAAGCGTGCTGAGCATCTGGATCTCAATTTCCGAGGCTGCGCCGCGCTTCAGATCGTACGCTCGCGCACGATCAAGATAGTCCGGGGGGACTTCCCAACGACCGTCCTCCAGCCGCTGAACGATGCTGGCGCGGCGCAAGGCCTCAAGCCTCCGGACATGAGCTTCGACGACTGCATCCGCATTCCCTCCCGAACCGCGGACAAGCGCTCGGAGGTGATCGTCCGGTCCGTAAATCCCAGCCCGTTGGCTCGCGAGCTCGGCGATCGTACGATCGGAAGGGCGCGCCTGCGGCGGCCCGAGCATCACAACGCTTCCCGTGGTCACGTCTTCCAGCTCGATGAGGTTGGCAAGCCGGACGTAGTGCGGCCGACCGTCAACTCCATCCGCAATGAGGTACCCGGTCCCGGCGAGTTCGTCGTGCAATCCTTTGTCGACGACCTTGCCGATCAGTGGCGCTCTCAGAGAATCGTGGATTGCGAATTCGGCGGCGCTTCGTTCGCCCGACAGCGCGCGGTGCATGGTCTTCACGATGTCGCCGCGAATTCCGAGATCCCGCAGCGTGGACTCCGCATGCTCGGCGATGGTCCATCGCGAGGGTCCGACCGGATTCGCCAACCCCATCTGCTCGAGCTTTTGCAGGCGCCCGACCATCAGCCGGCGGATGGTTCCATCCGGTCCATCGCGTGGACCCGGCCGCAGGTCGATGATCATGGTCTCCGCGTCCGTCGCCCGCCGAAGCGCCTGGTCGAGGCGGGTCCAGCGATCGACATCCGTTTCCCGGCTCAGCTTTCGAAGCATGTCGAGCTCGGTCTGCGGTCCAAGCTCGATGGTCACCAGCTCCGACGCGCGCGCCCGGAACCCGCGCGAGATGTAGTCGCGGCTGATAACGAGATCATCGCCTTGATCTGCCTTGCCGCGGACGGCGATATGGATATGGGGGTTGTCCGTGTTCCAATGGTCGACGGCGACCCATTCGAGCTTCGTTCCCAAGTCGCGCTCCATCTGATCCATGAGGTCGCGTGTGAACGCCTTGAGATCACCCATTTCAGCGGCCTCCTCGGGCGAGACCGTGAACCGGAAGTGATGCCGGTCGCCCTTTGTGCGATCGGCGAAGTCGTTCGCATCGGCATCGTCCGTGTCTGCATTGAACATGCGAGCCGCCGCACCGTCTTTGGTCACGCCGTCGCGTTTCAAATACGAGAGGTGCGTCGTTAGGGGCGCGGTCTTGGGTCCTTGGCGAACGACACGCGCCTTCACGACCACGCGACGCGCCCGGTTCGACAGCAGGCGCTGTGCGGATAAACTCGCCAGTCGCCCGCGGCCGAACGTCGACAAGTTCGTCGTCGATTGCTTCGGCAGTGCGAGCCCAACGCCGTTCTCGGCCGCCCTGAGAACCCGCGCGACAAACCCCTTCGCGCGCTTGGTTCCAAGGCTTCGCGTGCGAATACGGCCGAGCTTGGGTCGGAATTCATGGTCGAACGTCATTCGCCAGACTTTCCCGCGCAGCAGTGCCACACAAAACAAAGCGAACGGCGGAGTGACAAATTTCCACAGCACTGTCGGAAGCGTTGAGGCACTAATCCCAACCCATGTGCAGACTGGAGAAAACAAGCCAGGTGAGACCCAGCGGCACTCCCACTTTTATCTTGCCCTAGATTTGGATTCTGGACATAAGATCGCCTCACAACATCTTGTTGTTCGCCAATCCCACTCAAACTACTCTGCGACGATCTCACACTCATTGTGCGTCTCGCCTGCGACCGACGGCAATGAAGAGACCGTTTCCCAGCGTCAACGGGCTAACCGAATCAGCTCCCGATGCGGATTCCAACGCGGAGGATTTCGTCTCTTTCGCTCGAATGCCGGCGATCGGATTCGCGGGGAACAGCGCTCCACCGGCGCGTTCGAACTCGCGTTGCTGGCGCTCACCATCCGACGCCTGAATCTCGCGCATCAATGGCGGTGGCGGTGACGGTTCAGCGCCCTCGCCGGTTGCGGTTCGGATACGATCGGATGACTCTGGTGAGCTGCTAAGTTCGTTCGGCACCTCCGGGTCGGGCGTGCTACTCGTGATCGCGCCGATCATCACAGCATCGGCAAATTTCCAGTCGGGATTCTCGAACGATGCATGCCAGGCGGCGATCGCGCAGACCATCGGATTCGATTTGAATTCCGCCTTCCCGGCGCACCGATCTTCGAGTGCGTGAAGGCGCTCGGACGCGATCGTGACGTTCGGACACGGCGCGAACATCGCCTCGTTCGGCTGTGCGGACGCGACGCTCAAATCGACTTCGAGACCAGTCAGTCCGACGCGTATCGTCCCGTCACTCGGCTGCGCCGTTCGCGCCGCTTCGATGGCTTTCGATAAGCTCGAATAGCTGCGCGGCTTCTGGTCGGTTGAGAGCCGAAAGCTCCATGGCCGACCTTGCGTTTCTTCCCAGACGAGCGATTGCATCATGCCGCGATCGAACGCGATCGAGCACATGGTCACGAGGCTCGCCAGATCCATAATGGCACCGCCTTTCCGATGATGGAGGAGATGGGAGTCGGCCCAAAATACCGGCCGTCGAGCGACCCCGGTACATCGGCCATGAGCAGGAACACTTCACCAGGTCCGAGCTTTCGGCAGCCACTCCAGACCGGCAAAAGACGCCCGCGGCCGTCAGCGCGAAGCGCCACCACTTCGTCTCGGCCGTCGATGCTGAGGCGCATTCCGTCGCGGCAGATCGTGCTGCCTTCGACCGCCGCGATCCGCTTCAACAGAGGTACGTCGGAAGGGATATATCCGCGAGCGGCAAACAGCGGCGCCAGGTCCGGTGGCGTTCTCACGAGAACGAGATCGCCAGCCCGGATTTGATGCAAGCCGACGATGCGGTAGAAACCGATCGGCGCGCTGGCCGAAGCGTTCCACACGATCATCGGTCGCGCGTGGGGTGCCGCGGAAACACCGATCAGTCCTAGACCGATGTACGTTCCAGCGAGGAGCACACGCGGTTTCATCCGCCGATGCTCCGGCGCAATTCCCAGGCGCGATGCTGCTCGCGACTGTAACGCCGAAAGGGCTGACCGATTTCAATCCGATTGTGAAGGTGGCGCCAGTGGCCCGGCGCAACCCTGGCAGGATCGAGCCTGCTCGCTTCAATCTGGTCGATCGCTTCGAGGACGCGCTGGACCCGCGCCCATCCCCGTACGCAAAGCAGCAATTCGCCGCCGGGGTGGACGCCAGGATGAGTGCTCAGGATCTGATGCGGTTCGACCACGCGGACGACCGCGAAGCTCGCGGCGATCGTGCCGTAATCATTCGCTTGCCAGCGCAGATACCCGAACACGGCACCAACGTCGAAGGTGACCATCCGATGACTTCGCGAATGCACGCGTTCGCTGCGCCAGCGGCCGAAGCGGAGCCAGTGATTGACGCGGCCCTCGATCCAGACGACGTCGACCTGCGCGCCGTTGATCACCGTCGCGGTCATCCGGCGGCACCCCCGGCCAACATGTCCACGCTTTCCGGCGGCCATCTAACAGTTAGAAGAATCTCCGTAGGAGATTCAGTTAGAGAGTTACGGCGGCGAATCCAAATTGTGCGCCAAGGACTTAGAGTCGGTTCGTGCGCCTGATGTGCCGATAGTTCTGCGCCTAATCTGCCGATACGGCATGCGCCTGATGTGCCGATAGGATTCACAGCGATATCCCCAGGCACTGTGGATGATCTGCCGCGCTCGGTTCCGGCGTGACATGCAGGTGCTCGATGCCTCCTGCATGATGGACGGAGAGCCGGTAGCCGGGCAGCCGGCCGCGCGCGGCGATGTGGCGAAGATCGAGCGCGAAGTCGGAAAACCGCGCCAGAGATCCGCTCTTGGCGTGCAGATGGCGAAAGTCGAATGACCAGCCGCTCGCCTGATGGCCGCCATGCTTTCGTGCGATCCTGTAGAGCCAGCGTTCGATGCCGCCCGTGAGCGCGAAATACGCTGGATCGATCGTCAGCACGAGCGAGCGATCGAGCACGCCCTGGAAGAACCAGTCCGGCAAAATGAACTCCATGCCGCGGCATTGTCCGGCGCCGTCGGTGAGCTCCGCCCACTCGTTCAGCCACGAGAATTGCCGCCGGCGCCACGTCGGTCCGTTGCGGATCGTGGTCATGATGACGGTGGATTGGAGCCGCTTCAGCGCTGCCTTCAGCAGCTGATACTGGTGGTTGCCCGTCGCGCGTCCGGTCGCGGTGAGTAGCTGATACGGCGTGAAGTGAACGAGCCGCGATGTGGCGAGTCCACGGTCGGCGGCGGCCACAATATGGCTTGCCGCCCAGATGAGCACGTCGGCATCCCAGATGGTCGCCATACCGTACTCGGGAAACCCGTGAACCTGCACTTCGACCTCGCCGGCGCGATAGAGAATCGGCGCCGTGCGCTTGCGTTTGGCGAGCGAGAAGAAGGGCCGTTCCATGAGATCGCGCTGGTCGCGCGGCGACACGTTTGCCTGCGTGACCGTGAAGAGATCGAGATGCCGGCGTTCGTCCAGATCGCGCGCTGTCGGAAACGAATCCGCGCTCATCGAAGACCATGCCGGTAGGGCTTGGGCGCGTCCGGTCGGCCGGCGTCCGAGGTCGATTTCCTCATGCCGCGCGCCGACCAATCGTCGAGGTCGCCTTCCACATAGACAACCTTGCCCCCATGCTTGCGGTAGCTCGGTCCCGTTCCAGCGACGCGGTGCTTTTCGAGGGTCTTCGGGCTCAGCTTGAGGTGCCGGGCGGCCTCCTTGGTCGTGAGATAGTTGATCGGGACCGGTTCGCTTTCGACGCTCAACTCCGCCTCCGGGAATGCTTGGCACCCGCCGGGCAAGGCGGGCGCAACGGAGGGCAGGTTGGGCAGCGATGCGAGACAAGAGGGATGGCGAAAACCGGGGACCCGGAATTCACCACCCATGAGAACGGAGGCTACCGTCTACGTTTGGGCCATCTGAGGAGGGCGCGATATTGACCGCGCATGAGGCGCTTCCCGTACGCGACGAGTCGGATCACGGAATCTCGGGCGGAACAGGTTTTCCAGGCCGCGCCGCGCGGCGCCTCCGCTTCGCCGAAGAGCGCGATCGCGATGACCCGATAGCTGGCGCCCGCCAGCCGTCCGTCGAGCGCGCGCAGCGCCCGCTGACGACGGAGAGCGACGTGCAGTTCGAGCGCGGTCGGCTTGAGTTGACGCATTCGCGCGCCAGGTCGAACGGTCTGCCAAAATGCGAGCGACGCCCGGTTGCGCTCGGCGAAGAATCGATCGAGCTCGATATGCGTCTCGAGCGGCGCGCCGATCGACGGCGTGCCGTCAGGGAACCAGAGGCGGTGGGTTCCTGCCGGCCCATCAAGGATCGCGTGTACGCCATCCTCGCCATGCCGCGTCGTCCATGTGCCCGGCCACTGGTCCGGCGCAAATCGCAGAGGGCGGATGATGTCGCCGAAGGCTGTCGTCAGCCGCAATACCGCCGGGCAGACGTCCGGGCGCCAGAAGACGTTAGCGTCGGTCGCGCGGACCGTCGGGTCCTCGACAAAATCGCAGTCCCCAACGCCGACCGATTTCCAGTTCCGTCATGGCCGCCTGAGCGTCCCCGACCTCGGTTCGGACGTTTTGAAGCCTTGCAAAATCCGATCGGTAATCCGGAGATCGACGCAGGAACTCCCAGGCGTAATCCGGGTCGTCAAGATGGTCAGTGTGTTCGTCTGTCGCCATTCGCGGTCTCCCCATCCACTCATCACAGGCGACAACCTAAAGCCTTATTTCCCCAATAAGTTGCACGTTAGCAGTTCGATTGCTGGATAGATTGCATAGAGCGGAAGCCGAGCGAAGTTGCTGGATTCTCATGCATTCGGGCTTCCGAACGACGACCATGAGGCGGTCGGCTGCAGCGATTATTTCTTGGCGGCGAGCAAACGATACCCGTGCGCGCTGAACCAGCGAGCGCGCGCAATATGGCTTTCTGCAATCCGTCGCGCGCGATCAGAGTCGATCGCTATGTCGACCTCGAGAATTTTGCGCGCCATCTCCTCTGGCTCGGCTCCGGCCTCGGCAGCATCCAGCAGGCGGAGATAGGCCGACAGGTGCTGTCGGTCGTACTCCGTCACCTCCTCGGCCTGCGGCGGCTCATCGAGAATCGGGGAACGGGCTCGTCGTGGCATGCCAATGGTCGCTGGGTTCAATCGGCCGATAGTCTAACAGCATCCTTTAGAAATCCGATCCGGCCGCCGAAGGAAAAGCGGCCAGTGGCTCCGCGTATTATAATGCGTAGCGCCAAAATACGCGACCGCTTCCTATCCTGCGGATGGATATCCGCAGGATCTTCGGGGCGAACGTGCGCCGCTACCGACTCAAGGCAACCCTTTCGCAGGAGGCCGTTGCTGAACGGATGGGTGTAGACCGCGCGCACGTAAGCAGCATCGAAAGGGGGGCCCAAAATGTGACGCTCCTGACCCTTTGGCACCTGGCCGAAGCCCTCGGCGTGAAACCCGCCGACCTACTGGATGAAACTGTCAAGGTAAGCTCGGCAGGAACCGGCAAATCCAAGCTTTAGTCCGGACAAGCCGCCTTGGCAGAGCGCTCTCGAACTAGCCCGCCAGCGGATTCAGCCGGTTGAGCACCGTCCGGACACGCGGCCGGGCGAGCCAATCCGCCCAGGCCATCAGGAAGGTGGAGAACTCCTCTTCGCCGATGCGCAGGATGTTGAGACCAATAAGCCGCCGGTTCCTGTCGGTTTTTGTGCCCGCGAACGCCAACATTGCGGAGACGCGGTCGGTTTGCCTGCCGTCCGCATCCAGATACGCGATGCCACCATGCGCTAGCGCATTGCGTAGATCACGCAGGATGCGCGCGGCAGGAGTATCGCTCGCGCAGGCAAAAGCCTCCGTGGCGTTAAGATCGCAGAGCAGATCACGCGGCCAGGCGTCCGCGATATTAAACGGCTGGTATCCGGGAACGTAGCTCCAGTGGTCCCTCCCAGTGAAAGGCGCCGCACCGAATTTTTGCATGGGGCCGAGCACATCGGCCATTTCCTCGGCCAGCGCCGGGTCGAGCTTGCGGTCGTCTCCTGCTGGGGCGGCGCCCGGCTCCGCGGGCTTGAAGATTCGCTCGATCGGCAGAACGATCATCGGCGTCGCTAGTGCGAGAAGAAATGTCGTTTCCAGTGGCCCTCCGAATCGCCGGTCATCCGCAAGACCGCCCTTCACCACAGGCCGCAGCTCGCGGATCAGGCTTTGGCAGCGGAGCGCTATGTCGCGGCTGTAGTGCTCTGGAATCACGACCCCACCCCCGATTGAAAGACCGAGGCTATAGCCGCGCATCCGGCGCCGTCAAATCGCCCTCATGAAGGGGCAAAAGAGCCAGGAACCTGCCAGTGCTATCCAATAACGTGAGCGCGTTTGGCTCGTCGCAAAGACGTGCAAGGCCTGTCGCCGACGGGTTCGACGGCCTACTGCTTCGCTTTCGGCGGGCGCTCGATCTGATCGAGTTCGACCTCTACTCGCCGCCCGACCGCGCCATCACGTTTCTTACCGTTGATGCGTACCAGCAGAGTCCGCGCGAGGTCGCGACTCCCGTTTCGTTTAGTTGAGTAGCGAGTGCTTCAAAGGATGCGAAACCTTTGCACTTGAGGTCCATGATGATCGGCAACATCGCTTTCGCGAAATCGTTCGCGCGCTGGGTCCGGACGTTCGCGCTTACGCCCGTGCCCGGACCGCATTTCGTGCAAGCAGGGTAGCCCTTCCTGAGCGATTGCTGAATATTACCCCTGCTGCGCCGGATCGTATGTCCCGCCCTCAGACACCGCCAGTCGTATAAGGACCCGGCATTGCCATATTCCGTATCGATCAGCCCCAGACCGTTGTCGAGACCCCACCGTCGCAGCCCGTCGATGCCGAGTCGGCCATTTCCGGCGCAGTGGCCACACCAGGAACCGGCACTTCTGATCTGGTATCGGGTTGCGGCCCACGGCGGATGGCTCGGATTTGAGCACGTCCATTCGTATTGCGAGTCCCATCCCCGAAACACCGTCGCAAGACACTGCCCGCCCTTCTTCTCAGCCAGACACCGCAATTCTTTGAGCTCATGTTCGAATAGATCGTGGGCTGGAAGCTTGGGCCGCTTGCCTATGGCGGCAGCGCGCATTGCCGCCCTAACTTGCGCGAGGACGCGTTCGGCAGGAAATGGCTGCTTGATCCCGGCCACCACTAGCAGGCGTACACCATGCTTGCGGCATGCAGCCTGCTTTGCCCGATCGGTTTCTATCACTTCCGGGCGGTCATGATGCGGCCCTTGATATTCGAAAGCGAGCTTAAGATCGTCATTATACCCGTCGAGGGTCAGTCGGTGTTTGTCTGACGGTCCGCGCGGCATCCATGCCGGGCTAACCTGTGGAAACTCGGCGGCGAAAGTTGTCTCCAGGATCGCCCGCGTGATGCGTTCGCCGAAACGGGACTGGCATCCTCCGTTGCACCAGCTATGGCTGTGAACGAGGCTGCTCGCCGTAGTCGTCCAATGGTGACCGCGCGCGCATTGCAGCCGTAACCGGGTTCGTCCGCCCTTCCACAAACCGTCGCCGAGAATTACTAGAATCGTGCCGCCTTTCTGCGTTACATACTTTTCGACTCGGTCTATTGGCAGCGGCGGGTTCGGCGGATTGCGACGCCGCCGCTCGGTATCGCACGCCGGACACCACGTCCCCTTCTCGCGGGCCATGACACGTGACGACGTCGCTAGAAACGGCGGGTGGTCGCCGATCCGACACTTCCAAAGCACCTTGGTCAGGACGCCAACCGGCCTAGTTGCCAAGCAATCGCCGCCATGCACACGGCTGGCGAAGGTGCCAAGTTCCTCGACCGTCCGAAATTTGGCGGCCATGCGGATGACGTGGTTCTGTGTTTTGCACGCCCCGCACCATCTGCCATGCTTCAGATTGTCATAGTTGATCGAGAATTCGTGCCCATACGCGCAGCGCGCGGCCAGATCGGATTTCGCCGACACATACGAACTCGAGAGCAGCGCGCCACCCCTTTCTACGATGAGCTTGCGGGCACGAGCGAGGTATTCCGCTTTATCCGGACGGGCCTTCCACCCGCCGTTGCGGCGGGCATGTTCCACCTGGCACGCGATGCAATTCGTCGTGCTAACATAGCGCGGGGCAACATGTCCGTGCAGGCATGGCACTCCGGTGAAGAAGCGATTGAACCCGCGCTTCCTGGCCTCGGCCTGCGTGGCAGGAAGATTTGAAAACGGCTCTTGCATCGTTGCGATGGCGTTGTCGCTAAAACACTAGAACGCAAGCCTAGTCATAAACGAATGGCTGCGGTGAATCTTTAGCTGAAACTCGATTCTTCGAAACAGAATTCGTGGTGCTGCCGCGCCGCGCCCTGCGCGGCGCACGAATTTTGAGGCAGGTCCGACCCGCCCCGGTGGATCGGAGCGGGTCGTTAACCAGTTACGCCGCGCGATCGAGCAACCGCTTGGCGCGCTGCTCCATCTCCAGCCGGGAATCCTGGTGCTCCTTGCCGCGCGCGACGGCGGTGATCCCCTGGACGAAATCGAAGATCGATTCCGGTGCTCTGCCCTCCTCGCGCAACACCGTATCGACGATCTTCGCCGACTCCGCGCGTCCGAATCCGGCGCGCTTGGTCAGGAATTCCGTGCGCTCGTCGTCCGTACGGGCGACTATCCGCTCCCGTGCGGCCTTGATCCCGGCGATGAACGGCGCGGGGCTGCTGGTCGCGAAACTCTCCAGCGCCGGAGCCGCTTCATGGGCAAAGCGCGAAGCGGCATATTTTGAATGCCGGATCGTGATTTCCTCGAAGCCCTCAACGCCCCAGAGGTTGCGGTTCTGGCACACGGCGCGGAGATAGAAGCTCGCAATCCCCAGCGTTTTCGATCCGACCTCGCTGTTCCAGCAATAGAAGCCCCGGAAATACAGATCCGGCGAACCGTCCGGGAGATATCCCGCCTCGATCGGATGCGTATCGTCGACCAGAAACAGGAACACGTCGCGGTCCGACGCATAGAGCGTCGTCGTTTCGGCCGTGATGTCGATATGCGGGTTGTAGGTCATCGAGGACCAATCGAGCGTCCCAGGCACTTTCCATCGCGTGTCGCCGGTGCCATTCCCCGCGATCCGCATCACTGCCGACACAAGCTCGTGATCGTAGATGCGGCCGTAATCCGGCCCGGTGACCGCGCGAAGCTCGACGCGTCCGTTCTCGATCTCCAGCGTCTTCACCTGCTCGGCGCGGTGATGGGTGAGCCCGTATTGCAGATTGATCCCCGCCAGCGGAGCCGGAAGCTGGCGCAGATATCCCGAAGGCGCGCCGACCAAGGCGCAGAGCTGGCCGAAGCTCCAATGCGTCGGGGCCGCCGGTTGGTCGCGGCCCGGCAATGCCAACAGCAACGACTCGCTGTCGTGGCGGCTCGCCTCGACCTGCACCGCCCGGCTTTCGACGATTTGGGTCCGCGAGCGATCCGTCCGTCCCTTCACCGATGCGAACAAATCCGACAGGCTCAAATATCGTTCGTCGGCCGGCCGCGAGAACCATTCCGACGACACGCGCCCGACCCGCTCGCCGCGCGAGACGTCCACCTTGAACGGCCCCGTCCTTTCCACAGTCTCGGTATTCATCGCTTGATCTCCTCTCAATGGTTACGCGGAAGCAGCCCGCGCTGCTTCCCGGGGCCGCGAGAGCGGTGGGTGAGAGGGGGGCGAGAACCGGCGCGCGGGGCCGGGCTGCGTGCAAGCGAGGCTGATGCGGACGGAGTCGATTCGATTGTGATCAGCCTTGCGCGGGTGCGCGGCCCTGCCCTGCACAGGCGGTTCTCGCGGGGGAGAGAGGCGCGAAGCCCTCTTTCCCCCTCATGCAATTGTTGGACGTCGGGCGGAGATGGATCAGCCCCGATCGGCATCCGCATGAGGTCCGCGCTCCCGGCCCGTACCGGTGGGATCGGGCCGACATTTCGCCGGGGGCTGCCAATCCAGACACTCCCCGCATTGGGACCACCGTCAGCTGGCGGCCTGTTTCCAATACGTCGCGATGGAAAGACGGTCCGGGAGCTGGACCTGAAGCCTGATGCTCTTGAAACATCCGCCTTCAGATGGCGCGGCGCCCCAGCGCTGGGGCGCCGCGATTTCCGTCAGTTGCCGTTGGGACGGGACCAGATCAGTGCGTAATCCTCCTCGCCTTCGAGCTGGACCAGGCTGGCGAAGATCGGCGCCGGGAAGCTGGGATCGTCGAGTTTGACCGAGACGTACTCGCGGCCCGCCTCCGAGGTCTTCTTCCACGCCGCGCCGATTTCCGCGGTGCCGGCGAAGACGCGGTAGTCGGGAGCCTTGTCCTTCTCCTTCCGCTCGACCGGCGTGATGCGGGCTTTGGCGTTGACCGTCAGTGTCCGAACCGAACCCGTGTAGCCGTTGTCGCTCTTGGTGAAGGTGCCGATGGTTGCCATGATGAAACTCCTTCCGATGTGCCAGGCCGCCCCGTGCGGCCTTGATGGCGATCAAGAGGCCGAGGGGCGATCGACCCGCACCGCTTGCGGCCGAAGCGTCAGCGGAGGATGACCGGCCGCCGGCTTTTTTGCCTCGCGATGCAAAGCCGCTTGCGGCGGCGGAAAAAAGCCGGCGGCCGGTCGTTGCGGGCAGGCGATCGGGGCAACACCCTTACCCTCGGCCAGATCAGTCCATCGAAGGCCGCACGGGGCGCCTTGGCCTAAAACGCGGAAGGAGACATGGCAGCCGATCGGTTTCCGCCAAGAGTGCTGCGGCGGCACCGGGACACCCGAAACCGGCAGTCTGCGTCGAGGCCGTTAAGCGCGGCGTAGGAAGGCGATGACGGATCCCGGCTTATCCATCGTTGCCCATTGCGGAAATCGGTGCGACGTGGACGAAAGTTTGCGCGGCACGTTGCGACTGCTTCGGTCAATCTCGGCGATCCGAGTCTCCGAAGCATTGCGCCGGCGTGGCCGAGACCGACAGCGAGACGGACACCTCGCTCATCTGGACTCGTGCCAACGGCAACCGACGAATCGGCAGCCTCGCCATCGGGACCCCGCGAATCCGCTGATCGATGTAGCAAGAGCGCCAAGTGTCAGGTCCCATTCCAGGACCGTTACCGTCGCGATGCCGGGTAAGCTGCCGCCACCGGCACCAACGCGGGAATGTTGGGATTGTCAGCTCCGACGCAAATGTCGGCCCGATCCCACCGGTACGGGCCGGGCGTGCATCGTCGGGTCAGTCAAAACGTCAAACAATTCTTATGCCGATGGCGAACCCTGCATTCCGCCGTGCTCGCTTCCGTCAAATTCCATGGCGTTTCGCCACCGGCTTCGCCGATTTGACCGAAGCTGCGCGCGGCGCAATTGAGACTACAGATCGGCGCCGCGGATGAGCGCGGCCCGATCTCACCACGGATGAGTGACGCAAGAAAATGATCCGCGATTCTGGACAGGACGCGAAGGACGTGGGAGTCGGGTCGCTGCCTAGGCGGCGGTAATTTCAATCGTGCGGCGCGGACGCATTCGCCTCCATTTCAAGGCGCTGCAATTGCTCGGTCAGGTACGCGAAGACGCGCGGTGCGCGCTCCGGCAATGCCGACATTCCCGTCCCGAGCCCGTCCTCGGGGATCACGATGGTTCGGCCACTTTTGAGCGCCGCGAAAACGGGCCGCAGATCCTCGTCGATCATCCGGCGGCAATCGTCGTACCGGCGATCGGTCCAATAATCCTCAGGCCGGCGTCCAGGCGCGCGCTTGGTTCGGACGCCGATCGCGTTCGGCTCGCCGCGCATCGCGGCGGCCTGACCGCCATAGCCGATCCGGGCCTCGTTGTCGCCGAAGACATAGAGATGGCTCGGATGCGCCCGAAGGTCGTCTCGCGTGATTCTCTTTTGACGAATGATGGGCATGGTGAACTCCAAATTCTCGGATCGTCACAAACATGGAGATGGTACGGGCCGCCAAACGGCGGCCCGTACCGATGCTCTATTCGGCGGCGAGTGCGGGATGGTCGCTATCCGCCTCGATCGTCTCTGACTCGACCGCGTTATCTGGGGTCCGCTCGAGCTCGGGTTTCGGCGAGGTCCGCAGGATGGCGGGCAGCCACCCGGTTCCGGCGAGCAGGATTTCAGCACCTTCCGCCATCTCCTGCTTCTTCATGCGCGCCATGTTGTCGGCAGCGTCCGACGACACGGCCTCGCGAACCGCCTCCAGGATCGCCGCCTTGGTGACGCGGCCAAAATAGGTGCTCACGGTCGGTCGCCAATACGCGGTCATGTCGAGCTCGACCGCCTGCGCCAAGCTCTCGGCGTGGGCGAGCCGCTTGGGTTCCCGGTTCCAGGGTTGCAGGACAGCAAAGACGGTTCGCCCCGCGCAGTAGGCCAGAAGGGACAGCAACGTTTCGCGGTCCTGAGTGCTGATCCAGTCCCATAGATCGCCGCTGGTCCTTGGCAGCTTGGCCGCCCATTGGCCTAGCCGGTCCATGACCGCTTGCGCGGCCCGGCCCTGACCGATGCCGCTCCCGAATTCCAGCGGGGAGGCCTCGATCTTGAGGCACGTTACCGGATTGTAGCCCCGGCCATAGAAGACCGGCACGGCCAGCGCGTGCACGACAGCGGCAAGCGCCACATCGGGATTATCGGCGAGGTGGTCCTGCAAGGCCGCCGTCTTGTGGTAGGTCAGTTCCTCGATCAACCGATCCGACAAGGCGGCGTGGCCATCGTCCTCGTCTTCGGCGGGATCCGCTTCGGACTCGCCGACATCGGGTTCATCGCCCGCGTGGGCCGGAAGGTCCGTTGCGCCATGCGCTTCGCCGTCGACTGGCTCAGGCTCGGCCGGTTCATCTTCGGGACGGACATAGCCGCGCTCGATGCGGGTCGCGCCGTCATAGCCGAGGGCAACGAAGGCACCGGCGCTCGCAACGTCATCTGGGCCGTAAACCTGCCGATCGCGGAGCTTCTCGATTTCGGCGTCGATCCGGTCGAACTCCGCCTCGATCTCGGGGGTAGCGGCCTCGCCGTCATGCTGGACGGATAGCGTCTCGTATTCGGCCTCCAGGGCATCGAGGCGCGCCTGTTCTTCGCCGGTCAGCGGAACCGGACTCGGGTACACCCGCCGCATCCCGACCGCCAGCGTGTAGTTGAACTCGGGCGCGACCACGACCCATTTCCAGCCTTCGGCCGCCATCTCCTGTGCTTCCGCCTCCAGCTTCTCGCGGACCAACCGGTCCAGCAATTCGGGATCGGCGAAGAAGCCGCCATGCGCTTCGTCGAACAGATCGCGCGTGATGATGCCGCCGGCCGCCTCGTAGGCCTCCGCGCCGACGAAGATTGCGCGACGGTCGGTCGCCGAAACCTGCCCCTCGGTCAGCGCCGTCCGAATCGCATCACGGCTCTTGTTCCAGGACAATTCCGACCAGACCCGTTCCTGACGTGTATGATCGTCAGTGATGGTGAAGGCCATCAATTGCTCCAGATTCATGTCGCCGTCGCGATAGACCTGCATGAGCGCCGGGCTGACGGCGCCCAACTTCATGCGTTGCCTGACTGCTGCGGCGGTGAGGCCGAACCGCGCTGCGATGTCGTCGGCGGTCAGACCTTGTTCGCGGCGCAACCGTTCGAAGGCTTCGTATTGGTCGGCCGGATGCATCGGAAGCTGGGTCACGTTCTCGGCCAAGCTGATCTCGACCGGATCGCCGTCCACCAGCACGTTGCAGGCCACCGGCGCACCCTTGGCGATCCGCTTCCGCTTCGCCAGAAGCTTGAGTGCCGCGAAGCGCCGCCCGCCCGCCACGACCTCGAACTTGCCGGTCTCCGCGCCCGCCTCGTTCAGTACCGACCGGACCGGCAGGTTTTGCAGAAGCCCATGCGCGGCGATGCTCGCCGCAAGCTCTTCCAGGCCGA
This sequence comes from Alphaproteobacteria bacterium, assembly GCA_035293565.1. GTDB lineage: Bacteria > Pseudomonadota > Alphaproteobacteria > BOG-932 > Roseiterribacteraceae > DATGMP01. The sequence goes on along the minus strand of DATGMP010000125.1, from coordinate 25,954 downwards.
CCTCACCCCCGGTCTTGCGGACGTTCGCCGCCGAGGGCACCAACTTGCTCAACGGAATCTCTTTCAACACGCTCATCGCTATCCTCCATTGCTAGAATGCGCACGGGAAGCACCCGCGCGTGCTTCCCGGGGGCGCGTGAGCGCGCAGGAGAGAGGGGGGCGAGCGGCCGGCGAGCGGGGCCGGGCCGCAGTGCCGAGCGGAGCTGGATGATCAGGATTCAGCGGGTCAGACTAGGACGCAGCTTTGCGAGCGCGCGGCCCTGCCCTGCACAGGCGGCGCTCGCGGGGGAGAGAGGGCAAGGCCCTCTTTCCCTTTTGAAGGCCTTTGATTCGAGTGAGATGCGTAAAGGCGGAAAGTTAAGGGGCGGCGCCAGTTCCGGACGCGATCAGTCGCGCCCATGAATATGGCAGTCGAGGACGACGGCATCCACCAGGACGCCCGCAGGTAAGTTGATCGCTTGATCGTGCAGCCGGCTCTGCAGTTCATCCATCGTAAGGTTGGGCACCCGCCGCTTCCGAGAATCATCATCGTCCCATTTTGGTTTGTCGAACCAGCCAACAAGATAGATTCCAACAGGCGCGCCCAGGCGTACGAGATAGTCCTGATAAAGCTGAGTCTCGAGTGCTGCGAGCAGTTCGGCGTTCCAACAGCCCTTAGTCTCAACGACAGCGGTAATCACGTCGTACTGGGTCCCGTCCTCCGATCTGCGGAACGCATCGACCCGAATATCGGTGCGCTGGCCAATGGGCGCGCCCGCCGCGCGGCCGATTTCGACCTCGCGGTTAGGGAGCACGCCCCTACTATTCAACGTCCGCTGCAAGAACCGTTTGACGTCGTCGGAAATGGCGTCCTCCTCGACAGGCCGCCACATTCCGTTCGCCTGGCGATCCCATAGGAGGCGCACGGGCGTCTGCTCGCCGTGGAGCTCTGCCTCATATTGGCGAAGCGCTTCAATGAGCAATTGGCGGAGATGATCGGGCGTTTGGATCAATACCCCACGCCGAGATCCTGTGAGTTCGAGGAGCTCGCTTGTCGTGAGTGGCGACCAGGTTCGAATGCGCATGATCTGCTCGGCTTCGTTTAACTGATAGGGAAGCCAATTGAGGCTGGGCAGACGGCCCACGACACGTCGCATCTCTTGTACCGCGGCAGCTGTTCCGAGATTGACGAGATGCCTGAGGATGCCGTCGCGGAGATCGCCGACCATGTCGCGCGCGCCGACAAAACGAGCTTGGCCGGTAAGTCTAGCCTCCTCTGCTCTTGGAAACGTCTGCTCCAGCCAAACGTAAAGCTCGCCGAGTTCCGTTTCGGTCAGCGCTACGTAGAAATTCGCTTGCAGGCGATAATAATAGGCGAGGTCCAGGAACAGCTTTCTGCCGAATTCAGTGTCGCTCTGTAGGATTTCCCAGATGGTGGGCCATGCGACGCGTCCGCTGGTACTGAGCAGCTCGGATGCGGCGGCCAGAACATAGTCTCGTTTTTCCGGCCGACGGTCTGCGAGCAGGGCTAACGCTGAGGTGCGAGCCGGCTCGAAGCTGGCTTTTATCAGTGGCCGCAGGATTGACTGAAACTGCGCCGGCGAGTTTTCGGAATTCGAGAGTTCGCCGAACAGCCCTATCTTCAGAAAGGAATTGCCCCAGCAATTATCGAGCGTGCGAAGGACGTGGAACGGTTCGACTTGATTCTGCTGCTCGCCCTCGGGTTTCTTTGCAGCGGCCGCCCTTTCGAGTTGCACTATGCGCACTACCGACTTAGCGAATTCGGCAGCTGCAGCGGTTGAGGCCTGAGCGATAACCTCCTGAACAAGTGCCGTATCGTCGTTTCCGGTGTCGTACGGAACTATCGCGGCAACCGGGGCCCAATTGCGCCAGACCTCGTGGGGAAGACAGGCGTAAACATCCGGTCGCACCTGCTTGAGAAGGATCAGGGCGCGAAACGCGGCCAGATCGCCGTAGCGAAACTGGGTCGTGCCGATCACCTGGTCAACCTGAGATTCGGCATCGAAGAGATAGCATTCGGCGACGCTGACGATCGCTTTGCGAGTGCCGTCATCGGCGTCCCGCCATCCGGCCATGCTGGTGATAACACAATCCAGGTCAGAGCCGTAATGGGTGCTTTCGGCCGATAATGTCAGATCAAGATTGAGCCGCCACCATGCGGAAACATCGCCGCAATCATAGGCTCGTAGCCAATGCTGAACCCGTTCCGCCGGCGGCGGTGTCACTGGCGGCGGACGGCGATCCTCGTATGATTTCATCAAGAGATGCGTTTGGCGTTGCTGTTGCGCTTCCGGTGAATGGTAGTCGATGCCATCGAACAGCCAGCTAAATCTCGCCCCGAGTGCCGGCCACCGACCGCAGGCTTGGAACAGGGCCTCGAATTGGCTGGCATCATCCTGATTGAAGATCAGCTCGATGAAGGCGCAGAGCGAGTCGGGATCCGCGCCGGCGACAGGCGAGGAACCGCCAGGCGAGATATCGAGAAGCCACTGAAAATCCTGCCGTTCGCACAATGAGCATTTTAACAACGCCCAGGCTTGCATCCGCTCAAGCTTCCTAGAGGCGGCAGCGATCAGAAACTCATGCCGTCGCGTCTCGTCCGAGCTCAATTGAGCAAAGAACCTCTCTCGAGCCTTATAATCGGTGCCGCGGAACAGATCCCCAGCCTGATCCAGCCGCGAGAGAACATGATCAACAAAGGGCGCGGTTACGGTGGGGTCGGACAGATGTTTCCACCCAAGCAGCAAAATCGCATCGGCAAGCTGTTTTCGATGGAAATCGCCGTTGTATCCGCTCGCTTTCAAAACTGGGTCGACCAGCTTAACGCCGACGTGAGGTCGCCGACGGTTAGCGTTTTGGGCAATTTGTGCGTCAGGAAGTGGGCGTAGGCGCCAAAAAAGCCATCATTCGGTTGAGTGACGATCGAAAACAGATCTGCTGCGCTGATGAAGTTAGGCCACAAGATCTTGAGCGCCTGCCCTTTGATCTCGCAATTCGAGTCCGGGCCGATTTCATCCCGCGCAAAAGGAAGCAGCTGCGGAAAGAAGCTCGCGTCTCCACACGCGCCAAGGGCCGAAATGGCGCGCGACCTGATAGTTGCGTCGTCCGACGGATCGAAGGCGACGTCGACCAGTTCCTGTGTTAAGCCCGTTACGCTACAGGCTTCTGCTATGTCGAACGAAGCGCGTCTCACCACCGCGTTTTTTGATCGGTCTTTCAGGTACGGTTGAAGCTTGTCCGCCAAGCCCGGGTGAGCCAGCTTTGAATAGGCGAGCAGTCGGCCCGGCATAAAGTCGTGGGTGCGTTGCTCGTCGTAGGCTTTCAGAAGCGAACTCGTCAGGCGCGCGATATCCGTTTGGCTCCACGCGGCGAGGTCGCCGTGCAGCAAAGCGAGCGGCTCGTTTGATATGAGCTCGGTTCGGACCTCATGGTTGAGTGACGCCACCCATGCCGCTACCACGGCGAGTTGAGGGATAAGCCCGCCGGCGGGATGAAGGAGCAGCCTGAGAATGTTCGTTGCGGAAACCGCCTTCTCGATCAGATAGGCCGCAGCCAGGAACTCTGCGTAACTTTGATGCGCCCAACCGATCCTTGAAGGCCCCCGCGCATTGAACAGCCCGGTGTCGAGGACTTCCCGAACAGCGTTTTCAGTAACCTCAAACTCCGGAAACTCGCCCTGCTCGACACCAACAGCAATTTTCGAGAGCGCGACGTCTTCCGGCGGAAACGCGTCGGTTTCCAAGCCGGTCCATATCGCATATCGATTGGCAAACATGGTGACGCAGGCCAGTTTGCCCGCTATGCGAAGCCGTTGTCGCGCGTTCAGGCTGCCAGTTCGTCGTGTGTCCCGTCGACTTGGATTTTGCTCCTCGCACAGGCTGAGACAGCCCTGCATATAAAGATCAGTCAGCCGGCGCGGCAGCTTCTGATCGCGCGCATAGAGTGTCAGGAGCAACTTCAACGTCAGCGGCTTGATGGCAAACGGCACCGCGTTGGCGGCGTAGAGCTCGGTCACGAAGGCGGCGGGGTCAATCCCCTCCTGATGCGCCGCGGCAATAACGTCGGTTCTGCGAAGCGGTGCGAGCTCGAAAACACCGACCCGATCCTCACCCCAAATCGACTGGAGCACGGGCTCCAACGTCATTTCGGGCCAAACGGCCGTGCGGCAAGCAATCCTGAGCGACATCCTGTCGGTCGGCAGATTTGGAAGTTCCGCTGTGATCAGGTTCGCAATTGAATCGATGCGTAGGAGTGCCTCGTCTAGGCTATCGAGATGCAGTGTTAAGTGCGATTGGTCGCTCTTCCACGATGCCATTTCGGGGCTCTCGAAGACCCGCTGGAAAAGAAAGGCTTCGCTCGAGAAGCTTCTGAGGTCGACGTGAACCGAAACGCTGCCGTCAGCGCGTGCTTGGAGACGCAGGGCTTCCACTTTGAGCGTATCCGACTTTCCGATGCCCGGTTCGCCCAATAGAACAAGACCAGGATACCGTTCCAACTCTGGCAAGGCGGTCGGCGCAGTCCCGCTGCTCCACAATAGCGGCTCGGCCGGGTCGACCATGAAACCGCCATCTCCGAGGTTGATGCTGCCGGTTCTGGGAACCCAAAAGCGGGTCCACGCATAGTTAGGAGTGTCGTTCACGCTTCCCGAAGTTGTGGTCGGCCCCGGTTTCATCGCCGCCCCCTCACTGCACTGAGGCCAGGATCGGTTCAACCCGATCCGCGGCGGCCAGGGCGGCGCGGAGCCTCGCCCGCAGTCGCGTCGCGGCTACCCGCAATGCGGCCGCGCTCTTGCCCGCGACCGGCGCGAGGTCGGCATACGCCTCGCCCTCAGCTAACCCGAGCAGGAGCTGCCAGTCTGACGCGCTGACTCGCGACTGCATCGCTCGCAGGTCGCTGCGGGCGAGCAGGAGGAGCTCGGGCGCGGTATTGCGTGGCAGGACAGGGGCAAGACGAAGGGCGCGCCACCGGGCGCGGCTGCGCTCGCGCCGAATTGCGGTCGATCGAGCCTTGGCGATTTCGGCGCCGATCGACGAATCGTCGAAAGAGTCGCGGGAAGCAAGATGATCTAAGCCGGCTTCGATGCCCCAACTGCAGGCATCGAGATTGGATCTACGGGCAAGTTCGGCTTGGAGGCACGCATAGGCGCGCCAAGGCTGCGGAAGGTCCGCCATGGTTCAGTCCCACTGTCTGTGCGAACCGCTATTGGTCCGCAGGGTGTCGAGCGGCCAAGTGTGTCGTCAGCGAAACCGGGGATCTTCGATCGGGACGCTATGCCCGGGCGAAGCGATCCGGTCCTCCTCGGGACTCAGCTCAACTCAAGTTTCACATTATCCGATCGAAGTCATTTGGCCAAGAGGGCGACGCTACCCGCGCCGCCCTCCTGCCAGCTATGCGGTCATCTGGACTCGGTAGGTCTCGGACCACTCCCGGCGCAAGCCCTCAAGTAACTTCCGGGCATCGTCGCTGGTGCCAGCGAGGCGGCCTTGCGTCCGAGCCAGCGAGAGAAGCAGCAGGTCGAGCGCCACGATCGGCCCGTCTTGCGTTTCGGAAGCGGGCCCGGCGACGTCGTCGGTTTCTTCCGGCGGGTTCGGCGCGCTCATCTTGCTTACGGGGTCATACAGCCCGGTAAAGAAGGGATGTGCCGTGTTGACGGTCAGAATCACGCGACCGAAATGGTGTTTCACATCGTAAAAGGGCCAATATTCGTCATGCCTGAAGTCGATGATGTATTTCGAGCTCTTCACGCGCGCGAACGCCTCTTCCTCGGTCTCCCCATCTCGCTTCAATGTCAAAGCCAAGCCCCTCAGATTGGCATCGAGCTGCGCCTCTTCCTCGGGCGTAACCGGCGCCAACGGCGTGACCTGGAAGGCGTCCGCGTCGCCGGCCTTCGCCTCGCTAGTGCTCGGCTTGGCGGGGGCGCGCGCGGAGGCCTGGGCCGCCTGGAAGCGCTTGATCTCGTCGTTGATCGTCGTGATCTCGTCACCGATCTCCTCCTTGATCGCGTCCTCGACGTAGCCTTTCATACGGACGCCCTGCTTGTTTGCCGCGACGCCAAAGGCCTCGTCGAGCACGCCGGGGAAGTCGATCTGGATTCGATACCAGTGCGTGACGCTGTGGCGCGTGGTGATCTTTGGCAAGGCGCCAGCGAACACCTCGCGATTGTTACGCAAGATCGAGACAGTCAAGCCATCGAAGACCCGCAGATCGTTGCGCAGCGTCTTGCGAGGCAATCCGTACCACTCCTCAAGCGGCAATCGGTAGATTCGGATCTGGATCGGCGCCGTCTCCTCGGCGTTCTCCGAGAGCTTGATCTTCAGCGTCCGGTTTACGATCAGGCGGCTCTGCTTGGGCTCGTCCCCGAGGAAACGCGAATGGCGTGCATTCGCCATGGCGTAAGTCGGGTCGAACGCCTCCACCAGGCGGTTATTGACGTACAGCCGCAGGCCATCGGCAATAGCGCGGCGGTATACGCGCGACATTTCCTTGACCGCGTGGTCGACCAGCGTCTTCGCCTTCGCGTAGGTGAGCCGATCGCATCGCGGCATGTAGACAATCGTGCCAGACGGCCCAAGACGTTCGTAGAGATCGTCGCCAGGAGAAACGAACAGCTCCTGTTCGGCGCGATTGGTTGGGTAGGATAGCGGCTTGTGAAAGAAGTCGGCGATCTCATCGGGAAACTCGCTCGAGAGATTTGGCTCGGGCAGTTCGACGAGATTCGCTCGCTCCTTGCCGATCGCTTCGACATCGAGCGTCATGCTGTAGATCGCCTGCGGCTCCTGCCAGGAATGAAGCTCCATCACGGGACACATGCTAAGAGCGGCCGTCTTCATTCCCATGCCGAAGCGGGCGATCCCATTGCGATTGCCGTAGTTCATCGAGCCGCCGAACGCGGTTGCGACCTTCAGCACCGTCGGCGACATGCCGCGGCCATTGTCGTAGACGCCAGCATCGATTTCATATTCTCCTTTGCCGCCGCTCTGACGGAAGAAGATGCGGACCTCGGACGCGCCGGCCTGAATCGCATTATCGACGTGTTCGCACAGGGCTGAGGTGGTGTGGTTGTAGCCGACGTCGCGGAGCGATTGGATCAGCGTCTGCGCGAAGAAGAGCGGGACCGTCGCATTCTCCTTGAGAATGCGATTCATAACCGCCTTGCCTCCTCGGGGAGCGTCGTCTCCCCAAGACGGACTCAGTGGCTCGGTGGGATCTCGTGGGGTTTCGTTGTTCAACATCGTGGTTCTCCATGGTCTGTGACGCAGGCTGTTCTGCGTCGGAGCGAGCCGTCGAGCAGCTCTCAATCTATTAGGAGACGAAGCGGCCGAATTGTTACATGAGCCGGGGTTTGGCGACGCCTTTTCCCGAAGCCTGCCTCATCTCCCGTATTTTCCGGCCGTTGCCCTTCTTCGGTCTTTGCCCTCCTGGAGATTTCCAGCGGTTCTCAAGCGTTCGCAAAGGGGTTAGCTGAGTGAGGCGCTCGTTCGGAAGAATATAAGGACAACGCCTTCGATCGTAAGCCGAGCCGAGCAGGATCCGTCAATGAATAGAACGGGTGAAATATGTCTTCTATCGGCCAGAGCATTCTAGCAGACGACCTTCTCGAAGGTGCCGAGGCAATCGCCGCCGAATTAGGCTGGCCTCGGCGACGCGTTTATCACGTGGTCGAAATCGCCGGGGGGTGGCCGATCTGGAAGGAAAATGGGATCATCTTTTCAGCGCGTTCGGCTCTCCGGGCGCATATCGAGAATCGCGCGCGGGACGCGATGAACAAGACCAGACCAGTGAGTTCCGAAGGCCAGATCAATGGCGACCATCAATCCAGTCGACTGGAAACGAAAGAACGGCAAAACCGGACGGTCGTACCAGCTCGACTACGTCGACGCCGACGTTAAGCGCCACCGCCGAAACTTTCCCACGTGGAAAGCAGCGGACAACGAGCGCATTCGGATCGAATCCCAGCTCGCCGCAGGGACGCATATTCCCGATGCGAAGAGCCAGACCGTGCTCGAAGGCGCTCGGGCCTGGCTCGACCACATCGAAGCGCTGGTCAAGGCCGGGAAACGAGAATTCACGACGCATGAGCAATACCGCTCGCACCTCGAAAACCACGTTGTGCGCTTCCCGATTGCAACCCTGAAACTCTCCCGCCTGAACGCGCCCGCCTGTCAATCATTCGTCGATGCGCTGGCGCTCGAACTCTCATATGCGATGACGGTCAAAGTGCGGCGATCGCTCTGCATGGCATTGTCTTACTGCCAGCGTCACGGCCTTATCGCGGTCAACCCCGCCACGGCCACCAGAATCGAGCACAGCGACCGCAGCAAGGTCGAGGTTGAGATACCAACTAAGACTGAGATCCGAGCCATTCTAAACGCGGCGGAGCGCCAATCGAATCAGGATCGGGGCCAAGCACTCGCGATGGTCATGCTGGGCTTCTTCGGCGGTTTGAGGCCATCGGAAATTCTTGGTCTCCAGCGCCCGAATGTCTTCGCTGCGGCTAGTCTCAAGTCACCCTTCGTGCGAATCGTCGAGAGACTGGATCGCAGGAAGCAACTCGGACCGCCGAAATCGGCCGCCGGCAATCGAGCGGTGCCGATCGGGCCAGCCGGGAGCGCCGCCCTTCGCGCTTGGCTGGCACGCACCGTTGACCGCAAGGCTGGGAACTTGCGCTTGCCGAGCGGTAAGCCCGGCCGCCGCGTGCATATGCTGTTCGCCCAGGAAGATGGGTCGCCGATCTCCTACTACCATTTCTATCATGAAATCTGGGAGCCGCTGCTGATCGCAGCTGGCGTGACCCGCAACGCCGGGACGGACGAAGATCCAGACCCACGTGCCGCCCATAACCCCTATTCAATGCGCCATGCCGCGGCTTCGGCGTGGATCGAACAAGGGGTCAAGCCAAAGCGGCTGATGAAGCTGATGGGACACACCTCGATCGAGCTCGTGATGGAACTGTACGGGCACATCTGGGAGCGCATTGAGGACGATGCTGAGATCGCTGCCGGCGCCGAGCGCGTGATCCTCGCTTCCGAGGACGAGGAGTGAGGCCGAACACATGGAGAACTCCAGCCCTGAATTCTGTGGCATGGCTGTGGCACGGAACATTTGGGAACGCCCGAAAATCGGTGCTAATGCATTGATTTACATGGCACCCCCCGTGAAACTTCATGCCACAGCGAACTTCTCAAGAACGAAAAAATAAGCATTTGATTTAGAAGAGGAAAAGTGGTGCACCCGGCGGGATTCGAACCCACGACCCCAGGATTAGGAATCCTGTGCTCTATCCTGCTGAGCTACGGGCGCCCTTGGAGGCGAGACGCGCGCGGGAATGTGCCATTGCCGGAACCACCGAACAACCCCTGCCGCTTTCCGGTCCTGCCAGTTGACTGAAGGCGCTCGCGGTCCACGTCATTGGAATAGTTCTACCATCCCAAGGGGCACTCCGATGAAACTTCACAAAACCGGGAACGACCTCAAATCCAATGCCAAGCAGGTTTCGGTCGAGCTCTTGAACGCGCGCCTGGCGGACGGGATCGATCTGGCGCTGCTGACGAAGCAGGCCCATTGGAATCTCAAAGGACCGCAATTCATCGCCATCCATGAAATGATCGACGGATTCCGCACCGAGATCGACACGCATGTGGATACGATGGCGGAGCGCGTGGTTCAGCTGGGCGGGACTGCGCTCGGCACGACGCAGGCTGTGTCGCAGGCTTCGACTCTGGCGCCCTATCCAACCAACATCTATAAGATCGAAGATCACCTGCACGCCCTCATCGAGCGCTACACCAAGGCCGCCAATTCGGTCCGCGCCGCGATCGACGAGTCCGACGAAGCAGGCGACGCCGACACGGCCGACATCTTCACGGCCTATTCCCGCGCTCTCGACAAGGCGCTCTGGTTCCTGGAAGCTCACCTTCCGGAATAGGGCGGTCTCGCCCCAAGGGGAGGCACATGGCGACATTGACCGGTCCAGTGACCGGCGGCGCGAAGGGCTGGCCTTTCGGCGCGGCGGCGTTCGACCTCAAGGCGCTCGGCTATGTCGAGGAGGAATATTTCCTCGAGGGCGAGGCCGAGCGCTATCGCCATGCGCCCGGCACCCGTCGCTCCTTTGACGGCCGCTGGTTCGTCGAGCCGGCGGGACGAGCGCCCTACCGCACACGGATCCTGATCCGCCGGCCCGTCGATCCGAGCCGCTTCAACGGCACGGTCGTCGCGCTCTGGAATAACGTGTCGCTCGGCTTCGACATTTTCGCGGGCGAGAGCCCGCAAATCTATCGCGGCGGCTTCGCGATCGCGCTCGTGAGCGCCCAACGGGCCGGAGTCCACGGCTTCCTAGCGACGCCGGAACGGGCGCTGACCGGCTGGGACTCCGTGCGGTACGGATCGCTCCATATCGACAACGACGAATATTCCTTCGACATCTTCACCCAGGCTGCGCGCCTGTTGGGACCAAAGCGGCCAAAGGCGGGAGTCGATCCGCTGGACGGCCTCGATGTCCGGAAGATCATCGCAGCAGGCGCATCGCAATCGGCGGTACGGCTCGTGACCTATCTGAACGCCGTCCAGCCGATCACACATGCCTTCGACGGCTTCTTCATACATGTCTATTTCGGCAATGGCACCCAGCTCGAGGAGCCGCGGCTGAACGAGCCGCTGATCAAGCGCGTCGAAGACATCATGCCTTTGGCGCTCCGCATGCCGCCCGGCTCGCATCTGTTGCGGAACGATCTGGGCGTGCCGGTGCTGGTGATGAATTCGGAGACCGAATCGACGCTCCACTATCCGGTCCGCCAGCCCGACAGCGACACCTACCGGTTCTGGGAGGTGGCCGGCGTTGCCCACGGCTGCGCGGCGGGCAGCCCGTGGCTGAAGACGAGCTGGCCGCGGGATCTCGGGCTCGAGCGGCATCCCATGGCGCCACCGACCGACGCCAGGGGGGCGAACACCAATGTGCTGACACATGAGCCGGTCAACTCGGCCGCGCTCATGCAGCTGCATCGCTGGGTCCATGGTGGCGCCCCGCCGCCTGCGCTGCCGCGGCTTCTTTTCGCGGGAGATCCGCCACGGCTGCAACGGGACGCGTTGGGCCTGGCCAAGGGCGGCATCAGGCTGCCGGCGATCGAGGCCCCGCGAGCGCGCCATACGGGCGTTGACGAGGATGGGCTCCTGCAGATGTTCGGCACCAGCACACCCTTCTCCGATGAGATGCTTGCTCGGCTTTATCCTGAACCGGACAGCTACGGGACGCAGCTCCGGCGCGCGATCGAACAGGGCGTCGAAGCCGGATTTCTCCTGCCGGTGGACGCCGAAGCGATGATCCTGGCGAGCTGAATTTCGCCGAAATTGAACCTTGATCGGCTGGGGACCAAGCCCTAGAGTAACGCCGTTACAAATTTGTTACGAAGGCAATACCAGCAACTGCCTCTTCAATAACGCATAATGGGGGACTGGTTCCGGTCGGCAAAGGCAATGAGATTTGCGATATACTCGGATATCGGCGAACAGTCGATCCGCAAAACTCCGGGGTGGCCCGAGTATAGTTATTATTTCGTCCTGAGATCTTTCCTTCCTGCTCTCGAACATATCGGCTCGATCACCTATGTCGCCGATCCGGCGACGGAGCTCGATGCGATTTTCGCTGAAAGCGCCGCCAGCGGCGAGCGCTGCCTCTTCATCTCCTTCTCGCCGCCGCACAAGGCTTTCATCGACCACGAGCATCCAATGATCGTGGTCTTCGCCTGGGAGGCAAGCACGATACCCGACGAGGTCTGGAACGACGATCCACGGAACGACTGGCGTACCGTGTTTGCGCGCTGCGGCCGGGCGATTACGCTTTCCGGCTTTACGGCGCGCATCGTGAAGACGGCAATGGGAAGCGATTTCCGGATCCTGGCCGCGCCCGGCGTGATTTGGGACCGATTCGAAGCGGTCCGCGCCGCCGGCGTTCGCCCAGCGATCATCGAGCCCACCGAACTGCGTTTGGAAGGTCTCATAGTGGACAGCCGAGCGCTCGACCTGTCGCCGGATTATCTTTTGCGACCGGAGCCGCCGATCCCGGAACCGCCGGAAGAGCCGAGTCGGCCTGCAGAGATCTCCGCCGTGCAAGCTGATCCGGTAAGCGCTGACGTTCCCGAGCTCGTCGTCGCGGAAGCTGGGTTGGTCCCCCCCGCCGAGCCGGAGGCTGATTCTTCGGCAAGCATTCTCTTCGTCAAAAACGAGCCGGACGAAGCGGCAAAGGAACTCGCCCTTGCCCCGGCTATTCCAAAAACCTTCCGCTATCGGTTGGGCAAGACCAAGCACTATGCGGTGGAATGGTATCGCGATGTCGTCCGCGACCTGCTGCCGCGCTGGCTCGTTTGGATCGTTTCGCGTATTGGCCGGCTATCCTATCGGCTCGCACGTCTGGTCCGACCACCGCGCGCGACCGCTCAGCAGGCAGTTCCGGGCGAAGCGCCCGCCCCGCCGGCAATCGAGCCGACGCCCATAGTCGAGCCGGCCCCCGAGCCCACCGCGCTCGTCGACGAGCCCAATGCCGAAGTCGCGCCGATCATGGAGGCCACGCCGCCTCCTGCGCCAAAATGGCCGGAAGCGCGGGTCACGGTCGGGGGCGTGATCTACACTTCCATTCTCGATCCGACGGACGCTCGGAAGAACTGGCGGGATCTCATCACGGGCTTTTGCTGGACCTTTCGAAACAAGGAGGACGCCACCCTTATCATCAAGATGATCAACGCCGATCTCGCGCAGTGGTACCATCCCTTCATCCAGATGTTGTCGCAGCTTTCGCCTTTCAAATGCCGGGTCATCGCGCTCCACGGCTCTCTTGAGAACGAGGAGTACGAAAAATTGATCGCCGCGACCTCCTATTACGTGGACGTCCCCGGCCGCGAAGGCCGCTGTCTGCCGCTGATGGAATTCATGTCGTGCGGCAAGCCGGCGATCGCGTCGCGGCATGCGGCGACGGAGGATTACATCGACGAAGGCAATGCTTTCATTCTCGACTATTGGATGGAGCACGTCGCGTGGCCGCACGATCCGCGCAATCTGTTTCGCGCCGAGTGCCCGCGTCTCAATTGGGAATCGGTCCAAGGCGTTTATGAAGAAAGCTACCGGGTCGCCAAGGCGGATCCCGCTCGTTACCGCATGATGGCCGGGAGCGCGTGCCGGACGATGCGCGACTACTGCTCCGAAGAGGTCGTGACAGCGCGTTTGCGCGCCTTCTTCGAAGAAGACCGTGAAAGTGAGCCCAAGGCAATAGCGGCCATGCCGCCGACAGCCGCTGAAGGTTTCGAAGCGGATCGGGTGGCGGCACTATGATCATCCTGGTCTACTCCAAGACGAACGATCGGAATTTCCGGGAGCGCCTCGGCTATTCGGAATACAGCTACTATTTTGTCCTCAAGGAATTCCTGCCGCTGCTCAACCAGCTCGGTGTCGTCATCCACGTCAGCGACCCGGCTCGCGAAGTCGATCCGATTTATCATAATGCGATCAGGCACGGCCAAGATTGCGTATTTTTGTGCTTCGCGCCGCCGCATCTGATGCCCTTGGATCTCGATTGTCCAACGATCCCGATCTTCGCTTGGGAGTTCGATACGATCCCGACAGAGACCTGGCTCGGGGAGCCGCGCAACGATTGGCGATACGGTCTCCGGCGCGTGGGTCGCGCCATCACCCACTCCAATTTCGCGGTTGAGACGGTCCGCAAGGCGGTCGGGCTGGATTTCCCGATTGTTTCCATCCCGGCGCCCGTGTGGGATCGCTATGCCGCCATGGCGCAAGAGCTGCGCATGCGATCAGCTTGGCGCAGCCATAAATTCGATCTGAACGGCTTGGTGGTCGATACGCGGGCGATCGATATCGACCAATATTCGCCCCAGCGCATTCCCGATCCGCGCACCGAACCCTGGCCGCACGAAGTACCCGACGGGCCGGTCTCGTTCGAGATTCCGGTCGACAATGTCGTCTATACGTCGATCTTCAATCCTCATGACAGCCGCAAGAATCTGTTCGACATGGTGTGCGGCTTCGTTTGGGCGCTGCGCGATCGCGAGGATGCGACGCTCGTCATGAAGGCGACGCATTACGACCCCAGGGTCGTGCTCGGCCTCGTCACCGAAGATTTGTACAAGCTGACGCCCTATAAATGCCGCGTAATTTTGGTCCACGGCTATTTTGATGATGAGAACTACAAACGTTTGGCGGGCGCCAGCACCTACGCGGTGAACACGTCGGTCGGCGAAGGCCAGTGCTTGCCGCTCATGGAATTTATGTCCGGTGGCAAGCCCGCGATCGCGCCACGTCATACGTCGATGATCGACTATATCGACGAGACCAACGCGTTCATCCTGAGATCGTCCGTCGAGCCGGGCTCCTGGCCGCACGATCCGCGGCTCGCTTTCCGGACGCAGCGCCATCGAATCAATTTCGAATCGCTCGTTGCCGCCTATCGGGAAAGCTATCGCGTCGCCAAGGAAGAGCGGCACCGCTATATGCGCATGTCGGAACACGCAACCGTAACGCTCGAGCGGCATTGCTCCGAAGAGGTCGTCTTGAACAAAATTCGAAATTTCCTTTCGAGAAGAGACGGGACATTAAGCCGGCCTGACGAAACGGCCGCCGCGCCGACCGCACCGCTCAAGCTCGTTCCGACGGCCTGAACGACAATGGCCGACGGAGCGCATACGACAACGGAGACCGCGCGGTGGGCGACCCGCGAAATGCGCGGCGGAGGCCGTATCGACGACATCGAGATTCTGCGTGCCTTCGCGATTCTGTTCGTGCTGTTCGAGCATGTGCGGATCAATCTTTTCCCATGGCGTGTCGCGTTCATCGAACATGTCCGCGCTTATTTTGCGTTCTGGTCCGGCGTCGATCTGTTCTTTGCGATCTCCGGCTTCGTCATCGCCCGTTCGCTTCTGCCGAAACTCGAAGCCGCTGACGGCGCGATGGGTTTCCTCAATGCGACCCTCTCCTTCTGGATCCGGCGTGTCTGGAGGCTGGTTCCGTCAGCCTGGCTTTGGTTGTTCTTGATTCTCGCAGCCACGCTTGCCTTCAACCGCTCCGGGGCGTTCGGCACTTTACGCATGAATTTCGCGGGCGCATTGGCTGGAATGCTCGACGTTGCCAATTTCAGGACGCTCCAATTCGCCGGAACTCACGAATGGTATGGAGCGACCTTTCCTTATTGGAGCCTTTCGCTCGAAGAACAATTCTACATCCTGTTGCCCGTCATCGTGTTCCTGTGCGGTCGGCGCCTTCCGGCGATACTGGCGCTGCTCGTCGGGGCTCAGCTTTTCTTTCCGCGGCTGCATTCGGCTTTCGTGATGATCCGCTGCGACGCGCTTCTATTGGGCGTCCTGATCGCAATATGGAGCCGTCATCCGAGCCACAGGCTCGCGGAGCCGACCGGGCTCGCCAAGAGCGGGATCGCGCGAGGGCTCGTTCTGCTAGGAACCTTGGGTCTGATTGCCGCGATATCTCCTATCGATCCGCCGGTCGTTCCGTTCCCGATCGGGATCGTCGCAATATTATCCGCAGCGCTGGTGCTGATCGCATCCTATGATCGCGATTATCTCATGGCTGGCGGTTCGCTTAAGGCCGTTCTTCTCTGGATCGGCAGCCGGTCCTACACGCTCTATCTCGTCCATGCGCCCTGCTTTTTCCTGGCCCGCGAAATTTGGTATCGGATCGAGCCGCCCGGCACGAATTTCGGCGGCAACTTCGCGCTGCGTTTCGGCCTGACGGCGCTCGTGCTGCTGATCGGCATAACCGAGCTGAACTATCGTTTCGTTGAAACCCCCTTGAGACGGAGGGGCGCCAGAATCGCCGATGGATTCTCCCGTCGTGCGCCTCGGCTCGAAACCCGTATCGAAGCCGACGAGCCGACGGAGCCGGTCGTGGTCGCGGCGGCGCCGTCATGATGGACGCGGTGCCGCCAGGCGCCCCTTCGAGCGCAACGGAGATAGCATCGCGGAAGGCTTAGCGCTCCGCGCCGGCGCTTCAGCCGGGCGACGGATAGAACATCGGCGCGTCCGGTCCCCGCACCATCGCCGCCGCCCAATCTGGCAGCGACTTGTCTGCGGGCAACGCCAAGAGGTTCGCGAAACGGTCGGTTTCGGGCCTCAGGTCGTCATCCGCACGCGCGCCCAGCACGTCGATGTCGATTGGATCGAGGCCGCGATAGTCCTCCTGGATCACATAACATCTGAGACCGAGCGCCTTCAGGCGCTCCATGAAGTCTTTCGGCGAGCTGCCCGCCCCGACCAAGCCCTTGGGCCAATATTCGAAGATGAAGGCTTCGATATCCCGCTCGCGAATCAGATCAGGCGAGAGCCCGGCAAATATCTTGGCCTCGCTGCCCTGGGTATCCATCTTCACCAGCCGAATGGAGCCGGGCTTGTCGGCAAAATAGGCGTCGAGGCAAATGACCGGCACGGTTTCGGAGCTCCGCTCCTCAGCCGATTCATAGAGCCGGTGGTCGCCGAGATTTTCCGTCGAGAGGAACAACGTCGCAGAGCCCGGCTGATCAGATACCGCGGCGCGCTCAAGCCTGACGTTGGAGAGACCGTTCAGCGCCACGTTCTGCGCCGCCAGCTCGAAATTCTCGGCCGCCGGCTCGAACGCATAGACTTGGCCCCTGGATCCGACTCGGGCCGCGGCAATGATCGTATACCAGCCGATATTAGCGCCAATATCGACGAAGCAGTCACCGGGGCGAAGAAAGCGCTGCACGAGCTCCGTCTCGAACGGTTCCCAGCTTCCGGTTGCTGCGATCTGCGGGCTGATATATCGGTCGAATCGAGAATGGACGATCATACGGAGGCTGGGCGAGGGCTTGAGGGTGATGATCGTGGGCTCGGCCGGGGGAGATGGCGCGGGGCGGGCGCCGAAACGGATTCCAATTCGCGACAGCAGCGCCAGAATTTTGTTGGGCATCTTGGATATGTCGTGGACGTTGCCGAAGGCAGCGACCCTAGCAACACAGTTTCAGAGCGGCAACGGTCGATCGCGACAATGGGTATAGTCGGATATTTGGTGGATCGTTTCGGGGGCCGCGCATGACATCGGCGGGAGATGGCTTGCTGACGATCGAGCTCCTTAATCACGCTTCGCTGCTGATCGAATCGTCGGGCACCGCGCTGCTGACCGATCCCTGGTACTCGGGCTATGCGTTCGAAGAGGGCTGGGGACTTAGATATGTCAATGACGCGGCGCTCGCCCGCGCGCGCCACGCGACCCATCTTTGGATCTCGCATTTCCATGAAGACCATTTCCACATCCCGACGCTGAAAGCGCTGGCCGAAGCCAATCCCGACATCATCCTCCTCGCCAATCGATCCCATAATTTCGATATCGGCGTGCGCGCACGGAGCCTCGGCTTCCGAAGCATCCTCGCCGTCGAGGAACGCCAGGCGATCGATCTCGGCGGATTCAGGATCACGCGCTATCCGACGACCGGCATCGACAACATGCTTCTGATCGAGGGCGCAAGCTGGCGGCTTTTGAATTTCAACGATTGCGTCATCCCGCGCCTATCGAGACGATGGCTGGCACGAAAGCTCGGGTCGATCGACATCTTCATGTCGAACTTCAATCATGCGGGCAAATTGCTGCATAGGAAGAAAACGGATGATTCGCGAGTCAGGCAAGCGCTGATCGAGAATTTCCGACGGAATTATGAACCGTTCGATCCGCAGCTTGTTCTGCCTTTCGCTTCGCACCACTACTATCGAGCTCCGGAAAGCAGCGGTCAGAACAGCTCCATGCTTTCGGTAGCGGACCTCGCCGCGATCGAATCCAGAATCGCGCCGCTAACGGTGGGCGCACGCCTGAGCTATCTGGGGCAAGGCTCCTATCGCATCTCGAAAGAAGAGCATTTGCCGAGCGATATGACGGCGATCGAGCGGACGGGAAGCGTCTCTTTGGACGAGTTGCGCGCGGCAACGCTCACCCATGTCCGCAAGGTCAGATCGGGCTTCGGCCCGATGGCGCGGCTGCTGCCGCCGCTTCGGGTCCGGCTTACCGATCTCGATCGCACGCTGACCATATCGATGGGCCGGCCGGCGAAAGCCGGGGACGGCATTCCTCCCGATATCGAATGCCACAGCGCGACGGCGCTTCGCTGGCTGACCAAGAGCTACGGAACGGATTCCTTTGCCGTCGGCGCGCATTTTCGGATTCTGTCGGCGAGAAAGAAGCGGCTGATCCTGCACCTGGCAACGGCGATGCTGGTCGAGAATCGACTAGATCCGAAATCGCTGTTGACCATGCTCTTTTCGCGGACGGGCCTCGCCTTTCTCTGGAATCGGCGCGAAGAGATCGTCGGCATCCTGCTATCGGGTCGAATCTACGCCGACTATCACAAGGAATGACCGCCCAGCGCCTGCGGTTCGGCGGCAATCCGTTCGAAACAGGCGCCGCGCGCGCGTCATTCGCCTTTGTGTGCCCAAGCCGGCCGGTCGATTGATCGATTTGCTGCAGCGCACACAGGACCGCCCTCATCTGCCCAGTTTTTATGCAAATGCCTGCCCAGAATGCGGGCAGACGCGGCTTTTTGATCGCGACGACAAGTGCACGTGCGCAAAATTACTAATGAATCCCTTACACGCCCCGGCTTGGCACGGTTCTTGAATTCACGGAGTCGACCGGAGTTGGTCCGCTCGGCGGAGGCTCGCCCAGAAGCGGCGCGGGCGGGATCGGCCGGGCAACGGCATCGCATCATCAGGAGGAGACCCAATGAAAATAGTCAGGACCTGGAAAGGCCTCGCGGGAGCGGCCTTTCTGCTTGTCTGTCTCGCGCTTCCCGCGCTCGCGCAGCAATCTGCACCGGCCCCAGCTCCGGCGGCGCCCGCGGCTTCGGCTCCGGCCGCCCCTGCCGCTCCTGCCGCAGCGCCTGCCGATCAGGCCGCCGCACCTGCTGCAGCGGCTCCGGCCGCCGCTGCTCCCGCCGCCCCCAAGCTCGACAGCGGCGACACGGCCTGGATGCTCACCTCCGTGGCGCTGGTGCTGATGATGACCATCCCCGGCCTCGCGCTCTTCTATGGCGGCATGGTTCGTAAGAAGAACGTGCTCGCGACCTTGATGCAGAGCTTCGCGATCACCTGTCTGGTGACCATCCTGTGGACGGTGATCACATATTCTCTGGCCTTCACGCCGGGGTCGGGCGCTTTGGCTCCCTATATTGGCGGCCTTGACCGGCTGTTCCTGAACGGGATGGCGATAGACGCGTTCAATGCCGACCTCGCCAAGACGATCCCTGAATCGGTCTATATGTGCTTCCAGATGACGTTCGCGATCATCACGCCGGCGCTCATCTGCGGCTCCTTCGCCGACCGGATGAAGTTCTCGGCGATGCTCTGGTTCATCGGCCTGTGGGCGATCGTGGTCTATGCTCCGGTGGCGCACTGGGTGTGGGACCCGTCGGGATGGCTGAATGCGCTGGGCGTGCTCGACTATGCCGGCGGCACGGTCGTCCACATCAATGCCGGCATCGCCGGTCTGATGACGGCGCTGGTCCTGGGCAAGCGCAGGGGCTACCCGACGGAGCCGATGCCGCCGCACAACCTCGTGCTGACCGTCATCGGCGCCTCGCTGCTGTGGGTCGGCTGGTTCGGGTTCAACGCCGGTTCAGCGGTAACCGCGGGCTTCAATGCCGGAATGGCGATGGCGGTCACGCAGATCGCGACGGCGGCGGCGGCCTTGGGCTGGATGTTCGTGGAATGGCTGGCCAAGGGCAAGCCGTCCGTGCTCGGCATCTGCTCCGGCGCGGTCGCGGGTCTGGTCGCCATTACTCCGGCCTCGGGTTACGTCGATCCCGCGGGCGCCCTCGTGATCGGCTTTGTCGCGGGTGCGGTCTGCTTCTGGTCGGCCACCAGCCTCAAGCACATGATGGGCTATGACGACAGCTTGGATGCGTTCGGCGTGCACGCCATCGGCGGCATCGTCGGCGCGGCGCTGACCGGCGTCTTCGCCCGCGCGACGATCATTGCCGGTCAGTCGACCGGGCTGACGGCTGATCAACTGTCGAAGGGCGGTCTGGTTGACGGACATCCCGAGCAGATCCTGACGCAGCTGGTCGGGATCGGATCGGTGATCGTCTACGATGCCATTGGCAGCTACATCCTGCTCAAGATCATCGACTGGGTCATCGGACTCCGCGTCGACGAGGAGACCGAAGTCGAGGGCCTCGACTTGGCTCTGCATGGAGAGGTCGTTCCCTAACGATCGGGTGTCAGACCGGAGGAGACGCATCCAGCGCGTCTCCTCCGAGCCCGAAGCACATAAACATTCGACTGTTCGCGCAAAATTCTCTAGGTCCCGCGACGGCCGAGACACAGGAGTAATGAAATGACAAAAACGTCAGTCAGAATCGGAGTATGCCTGGGCGCCCTTTGGGCCTCTTCCCTGGCGGTGGTCGCCGCTCATGCGGAAGATGCCGCACCGGCAGCCGCGGCGATGACTCCGCACAGCTATCTCGTCTTCTTTGATTTCGACAAGTCGGTCCTCACGCCCGAGGCGGTCAAAATCGTCGATCAGGCGGCTGCCGACATTGCTGCAGGCAAGCCGACGAGCATCGAGGTGACCGGATACACTGACACCGTCGGCTCCGACGCCTACAATCTCCGCCTTTCGAAACGTCGCGCGCTCGCGGTTCAGGCAGAGCTGACCAGGCAGGGCGTTCCGGGAAGCGAGATCGCGATCGTCGCCAAAGGCAAGCACGATCTGCTGGTTCCCACGGCCGACGGCGTGAAGGAGCCGCAAAACCGCCGGGCCTCCATTGTCTATGCAACGCCGGCAGCACCGCCGCCCGCGCCTGCTCCCGCAGCAGCGGCGGCAGTAGCGCCGGCAGCACCGCCCGAGTTCTCCGTCTGGGCCCAGCTCGAAGCCGGCATCACCGCCAACAAGGACTCGCCGCACAGCGGCGTGAACTACGGGCATCTATTCACCGACAAATCCAACCAGCTGGTGCTGAACCAGCTGCTGGTCACGGCCGAGAAGCCGCTCGACACCAACGCCACCGACTATGCGCTCGGCTACCGGCTGCAGGGCATGTTCGGCACCGACGCGCGCTACACGCATTTCCTCGGCGAGCTCGATACCGACATCAAGGAGCGCGATCAGCTCGATATCGTCGAAGCTTGGGCATATGTTCACACGCCCTGGCTGACCGATGGGGGCGTGGACATCAAGATCGGCCAATACGTGACCTATCTCGGCGCCGAGACGATCGATCCGAGCGGCAATGCCTTCTATTCGAAGTCGTACATCTTCAACTTCGGCATCCCGCTGAAGCACACCGGCGTAATGGCGATCACACACGTCAATCCAACGCTGGATATTTATACGGGCATCGACACGGGCGTGAACACCACCTTCGGCGATGGCGACACGAACAGCTCTGCGGCGTTCCAGGGCGGGTTCGGGCTGAACAATCTACTCGACGGCAAGCTGACCATTCTCGCCCTCACGCATCTCGGCCCCGAGGACGTGAACGACAACCGGCACTTCCGCTTCCTGAATGACGTCGTCGCGACCTACAAGGCGACTGACAAATGGACCTTCGTCACCGAGCTCAACTACATCCACGAAGAGTTGGGCGATGCCGACGGCTGGGGCGCCGCCCAATATGCTTCTTATGCGCTCGATGACGTGACGACGCTGAACGGACGCGTCGAGGTGTGGAGCGACGATAAGAACTTTTTCGTCGCGGGCTTCCCCGGCAACCGCACCTTCGTGCAATTCGAGCGCGGTCTCCCGCTCGATCAACCGCTGCTCTTCTCGCAGGCGCCGACGACGTACGGCGAAGTCACGCTGGGCGTCACCTTCAAGCCGCCGGTGCCGGCGCCCTTGCAGGCTCTGACGATCCGTCCGGAAATCCGTTACGACAACGCGCTCCGCGGAGGCAAGCCGTTCGACGACGGAAAATCCAGCGATCAATTCACCTTCGGGCTCGATTTCATCCTGAAGATCTAAACCGTTTGCCGGACCCAGAGGAGGGACTGATGAAAAAGATCGAAGCCATCATTAAGCCGTTCAAGCTTGAGGACGTAAAGGAAGCGTTGAACAAGGTCGGAGTTCAAGGGCTGACCGTAACCGAAGCCAAGGGATATGGACGGCAGAAGGGCCACACCGAGCTGTATCGCGGCGCCGAGTATGTCGTCGACTTCCTGCCCAAGGTGAAAATCGAGGTCGTGCTCGACGACGGCTTGCTCGACCGCGCGATCGAGGCGATCCAGCATGCCGCGCATAGCGGCAAGATCGGCGATGGCAAGATCTTCGTTTCGCCGATCGAGGAAGTGATCCGGATTCGAACCGGAGAGAAGGGCGCCGACGCCATCTAGGCATCGACGCGCTTTTCTTTGTCCAGGGGCAACTTACGGGTTGAGCCGGTATCGCCGGCTCAACCTCTCTTCTTGTAGTGAGGCAGTCATGTCGGACGTATCGAAGGTATTTGATCTGATTAAGGAGCATGACGTTAAGTACGTGGATTTGCGGTTTACGGACCCGCGCGGGAAGCTTCAGCACGTATCGCAGCACGTATCGACGATCGACGAGGCGGTGTTTTCCGACGGTCTTCAATTTGACGGGTCGTCGATCGCGGGGTGGAAGGCGATCAACGAGTCGGACATGACGTTGATCCCGGACGCGTCGACGGCGGTGATGGACCCGTTCGCGGCGCAGCCGACCTTGGATTTGTTCTGCGACATTTACGAGCCTTCGTCGGGCCAGCCCTATGGGCGCGATCCGCGCTCGATCGCCAAGGCGGCGGAAGCCTATGCCAAGTCGTCGGGCGTTGCCGACACGGTCTTTTTCGGGCCTGAGGCCGAGTTCTTCGTATTCGACGACGCCCGTTTCACGGTCGGCATGAACCAGGGCGCCTATTTCCTCGACAGCGAGGAAGGGCCGTACAACGCGCTCCGGGAATATCCCGACGGCAATCTGGGCCACCGTCCGGGGGTCAAGGGCGGCTATTTCCCGGTGGCGCCGGTCGACAGCGCCCAGGATTTGCGCTCGGAGATGGTCTCGGTTCTGGCCGACATGGGGGTGGAGGTCGAGAAGCACCACCATGAGGTGGCGCCCTCGCAGCACGAGCTCGGGATCAAGTTCGCGACCCTGGTCAAGTGCGCGGACAACATGCAGCTCTACAAGTACGTGGTCCACAATGTGGCGCAGGCCTACGGCAAGACCGCGACCTTCATGCCGAAGCCGATCTTCGGCGACAACGGCTCGGGCATGCATTGTCACCAGTCGCTGTGGAAGGGCGGCAAGCCCTTGTTCGCGGGCAATCTCTATGCCGACCTGTCGGAGACCTGCCTCTACTACATCGGCGGCATCATCCGGCACGCCAAGGCGCTGAACGCGATCACCAACCCCACGACCAACAGCTACAAGCGTTTGGTTCCGGGCTATGAGGCTCCGGTGCTGCTCGCCTATTCGTCGCGCAATCGCTCGGCGTCGTGCCGCATCCCCTATGTGAACAGCCCCAAGGGCAAGCGGGTGGAGGTGCGTTTCCCCGATCCGGCGGCCAACCCCTATCTCGCCTTCTCGGCGATGCTGATGGCCGGCCTGGACGGCATCCAGAACAAGATCCATCCGGGCGAGGCGATGGACAAGAACCTCTACGACCTGCCGCCGGAGGAGCTGAAGGAGGTGCCGACGGTGTGCGGCTCTCTGCGGCAGGCGATCGACAGCCTCAAGGCCGACCACGAGTTCCTGTTGAAGGGCGACGTGTTCACCAAGGACATGCTGGAGAGCTACATCGACCTCAGGATGGAAGAGGTCATGGCTTTCGAGACCACCCCGCACCCGATCGAGTTCAAGCTCTACTATTCCGTCTGAGACCCCACAACCCGCTCAACCAACACCCGCTCAACCAACAAGGGCCGCCCAAAAGGTGGCCCTTTCTTTTTGCGCAAGCGCGATCGCGTTATCGGACGTAAAGCCGCATCTCGCCCGGAGCGCCCGCGATCGCGGTGGCACTCGATATCTCGACCCGATCGGCCGGCACGCCCGCCGCCGCGATCGCATGCAGAGCGGCCTGCGCAGCGGCGCGCGACTGCGTGCCGATGGCATTGATGGCGGCGGCATCGGAAAGCGCGGGCGTCAGGACCAGGAGGACGAAACGGGGCTGACCCGCCTTCTTCGCTTCGCGCGCTGCGGCGCTGCCCAATCCGCCAAGCTGCGACGGATCCTGGGTCAAAGGCGCGACCGCGATCGGCGGCCGCGGTCCTGCCGTCCCCACGGCTTCCGTATCTTCGGTCGTGTCCGCGGGCGATGTGGGCGCGAGGGTTGGCGGCAGGATCGTCTGGGTTCCGGTCGCGACATGCGATTGGGACTGGGCTTGCGCGTCGACATTATTCGAGCTGTATGCAAGCCCCATGAAGGGGGTCGGCGCCGCAGTCTTCGGGGTACCTTGCGGACCGTGCGGATCGCCCACGAGACCGGTCATTACAGAGCTGCACGCCGCCGTGGCGGATAGCCCGGTCGCCATTAGAATTCTGGCCACTCTCCGGATCATGGGCGACCTCCAATATTCATTCGCCTAGGGGCAGCCCCAGGCGAAACGCCAATGACAGACCTCGAGGGCGACGTCAATCTCGCGAGGCCTGCCGGACGTCTGTCGGACGGCTTGCGTTCCACGCGGCCTTTCGATAGGTTCGCGCCCTCGATCCAAGGCCGGTCCGGCCTCGCGCTTAGCGACCGCCCATGAAATGCGCCCGTAGCTCAATTGGATAGAGCATCTGACTACGGATCAGAAGGTTGGAAGTTCGAGTCTTTCCGGGCGCGCCAATTTTTTCAATAACTTAGCACAGAGCCATTTAGACGCTAATTCCGACGTGTCCGGCTGGTGTCCGGCTCGAGAGGATCGCAAGCTCAGGCTAATAGCTGCGACCCTCCGTCCCGGACCGTTGAGCCACAGAGCGTGGCTCGGTCACATGTATTCAGCCGGGGGCTGCCCGGCATCGGCCCTGCGAAGAAGACGTTCGCCGCGCCAATCCCATCCCTCAGTCGCTCGTAAAAAAAACTGCGCGCGATCACCGACGAACGACCCGCCACTGTGCTCCTGAAACACAGCGGCGGCAGACCAACGCCGAGAAAGATGGCATCGCCCCACGCTCACCCGATCGGTGGCGCAAGTCGGGCTATTATGCGCCGTTCATGGACGCCGCATAGGCTGCATTCGCGAGCGATCGACTTTTCGAGCGACCGGACGAGAGCAACGGCCGCGTCACGATGTATGCGCTCCGGCACTCGAGTATCGTCCGCCAGATCCTGCGCGGCGTACCCGTCAGGGTCGTCGCCGTGATGCACGACACGTCGGTCGCGATGATCGAAAAAAACTACAGCAAATACCTCGCCGACCATGCCGACGTGATCGCGCGGGCGGCAATCCTGGATCTTGGGGCGAGCCAGCGGGGGAACGATCGCGAAGGGGAAGTCGCGCAGGACGAAGCAGCTTGAGGACTCCGGGCTAACCAATGAATGATCGCCCGTATAGGCGGTTCGGCGGGAACCCGCGCGGGTGGGGGCCGCGCGGATGTTCGCCATCAATCATCTCGCTCTAGCTTTTTGCCTTCCCTCGCGCCTCGCATAGGAAGGTGAGCGCCGCCATCAGGCAGCCGAGGTCCCGCGCTAGGACCTCCTCGGGGACTTCGAGCTC
Organism: Alphaproteobacteria bacterium; assembly: GCA_035293565.1. Lineage (GTDB taxonomy): Bacteria > Pseudomonadota > Alphaproteobacteria > BOG-932 > Roseiterribacteraceae > DATGMP01. Next base: position 291 of record DATGMP010000125.1, on the reverse strand, counting down.
AAGGACTCTCTCGATCAGATTCCCCTCGTCATCTACCAGCCTCTGCAGACCTGCGACGCGTTGGGACCGTCTCCAATCCATGAAGCGGTGTCATCGGTCCTGCAATTCTCCGCAAAGGTGGGCATTGAAAATTCCCTAGTTGGGCAACCAGGCGCCTGACTTTGCCGGGGCTAGACCATCATGTCCGTGTGAGGCGCTAGCCAGTTGAGGTGGCCCGCCCCGAAGTGTCGACTAAGGCGTGTAGCAACGCTGCGGGGGTTTCTCCGATGGTCGGAGCCTATCCCCAGGCAC
>DATGMP010000124.1:0-45116 GCA_035293565.1 Alphaproteobacteria bacterium | reverse complement strand
CCGATCCGACGCGATCGCCTCAAGGCGAGACCGATCCGCAAAATTCAAGTCGAGGGGGGTGCTATGCATCGCGCAGACTCGCACGACCGAGCAGCGCCGGGAATCCACTTTCCGACTCTTCCCTCAGATTTTATCCACTAGCCGCGCCGAAACAGCGGCAATTCCTTATAGGACGGATCGTCTGCATCCGGTCGCCCCAGTGCCGCGCCCGCCGCGAATTGCCGATAGGCGGCGGGGTCGACCGGACGGACATTGGCCCAGTCGAGGGCGAGCGACCGGTGGATGAATTTCCACTTGCCGTCTCGCCGCTCGTAGCGGTCCAGATAGCGTCCGCCGATCACGATCTCCTGTGCGTCCGGCGGATGCGTGCGATGATAGGCGAGGGCATAGATCTCGCCGTTCGCCTTGTCGCCCGCGACCGTGAAGAGCGCGTTCGAGACGCTATGCTGGGTGGCTTCGAACCCAGCCATGACACCGGGCAGCCAGGCAACGAATTCGTCGACGGGGCCCGAGAACATCGCGCCGTGATCGTCGATCGCGTCGTCGTGATAGAGGCTGCGGATCAGCGCGAAATCGCGCCGATCCGATGCCCTGCAATAGGTCAGCACCAGTTCGTGGAGCTGGTGCTTGTCCAACATGTCTTGCAGGGCGTCCGACACGGAACTAGATGCCGAAGCCTCCGGAGACCGAAATCAGCTGGCCGGTCACATAGGCGGCCTTGTTGGAGGCCAGGAACACAGCCGCGTGACCGATTTCCTCTGGCTTGCCCCAGCGCTTGATGGCGATCAGCTTGTGGGTCTCGTCAACCCACTTCTGGTCGAACACGCCCTGCTTGGTCAGCTCGAGGAACATGCCGGCCTCGATCACGCCGACCAGCACCGTGTTGGCGCGGATGTTGTGCTTGCCTTCCTCGCGGGCGAGACCGCGGATGACCGCCTCGTTGGCGGCCTTGGGGATGACCGACAGCCCGTCCTTCTCAGGCCACCAGCTGTGGCCGGCGGAGCCTAGATGCACATAGGAGCCGCCGCCCCAGGCCTTGAGCTTGGGCAGGGTGGCGTGAACGACTTTGAAGAAACCGTGGACTTCCTGGTCGATCGCGGTTTTCCAACGCTCCCAGGTGTATTCGGAAATGTAGAGCTGGTCGGTTAGCGGCGCGGCGCCGTAAACGACCGTGTGCAGCCGGCCGTGCTCCTTGGCAGCGGCTTCGACGGCAGCTTCGACCTGGCCCTCGGCGGTCGTATCGACCTTGTGGATCGATGCCTTGCGGCCCAGCTTGCGGATCGCCTCGGCAGTCTCCTCGGCGGCCTTCTGGTTGCCGCGATAGGTCAGCGCCACGTCGGTTCCGGCTCTGGCGAATTCCTGGCACACATAGCGGCCGATGCCACCCGAGCCGCCCACCACCAGGACAGCGCCATCCGGGAAAAGCTTATCCGTCATTCCTTACCCCTTCGATTACATTTCATCGATAATGTTTTTTCTAGGATCGACCAGTTTCAGCCCTTGCGCAAGGGCGGGTCGGCGACCGTGACGCCGGCGACCAGCGCCGCCATGGCCTCGCCCTCGTAGGTCGCATGGAAAGCGGACTTGAAGTCGCTCCGCGTCGCCGAGATTTTCCACTTCCCGTCCACCTTCACATACTCGTCGTGATACTGCAGGCTGACGAAGGTCAGCGTCTTATCCTTCGAATTGACGCAGCGCCAGGAGAGGCCCCACAGGCCTTTGGCATGGGTGTCGTCGACGATGTCGATCTCGCCATTGGCGCCGTGATGGGCTTCGAGCACGTAATCATGGCAGGCGGCCTGTTTGTACATCGCGACGAACCCGTCCGCCGTGTCGTAACTGCCAAGATGGCCGACGATGATCGGGACCTTGCCGTCGGCGAAGCAGGCGCGTACTTCCGCGGGGACGTGCTGGTCGCAGGCATTGAGGTATCGGGCCTTGAGTTTGCGGATCGCCTCGATGTCCTCCAGCTTCTGCAGCCGGCGGTTCAAGCTTTCGAGGTCTAGCGTCGATCCGGTCATGATGGGTCCTCCCAAAGAGCTTTAGCCCGCAAGCTAGCAAAATTTCAGGAGCAGACAGCATGGATTTCGCCTACTCCCCGAAAACCGAGGCGCTGCGCGCCAAGCTCCAGTCCTTTATGGACGATCACGTCATTCCGGAGAACGTCGCCTGGGAGCGGGCCGTGCACGAGGGGCGTTTCCCGATCGAGATCATGCAGCGGCTGAAGCCGAAGGCCAAGGCGGAGGGCTTGTGGAACATGTTCCTGCCGCACCTGCCCGAAGGCGTACCGGGGACGGGCCTCAGCAACATCGAATATGCGCCGCTGGCCGAGATCATGGGCCGGCTCTTCTGGGCGTCCGAAGTCTTCAATTGCAGCCCGCCCGATACCGGCAACATGGAGCTGCTCACCATCGCCGCGACGCCTGAGCAGCGCGAGAGATGGCTGATGCCGCTTTTCCGCGGCGAGATCCGCTCCTGCTTCGCGATGACCGAGCCGGACGTCGCCTCATCGGATGCCAACAATATCGCGACCCGGATCGAGCGGCGGGGCGACGAATATGTGATCAATGGTCGCAAATGGTTCATTACCGGCGCCGAGCATCCGCACTGCAAGGTCGCGATCGTGATGGGCATCACCAATCCGGACGGCGACAAGCATGCGCGCCATTCGATGATCCTGGTGCCGATGGATGCGCCGGGCGTCACCGTCGTCCGCAACATCGCGGTCATGAATCATATCGACCCGGAAGGACACAGCGAGATCGTCTTCAAGGACGTCCGCGTGCCGGTCTCGAACCTGCTGGGTGAGGAGGGCAAGGGCTTCGCGCTGGCCCAGGCCAGGCTCGGCCCCGGCCGCATTCATCACTGCATGCGCTCGCTCGGCCAATGCGAGTTGGCGTTGGAGCTGATGGGCGATCGGGCGATGAGCCGCGTCACCTTCGGCAAGCCCTTGGCCGAGCGCGACACCGTCCGAGATTGGATCGCCCTCTCCCGGATGGAGATCGACCAGGCGCGGCTGCTCGTGCTGCGGGCCGCCTGGGCAATCGATCAACACGGCTCCAAGGCCGCGATGAATGACATCTCGATGATCAAATACGTCGTGCCGCGGGTGCATGTGAATGTCTTCAATCGCGCCATCCAGACCTTCGGCTCGGCGGGGCTCAGCCCCGACACGCCGCTCGCAACCCTCTGGACCTGGGGCCGCGTGATGCAACTCGGCGACGGCCCCGACGAGGTCCATATCCGCGGCATCGGCCGCGCCGAGATCGCGCGAATCAAATCGCTGGGCGGCAAGGCTTCGCGGTATTTGACGCCATACCATGCGGTGCATGGCGATCCGACGCGCTGAACATCCGGTCGCTGCTTGTCTCGGATGGCCAAAAATGATGTGGGAAGCGGCCTTGGTGTAGCGAACGCGCGCGTTTCCTCGTAGCTTATAGAAAGATTGCAATCGGATGGGAATTGTCGGGAGGAGGTTCGGCAGATGAAGATCACGCTCGAGGGCAAGGTCGCGCTCGTTACCGGCGGCGGCGCTGGGATCGGCCGGGGGATCGTCGACGCATTCAAGGAACTCGGCGCCAAGATCGCGGTGTTGGAGATCGACGCCGGCAAATGCGAGAAGCTCAAGGCCGATCTCGGCTCCGGCGCGCTCGTCGTCCAGGGCGACGTGCAGAAGACCGAGGCGTGCAAGTCGGCGATCGAGCAGATCGGCTCGAAGTTCGGCCGGCTCGACGTGCTCGTGAACAATGTCGGGCACCATCTTTATAATTACGGGCCGATCGAGACGATGGACGAGAAGGTCATCGACGACCTTTACAATATCAATCTCCGCCAGCTCTTCATCATGACGAAGGCTGCCATTCCGCTGATGCGCAAGAGCGGCCAAGGCGGCAGCATCATCAACGTCTCCTCGATCGAGGGCTTCCGCGGCTGCACCTATAACGTCGCCTACACCGCCTTCAAGCATGGGGTGACCGGCTTCACCAAGGGAATGGCGCTGGAGCTGTCGGCCGACAAGATCCGGGTCAACACCATCGCTCCCGAGACCACCGACAGCGAGCAGGTGCCGCTCGATAAGCTCATCAGGCCGCAATACAAGGACAAGGCGGCGCTGCCGATACCGCTCGGCCGCTACGGCACGCCGGCCGACCATGCCGGGGCGGCCGTGTTCCTCGCGACCGATCTTTCCTCCTGGGTCACGGGCACGACCGTCCATGTCGATGGCGGCGGGTTGGCGGCCGGCGGATTCCAGCGGACTCCGGACGGCTTCTTTACCGTTTCCCCGGTGGTGGTGGACACCGCGATGGGGTAAGTCTGGAACGCCATGACGTTCCAGACGCGATATGAAAGTCACTATGGCGATCGGGTGGTGCGCTGCTTCACCGATCGCCCCAAGGGCGTCGACCAGCTCCTCCGGTCGGCGGCCGAGCGCAAGCCCGAGGCGGAGGCGCTGGTCGATGGCGACCGGCGCTTCACCTATGCAGAGCTCGATCGGATCACCGACGAGGTGGCCTCCGGCCTGTTGGACCTCGGCCTCGCGCCCGGGGACCGAATGGCGCTGCTGCTCGGCAACCGCGCCGAGTTCGCGTTCGCACTTATGGGCGCGATGCGCGCGGGGCTGGTCGTCGTCCCGCTCAACACGCGCGAGCAGAAGCCCGAGATCGAGTTCAACCTCGTCAATAGCGGGGCGAAGGCGCTGATCTTCGAGGCGGAGCTCGCCGAACGCATCCCGGATCGCGCAGCGGTGCCCGACCTGCGCCATCGCATCTCGGTCGGCGGCGCAGTTTCCGGCGCGACGGAGTTCGCGGCGGTGAAGCGTTCCGGCAAGCCGCCCGCGCTCGACATCGACGAGGAGGCGCCGGCCGTCATCCTCTACACCTCCGGCACCACAGGGAAGCCCAAGGGCGCGATCCTGACTCAGATGGGGCTGGTCATCTCGACCATGCATTATCAGGAGCGCTGGAAGCTCGAGGAGACCGACCGCGCCCTGATGGCGGTGCCGGCGACCCATGTTACCGGGCTCGTCGCGATCTTCCTCACGATGGTTCGCGTCGGCGGCGCCACCATTCTCCAGCCTATCTTCAAAGCGGCCGACTTTCTCGCGCTCGCCGCCCGGGAGCGGATGACCTACACGCTCATGGTTCCCGCCATGTACAATCTTTGCCTGCTGCAGGCCGAGTTCGAGAAGTTCGACCTCAAGGGCTGGCGGGTGGGCGGCTATGGCGGCTCGCCGATGCCGATGGCGACGGTCAAGGTGTTGGCCGAGAAGCTACCGGCCTTGCAGCTCGTCAACGCGTACGGTTCGACCGAAACGACCTCCCCTTCGACGCTGACGCCGCCTGGAGAGGGCATGCGACGGATCGATACCGTCGGTTGCCCCGTCACCTGCGCCGACGTGATCGTGGTCGACGACAATGGCCGCGAGCTGCCGCGCGGCGAGAGCGGCGAGATCTGGATCGGCGGCGGGCACGTTTCGCCAGGATACTGGAACAATCCGGAGGCGACGCGAGCAGGGTTCACCGCCGGCTATTGGCATTCCGGCGATATCGGCAGCATGACGGAGGATGGCTATGTCCGGATCCTCGACCGCAAGAAGGACATGATCAACCGCGGCGGCTACAAGATCTATTCCGCCGAGGTCGAGGACGTGCTGGCCCATCATCCCGATATTGGCGAGGCTGCCGTGGTGGCGGAGCCCGACCCGGTGCTGGGCGAGAAGGTCCATGCCTTCGTGCTTTCCAAGCGGCCGCTCGCGGCCGACGACGTGAAGGCCTTCTGTCGCGAGCGGCTGTCCGACTACAAGGTGCCGGACTTCATTACCTTCGTCGACGCTCCGCTCCCCCGCAATGCCAATGGAAAGATCCTCAAGCGGGCGCTCCGTCAGGGCTGATTCTGGCGGATCGCGGTTCCCGTGCTATCAACGGGCCAGCATTCAAGCATATGGGGGGAGAGATGGCCGAGCAGAAACGCGTCGCGGTCGTGACCGGCGCGAGCCGGGGGGCGGGGCGCGGCATCGCCGTGGCGCTGGGCGCGGCGGGCTATAAGGTCTACGCGACTGGCCGGACCGAGAAAGCCGGAACGGCAACGCTGCCGGGCACGATTCATGAAACGGTCGCTGCCATCAAGGACGCCGGCGGCGAAGCCGTCGCGGTGCGGTGCGACCATGCCGACGACGCGCAGATCAAGGCGCTGTTCCAGCAGGTCGAGCGCGAATCCGGGCGGCTGGACGTACTCGTCAACAATGTCGCCCTCATTCATGACGATCTGATCAAGCCGGGCGGCTTCTGGGAGAAGTCGCTCGACCTCGGCAACATCCTGGAAGTGGGGCTGCGTTCTCAATATGTGGCCAGTTACTACGCGGCGCCGATGATGGTTCGGCAGAAGAAGGGGCTGATCGTCTTCACCTCCTCCTTCGGCTCGGTCTGCTACATGCACGGGCCGGCCTATGGCGCCCAGAAGGCGGGCGTCGACAAATTCGCCGCCGACATGGCGGTCGATTTCAAATCCTACAACGTCGCCACGATCTCGATCTGGATGGGCATCCTGCTGACCGAGCGCACGCAGCGCGCGGTCGAGGAGCGGCCCGAGCAATATGCCGAGATTGTGAAGCAGGCCGAGACGCCGGAATTCACCGGCCGCATCATCGCGGCGCTCCACGACGATCCGGAGCTGATGTCGTTGTCGGGCCAGACGGTGATCGGCGCCGAGATCGCCAAGCGCTATGGAATCAAAGATGTCGGCGGCAAAGAGCCCCCCTCGCACCGGCCGTTCCTCGGCGACCCGCGCGTGCCGCATCCGGCGATCATTCAGTAACGGCATTTCATTTCAGGGAAGGATAGAGATGATTCTCAAGGATAAGGTGGTCGTGATCTCGGGTGTCGGCCCCGGCCTGGGGCGAAAGCTCGCGCTGCTCTGCGCGGACGAGGGCGCCAAGATCGCGATCGGCTGCCGTTCGACGGATTTTCTGGAAAAGCTGCGCGCTGAAGTTGCAGGCAAGGGCGCCCAGGTTGTGGCTTCGCCCTGTGACGTGTCCAATGTCGAGCAGTGCCAGAAGCTGGTGAATGCGGCAGCGGAGAAATTCGGCCGGGTCGACGGGCTGGTGAACAGCGCCTACCAATATGCGCCGGCGCCCTTCGAGGAGGCTGACCTTTCCGTCTGGGCCCGGGCGATGGACGTCACCTGCTTCGGCGCGTTGCGTCTTGCGCAGGCCGTCGTTCCGCACATGAAGAAGGTGGGCGGCGGCTCGATCGTCAATGTCAGCACGATGGAGACGCGCAAGCCGCGCCCGGGCGAGGGCGCCTATGCGATCCCCAAGGCGGCGCTCGAGATGGCCACGCGCCAGCTCGCCTTCGAGCTCGGCAAGTACAACATTCGCGTGAACTCCACGCTGATGGGCTGGATGTGGGGTGCGCCGGTCGAGAATGCGCTCAAGGGTTTCGCGGAGCAACAGGGCGCCAGCTTGCAGCAGATCGTCGATGGCGTCGTCGCCGGTATTCCGATCGGCCGCATGCCGCCGGACGAGGAGTGCGCCCGCTCGGTCGCCTATTTCTTGTCCGACTATGCGAGCGTCGTCACCGGCGCGCTGCTGAACGTCAATGGCGGCGAGTACATGACGCCGTGACGTGCTACCGTTATGAAGGTCTGACGCCGGTCGTCGATCCAACCGCCTTCGTGCATCCGACGGCGGTGTTGATCGGCGACGTGCATGTCGGGCCCGGCTGCTATGTCGGGCCGGGCGCGTCGCTGCGCGGCGATTTCGGACGAATCGTGATGGAGCGCGGCTCCAACCTGCAAGACAATTGCGTGATGCACAGCTTTCCCGGCCAGGATGCCCGGATCGAGGAGGACGGGCATGTCGGCCATGGCGCGATCCTGCATGGCTGCGTCGTCGGCCGCAAGGCGCTGATCGGCATGAATGCGGTCGTGATGGACGGCGCAGCCGTCGGCGAAGGCAGCTTCGTTGGCGCGATGAGCTTCGTGCGCGCCGGCATGATCGTGCCGCCGCGCACGCTGGTTGCGGGCGTCCCGGCCAAGATCATGCGCGAGCTCGACGATAAGGAGATGGCCTGGAAGGCCAACGGCACGCGGCAATATCAAGAGCTCGCGCAGCGCTGCCTCGCCTCGTTCGACCAATGCGATCCGCTGCCCGCGATCGAACCTGGACGTCCCAAAGCCAAGCCGATCGTCGCCGTGCCGCTGCACGAGCTGAAGGCGGACATCAGAAAGAAGGAATTGGGAGGATGAAATTCTGGCAGGTGATCGCGCTGACGGACATGGAGCAGCTTCCCGCGCTTTGCCGGAAGGCCGAGGAACTCGGCTTCGAGGGCGTCGCGCTCGCCGATCACCTGGTCACGTTCGAATCCCAGTATCAGCCTTACGACTATCACACGGACCAGGTGGTCCCCTGGTATCCGCACACGCATTTCGTCGATCCGTGGGTCGAGATCGGCGCGCTCTCGCAGATCGTGAAGACACTCAAATTCATGACCACGGTCTATATCCTGCCGATGCGCGACCCCTTCTCGGTCGCCAAGTCGCTGGCGACCGTGGCGCGGCTCTCTGACAATCGCGTAATCCTCGGCGCCGGCGTCGGCTGGCAGGAGGCGGAGTTCGGGCTTGTCGATCGCAGCTTCAAGGATCGCGGCAAGCGCGCCGACGAGATGCTCGATCTGCTGCCGAAGCTGATGTCGGGGGAGATGGTCGAGTATCACGGGAAATTTTTCGACTTTCCGCGGCTGCAGATGTCGCCGGGCGTCACCAAGCCGATGCCCATCTTCATCGGCGGCAAGAGCCCGGCCGCCTATCGCCGCGCGGCGCGACAGGATGGCTGGATCGGCTCTCAGCACACGCTGGAGGAGCTGACCGAGATTTCGGCGGCGTTGAAGCAGGCCAGGCGGGAGATCGGGCGCGAGGGCGCGCCTTTCGAGTTCCATGTGAATCTCTATGATTACGGCGCCGATGCGCTGAAACGCGCCGAGGATCTCGGCGCCACCGCCATCCACAAGATGGCCTGGCTCGACGAGACCTTCCGCGCCGGCCGCACGCCCTTGGATGAAAAGCTCCGCGACATGGAAGCGTTCGCGGAGAAGTACATGCGGTAGGGAGGTTACGAATGCCCGATCCGGAAAAGATGCGCGCCGCCGCTCTCAAATATTTCTCGTGCTTTGAGAACGCGGACGTCGAAGGCATCGTGGCGCTCTTCGCCGAGGACGCGGTCGTCGAGGATCCGGTTGGCAGCACGCCCAACCGGGGCATAGCGGCGATCCGCAAATTCTTCGAAGCCGGCTTCGCTCATGTGGGTGGCGGATTCCGTTTCGAGCCCGAGGGGAATGTACGTGTCGCCGAGCGTGCGGTCGCTTGCGCCGCGATCGCGACCGTCGAGAAAGCCGATCCGCCTTTCCGTATGGAGACGCTCGATGTCTGGACGGTCGGTGAGGACGGCAAATTCACTTCGATGAAAGCCTATTATGGACCCACCAACGTCCATGCGCTTTCCGGCGACGCCAAGGCCGCGGCCGAGGCTGCGCGGAAGGCCAAATCATTCGTCGATCGTCTTTGAGGATACAGAAGGAGGAGGAAGTCATGACCGTCGATATCGAAAAGCTTGCGCGCGATGTGCAGATCCTGAAGGACATCGAGGCGATCAAGCGCGTGAAGCACGCCTATTTCCGCTGCATCGACACCGCCAACATCGCCGAGCTGCGCGACTTGCTCGACGAGAACATCACGGCGAAGCTGGTCGGCGGAAGCTATGACATCGAGTTCAAGGGCCGCGAGGAATATCTCGAGATGGTCGCGAACTCCTTCAACGCGGAGTTCGTGGGCGAGCATACCGGCCATCATCCCGAGATCGATATCTTGTCTGAGACCGAAGCGGTCGGCACCTGGTACCTGACCGACACGGCGATGGACTTCCGCCGCGGCGTCACCACGATCGGCTCCGCGCTCTATCGTGACAAATATCAGAAGCAGAAAGACGGTAAATGGCGGATCGTCCACACCGCTTACGAGCGCGTCTACGAGATGCTGCAGCCGATCACCGAGCGCCCGAATCTCGCTTCGCACTACCTCGGCAAGCATGGCCGCAAGGAGCTGACCTACACCGTGACCGACGTCTATCAGAAGCATTGAGGAACTACCGGCAAGCGCCCTCGGGCGGCAGCAGCTCAACGGATTTGAGGCCGATCGAAAGCTCCCGCTGATCGTTTGCCAGCCCGAGCGCAGCGGGCGACCTGGGCTGAGGATTGTGAAAGCGGAGCTCGATCTGCCGATCCGGGTAGATCGCCGCGGCCGGAACACAGACGGTGCGATCGATCTCGGTTTGCGCGAGATCGAACGTCCAGTCGCCGATCGGATGGCCATTGGCATAGACTGTAATCGCCTCTCGCGGTAGGCGGGCATTCACATATGCGACGCCCCGCACGCGCATACGCAAGGGACCGGGTCCGGCCGACGGGTCGATGCGGAGCGACAGAGCGGCGTCCGTGCCTAGTCCCCAAATGCCCCAGGACTCGGCAACCGACCAATTATCCATAAGGCCGTTCTCAGGGTGGTCGCTTCCGAATATCACGCGCTCATTCAGCTCCATCGCGGCGGGAACCGCGCGGGGCTCGACTGGCTGCCGTCTCGACGGATCCTTCGTGAGATCGCAGACCATAAGCGCTTCGGCGCGGTCCGACAGGTTTCGACAGTCGCCTGCGAAGTAGAGGCCGTAGCGCGCGAGCCGCGACAGATGATGCGGCGGGATCGGTGCGCGAGTCAGCAGGCGAATATTGGGAATTGTCCTTAAATCTTCTTCGAGACGCGCCGCGAAACGGCCGCGATAGACCAGCGGATCGATGCCGTCGATCCAGACCGCGCGGGCATCGCCGGGAAGGAATGGCACGGCATAGGACATCGGCGGCGCGCCGATCAGATAGAGCGTCGGCTCGTTCGGAATCGCGGCGGTCGCGAATCCGTACCAATGAGATGTCCAGGACACATGATACCAATCGGGGACGACGAGCGTGACGATCGATATCAGCGCGACCGTCAGCCCGGCGACGCGCAGCAGCGCGCCGTGCCAGAAATTCATCAGCAACGCGATAAAGACCGGGCCGAGCGCGAACTCGAGCGGCACTGCATATCTTTGAACTCCGAACTCGTAGAGCCAGGCCGGAAAGGCAACTGCGAAGAACAAGGCGAGCCTGCGATGCGGCAGCTTCCATCGTGGCGCACCGTCATTCTCGGAAAGCGTCGACAAGCCGCCAATGATCGTGATCACGATCAACAAAACGAAGCGAACATCGCGCCAGGAAACCTGCTCGCCGATGCCGGGCTGACCGATCGTCCAAAGAAAGGGATAGGCAAGCCCGTCAAGGAGCGATTTCGGCATAAACGCCGTGTCGTGAAGATTGGTCGGTGCGAAGTCGGGCGAGGCGAAGACGGCGTTGAAGTAGGGAAAGACGGGATTGCCGAACGCTGCCCAGAGCTTCGCGTACCAAAAGCCGCCGACCAGGATGAACGCAGCCGCGCATCCGAGCGCCGTTCTGCCGAATGCCGCGCTTCGTCCGGTCCAAGAGCGCGCGCCCAGGGTGGATGCCGCAACAAATCCCAGCATGGTGGGTGCGAAAGTGAGCTTCAGGCTGGTCGCCGCTCCGAAGAGCAGAGATGCGCCGAGCAGCGCCGCCCGATCGCCTTTGGTCGCCGCCTCATCGTGACGAGTCAGCAGAAGCAGGCCTCCGAGCGCGAGCGGGCTCAGCAAGATGTCGGCGAACGACGTGCCGATCTCCGACAGCGCCATTGGGCTCGCGACCGAGATCACGGTGGCTGCGGCAGTCGCCCAAACGCGCTCGGCTTCGACGCGCCCTTCGGTTAGCCGCCATGCGAGCCGTATCACCAGCCAATAATTCACGCCATGGATTGCCCCCAGCACCAGTCCGATTGCGACCGGAGGCATGCTCTGAACCATCAAATAGAAAGGGATATAGGGGATCGGGTTGAAGAAGCTCTGGATTGCGGCAGGGGCAAGGTCGGTTTCCATCCGCCCGTGGAACAGCGCCCAGGGAAGATAGAAATGGTAGTTGAGCTGATCCCAGTTCAGATCCTGGCCGCGCGCATAGGAATACGCGGACGATGCCGAGATCGAGAGGAGCAGCAGGAGCAGATTCGCGAGGCGCCGGCTGATTCGCGGCACGGCTGAGCCGTTCATCGGTTTCTCCACAAGCACGCTCTGCTTGTAAGCCGAACGACGCTACGAACGAAACACTTGACTGGTGGGGACGCTCGCATGCCCTCGATCTGAGCATGCCTAACCGGATTGATGAGACGCCTACAGCCTCGTGAGGTTGTTCGCCACCACAAGGAAGGTCATGGCGACCGCCGCATAGAGGGCGGAGATCAAGAGCTTCGAGCGGCTGTCATGGGCATAGCGCGTGGCGACGAAGATCAGCCCCAAAACGACGAGTTTGGGGAGCCACCAGGCAGGGCCGAGATGAGCCATTGCCGATGACATCACGGGATTGACCTCGGCGTTTCCCGGAAGGGCGAGCGCGCGATTCGTGGTCGCGATGTCCGCAAGCTGGAGCAGGGTGAAGAATAGAAGCATAGGTCTGGCCCGCATGGCTCCCAAATTCCAGTCCGCGCGACCCATTCCATGCTCCAGATGCTTGAACCCTCGTGGTCTTCGTGAATGAGCAAGAGCCGTGCCAGATTCGCTAAGCGCATGTGTCGGCGTCAGATTGAGGGTTAATCTCGCGTCGTGCCAATTGAATGTGTAAAGAATTCCGACAGAGGCAAGGGCGACGGGGGAGGCAGCGGCATGAAACGGATCGCTCTGCGCGAGGTGGCGCATGCACGCTCGGGCGAGAAGGGCCGGGGCTCGAATATCGCCGTGATCGCCTATGACGAGGCCGACTATCCGATTCTTCGCGATCAGTTGGGGGTCGCTGCGGTAAGCAGGCTATATGGGCCGATTACCAAGGGCGCCATCACGCGCTACGAGGCGCCGCGCATCGGGGCGCTGAATTTCGTGCTGGAGGACGTGCTCGAGGGCGGCCGCACCCGCACGCTGGCGTTCGAGGAATCGGGCAAGGCGCTTTCGTCGCTGATGCTGACGCTGCCCGTCGACGTGCCGGACGATTATGTGGAGCGCTCCAAGCGGCGCCGCGAGACGATACCGGTGGCGCCGATGCCGCGCGCGGCAGGCAAGCGCATCAGGCTGGGCAGCGCCGCGGCCTGGTCGCGCGACCGAATGGAACCGGCCGAGGCTTTGGTCCGGCATGGCCATGTCGACTATCTCTGCTTCGACGCCATGTCCGAAATCACGATGAGCATGGCGCAGACCGAGCGAATGGCGAATCCCGCCATCCCGCCGTACGACCCGATGCTGCCGGCTCGCATGGAGCCGTTACTGCGCATCTGTAAAGAAAGGGGCGTCAAGATCGTCACCAATGCCGGCTGGCTCGATCCCGTGGCCGCGGCCGACCGAATTCTCCAGATCGCGCGCCGGTTGGGCATGTCGGACCTGAAGGTAGGCGCCGTCTGCGGCGGGCTGCTGACCGATCGCATCGCCGCTCTGGGCCTCGCCTTCACCGAGACAGGCGAGCCGATCGCCAATTACCGCGAACGGATCGTCTCGGCGGAGGCCTATCTGGGCGCAGGCGGAATCGTCGAGGCGCTGGCCAAGGGCGCGGATGTCGTCGTGACTGCGCGCGTCGCCGACGCTTGCGTCTATCTGGGCCCGCTCGCGCATGAATTCGGCTGGAGCCTCGACGATCCGGAGCTCATGGCGAAGGGCATGGTGGTCGGCCATCTCCTCGAATGCGGCGCCCAGGTGTGCGGCGGCTATTTCGCCGATCCAGGTTACAAAGAGGTGCCGGGTTTAGAGGACCTGGGCAATCCGATCGCCGAGGTAAGCGAGGACCGGATCATTCTCACCAAGCTGGACGGCACCGGCGGTGTGATGTCGCCCGCGACCTGCAAGGAGCAGCTGCTCTACGAGGTGCAGGATCCGTCCCGCTATTTCTGCCCCGATGTCGTCGTCGACTTCACCAACGTTTCGTTCAAGCAGCTGGCAAAGGATCAGGTCGAGGTGATCATCGATCATGCGGGCTCGCCGAGGACGTCGAGCTTGAAGGCGCTCGTGGGGCTGCAGGAAGGTTTCATGACCGAGGAGATGGTGCTGTTCGCCGGCCCCGGCGCGCTCGCCCGCGCGGAGCTTACGAAAGAGCTGTTGCTGAAACGCTTCGAGAAGATCGATCTGCGTGCCGAGGAGCTGCGCTTCGACTATATCGGGCTCAATGCCGTCCATCGCGAATCCTCGCCCGCGCCTGCGGCCGAGCCCTACGAAGTCGTGCTTCGGATTGCGCTCAAGACAGCCGATCGCGCCGAAGCCGAAAAGCTGAGGCGCGAGGTCGACCCGCTAGCCGTGAACGGCGCGTCAGGCACCGGCAAATGGGCGACGAGCGCACCGGGTTCGCGGGTCCGGCCGGTGATCGGGCTCAACTCGACTCTCGTGCCGAGAGAGCTGGTGCCGGTGACGGTGGTGATGCGGGCGCTCTGATTTTACTCGGCCGCGGCGCGCTCGGGCTCGGCGAAATTCGGGAGCACTTCCTGCGCCAGCGCGGTCAATGACCATCGATAGGCATCGAACTCCTCCAGATGGTCGTAGATCACCTGCAGTAGACAGCCGAATTGGCCGACCTTCCGGCGCATCGCGTCGAGCTTTTCGGTGACGGTTTTCGGGCTGCCGACGATCCAGACCTTATCGACCAGATATTCGACGGTGACGTCGCTATCGGCGACCGATTGGTCGTGTTTGCAGGTGCCGAGCATGCCCCATTCTTTCAGCATCGGCAGCAGGTAGGTCCGCCAGCTCGTGCCGATCTCGCCGTTGATCGCGCGGCGTCGGGCTTCGGCGTCGGTCTCGGCGATGTAGGTCTCGACGCCCACGCGCCACTCGGCGCGGTCCGGCGCCCGGCCCACGGAGTCGCATCCTTCCTTGTAGGCTTGCCAATGGGTGAGAAGATAGTCGGGGCTCCAGGCGAGGCTCATTGGGATGAAACCGCGCTTGCCGGCAAATTTGAGAGTCGGCGAATATTCGTTGAGACCGGCGATCGCGACCGTCGGATGCGGCTTGGTCAAGGGCTGCAGATGGAAGCCGAGCCCGAGCTTGGGGAAGCCCTCGGTGCGGCCACCCTTATAGTGCTTGCCCTGGTGCTCGAAGGATCCGGTCGAGGTCCAGAGCTTCACGATCAGGTCGATCGATTCGTTCATCATCTCGCGATGCTCGCCATGCGCGCCATCGACTCCGAACAGCTCGTAATCGGTCGGCAGACCGCCGGCGCCGATGCCGGCCATGAAGCGGCCGCCCGAGATATGGTCGAGATAGGAGATGCGCGCGGCCAGCTCCGCCGGCACGTGATAGGGCAGCAGGAACGCGCCGGCGCCGAGCCGGATGCGCTCTGTCTTCACCAGAGCCTGGGCGATCAGGATATCGGGACAAGGGACCGGCTCGCGCTTGGAGGTGAAATGCTCGCCGACCCAGCCCTCCACATAGCCCAGCCGGTCGGCGAAGATCAGCGTGTCGAGGTCATGCGCATGGGCGTCAGCGTAGGTCCGATGCCGAGGATGGTTCGGCATCATGAACATCCCGAGCTTCATCCGATTGTCCTCCCTTTGCGCCGGCTTTCGATTTTGCGTTTGGCGCGCGATGTTAAAGCACCGCGGCCGATCAAGGCCAGTTCGATGTGGCAGGGATCCGGGTCACCCGGGCCGGTCGCCCCGGGCCGGTCGCGTAGACTCCGTGGCTCAACCAGGGCTCTTGGCCGAGCGGAAGAAAACGCCGATGGGCCAGTTGACCTACCGCTTCAGAAGATCGTCGCCGTAACGCGGCCGGCTCGAAATGCCGGCGAGATGCTCGGGTTCGGTCGGCACGAAATAGTGCCGGATAGCATGATGATGCAGGGCCTCATGGCCGGCGTCGCGGTGAAGTTGGCGCATGGCCGCGACCTCCGTGGCGCTCAAAGGCTGCGCCTCCGGCTGGAATCCGGTCCAGCCCTCGGCTCGCCAGGATGCCGACCGCTTCTCGATGTCGACCGCGCCATGCCGGTGGAAAATCCGCGCGATGTTCTCGATGTCGCGCTCGTCCGCATGCACCGTCACGAGCGTGCCGCCGCGGCGGAGCCCTTCGGCATAGAGCTGAGCGTCCTCGTCCGATACGCCGCGCTCGCTGAGCGACGAGATGATCGCGCCGGCAATCGCGCCCAAACCGGCGCCTCCCGCGATCGTCGCCCAAGCCCCGACCGCCAGCACCGGCCCCACGCCCGGGATCGCGAGCGCTAGCGCGTTCACCAGGAATCCCAGCACGCCACCCATGCCGGCGCCCAGCGCGGCGCCCACTCCAGGATTGGTCGGCGCTTCCGGTTCCTCGGCGATCGGTCGGTCCAGAGCCGGGTTGAGGAGGGCCCTGGGATGATCGCCTGCCGCATTATTCGTGAACAAGCCGATCCGGTCCGCCGGGATGCCACCCCTGATGAGGTCGTCGACCGCTGTCCGCGCATCGGGGAAATGGTCGAATAGCGCCACGCTCAGTGCCTCGGTCATGCTGTCCTCGCTTGTTTGGGGGGCCGCGGCCCGACAGGTCTGGGCTTAGAACGATGGAACACGCCGGGCAGCGCCCTTGCTCCATCGACCCGCCGAAGCGCATCGGCTAAGTTGGTCGGGCCAACCATCCGTCGGAGTCAGCCTTGGACGCGGCCATTTCCGCGCCTTTCGTCACCGTCCGCGGTCTCACCTTCGAATACGACACCGCCCGCGCCGTCGATGACGTGTCCTTCGATATCCAGCGCGGGACAGTGACCGCGCTGGTGGGGCCCAATGGGGCCGGGAAGACGACGTTGCTGCGTTGTCTCGCCGGGCTCGAGCAGCCCATCGCCGGCGCCATCGCGATCGACAGCGTCGACGTGCTGGAATCCCCAAGGCTCGCCCATCGCAAGCTTGGCTTCCTACAGGATTTCTTTGGTATCTATGACGCTCTCTCTGTGGAGCGGAACCTGCTCTATGCGGCGGCCGCCCAAGGCATCGAGTCGGACCGCCTGATGCCCGTCGCTCTGCGGGCGGCACGGGCAGTCGGGCTCGAGGATCGCCTGGCGAAATTGGCGGGCGAACTCTCGCGGGGCTTACGACAGCGGCTCGCCATCGCCCGCTCGCTGATCCACGATCCTGCACTGCTCCTGCTCGACGAGCCAGCGGCCGGACTCGACCCTGAAGCGAGACTGGAGCTCTCCCGCCTGATCCGCTCGCTCGCGGGGTCGGGCGTGACGCTGATCGTCTCTTCGCACATCTTATCGGAATTGGAACAATATTCGACCCACATGCTGGCGATGCGCGACGGCCGCACGACGGGGCCGAGCCAGATCGGCGGGGCCCGCGCGGGCGCGCCGCGGCTGAAGGTGACGATCGGCGGTTCGATCGATGCTGCCGGCCGCTTTCTCGAAACGCAGCCGGGCGTCGGAGCCGTTCGCGTGGAGCCGGACGGGCTCAGCTTCGACTTTGCCGGCGACGAGGCGGCCCGTCATCAGCTGCTGCGGGCGCTGATGGCGGCGGATATTCCGGTGACCGGCTTTGCCGTCACCGGGGCCGACCTCGAGCGCCTCTATATGGCGGGAGCATCCGAATGAGCGCCGTCGGATTGCTCGGCGTGAGTCCCGAGCTGCAGCGCAACCTCTGGCTGGAGCTGACACCGATCCGGCTTATCGCAGCGCCGCTTGTGCTTTTCGTTCTATTGGGTGGCGTGGGCTCCGTGTTCGGCGCCGAAGCCGCTGCACGGGTCGCGGTCCTGCTCCTCTGGACGCTGCTCAGCCTCTGGGGTAGCCGGCTCGCCGCCGAGAGTTTCGGCGAGGAGGCGACCGGCCGCACCTGGGACGTGCAGCGTCTCTCGGCGCAGAGCGCTTGGGGCCTCACGCTCGGCAAGCTCATCGGCGGAACCGCCTATGTTTGGTATGGGGCTCTGATCTCGGCCGCGATTCTGCTGATGCTCGGGGCGGAGACCGTCGGCGACATGCTGGGTGCGGCGACGCTCGCTGGGCTGACTGCTCAGAGCACGGCCTTCTTCACGGTCCTGCTGCTGCATCGTTTTGATGACCGCGCCCCGCGCGCTCATACGACCTTTGCCCAGATTGTGGGCATTGTCGCCGGATGGAACAGCCATGTGCTGGCCTTGCCCGCGCAGATCCGAACCATGGCCGGCGTTCATACGATCGACTGGTACGGCTTCGAATTTCCCGCCGATTCCTTTTTCACGATGCTTCAGATCGCGGCGATCCTTTGGCTCGTTTTTGGCGCGATGCGGATCATCCGGCGCGAACTTGGTTTTCAGGACGGACCGTTCGGCTGGACGCTCTACACGCTCTATACGCTGGTCATGGTCGGCGGCTTCGTCTCCGATGCGCTGGGGTCGCAGATCGCGACCGGCGGCTTGGCCACGCTGCCGGTGATCGCGTTCGGCGTGCAATCGTTGCTGGGCGTGGCGGCCTTCGCGCTGACTTACCTGGCGGCCTTCGGCACGCCGGTGTCGCGGATCGCTCTGGTGAAGCTGCGCGCGGCTGCCATCGCGCGCGATTGGCGGGGCGTCTGGCGCAATTTGCCGGCCTGGGTCCCAAGCGCGGTTGCCGCCATGGTTGCGGCAATCTTCCTTTCCTTGCGGCTTGCGTCGTCTGCTGTTCCGGAGCCCTCCGCAGCGACGCCGATCGCGGCGCTCGGGTTCCTCGCGCGCGATCTGGGCCTAATCGTCGGGCTCAGACTCGCCTATCGCCGACGCACGGCGGTGACACTGCTCGTGACCTTCCTGTTCCTCTACGCGCTGCTGCCCGCTTTATTGGCTCGTCCGAGCGGTGGGACGCTGCTACCGCTTTTCTATCCGGGCCGCGGCGCGAGTCCCGTGGGGCTCGTTCTGCCGTGGCTGGAAGCTTTCGCGGTTTGGTTCTTCGGTTGGCGCCGTTCGGCGCCAAGGGGCGTTGCAGCCGTCTACTGAGCAGCCGGCGGACTTGCCGGCACCGGACGCCACGGCGCGCCGCAGCTCTGCACATAGGGGTAATAGCCCTTGGGGCTGTCGCAGTAATACCAGTATTGGGTCTGCGGCGCGAGCGGCGCCGTGACGACGGGCGCGGGTGCGGCATAGGCCGGCGGGTAATAGGACCAGCCGCCGTCCCAATAGGGCCAGTCCCAATAATAGGGCCAGCCGAGGCCCAGGCCGACGCCCAAGCCCCAACCCCAGCGCGGACCCCAGCCCCAATGACGGCCCCAACCGCCGTCCCAGTGACCACCGCCCCAATGACCGCCATCCCAACGGCCGCCGCCGGCCCAGTGGCCTCCGCCGCCGCTCCAATGACCACCGCCGCCTGCATGGCCGCCGCCATGGCCTTCGGCCGATGCGGTCGCCGAAAGCGAGAGCGCGCCCACGCCCGCGAGGAGCGCGAGACCGAGAGCGAGGCGTCGCAGCATGCCATTGCCACGCCCGCGCAGAATGGGCTTCATGGTATCTCTTCCGATCTCGCGAGACGGCATTCTCATCTCGGATATATGGTGGCGAAGAGACCGCGCGTCATCTTTTGCTGCCCGCTCGGTCTAAAATTGCCCTCCCTCCATCACTACGTCCCAGAGAGGCGATTTCTTCCAATCCAGCAGGCGGGAGGAGCAGGCGATGATGCAGCTATCCGGCGGTCCCGAAGCGGTGGCCTATGCGTTGTTCGAGCGCGTTTGCTACGTCGAGAAGAAGGATATCGGTACGGCGGCGGAACCGGCCAAGGGATGGGAACGACCGAGCCGGTCTTGGATCTTTTCGACCTATGCGGAGTGCCTGAATGCCGTGAGATCTGGCGCTCCGGGCGCAAAGCCGGCCGATCTCGAGGCTCGCCAGACCTATACCGGCGCGCGCCGCGTTCCGCGCGAAGCGATTCTCGCGTCGGATCCGGTCTAGACGGCTACGGTGAGTTCGGCCATCAGCCTGGCGACGGGAGACTCCCAGTCGCCGGGCGTGGGCTGGCGCAGCAGGCGCATGGATTCGTACCAGGGCGTATCTTCGCGCGCTAACATCCAGCGCCAGTCCGGCGCGTGCGGAACGAGCAGGCGGGTCGGCGTGCCCAGCGCGCCTGAGAGATGCGCGACCGCCGTATCGACAGTGACTACGAGATCGAGATTGGCGACCAGCGCGGCGGTTTCGGCGAAGTCGACGAGCTTGGACGAGAAATCGATCACATCCGGCCCCAACTTGCGCGCGTCGCGCGCCGCCGCGCCGACCTGAAGGCTGATGAGGCTCGTCTGGGGAAGCGACAGCAGCGGCCGCAGCATCTCGATCGGCATCGACCTGCGCGCGTCGTTCGAATGCCCGGGGTTGCCCGCCCAGACGACGCCGATCTTGCGTCCTGCCGGCAGGATTGCTTTCCAGGCGGCGATACGCGCCGGATCGGCCGCGAGGTAAGCGCTCGGCGTCGGGATGTTTTTGGCCTCGGTCCCGAAGATTCGCGGCAGGCTCATCTGGTCGACCCAGAGATCGTATGGCGGCAGATGGCGGGATTTCGGCACAGCGGCCGCCACCCCGCGTGCGCTTTGGAGGAGTGGGATCAGCAGCGGATCGCAAGCCAGGATCACCGCGGCGCCACGTTGCGCCAATAGGGCGGCGTAGCGGACGAATTGCAGCGAGTCGCCCAGCCCCTGCTCCGCATAGACGAGGATGCGCTTGCCGGCGATCTCCTCGCCTTCCCAGGCCGGGCCTTCGAGCTCGGGGAAAGTTTTGGCGAAGCGGTCATGACGCTTGCGCCACTCATATTTCTCCCAGCCGCGGGCGAAATCGCCGGCGAGCAGCAGCGCGAAACCCTGGTTCCAATGGGCCTCGGCATAGTCGGGCCGGATGGCGATGGCACAGTCGAACTCGACGAGCGCTTCCTCCACCCGCCCCTGGCGGGAGAGAAGGCAGCCCAGGCTTGAATGCGCCTCGGCGAAATTGGCCTTGAGCGCGATTGCGACATGATAGGCGGTGTCGGCTTCTTCGAACCGGTCCGCGTCCATCAGCGCATTTCCGAGATTGAGCCAGCCGCGCTCATGGCGCGGGTCAATGCGTACCGTTGTCTCGAATGCGGCGATCGCGCCGTCCCGGTCGCCCTGCGCGCGGAGCGCCGATCCCAACACGAAGCGCGCTTCGGCAAGCTTGGGCTGGGCTTCGAGCGCCCGGTCGGCTGCCGCGGCCGCTTCGGCGAAGCGGCCCATCGCGATCAGTGCCGCACCGAGGCTGGCATGCGCCGCCGCCAATGTCGGGTCGGCGACGAGGGCGGCGCGATAGGAATCCTCGGCATCTGCCGCTTGCCCAAGCCCTAAAAGAGCGTTGCCGCGCGCAAGATGGGCGTTGGCGAGCGCCGGCAACAGCTGGAGCGCTCGCTCGGCTGCGGCGAGCGCAGTCTCGTGGTCGCCCTGGCTTCTCAGCGCTTCGGCAAGGTTGCTCCAGGCCGCTGCCTTTTGCGGCCAACGTTCCAGCAGCAAGCGATAATGGGCGACCGCATCCGCCGGCTTTTCGGCCGACAACAGCGCGTTGGCGTAGGCGAGGTGGGTTTCTGGATCGTCAGGCCGGATCTCGACGGCGCGTTTAAGGAAAGGCAGCGCCTCGCTCGCCCGGCCGTCGCGCAGCAGCAGCGTGCCGAGCAGGGCCGGCGCCATGGGCTCATAGGGATCATGGGCCAGCACGGCGCGATAGGCGGCCTCCGCCTCGGCGGAGCGGCCCTCCTGATGGTGCTTGAGCGCAGTGACGACGGATGGAATCGGGTTGGCAGCGGTCATGACTTTCTCGCGCGGACCTTGCCATCGATAGGGTGAAAGAAGCGTGAAGAGCCCGATGGGCGGCCCCGAGCACGGGGTCGACTTGGCATCACGGAAGATGATACACAGGCCGCCGGCCGCGACTCGCGGCCCCGGCTCCCGAGCGCGGGTGTAGCTCAATGGTAGAGCAGAAGCCTTCCAAGCTTACGACGAGGGTTCGATTCCCTTCACCCGCTCCAATAAAATCAATGACTTAGTGGAGTGCGCCACGCCGAAACAGACCGTTTTGGCACGATTTGGCACACTTCGAGGGAGTAAGAGCGGGCTAAGAGGTCGAAAATAAAGGCTATAATCGGTTTCGCGCCGGTTCGGCATGCTCGTCGGGTTTGGATGGCTCTGCAGGGGAGCTATGCCCGAAGGCATCCAAGTCCGCGGCCCGCATCAATATCGCGTCCAGATCCGGCGCAACGGCATCTACCAGAGCAGAACCTTCGAAACGCTGCGTGAAGCGCGCGAGTGGCGCCGCGTCACCGACGGCAAGGTCAGCGGCGGCGAGTTTGTCGACACGCGAGCCGCCCGCAGCACTACGCTCGCGCAGGCCTGCGATTGGATGCTGGAAGGCAGTCGGGCGGGCACGAACCCCAACGCCAAGAACGTCAGGGCCAAGCTCCGATATTGGAAGACGACCACCCTCGCCAACTGGTCGATTACCGCAATCCATGATTGGGATCTGATCGAGTGGCGGCGCCAGGTCCTCGACGAGGACAATGTTGAGGATGGCGATCTCGTCGGACCGGACGCGGAGTGCGGGCCGCAATCCGTCATCCATCGACTCAACGCCCTTTCCAAGCTGGTCCAGACCTGGAGCCGCGCGCAGCGGGTTCCGCTGGAAAATCCGGTCAAGCCGGGCGTGCGGCCGCCCAAGCCGGACGGCCGAGACCGGCGATTGCTCGACGGCGAGGAGGAGCGGCTACTCGCTTCGGCTGCGGGGTCATCCCGTTCCTGGCTCCCGGCAGCTATCATCATCGCGATCGAGACCTGCATCCGCCAAAGCGAGCTGGCGACGCTCACCTGGGGCCGGGTCAAGCTCGACGTTGAGTATCCATATATCGATCTGCCCAAGACCAAGAACGACCGGCCGCGCCGCGTTCCGCTGTCGATGCGCGCGGTGGCGGCATTCCGAAGCCTGCTGCCGGCTGAGAATTGTCCGGTTCTCGGGAGCGTCCCCGTTCTTCCCGTAGAGACGGGGCGCGGTATTGCTCATGCATTCAGGGATGCTATCGCGGACAGAGACTTTCCTGGGCTGCGATGGCACGATCTCAGGCACGAAGGGATTTCAAGGCTATTCGAGCTGACGGATTTGCGCGATCACGAAATCATGGCGATTACCGGCCATCTCACGCCGGCGATGCTCGCCCGCTACACCCACCTCAGGGCGGATCGTCTAGGAGCGCGGCTTCCGGGTGGTCCGCTTAATCGGCGCTAAACCATCTTGGATCCGGTTGTCGTTTGCAGGTCGGTTTGTATATCGGTTCGTCGCGCCATGTTTGTCTTGACGCCCGCCGGATGCTTCCAGTGTGCCTGGAGCATTCTCCAGAGATCTCACCCAGAGGAGTAGTTGATCCCGTATGATGTAAACGGATCTGCCGATCCGCTTATGAGGTGGAGGCGGCGGCACATTCTTGGGACGCTTCGCCTCAGCAATGAAGCTCTTTCTGATGACCGATGCCGGTAACCCAGTAATGGCGGCCGCTTTCTGCACGCGAACGAGATAAGCGTCGTTCCGCTCACTCGATGTGCGGTCGGGCGAATTGGTATGTTCGACCTGCGGGAGCTCGGTTTCCTCGGGTACGTTTTGCCCAGGTGCAGCAGATGCTCTATCTCTGCGGAGACGGTGCCTCATGGCGTCTAGTGACGCTCATGCGCGGAATCCACAATCGCCTTTATTTACTCCGAAATTCACCTTGCTCAGAATTGCATTTTATTATTCTAGGCACCGATCATTGTTCGATAGTTTCCAAATCTTCTGATCCGTAGTTAGTCAGAATCCCAATGAAATCAAACGCGGTTTACACAATTCCGGAGATGTTCGCTCCGTTTTGCTTCAAATGGTTACGGGCTCGCTGAAAACTGGAATAGCAATGCTTCCGATGCTAGTTTGGTCGTGAGCGGTCGATTTCGAAAGCTGCATGTGTCCTTCAGTCACGTGTGCCGGAACCGGTTGGACGCCCGTCCCCTGGTCAACGATCCCTTCGCCGCCATTTGAATCGACGTCCTCAAGGCGAGTAGCTCTCAACCTACTGCGAGGCCCTGTCTACCTGCTTGTGAATCAGTATACAAATCGGTTTTCGTGCAACTCTTTCCGGCGCTCGGTGGGGCGACGTCCAATCGCCGTCGCCCCAACCATTTAGAGTCCGGACCGAATCTGAATTGCCTTGCGGCGCGCAGCAATCTCCGCCTTGCGGGCCTCCGGCATGACGCGTGGCGTATTCCCCGGCAGCGATTTCAATACATCTGGCAAGTCGACGACGCGTGCAGTCGGCTCCTTGCCCGCGGGAAATGCACCAAGGTCAGCACAGTCCATCCGGAGCATTACGATGCCCTGCTTGAAGCCGCCGGTATCGAGCCAGTTCTGCACACCCGGGTCAGCGGCTGAAACGACGAAATGGTAAGCGCCGTCCGTGCTCAGATAAGCTTGATCACGTGACAGGCTGGACTGTCTATTGGCGTATTCAATTGACGACCACCAAAGATTAGTCAACTGGATTCCTTGGTAATAGCAACTACTAATCGGCCATTCAGTAATAAGAAGTGCTTGATCAGGCCTCAAGTCGAAATGCCCACTTGAATAATATCGGCCTTTCGGCCCGCCATTTGCAACGGCGCTATATGGTTTGGCGGGAAGCGTATTAGCCGGAATTTTCTCTACATTATTGCGTCGGACCATAGCCGGATAAGCAGGAACTACGTTGTGGAGGAGATTGTTAGCGGCAAGGTTGAGCCTACGCACCATTTCCGCGTCAGTTAGGCGGGGCTTGAGATTCCCTTCCTCTCCGAGCGGATCAATATGCACTTCGCCCGGTCGAGCGTTGGTCCATTTGCTGTATGTCTGGCGCAATAAGACTCGGTCAGCGTCTACCGGGTTTTCGATCCAATTGCCTGCCTGTCGGCTAGGGGAGAGGATGACTTCGAAGGTTCCGTCCTTGCCGATTTTAAGGTCTTTGGTGTCGAGCGTCGCAACCGTTCGCGAATTGCTATTCGGGACCCACGGATAGCCCTTAAGGACTTCGAATTCCATTCCGACCTGATCTTTGCCCATGCGCCCCCAGATTCGATAGCTCTTCCCGCCACGAATTTGGGAATAGAGATAGCGCTGGTCGGGATTGTCGCCGCCCTCTCGAGATCTGAAATCCATGACGCTGAAGTATGGAAAGTCGCGATCCAAGAGAATGTCTTCCTCGATCGTCCGGAAGATCATCGCGTTGAGATAGGAAATGCCGGCGGCGCGATTTTCCGGGTCTCGATAGAACGGGTCGTCCTCCACGAGCTTCGCAGAGTCCCGTATCGAATCGATCAGGTGATTTGTCGCTATTGCAAGTTCATCACTTCCTTTCGGCCCCATCGATTGTACTTCGCCAGCTGATGTCGGCGTAGCGATTACAATGGCTAAGGACGACAGCCATAGCAGCAAGGACGCGGCTTTAAACAATTGCATTTTTCCTCCTGGAACCGATATGAAGGGCGACAGCCACCTGAGATTCGGTTATAGCCGTTGCGATGAGATGTTGCCGCCGTCGACGACGAATTCGGCGGCAGTGACATAGCTGGCTTCATCCGATAGCAGGAAGCGGACCATCCGCCCGATTTCAGCCGGGTCACCGAGCCGTTCCATCAGGATGCGCCGCTCGAAATGCCCGCTTGGCACATGGTCAACCGCGGGCTGCATCATTGGTGTCAGGATCATACCGGGCGACACCGAGTTGATCCGGACCTTATCGTACGCGAGCCGGTCGGCCAATGAGCGCACCAGCGACAGCATCCCGCCTTTCGCGGCGGTATAGATCGGGTTGAGCGCGTTGCCCAACGTCGCGTTGATCGACGTGATAGCGACGACGGCCGAGCCGGGATTGGCGCGAAAATCGTCCATCATCGCCTGAACCATCAGAATCAACGGGCGTAGATGTGTGTTGATGCCATCGTCCCAGTTTTCGGGCGTGACACCCTCCAGCGAGTCGGTATCGACAATGCCGGCAGAATGGACCAATCCACCGATCTGGGGAAAAGCACGGCGGGTCTCGGTCAGCGCCGGGCCCATCGCCTGCAGGTCGCGTAGATCGATCGCGACGGCCAGCGCCTCTACGCCGTATTCGGCGCGGATTGCCGCGCCGGATGCCTCAGCCTTGGCTTGGTTGATATCCCACAGCGCCACCGGTCGACCGACCGCCGCCAGCGCCTTTGCCGACCCCAATCCGATGCCTGATGCGCCACCCGTTACAATCACGGCGGTTCCGGGCGATCCGAGAGCCGGGATCATATTCAATGCGCTACTCATAATCGCACTCCTAAGACCGCGGTCGCGGTCGGTTACGTAATCCTAAATGCGTCATGCAGGAGATTCGCGAACGTACCTTCTGCTTTGACGCGATCGGCGCGTTTCGGCCGTTTGCCGCAAATGCCGTCGATCAAGCCGGTGGTGGCTCCTCGGCGCTTCCATGGTTTCATATCCACACGAACTCCCCCCGATTGATCTAATCATGCGCCTACCCACCCGGCGTGTTGGGCAACAGGAATTCCCGGGAAATCGGGATGGTCGCATCGGCGTGACGATGGGCGAACCGCCAGCCGACGGGGGTCTTGACGATATCGTCCTCATAAATGCCGCATCCTTCGAACGTGGTCGGCGACTTTCCGTGGCTGTCCCGCAGGCCGACGATGACCATTGACCTGGCGCGGACATGCCCCCGCGTAACCTGGACGAGAAGAATATCCCCGACAAAGTGAAAGCGAATTTTGTCTTCGACGGGGCGCGAGCCGAATGCGACGAGTTGATCGTGCCCTTGGACGACGACGCCCGGGAAATCCAACTTGCCTTCCGGCGTAAAGGTCGACGCGAAAGCCTCACCCGCTCGGTTGTCGATATAATAACTATATTCATAGAATAGATCGGTTATTTCGCTTCTATCTTTATAATTCAGCGGGATTCTTTTCTCCAGCGGAGCGCCAACGGCAAAGGATGGCGCCATCGCAAGCGCAATAAAAACAAAGAACAGGCTAATGTTCTGTCCTAAAAGCTTGAGCATGATCGCGTCCTCATGGCTGAGCCGACCGTCGGCATTCCACCTGATGTTGCCTTTGCAGCATCTGGCGATGCCGTTCGGCCGGCGTTGTTATTGGCGTTCCTGGCGGCAGCGCTTGCGGCAAGTCGGCGATATTCACCAGCTTGACCACCGGTGCGTCCTCCGGCTTCAAGGGCCCGTTCAGCCCTTGCCAGCGCATCAATGTGAGGCCGGTGTGGTGGCCGACAGGGTCCAGCCAGTTGGCCACGCCGGGATCGCGCAGAGCGATGACGTAGGTATAAGAACCGTCCGGATTCGCGGCCGCCTGACCGTTGGATAGGCTGCTGCTGTGGGCCGCGTATTCAAACGAGATGTACCAATTGCTGCCGAGCTCGAATCCGAGATACCGCGCGGTTCCCTTGCGCGCCGTAATCACGAGCGCCTGATCGTCGGTGAGGTCAAAATTTCCTGTCGTAAGGTA
Source organism: Alphaproteobacteria bacterium (assembly GCA_035293565.1). Lineage (GTDB taxonomy): Bacteria > Pseudomonadota > Alphaproteobacteria > BOG-932 > Roseiterribacteraceae > DATGMP01. The sequence continues at coordinate 17,573 of DATGMP010000124.1, read as the reverse complement.
CTGGCCTGGCAGGCCGCCATGACCGGTCGCAATAGGGCTCGGAAGCGTGTTCGGTGCGACGGCATAATTATATTTTTCGGTAACCTGCACCCACAGTTTCACGGAGGCCGCGAGGGCAGAGGCGATGCGCTCGGTAAGCTCGTCGTCGGTTGGAGCGCGATGCGGCGGACCGCCGACGCGCCGGACCTGCAAGGTCATCGGAACCTCGGACCAGTCCGACATGGTGTCCCGGATCATCACCTGCTTCGCCCCTGCCACCAGTTGCAAGTAGTTGGGACGCCCATCGGCCGCGTCGGGGCCGAGCGCGACCGAGAAGGAACCGTCGGGCGCCACCCGCAGATCCTCTGAAGCTAGATGCCCCACGACGTTGTCCAGATGCCCCGACATCTGTCCGCCGCCATCACTGAGCTGGAAAGACACATGGTCGCTGGTTCCGAGCCGCCCGATGATCTGATATCGGGCATCCGGCGACACAGGAAAATATCTGTACACATTGTCGGGATTTTCGTAGCCCCAATGCGCGCCAGGGAACTCGTCCCATAATATGCGCGGGCGGTCCGGATCGGAATCGACAACGATCAGCGCCAAGCCATACGCCAAATCGTGGACGTAACTGTCGCGCTCGGTCCGGTCGTCCGCCGAGTTGCCGGCCCGAACGCCTTTCAAATAAGTGACGGAGCGAAAGATCTCCTGCTGTACCGCAGGGGCCCGCAACAGCCTCCGCGCCTTTGCTTCCATGGCGCGTTGATCCTGCGTGACGAGTATTCCCGCACTCGCCTTGCCGGTGTCGCCCGCGTGGGCGTGCCCCATCATCGCAGCCACGACCAGCGCGGCTATGCCGGCCAGCATCCATTTCCGCATTTTGCCCTCCATCATTGGCATTTCGACCGACCGCGTGGCGGCGTTACGAACCGTAACTGATCTCAGTGAGGTGTATGCGTCGCGCGCGGACATATACCCTCTGAGAGTTACGACCCCAGGTCGCCGCCATAGACGATCTGGACGCGCCGGTTCTAAGATCACTGAAGCTGGATGCGGACATCTTCGACCTTGCCGCTGAACGCGGCCGGCGCCGCATAGCTCTCGCTCACCGGTGAGCCATGATTGGCCCCGATGGCGAAGGTGTCGATCTCCGACGCGAAGCCGAACTTGGGGATTTGGCCCTCGCCGACGGCTTTGCCGTTGATATAGAGCCGCCCGGTCCCGCCGCCCCATTTCTGCGGGTCGGTCTTTTGGAATTCGAAGGCAACTTCTACCTCGCCCCCGGCAATGGCGCGGTGGACGTAATGACCGCGTGCGTATCGCCGCGGTTGGGATTGTCGATCTCGGTGACCGTGCCGAACCCGGTCCTGTGGTGATTGCGGCCGGATAGGAGCGCGGCGCGCGTCGGCGAGCAGAGAGCGGCGTCGTTGAAGTCGATGTAGCGAAGCCCTTGCGCGGCGAGGCGATCGAGATAAGGCGTCTCCGCCGGGCCGCCGAAGCTGCTGCTAGCCGCGAAGCCGACATCCTCCAGCAGGATGAGCACGATATTCGGTGCTCCATCCGGCGCCTTGGGCGCTTGCTGCCATGGTGGCGGAGCGGCGGGGCGTCAGCCGCGTCGCACGGGAAGGGAAGTAGCGCGAGCAGCAGGAAGACAGCCTGCGGCAACCCCCGGCGCGAATATCGATGCATCGCTTTCCTCCAATGAAAGAACTCAAGGGGGTTTGCACCTGATGTGAGGTGCGGATTTCCTTGGGTTCGTTTCCTTTCCGGTCCGCATCGACGCCGCTGCGGACGAGTTGATCGGTGAGGGACCAGGCGCCTGGTCCCTGGCTCTTCAAGCCATTCTCCGATCCGTGCCCGCGCCGATCGGCAGCGGTCACATTGTGGTCTTCGGCTCCCGACTTCCCATTCTCCCGGAGAGCGCAGCCCAGCCTTGCCGGGCTCGCTAGGAGGCGATCAGGACAGCCGGGATAGTTTCGATCCGCTTTCCGGCCTGGCGCCGCGCCGCTCATAGGAGCGGCCGTCGCGCAACAGCTGGAAGGCAATGGTCAGAAGTCTGCGTGCCGTGGCCACCTTGGCGCGGTTGGCGCCTTTGGTCGCCTTCAGGCGCTCGTAATAGGCCTTGAGATCCGGATCGCCGGCGACCGCCGGCGCCACCGCCTCGACGAAGGCCCAGCGCAGCCATTTGTTGCCCTGCTTGATGATCCGGCCGTGACAGGTCTTGCCGCCCGAGGAATAGGTCGAGGGCACGAGCCCGGCATAGGCCGCAAGCTTGGCCGCCGAGCGGAAGCGGCCGATGTCGTCGATCTCGGCGTCGATGAGGCGCGCGAAGAACTCGCCCACACCGGGAAGCGTCTTCAGCCGCCTCACATTGGCGTTGCCTTTGCTCTGCGCCTTGATCGTCGCTTCGCTCTCCTTGATCTGGATGTTGAGATCGCCGATCAGGGCCAGGCTGCGGTCGATCTGAATGCGATCGAGTTCGCTCACCGCGATCTCGGCCAACTGCTTGCGCCCCGCCCCGAACAGGTCGCTCAAAGGCTTCAGCTTGGCCCGCTCTTCCGGATAGCGGTCGAACACCGTGACGATGCGGTTCTTCACCATCGTGCGCAGCCGCACGTAAAACATCCGCTCGCGCAGCGCCGAGCGCGCCTCTCGAGCGCGCAAGCTCGGCGCATGCGCCGCCGGGATCAGGTCCGTCCGCAGCAGATGCGCCAGGATCGTCGCGTCGATCTTGTCCGTCTTGATCTTGGCGTCCGCGATCGCCTTCACCTTCAGCGGATGGGCCAGCACGACCTCCTCGCAGAGCTCGTCCAGCCAGTCGAACATCACCGTCCAGTTGCGCGTCGCCTCCAGAACGGCGTGGGCATTGTCCGAGTAGGGCGACAGAAAGCCCGCGAGCGAGCGGCTGTCGTTCCGCACGCGGCCCGAGCGCAGCGTCTTGCCGGCCGTGTCCTGAACGACGATGTGGCTGTAGGCTTTGTGATAGTCGACGCCGATGTGGTAATCGTAAGACATGGATGCACTCCGGGGTTCGTTGAGTCCGCAAACCCACGGTAACCCACTTCCAACGGAGTGCATCCGCCCTTCCAAAGCGATCATCAAAACCGCTCCGATCTCTCATTGGCGACGTCCGCTTTCATACCGCCTCCCCGTTCAGGTCAGTGCAGCCGCCGGTTCCAGCTGGCCTCGCGCGCTTCTATCTGCGCCTTTCTTTCGCCTGGCGTCACCCAAACTGTGTCCGCCGGCAGATGCGCCTTCAGCTCCGTGAGCTTGACCACTTCCGTCGAAACGACGGCGCTTGCGATGGGAGCCTTCGCCAGCCTCTGCCAGCGAATCGCGAAGGTTCCGGCAGGCATGCCTTCCGCGTCCAGCCAGTTGAAGACGCCCGGGTCCTTCGCGGCGATGACATAGGTGATCGTCCCGTCGCGGTTCGGCTTTGTCTGGCCGTTCGTGAGGCTGGATGTGTGGTGGACGAATTCGAGCGGGACCGCCCAAGTGTCGCCAAGCTCGAAGCCGACATAGGCGGCGCTGGCCGTGTCTAGCGTGACGATAAGCGCCTGATCGTGCTTAAGGTCGAAATGGCTCATCGTGAGATAACCCCAACCACCGACGCGCCCGAAAGGCTGGGCAATCGTGTTGGGCGCGACCTTGTAAATCCGCGGGCCGTATACGCCGAGCCACGCCCGCACCATCGTGGAGGCGAGGTCCATCGAACGGTGCACCATCTCGTCGTCGCTGGGAGACGGGGCAGGAGGAGGGCCGCCTACCGTGCGTATGGCAAGCATAGGCGGGGTCTGTGTGGACCAGCCGGAAAGGACGTCCCGGACAACCAGCAGGCGTGTATCCGGTGTCGACTGAATGTGATTTTGGCGCCCGTTCGCCGGGTCGGAATCGATGGTGATCGTAAAGCTGCCGTCAGGCGCCGTCACGATGTCGTCGCCCTGCAGGCCGGCAGGGATCTCATCGATGACCGAGCGAAAGAGCCCGAAGCGGGCCTGCACCGGCGGATTCGCGGATCGACGGCCGGTGATTTCATATCGGCGGGTCGGATCAATCGCGACCTGGCGGTAGATATCGTCCTGGTTCTGGAAGCCGTAGGACGCCCAGGGGATATCCATCCCGAACCATCGATGCGGCGCCTCGCCCATCCACATCAGCTTCGGCCGGCCCGGGTCGCTGTCGACGGCCCATTGCAGCGCCATGTAGGCGATCGCGTCGCTATCCTGCCGGATGGTCTTCGCCTCCTCCGGCTTCGCGGCCATCGGATCGGCGCGGAACATGGCTTCGAGCCTGCGCACGCCGTCCTGGAAATCCGGCCTAGCCACGATTTCCAGGGTCTTACGGTCGAGCTGCTGCTGGTCCTCGGTTCCGAGCAGCGTGGGGTCGGCGCCGCGGGCGACGCCTGATCCCATACCGGCTAGAGCGAGCAGCAGAGCCAGCGAATGGCTGGGGTTCATCGGCGTTCCCCTTACGACGTTGCACCGTTGACGTAGACGATCTGAACGCGCCGGTTTTGCGGTTCGAGCACGCCGTCCCTGGTCGGAACCAGCAGATCGCGCTTGCCCTTTGCGACAATTTCGACCTCGCTGGACGGGATACCCTGCTTTTCGAGCTCAGCCGCGACGGATTCCGCCCGGCGCTTCGACAGGCGCATATTGTAGGCGTCGGAGCCGACCGTATCGGTATGCCCGGTCACGGTAATTTCAGTCACCTTCGCCGGGCCGGCATTCTTCGCTGCGGTGTCGACGATCTCGACGGCCTGCGGGGTCAGGTCGGATTTATTGAAGTCAAAGAACACCATGTAGGACTTCGATACGGAGACTGGAGTCTGCGCCGCGGGCGGGACGTAGGCCGCCGGTTGTATCGCCTGCCCTTCGGACGCGCCGCCGAAGCGATAGCGCAGCTGGAAACCCCACATCCGGGGCTCGCCGTAGAAGGCCTGGTTGTAGCCGAGCGAGGTAATGATCGAGAAGGTGCCGATGCGGTAGGTCTGGTCCGTGGCATTGGTCATGAAGAACGAGGCGTCGAGCGGATAACCAGCGATGTCGTTCCAATCGAGCCTAAGATTCAGCAGGCCGTAATTGCCGATATAGCCGTCCGGAATTCGGGTCAGCGCCGCCGCCGACCAGAACGCGCCCTGCCACGAATAGGTCGCCGAGGCGTTGATGGCGCCGATCGAGTCCGGGACCGGCAGCGCGTACTTCGCGGTGACGCTGTATTTGTTCTTCGATACGAACGGGAAGGGCAGATTGGAGAGATCCGCGCCGGCGCTTACGAACTGATTGTAGGTGGCGTGGTCGTAAGAATAGTTGGCGGTAATTTCGACGCGATCAATCGGCTTGATCGTTCCTTCGAACTCAAAGCCCTCGATCGTCGCGGAGGCGGCATTGAGCGTGGCCGAACCGATCAGGTGCGAGACAGGATTGATGAAGGCGACCGTCCTCTGGATGCCGCTATAGTCGTCGTGGAAGAGATCGGCATCGGTGCGGACCGGCATATCGAATACTGTCCAGTCCGATTTAACGCCAATTTCCACGTCCTTGATGTGCTCAGGCTGGAATTTGAAGTTGCCGGTGCCGGCCTGGGTGAGGTTGAATCCGCCGGCCTTGTATCCGCTTCTGACGGTGACGTAGAGCAACGTCGATGGAGTGATCTGGTAGTCGAGACCCGCTGTAAAGGTGCCCGCCGAGAAATTCGCGTCGCCCGCGAAGGCGCAGTTCGGAACGGACTGACCGGGCTTCTGCGTGCAGGCCAAGGTGTTCGGGTTGTAGAAGAACGAATAATCGGAGCGGAAATCCCAGGTATAGCGGTATCCGCCGGTCAGCTTCAGCCCGTCCAGAACGTCGGCGATATTGCCGAGGTCGTACGTTTCCTGGGCGTAGACCGCCTGGCTTCTCTGGTTCTCATAGCCGATCTGCCGCGACGGAGCGCCCAGCTGAATCGATGTCTGGTAACCCGATCCGATCGGGTGATCGAACTCCAGATATCCGCCGATGACCCAATTCAGCGCATCGGACAGGCTCTTGCCCTGAAGCTGCAATTCTTCCGTCGCGAAGGAATATTCCTCGCCCCACTGCCCGACAGGCGGCTGCTGATTCAGGATCGCGAGCGAGCTTCCGTCCTGATCCTGGCCCTGCGTGTCTCTGATTTCGTAGTAGCTCGCGATGTTCTTGATGTAGAGATCGTCCGAAATATCCAGCCGCGCGATGTCGGTGGCGCCGTAGACCCAGTATTTCAGCAGTGTGTAGGCATCGTCCGTCGTCGCCCGCGGGCCGAGTGCCTGCTGCTCGGCATAGGCCGCGATCAGGCCGGGGCGCAATGCCGGAACGGGCAAGGTAGCCGGATTGATCGCAATCAGGCTGGTGCCGGTACCGTTTGTGTCGGAATAGAGGCTCGAAACCAGCAGGTAGTTGTCGAACCAATCGGTCGGCCGGAAGGTGATGCCGAGCCGGCCGGCCCAGTAATCTCGGTTGTCCAAATCGCGGCCGTTCGTGACGTCTTTGGTGAAACCGTCCCGCGACTGCCGATCGAAGGCAAACCGCACGTTCAGCACATCGTCGATGACCGGGACGTTGACCGCGCCCTGTTCGCCCAGATCGTGATAACTTCCAGCCGTCTGCTGGTAGTACCCCTCGAACGTTTTGGTAGGCCGCTTCGGCTCTATGAGGACGGCGCCGCCGGTCGTGTTGCGCCCGAAGAGCGTGCCCTGTGGCCCTTTGAGCACCTGGAGGTTTTCCAGGTCGTAGAAAAGACCGGGGCCGCCGGCCGCCGGCTGCAGACCGGAAGAATAGTAGAGTGGCGGTACCGGGACTTCGGCGAAATAAGACACGACACCCGGTCCGGCGCCCAGCGTGTAACCCTGGCCGCGGATCGTATAGGACGCCGTATCGCGCTGCGTGGAGATGCTGACATTCAGCGAGGGCACGTAATGCTGAAGGTCCTGCGCGGACGTGATCGATTTCTCTTGAATCTGCGCCCCGCTCATCGCCGTGATTGCGATAGGGACCGACTGAAGTTTTTCGTCACGACGACGCGCCGTGACCACCACCTCTTCAAGCTGTCCACTCGGTGAGCCGGCTTGCGTTCGGTCGGCTTCCTGCGCCTCCGCCGGCCGAGGAAACGTAACACATAGGCCAAGGGCCAATAGCAGGCCAATCGCGCTCGTTGCCGACAAAGTAATATCGCGCTTCATGTTCTTCCCCCTTTTGAAAAAATTGAATTTATTTTTATTCGGAAGGAAATACGTCCACCATCATGATAAAGGTCCGCAACGATGACATGCGCTGCGGCGGCATGGTGGCAGGACATTTCTTCCCCAATATTCCAAATCGCTGCGTTCGAAGCCCGGTGGCTGACGCTTCTCTCGTCGGGATCGGAAGCGGGGGTGATCTTGCAATGTGCCTATGCGAACGGTAAATGACCAAATAGACCAAAGATCATTACGGAACGGACCAACGGCATGACCAAGCACATTTCACGGCCCGCGCCGAAGTATCCATCCGCGAGTTTGGCGCGCGCGTTGTTGGCGGTAGTAGAAGATATCGGGGGTGATGTAAGCGCAATATTGGAACGCGCCGGGGTTGCCAGCTCCCGAGCGAATTGGCGTAAAACTGCCGGCCGCGTTCAGCTCACACAGGACCAGTTTATTGCCATCTACCGGGAGTGCATCGGGATTCTCGATCGTTATGCTCGGATCAATACAGGGCTATTACCCCTTTCGAGCGATGAATTCAGAATGCTCTGCCACTGCGTCATCACGTGCAACACGTTGTCAGCTGCTATCGCACGCGCTTCGGCATTCTCGGCAATGATTGAACACCGAGCGGGCCAGATATCGCTGCATGTCAGCGGCCGTCAGGCGGAGTTCCGCATGGGCTCGCTAAGAGCCAAACATGACGCTAGCGCCTTTCTATCCGATGTTACCGGTCTATCGGCCTATCATCGGCTTTTCGGCTGGCTGATCGGCGAAGATATCGAGCCGCTCACGATTGAAGTATGCTATGTGCAATTTATCGACGATGAAGCAATCGCCCAATTACTGCCCAATCAAATTGTTTATGGCGCTCCATGTGACGCGTTGAAATTTCCGGCTCGCTACCTGGAATATCCAGTCGTTCGCACCCCGCTGGAACTTGGTGATTTTTCACGGAATTTTCCGTTTGATCTCTCAACCGTCCAATCAAGGCAAACTCAGATATCGGAACGCGTGCGCCACATCTTCAACACCGCGCTTGTGCAGCGAACGCCACTACCGACAGCCCCTGAGCTGGCGACGCAGTTCAGCATAGGCCTAACGACCCTAAAGCGCCGCCTTGCTGAAGAAGGTTCATCTTTGAAAGCCATCAAGGAACAGTGCCGCCATGAAATGGCATTAACTCTTCTATCGGATGAGCGACTTTCTTTCGGCGAGATCGCGGCCCGTGTTGGATTAAGCGATTCAACTGCATTCTGTCGCGCCTTCAATACCTGGACCGGCAAGTCTCCCTCACGTTATCGCCGTGAACTCAATCGTTTCCCTGGGGAAGGAACGATTTGTCACCGATGCGCGGGATAAGGGCGGCAAGGTTCGAACCGGCGGAGCGCGGCGCGGCAACGCAGGATTCTTCTTCGACCCTACAGTCATCACCGACCTTCCCGACAACAGCCTGCTGATGACCGACGAGCCGTTCGGCCCGGTTCGCCCCGATCGTGCCGTTCAAGACCATCGGTCATCCCTATGGGATGAGCGGCGCCCGACTGACCGGCCATGCCCTGATCGAGGGCCGGCGGCGGGGCGCGAAGCGCGTCGTCGTCACCATGTGCATCGGTGGCGGCATGGGGTCGGCCGGTCTGTTCGAACTGGACTGACGGCCGATGGTAAACACGGCGGCGTTCCCGAGGGGTTTGCGGAGTCCTCTACCGGAATCGGCCTCACGCAGTTGTTCGAGTAGGAACGCGTTAGCTCGGTCAGGCGATCAAGCGCGCCGGACCACGCCGCCCACGACGTTGCTCCAGCCTAGGCCGGATTTCAAGGCCCGAAAGGTCTCGCGTCGCCGCCGGCCCCATCGCCATTCCGAAGCTTTCGGCCACACGATCGATCTGCTCCGGCGTGGCGCCTTCCTCAAGCAGGAATTCGGACTCGCTAGTGTAAAAATCGTACATCCGGTTGCCGATAAAGCCTTCGCAATTGCCGGCGAGAACGGGAATCTTGCCGAGTTGCTTGCCCAGCGCCATCACGGTCGCAAGCGTGTCGGGCGCGCTTTTTGCGCCCCGGACATTCTCCTGCAGCTTCATCACATTGGCCGGAGCGAAGAAATGGACACCGACAACTTTCTCCGGCCGTGTTGTCGCCGAGGCGATCCGGTCGATATCGAGTGTCGATGTGTTCGAGGCCAGAATGGTGTGAGGCGGGGTCGCAGCGTCGAGCTGGGCGAAGATTTTCTGCTTCAATCCCATATTCTCGACGGCCGCTTCGATCACTAGATCGACATCACCCAACGCGCTGTAGTCGGTCGTCGGCGCGATCAGCGAGAGCGAACGGTCCATCTTCGCCTGTGCGATCGATCCGCGCGACACCGAAGTCGCATAGTTCTTCTCGATTGCGCCGCGGCCGCGGGCCAGCGCATCGGCATTGATATCCAGCAGCTTGACTGGGATTCCGGCGTTGGCGAAGACCATGGCGATGCCGCCGCCCATCAGCCCGGCGCCGACGATGCCACCTTGTCGATGGCCAGGGGCTTCACATCCACGCCGATGCCGGGGATCTTTCGGGCCTCGCGTTCCGCGAAGAAATAATGGACCAGGGCTTTGCGCTGATCGCCGTTCAGCAAAGACAGAAAGGCCTCGTTCTCGAAGGCAATGGCGTCGGCGAACGACTTGGAGCAGGCCGCCTCGATGCAGTCGATGATCTTGAACGGCGCCAACTGACCGCGCGCTTTCTTGGCGACCTCGGCTCGGAACGCGTCGAATATCGCGCCATCCAGCAAGTCGTTCACGATCGCATCGACGATGCCGACCTCCAGCGCCCGCGCGGCCGAAACGTGATCGCCGGATGTGATCAGCTCGAGCGCGATTTCCGGGCCGACGAGACGCGGCAGCCGGACGGTGCCACTGGCGCCGGGAAGAAGCCCAAGCTTCACCTCCGGCAAGCCGACCTTGGCGCTGTTGACCGCGATGCGCACATGGCAGGCCATTGCGAGCTCGAGGCCACCGCCTAGCGCTGCGCCGTGGATCGCCGCGACGACAGGCTTCACGCTCGCGTCCAGTATTTCCTGAATATCCCGGATGCGCGGGCTTGCGATGGCTTTCGGCGTGCCGAACTCGGTGATGTCCGCGCCGACGATAAACGTCGTTCCGCCGCCGATAATCACCAGACCCTTCACCGCGTCATCCGCGAGGCCGCGCTTGACGCCGTTCATCATGCCGTCACGGACGGCGTAGCTGAGCGCATTCACCGGCGGATAATTCACCGCAAGAACCGCGACATCACCGTGCAATGTGTATTCGACTGGGATCACCAATATCTCCACTGCGTGAAATCGCTAAAGGCTCGGCGCGGTATGATGCTCAGGAACGACGTAGGAAAGCGATCAAGGCGGTGTCAACCTGCTTGAGTCGAGCCTGTCGATTTGATCGCCCTGTCGATTGGTCTCGGGGTTTTTCTCAACTGTTTCCCTTCTTCGTCTTATTCTTAGGGTGCACTCCACATGAATTTTCAGGCGTCGTAGGTCACGAATACGTCGTCGCTGGTTGGAAGAGCCTGGCATGTAAGGACGTAACCCTGCGCAACCTCGTCGGCGGTCAGAGCGTAATTGCCCTTCATCTGCGCGGTTCCGGAGATGACTTTGGCTCGGCAGGTTGCGCAGACCCCGCCTTTGCAGGCGAAAGGAGCGGGCAGGCCGGCAGCCCGAACATTGTCGAGGATGGTCCCCCTTGCGGGATCAAATGCAATCGTCGCCCGACGGCCGTCAAGAAGAACCGAGATCTTCGCACCCACCGCGCATTCGACGAGGGCCGCGATGGTTGCTGCTTGAAGGGCGGACGGCGGCGCGGTCGTGAACCGCTCGATCAGGATGCGCTCGGCGGGCACGCCCCTGACCGTCAAAGCCGCTTCCGCAGCATCCGTCATGGGGCCGGGGCCGCAAATGAAGACGGCGTCGAGTCCCGCAACGTCAACCAATTGATCCAATACGGTGCCGCATCTCGCCGCGTCGAGCCGCCCGTTGAAGAGCTCTATCTCCTCGGCCTCGTCCTCCAGAAAATGATAGATTTGCACGCGATCGATATAGCGGTTCTTCAGCGCCGCCAGATCTTCGAGGAACATGATCGAAGCAGTCGCGCGGTTGCCGTAGAACAACGTAAAGCGGCTTTGCGGCTCGACTCTCAGCGCCGTTTTCAGAAGCGACAATACGGGAGTAATCCCAGATCCACCGGCAAAGCCGACATACCGTCGCGACGCGGCTGGATCAAAGCCCCAGGTAAAGCGACCGATCGGGGCCATCACCTCGATGAGGTCGCCTTCCTGCAACTGCGCGTGGGCCCAGGTGGAGAAGCGGCCGTCCGCGACCAGTTTGATCGCTATCCGCAACTCGCCGTCCAGCGGTGAGGTACAGAGAGAGTAGTTGCGGCGCAGATCCTCACCCGCGAGAACGGTCCTCAAGGTCAGATGCTGACCAGCTTCAAACCGATAGAGCGTCGCCAGATCGTCGGGCGCCTCGAATCGGACGGAGATCGAGTCGGCGGTCTCGCGGCGAATCTCTGCGATCCTCAGCGGATGAAAAGTCGAGTCGAGCGACATGATCAGGATTTCAAACGTATTTGCGGATCGAACGAGGGTTGATCGACCTCATGACGTCACCAGTTCGCGCCGGGATAGGCCCGCTGGAGGAACTGCATGTCGGCGAGCAAGCGCCCGAGATGCTCAGTGTGGCGACCTTGGCGACCGCCGGTGACGCTTCGTCGAACGGCCGGCATCGGCAGCGTGCCTTCGGCGAGCGTTTTCCGGATGGCCGTGTCCCAAGCGGGGCGCAACCCGGCGCAATCGACGCCAAGGCCCTGCTCGGCCAACGCCGACTCGATGGGGTCGGTCTCGAACAGCTCGTCGACAAAGCGCCACATCCAGTCGAGCCCGGCCGTCATCCTCGCGTGGCTTTCGGCAGTTCCGTCGCCGAGCCGTACGATCCACTCGCTGGCGAAGCGGGCGTGGTACGACACCTCCTCGATAGCCTTTTTTGCGATTCCCGCCAGCGTTGCATCGCGAGATTGCGCGAGAACGTCCAGGAAAAGCTGCTGCCAAGAAGAGAATAGGAACTGGCGCGCTATTGTTTGTGCGAAATCGCCGTCTGGCTGCTCGACTAGCAGACAATTGCGGAAGTCCAATACATCCCGTCCAAACGCCAGAGCGTCGGCGTCCTCATTGAGCCTTCTCAATTGCGCGCCGTAGCTTAGGAACCCTCGGGCTTGGCCGATCAGGTCCAGAGCGAGGTTGGTCAGGGATAGATCGACTTCGATGGCCGGGGCATGGCCGCACCAAGCGCATAATTGTTGAGCGAGGATCAGGCTGTCATCGCCGAGGCGCAGAGCGTACTCAGCTAAAGCCGCCCGGTTGGACTCGGCGACGTTCGCGGCTTCAGGCATCAGATGTTCTTGATGTGGTCTGGGATCGAGTAAAATGTTGGATGCCGATAAATCTTATCCTCGGCCGGCTCGAACAGGGCGGCGCTTTCCGCCGGGTCCGAAGCGGTGATCTGGGCGGACGGCACGACCCAAAGGCTCACCCCTTCCAGGCGACGGGTATATATATCGCGCGCGTGCTCTATCGCCATCCGGGGATCCGCGGCATGGACACTACCCACATGTTTGTGGGAAAGGCCGTTCTTTGCGCGGATGAACACTTCCCAGAGCGACCAGTCGTCGCCGGTGCGAAGCCTGTCAACCGGTACTGACGCGTGGCTGGGGAGTTTCTTCCCGTGGGCATTGGCGGCCTCGCGCACCCAAGCTCCGTCTTTCCATGCCTTGATGCGGGCCTGCATGCGTTCTTTGGCGACCGGGCCTTCGCCACGGACGGCGGCATAGAATTCGTCCCAGTCGATCGGACCGAAGTCGTAGGCGCCGCGCGCCTCGTTCCATTTGAGCTCCGGGTCGGGCAGTGTCAGGCCGATCGCCTCGGCCTGGGGCACGGTGATATCGATAAATTTCTGGCGCAACTCGTCGTTGGTCTCGCGCTTGATACGCCAGCGGATCGACTGGGCAGAGTTGGGCGAATGGTCGTCTGGCGGCCCGAACATCATGATGGACGGCCACCACCAACGGTTGAGCGCGTCCTGCGCCATCCGCTTCTGTTCGGGTGAACCCCGGGCCAAGGTCATCATGATCTCGTAGCCCTGCCGCTGGTGAAAACTTTCCTCCTTGCAGATCCGCACCATCGCGCGGGCATACGGCCCATAAGAACAACGCTGGAGCGGCACCTGATTGACGACCGCGGCGCCGTCGACCAGCCAGCCGATGGCGCCGATGTCCGCCCAGGTCGGTGTCGGGTAGCTGAAGATGGTGGAGTACTTGGCGCGGCCGGCGTGAAGGGCATCGATCATCTCCTCGCGGCTGGTGCCGAGCGTCTCGGCGGCGGCATAGAGATAGAGGCCGTGGCCGCCTTCGTCCTGAACCTTAGCGAGCAGCACCGCCTTACGTAGCAATGTCGGCGCCCGGGTGATCCAGTTGCCTTCCGGAAGCATACCGACAATCTCGGAGTGGGCATGCTGCGAGATTTGGCGCATCAGGCTCTTTCGATAGTTTTCGGGCATCCAGTCCTTGGGTTCGATAAAATCGTCCGCGGCCACGCGGGCATCAAACGTGGCCAGTTTGTCTGCGTCCTCGGTTGGATCGATCGGAGCTTGCGAAGCGGGCCCACCGGAAGCGTTGAGATCGGTCGTTTTCAAGGCGGATACTCCGTTTTGGATGGCTCAATTATATAATAACCCGACCGATCGGTCAATTAATAACTGGCCGTTATACGGTACGCCATCAGCGCCGTGATCGGCGTCGCCGCCGGGTCGTCGGGGCGGATGCCAGCAAGCGCGCCGCATATCGTCCGATGGCAGTGCGGACCGCATCACAGAGGAAGGCTTCCGGCATTGAGGGCCTATGTTTGGGTCGGAGGAGTCCGGCTTGAAATCGGCACTTTAGCCAAAACGATCACTGGACTCAATAATTGACCGACCGGACATTCTATTTTATCGTTCGCCTGTCGCTGCATTCGGGCGAACCAGGACGCGGGGGATCGCGCATGGCCTACGAGACGATCTTGTTCGAGTTCAGCGCCGGTATTGCGCGCCTGACGTTCAACCGGCCCGATCGCCTGAACAGTTTCACTGTCCAGATGCACCAGGAGGTCGCGCATGCCCTGAGCTGCATCGAAGCTAACACCGAGGCAAGGGTCCTGCTGATAACCGGCGCGGGTCGGGGCTTCTGCGCAGGTCAGGACCTTTCAGACCGGTCGGTCGCTCCGGGCGGCGACGGCGTCGATCTGGGTACGTCCCTGAACGATCACTATAACCCCCTGATCCGCCGGCTGACGAACCTGCCGCTCCCGGTGGTTTGCGCGGTCAACGGCGTGGCGGCCGGCGCCGGCGCCAACATCGCATTGGCCGTCGATATCGTCCTCGCGGCGCGAGGCGCCAAATTCATTCAGTCTTTCGCCAATATCGGCCTGGTGCCGGATTCAGGCGGCACGTGGACCCTGCCCCGACTGGCTGGGCAGGCGCGCGCGCTTGGTCTCGCTTTGACCGGGCAGCCGATTACGGCCGAGCAGGCCGAGGCCTGGGGCCTGATTTGGAAAGTGGTCGATGACTCTCTCCTTCTCGCCGAAGCGGAGTCGCTTGTCGCGCGTTTCGCGTCAGCGCCAACCCGCGGATTGGCCGCGACCAAGAGGGCGCTTCGCGGCTCTTTCGGCGCCACTCTCGACGCTCAGCTCGACCTTGAGCGTGATTTGCAGCGCGAGCTGGGTCGCAGCGCCGACTATCGCGAGGGCGTCTCGGCCTTTCTGGAAAAGCGATCCCCAGCCTTTCGCGGCCGCTAATCGGAGTTTCGGCATGAAGCCGCCAAGATTGATGAATTTTGCCGAAGGTCGTTGGGTGCAGGCGACCGGCGGCTTAATCGAGATCCGTTCCGCCGTTACCGGTGAAGTCGTCGCGGAGACTGGGTCCGGCGGTCTGGATTTCGCCGCCATGGCTGTCCATGCGCGCAACGTTGGCGGCCCAGCGCTCGGCGGACTCAGCTTTCATCAGCGCGCGAAGATTCTGAAGGCGTTGGCCGACGCCGTGATGGCGCGCAAGGAAGAACTTTACGAACTGTCCTACCAGACCGGCGCGACACGTCAGGATGGATGGGTAGACATCGAAGGGGGCGCCGGGACGCTCTACGCTTATGCGTCGAAGGGGCGTCGCGAGCTGCCCGACGGCTGCATACTGACTGACGGCGCGCCAGAAATTCTGAGCAAGACCGGCGGCTTCATCGGCCAGCATGTGTGGACCTCGCTCAAGGGCGTTGCGGTCCACATCAACGCCTTCAACTTTCCGGTCTGGGGCATGCTGGAGAAATTGGGGCCGACGCTCCTGGCGGGCGTTCCCGCCATCATCAAGCCCGCCTCCGCGACAGCCCAGGTCGCCGAGCATGCGTTCAAGATCATTGCCGAGACAGGAGTCCTGCCGCCAGGAGCGCTGCAGTTGATCGTGGGCCCGGTGGGAGATCTGCTCGACCACCTCACGGGTCAGGATGTTGTCAGCTTCACCGGCTCCGGCGCAACCGCGGCTATGCTGAAGGCCCATCCCAAAATGGTTCGGGAAGGGGTCCGTTTTGTCGCGGAGCAGGATTCGCTTAATGCCTCGATCCTCGGGCCGGACGCCGCGCTCGACAGCCCGGAGTTCGATCTTTTCATCCAAGAGGTCGTACGTGAGATGACGGCGAAGGCGGGCCAGAAATGCACCGCAATTCGCCGGGCCATGGTTCCTGCCGATCTCATCGAAGCCGCGGAAGCTGCGTTGAAAGCCCGATTGACCACGATCACGGTCGGCAATCCCCGCTCCCCGGACGTCCGCATGGGTCCGCTCGTGAGCCGGGCTCAGCGCGACGATGTCCGCGCCAAGCTGACCGCACTCTCGAACGTCGCCCGTGTAGTGTTCGGCGATCCAGGGCATGTCGAGGTCACGGATGCCGATGCCGCGGTTGGCGCTTTTCTTTCGCCGGTCTTGCTGCGTGCGGACGATCCATGGGCTGCCGGTGCGATCCACGATGTCGAGGCGTTCGGACCGGTTTGCACCCTGATGCCATACCGCGACCTCGACGACGCGGCCGCCCTTGCCGATCGCGGCAAAGGGTCTCTCGTCCTTTCCATCGTCACGCATGAGCCTGCGTCGGCCACGAAAATCGTGCTCGGCGCCGGATCGTTCCATGGCCGGATCGTCATCATCGACCGCGACTGCGCCAAAGAATCCACCGGCCACGGGTCGCCGCTTCCCAGCCTGGTTCACGGCGGCCCCGGCCGAGCCGGCGGGGGCGAGGAGATGGGCGGTATCCGCGGCGTCACACACTACATGCAACGCACCGCGCTCCAGGGGTCGCCGCGAATCCTTTCGAGGATAGTCGAACGCCAGCTGCCGGGTGCGCCGCAGACGATCGCGGACGCGCATCCCTTCCGCAAACGCTACGGCGAGCTTGATCTGGGTTACACCCTTCATACCCAAGCTCGCACGATCACGCTCGCTGATATCGAGCACTTCGCGCAATTCACCGGCGACACCTTCTATGCGCATATGGACGAGGAAGCTGCCAAGGCCAATCCGATCTTCGGGGGGCGTGTGGCGCATGGCTATCTCGTCCTCTCCTTTGCCGCGGGTCTCTTCGTCGATCCGGCTCCCGGACCGGTCCTGGCGAATTACGGCCTGGAGGAACTTCGCTTCGTGAAGGCCATGAAGCCGGGCGACACCATGAAAGTCGCGTTGAGCGTCAAGTCCAAGACGCTGCGCAATCAGCAAATGGGCGAAGTGCGTTGGGGCGTGGCGGTGACCAATCAGGATAATGAGATTACCGCCACCTACGACCTGCTGACGATGAATGCGGTTTGATTTTCCTGGCCCGATCTGTTCGGGAAAACTGGACATGTATGATTTAACTGATGAGGCGGGCTGGGACGCCGTCGAAAGGCTCTCCGTAAGAGAGCTTCGCGACCTGCAACTGGAGCGTCTGCGTGGGACGCTGCGGCGCGCCTACCACGGCAATCCCCACTATCGCGCCGCCTTCGATAGGACCGGCGCCGCTCCGAGCGATGTGGTTCGGCTGGACGATTTGCAGAAATTTCCGTTCACCACCAAGGCCGACTTACGCGCGTCCTATCCGTTCGGGTTCCTCGCAACGCGAATGAGCGAGGTTGCGCGAATCCACGCGTCATCAGGGACCACCGGTAAGCCGACGGTCGTTGCTTATACCAGGAGCCTTATCCATTGACTCTCTGGGCGGTTTGGCTGGTGCCTGCGGCCTCGGTCCGCGCCCGCGCCCTCACAGAAGCCTGCCGATTTCCCCTCGCGACGATGATGTGATTCGATGAGCCCCGCCGATTCGCG
>DATGMP010000123.1:0-7323 GCA_035293565.1 Alphaproteobacteria bacterium | reverse complement strand
ATCGCCGCCCAACGCTCCGCGTCGGTAACGAAGCCGGCGGCCAAGCTCGCGCGGGGGATGGTCTTAAACTCGTCAATGGACACGACGCTCATGTGATGGCTCCTCGCCTCGGCTTCCAGGATCGCCATCGATTTAGAGGTGGCTGCCCCCTCGCGCACTCCGCCCCTTGCGCGGGAATTCGCTGAAATCGAAAGTATGTTGTTCCCGGAGGTGAGCCAAATGTCCCTTTACGCGCTGTTGAAAGGCAAAGGACCGAGCGGATTCGGTTATGGATCGACCGCCGAAGACGTGACCGCCGGGCTCGACCTCGCCGGCAAAACGATCCTGATCACCGGATGCAACTCCGGCCTCGGGCTCGAAGCGATGCGGGTCCTGGCGCTGCGCGGTGCGCATGTGGTCGGCGCGGCGCGCACCGAGGCCAAGGCGAATGCGGCCTGCGCCAGCGTCACGGGAAAGACGACCGGCGTCGCCTGCGAGCTTTCCGATCCGGCCTCGGTCCGGGCCTGCGTGGCAACGCTCAAGGCCAAGGGGACGCCGCTCGACGTGATTCTCTGCAATGCCGGCATCATGGCGCTGCCCAAGCTCGAGCAAGCCCACGGCTACGAGCTGCAATTCTTCACCAACCATATCGGCCATTTCATCCTTGTGACCGGCTTGCTCGACCTGCTCGCCCCCGACGGCCGCGTCGTGATGCTGAGCAGCGCGGCGCATCTGGGCGCTCCCAAGGAAGGGATCCGCTTCGACGATCTGTCAGGCGAGAAGTCTTACGGCCCCTGGACGAATTACGGCCAATCCAAGATGGCCAACATCCTGTTCGCCAAGGAGCTGGCGAAGCGCCTGGCCGGAACCGGGAAGATTGCCAACGCCGTCCATCCCGGCGTGATCCACACCAATCTCGGCCGTAATCTCGGCATGCCGGATTGGCTGGAGAGGCCGGGGTATGCGATGGCCGACGCGCTCTTCCTCAAGTCGGTGCCGCAGGGCGCGGCGACCGAATGCTATGTCGCGGTCAATCCCGGCGCGGCCAATGTCTCCGGCGCCTATTTTGCCGATTGCAACGTCAAGAATCCACGCGCCGATGCCAATGATCCGGCGCTCGCGGCGAAGCTGTGGGACGTATCCGAGAAGATCGTCGCCGGATTGAACTAATCCCCGACGGCCGCATAGGCGCACGTCCAGAAGTCGCGGAAATGCGCCGGCGGGTTGGGAGAGTCCATCGCGCGGGACGTCATCAAGACCCCGACCGACCTTTTTTTTGAACCGTCGTCGCCGGGCACGACGACGCGGCGTATCGGATCTATGCTGCCAACACCGTTTCGTAGCAGACCAGATCCACGATATCCGCGACCTCCATCTCGTCGGGCGGAGACGGAAACAGTGAGGTTGGATCGGCGTCGTTTTTGGGCCAGATCAGCATCACGGCATCGAAGAACGGCGCTGGGCGTCCAGGCTCGGGGACGGCAAGATCGAGCGAGACGCGAAGCACATCATTCTGCGCCTTCGCAGCACCGGCCGCGGCAAAGCGCGATGCCGCGCCAATGAAGGCTCCTGGCGAAGGGTCGCCTTTGCGCCTGAGCAGCACCGCCTGCTTGCGGGTCCCCGGCGGATCATAGCCGCGCCGGCTGCCGGCAATGAGCATTTCATCGGTCGAGAAGGTCCGGCTGCCGCCGTGATCCTCGTGGGGTCCGGGCTTCGAACCCGGTCGCGGGTGCGATGCGAGTTTGGCCTTGGCCGCCGGCGTCTCCAGGATTTTCAGGAGCTGCACCAGAGCCTCGCGGCTGCGATAGCCGAACTCGGTGATGCAGTCGAAGTCGGCCACGCCCATGCGCGAGCGGTCGACGAAATCCTGGGCATAGCGCGTGAGATAAGGGCGCGCAAAGGTCAGGAAATCCGGCGCGTGATGCTGGATATACCAGTCGCGGTAGTCTTTGGTCGAAGCATCCAGGCGCTTGGAGATGAAGACCATCGAGCTGAGCGTCGCCATCTGCGCCATGGCTCTCTTCGTCATGAGATCGGGCAGCATCGTGGCGGCCAGGCCGCCGGTCGCCCGTAACGCGGTTCGCCGATTACAAATCATCCCGCCCTCCCCTATTGTCTTACGCAGACAATGATCCCGAAAGGGAGGATCGACAACGGCCTCATTCCATGCCGCACTGTCGACAACGGAAGCACGGCAGGGAGGGACCTATGAGACAACTCGACAACCCACGCGTGGTCATTGCGGCCTCGATCCTTCTGATCGCCCAGACGGCGGCCGCGGCGTCCGGAGCGGCCGCGGACCGTATCGTCAATGCGGCTCGCGAGCCGCAGAACTGGCTCACCACCGGCAGGACCTATGACGAGAGCCGCGACAGCCCGCTCGCGCGGATCAATGCCGGCAATGCGAAGGACCTTGGCCTCGTCTGGTATTACGATCTCGATACGGACCGCGGGCAGGAATCGACCCCGCTCGCGGTCGACGGCGTGCTCTACACCACCAGCGCCTGGTCGAAGGTGCAGGCTTTCGACGCCGCGACGGGCAAGCTGCTCTGGCAATTCGACCCGGAGGTGCCGCGCAAGACCGGCGTCAAGAGCTGCTGCGACAGCGTCAATCGCGGCGCCGCCTATTGGAACGGCAAAGTCTATGTCGGCACCATCGACGGGCGCCTGATTGCGATCGACGCAAAAAGCGGCAAGCAGGTCTGGTCGACGCTGACCGTGGATCAGAGCAAGTCCTATACGATCGACGGCGCGCCTAGGGTCATCAAGGGCCGGGTCATCATCGGCAATGCCGGGGCGGACTATGCGGTGCGCGGCTACGTCTCGGCCTATGATGCCGAGACCGGCAAGCTTGATTGGCGCTTCTACACGGTACCCGGCGAGCCGGGCAAAAAGGACGGCGCCGCGTCGGACGCGATTCTGGAAAAGCTGGCGGCGCCGACCTGGTCGGGAAAATGGTGGAGCGAGGCCGGCGGCGGAGGCGGCGCCACCGTCTGGGATGCAATGGCATACGATCCCGATCTCGACCTGCTCTATGTGGCCACCGGCAATGCCGATTATTGGAATAAGGCCTATCGCTCGCCCGGCGACAGCGATGATCTGTTCGTGGCGTCGATCATCGCGCTACGGCCGGAAACGGGCGCCTATGTCTGGCACTTCCAGGAAACGCCGGGCGACGAGTGGGATTACGACGCGACGCAGAACATGATCCTGGCCGACCTCGAAATCGGCGGCGGCACCCGCAAGGTCCTGATGCAGGCGTCGAAGAACGGCTATTTCTACGTCCTCGACCGGGCGACCGGCAAGCTCGTCAGCGCCAAGCCCTTCGTCCCGCTGAACTGGTCAGCCGGGATCGATCCCGACACCGGCCGGCCGAAGATCGTGCCCGACGCGCGCTACGACAAGACGGGCAAGCGCTGGGACGCCATGCCCGGCGGAATCGGCGGGCACAATTGGCAACCAATGTCCTTCAGCAAGGAGACCGGGCTCGTCTACATCCCAGCGCAGGAGCTGGGCGGCGTTTACGTGACCGACAAGGATTTCAAACCGCGTCCGATCGGCGCCAATCTCGGAATCGACTTCACCCAAGGCGGGCTTCCCGACGACCCGAAGCAGCTGCGCGCAATCCGCGCCAATATGAAAGGCTACCTGCTCGCTTGGGATCCGGTGAACCAGAAGGAGGCCTGGCGAGCGACGCACCCGGATTACTACAATGGCGGCGTGCTCGCGACCGCCGGCGGCATCGTGATCCAGGGCGACAATGATGGCTTTCTGAACATATACGACGCGCGAACAGGCGGCCGGCTCTGGTCCTTCGACGGCGGCAGCGCGATTCTTGCTGCGCCGATTACCTACGAGGTGCAAGGCAAGCAGTATGTCAGCGTGCTCGCGGGCTATGGCGGATCATCGGGCCTCTACGCCGGCGAGGGCAATTGGGGCCCCGACGGGCCGCGGCGCAACAAGAGCCGCGTGCTGACATTCGCGCTGGGCGGCACCGCCAAGCTGCCGCCACGCCAAATCGTGACGATCACGAAACCGCAACCGCCAGCTCAATTCGCCGACGCCGCGACGATTGCGGAGGGCGGCCGGCATTTCGCGCAGAGCTGCCTCTATTGCCATGGCGGGTCGGCCGAGAGCGCGGGCGTCCTTCCCGATTTGCGCCACAGCGCGCTATTGGCGAGCCGCGAAAGCTGGCTCGACGTCGTCGGCAAGGGGGTGCTGTCCGATCATGGCATGGCGAGCTTCGCCGCCGCCTACAGCCCAGCCGAGATCGATTCCATCCGCGCCTATGTCATCGACCGCGCCTGGATCGAGAAACGGATGGACGAGAGAAGGTAGGGAACGTCTCGCCCCTTGGGCAGGTTTGACGCCTGCCCAAGGGAGACGTCTTTCCGACCGAAACCGCCCCAGTCCGACCTATGCAGCGCCAAAACCGACGACTCGATGCTCCGCGAAGCGCAAAGATCCGTTCATCATTCTGGGAGCGGCTGAAGGAGCATCCGCTGGCGCGCGTCGGCCCCGGGCTTATTACCGGCGTGGCCGACGACGACCCTTCCGGCATCGCGACCTATTCGCAGGCGGGCGCCCAATACGGGCTTCATATGCTATGGACGATGCCGCTCAGCTTCCCGCTGATGGGAGCGATCCAATCCATATGCGCACGCATCGGCCGGGTCACCGGTCAGGGATTGGCGGCCAACATCAAGACATGTTTCCCGCAACCGGTCCTCTATGCCGTCGTGCTGTTGTTGCTCTTCGCCAACCTGTTCAACATTGCGGCGGATATCGCCGCGATGGGTGAGGTGGCGGAACTCGTCACCGGCATCGACCGGCATGCCATGACGCTCTTCTTCGTGATCGCGACGTTGGTCCTGCAGATCTTCATTCCCTATCACCGCTATGTCGTCTTCCTGAAATGGCTGACGCTGGCGCTGTTGTCCTACGTGGCGGTGCTGTTCACGGTGCATGTGCCCTGGCGCGAAGTCGCGGTCCGGACGGTCTGGCCGCGGCTTCGCCTCGATGCCGACTCGGCGACGGTAGTGACCGGTATCTTCGGCACGACCATCAGTCCCTATCTCTTTTTCTGGCAGGCCTCCGAAGAGGTCGAAGACATGAACGTGCACGGCGGCGCCAAACCGCTCGCCGAAGATAAAAAGGCCGCGGCGCCCGAGTTGCGCCGCATCAAATGGGATACGTGGAGCGGCATGTTCTTCTCGAACATCGCGGCCTATTTCATCATTCTCGCCACCGGCGTGACGCTGCATGCCGCCGGAATGACCAAGATCGAGACGGCGGCACAGGCCGCCAACGCGCTGAAGCCCCTGGCGGGCAATTTCGCCTTCTTGCTCTTTGCGGCCGGCATCTTGGGCGTCGGCTTGATCGGGGTACCGGTGTTGGCGGGCTCCAGCGCCTATGCGTTCGCCGAGGCCGTCGGATGGAAGCGGGGGCTCGAGCGCAAGGCGACCGACGCCCGCGGCTTCTACGGCGTCATTGCGGTCAGCGTGCTGGCCGCGCTGGTCATCCAATATTCGCCCTTGAGCCCGATGCGGGCGCTATTCTGGAGCGCCGTGATCAACGGCGTGGTGGCGGTGCCGGTGATGGCGATCGTCATCGTGCTCGTCTCCCGGCGATCGGTGATGGGGCCGTTCGTCGCGCCCAAATCGCTGATCGTGCTGGGATGGATCGGCACCGCGATCATGGCGGTCGCCGCAGCCATGATGCTCCTGCCCGGCAAGTGACCCTCTGGCCCAGGGCCGGCGGAAGGGCTAGGCTCGATCCAAGAATCCAAAGGGACCGGAATGGGCGTCAGCGGAACCGGGAAGAGCGGCAAAGCGCGCGGAGCACCATAGCGTGCGCGAAAAAGAGCTGCGCCTGGCGCTTGTCTATTTCGGCGGCGTCTCGCTCGCCATTTATATGCACGGAATCGGCAAGGAATTCCTGAAGCTGGTCCGTGCTTCCGCCGCGCTCCATGCGATCGTCGACCCGGCGGCGCGCGATCAGGCCCAATTCTTCGATCGAGCGGACCGCGACGATTCCGAATACGACACGGAAGCCGTCTATTTCGATCTCCTGCGGGAGATTGGCCGCACGGTGCGTCTGCGCGTGGTCGTCGACATCATCGCCGGCGCCTCGGCCGGCGGCATTAACGGCACGATGCTGGCCCGCGCCCTCGCTCACGACCTGCCGATGGGCGGTTTGCGCGACCTCTGGCTCGCCGAAGCTGATGTCGACAGGCTATTGGCGCCTGAGGCGCGGGCGCGGAAATGGAGCAAGCGCTTCATGTCGCCCTTCGTCTGGGCAGTGGGCGCCAGCGGCAAGTTCGGCTCGATCCTCGATCCGGAGGTGCGTCAGAACTTGGCGCTCTTCGTCCGCTCGCGCTGGTTCGAGCCGCCGCTCGACGGGCCGCACATGTCCGAGCTGATGCTTCGAGGCCTGAGGACAATGGGTGAGCGCAAGGATCCGCGCGCCTCACTACTGCCGTCGGGACATTCGCTCGACCTCTTCGTCACCGTGACCGACTATTATGGCTGCCCGCAGCTGATGCCGATCCACGACCCACCGGTTATCAGCGAACTCGAGCATCGGCACGTCTTGCATTTCCGCTATCGCCGTTACGCAAATGGCGACGTGGCGAGCGACTTCGAACTCGAAAACGCCCCGGCTCTGGCCTTCGCCGCCCGCGCAACCTCTTCCTTTCCCGGCGTGTTTCCACCCGCACAGATCGCGGAGATCGACGATATGGTGGCGCAGTATGGGCTCGCATGGCCGACACGCGGCGCCTTCCTCGCGCATAATTTCGCCAACTACATGCAGATCGGTTACGACCCGATCAGGGCGCCTTTTATCGACGGCGCCGTGCTGAACAACAAACCATTCCGCGAGGCGATTCGGGCCATTGCGGGACGGCCAGCCTATCGCCAAGTCGACCGTCGGCTGATCTATATCGATCCCGATGCGCAAGTACCGGCGGCGGCCGTCCGCACGCGTGTGCCCGGCTTCTTCACGACGCTCAAGAGCTCGCTCTCGGACCTGCCGCGCACGCAGCCGATCGGCAACGAGCTCAGTTGGGTCGTGGGCTTCAACGAACGGGTGCGGCAGCAGCGTGGGATCATCGAATCGGCACGGCCGCAGATCACGCGCCTGGTGGCCGACACGGTCGACGAGCCGCTCGACCAGCCGGCTTCGGCGAACCAGATCCGCAACTGGCGCGAACGCATCAACGCCCAGGTCGTGCAGGATGCCGGCTTCGCCTATGAAGGCTACGCACGGCAGAAGCTGACCTCGGTGCGTACCTTGGTCAGCGGCGTGATCGCCATGCTGAACGAGGCGCCGCCGCACTCGCCG
>DATGMP010000122.1:0-27269 GCA_035293565.1 Alphaproteobacteria bacterium | reverse complement strand
GCATCGCGCTCGACGAGGCCGACCGCCATATCGCGGAAGGCAAGTTCGATTTCCTGGCGTTGGGCCGCAAGCTGCTGGCCGATCCGCATCTGGCGCGCAAGCTGCAAGAGGGCCGTGCCCATGACGTTCGGCCCTGCATCTATTGTTACACCTGCATCAGCCAGATCTATTTCAGCCGGTCCGTGAAGTGCGCCGTCAATCCGGAGACCGGATTCGAGCGCGAATTGGCGATCACCCCTGCCGCCGCGAAGAAGACGATCGTCGTGGTCGGCGGCGGCCCGGCCGGAATGGAGGCGGCGCGACGCCTCTCGCTCAAAGGCCATGACGTCGTCCTGCTCGAACAATCGGACCGTCTCGGCGGCACGGCGCAGTTCGCGTCCATCGCCTATGAGCCCAACCAGGGGATCGTCGACTGGCTGAAGCGGCAGCTCGCCGACAGCCCCGTCGATGTGCGGCTGTCGACCCGCGCGACGCCCGAGCTGTTGCGAAAGCTGAACCCCGACGAAATCGTGATCGCCACCGGCGCGGTCCGGACGATGCCCGCGATTCCCGGCGCCGATCGTGCCTTCGTGTTCAGCGGCGACGAGATGCGGCGGTTGGTCCTGGGGCAGGATCTCGGCACGCTGGACGGCAAGATCGATATGGCGACCAGGCTTGCGCTCCAAGCCGGCGCGCTGACGCGTATCAGCCGCAATCTTGGTCTCATCCGGAAGGCCAGCACGCGGTGGATGCCGCTCGGTCGCCGGATCGTCATTATCGGCTCGGAGCTGGTGGCGCTCGAGCTGGCCGAGTTCCTGGCTCACCGCGGCCGAAGGGTGACGGTGATCGACGATGCGGCAAAATTCGGCGCCGGCTTGCAGATCGTGCGCCGCTGGCGGGTGCTGCACGAGGCGAAAGAGCTCGGGGTCGCCCTTTTGCCGAAGGCGCGCGATATCGCGATCGGCGATCATCAGGTGACCTATGTCAATCCGCATGGACAGACCCGTAGCATCGGCGCCGATCACGTGATCGTCGCCAAAGGCGCCGCGGGCGATCTGTCGTTCGCCAAGGCTCTCGAAGACGCGGGGTTCAGGGTCCATACGGCCGGCGACTGCGAGGGCGTCGGCTATATCGAAGGCGCAATGGCGGCGGCAGCCCGCGTTGCGCAAGTCATCTGAAGGATCACCGGCCAATGAGCGCATTGTCCCACGCCGATCGTCGCCGCATTTTCGGCGAGGCGGTGACAGCATTCGGGCGGAAGGAATTCGACCGGTTCGAGCGCTATTTCATCGCCGATGCGGTTTTCGAGTGGCCCTACCTGCCGGTCGAAAGCTGGCCGCACACCATGGTCGGCACGCGTGCCTTCCGGGAATCCTCCGAAAAAGGCATGGCTGACTTCGATCCCTACAATCATAAGGTCACGCGCTTTTACGACCAGGTCGAGGCCGACCTTCTGATCGCCGAATATGTCTCCGACACGATCTATCGGCCGAACGGCAAGCGCTACAGCAATCAGTATCTCGGGATTGTCCGCTTTGCGGGCGGCAAGATCGGCTACTGGAAGGAATACATCAATCCCGTGGTGGTCAAGGATGTGATGGGTCTCTGACGGAGCATTCGATGAAGCATAAGGTACTCGGCCGGACCGGCCTTCTGGTCTCGCGCCTCTGTCTCGGAACGAACACGTTCGGCGGCAAGGGCAATCCCTATTGGGAGCCGCTGGGGGCGCTCGACCAGAAGGCGGCGACCGAGATGGTCGGGCGCGCATTCGAAGCAGGGATAAACTTTTTCGATACCGCGAACATCTACGCCGCGGGCGAATCGGAAGAGCGGCTGGGCTGCGCGATCAGGGAGGCCGGAATCCCGCGCGCGAATGTCGTCATCGCCACCAAGGCCGGCATGAAGATGGGCACGGACGTGAACGGCGTCGGCGCCTCGCGCGGCCACCTGATGTCGGCTGTCGAGGCAAGCCTAAAGCGCCTCGGCACCGATTATGTCGATGTCTTCATGATCCATCAGTGGGACCGGCTGACGCCGATGGAGGAGACGATGAGAGCGCTCGGCGATCTCGTTCGCGGCGGCAAGGTCCGTCATCTCGGCTGCTCCAATTTTGCCGCCTGGCAGATCATGCTGGCGAATGGGATCGCCGAGCGCGAACGCCTGTCTCGCTTCGAGGTCACGGAGGCTTACTACTCGATCGCCACGCGCGATATCGAACGCGAGCAGGTGCCCATGCTGCTGCACCAGAATGTCGGGCTCACCATCTGGGGCGCGCTTCTGGGGGGCGTCCTCACCGGCAAGTACAAACGCGGCGGCGCGCTTCCCGCGGGCACCCGCTTTTCCGGCGGAATCTGGATGCCGTTCGATACGGAACGAACCTTCGACATTGTCGATGCCATGCAGGCGATCGCCCGCGCGCGCGACATCCCCGTGGCGCGCATCGCCATCGCCTGGCTGCTCCACCAGCCGGTCGTCACCAGCGTCATATTCGGCGCCCGCACGCTGGCCCAGCTCGACGAGAATCTCGCCGCGATCGACGTCGCGCTGACCACGGACGAGCTGCAGACCCTCGACGCCGTTAGCGCTTTGCCCCCCGAATACCCGACCTGGAAGATTGCCGAAGCCTACCGCGATCGGCCCGACCCCTGAGAAGGCATGGCCGACCTTAGCGCAAGCTGATAGAGAGGCGCTCGGGGCAATAGGGTTGGGAGGCGGTGGTGAAATTCTGGCAGATGGTCCCCTGGATGGAGACCGAGCAATTGGCGGAAGTCGCGAGGTTCGCCGAGGAGGTCGGATTCGAGGGCGTGATGAATGCGGATCATGCCGTGTACCCGGAAGTGGTCGAAGCGCCCTACCCATACTCGCCGACCGGCAAGCCTCTCATGAAACCGGATTGGCCTTATCCGGATGCCTGGATCACGATCATGGCGATGGCCGCGGTCACCACGCGCTTGAAGTTCTCGACATCGGTCTATGTCCTGCCGCTGCGCAGCCCGTTCGAAGTCGCGAAGGCGACCGGCACTCTGGCGATCCTGACCAACAACCGGTTCATCCTAGGCGCCGGTATCGGCTGGATGAAGGACGAGTTCGATATCTACGGCGTCGACTTCCACAAGCGCGGCAAGCGCATGGATGAGATGATCGAGATCCTGCGCAGACTATGGGCGGGCGGGATGGTCTCCTACAAGGGCCAGATGTTCGACTTCCCCAACCTGCAGATCGCGCCCGCGCCCGAAAAGTCCGTTCCGATTTATCTCGGCGGCAGCTCGCCCGCGGCGCTGAAGCGCATCGCAACGAAAGCGGACGGGTTCATCGGCAACGGCAACACCCCGGATGAGGCGCCCGGGCTGTTGGCGGAGCTGCGGCGTCTGCGGACCGAGGCCGGCCGCGCGCATCTGCCCTTCGAAACCGTCATCGGCCTCTCGACGCCGCCGGATCTCGACACGTTCAAGCGACTGGAGGAGCAGGGGATGACGTCGGGCGTGAGTTATCCCTTTTACTTCAGCCTCGGGATGAGGTCCTCGATCGACGACAAGAAGCGCGTGATGGAAGATTTTGCAAAGCGCTTCATCAGGCCGCTAAGCTGAACGCTGCGGGCGAAGATCCGGGCGTCGGTTCAGTTCTTCGGCAAGAGCCTACGCTGATCTCGTGATCTCGCCAGATGCTCGCGGACCGGGTGAATCAATACCCCGATATTCTTCAGGAAGTCTCGAGAGCGATCCGCCCCATGCGCCTCACGGCGCGTCGTGACCTCGCCGATCGGGGCCGATCGATGCAGCTCGGCGAACAAGCACTTCTGGACGAGCCGCAGATGGTCGAGCGTCTGATAATGACCATAGCGGCTCAGCGATGATTGGCGGAATCGCCGCCACGTCTTCAACCCCAGGAACGAGGCTTCGCGGCAAAATTCGAACCATTCATTTCCGACGATCGCCCGGAGCGCAGCGGCGTCATAGATAGGATGCACGTCGTTGGCCGCCGGCAGACGCTCGAGCCAGAGCTCGGTCCGGTATGCCAGATCCGGCGTCGGGACTGTGGCGCGCGTGCTCAGATTGTCGTGGATAGCGATCTCATCGTCCGTTGCGTCGATCCCAAGTTCTTGGAGCAGCGAGCGCTTGAGCTTGCGGCCGAGCGCCTGCATTTGAGGCCGCGCCTTTTCGGTATAGGCCCCGGCGACCGCCCGGTATTGGACCAAGACATTCGGGATGAGAGCAACCTTGTGTCTGCGCGCGATCTGCGCGATCAGGAAATAGTCTTCGCAAAGCGGATAGTCGGAAGCATAGGGTGGGTCCGGCAGCGCTTCACGTCTGACCATCACCGTCGAATGGCCGACGAAGTTCCGGAACAGTAATGAGGCGCGAAATTCCTCGGCCGAATATCGGCGGCGGATCGGGTGGCCGATATACTGGTCGCTTTCGTCGATGACATCGTACCAGGATCCGACGAGACCAACCTCGGGTCTGCTTTGAAGAAACGCCAGCTGATCAGCCAGTCTGGTGGGAAGCGATATGTCGTCATGATCGGTGACGGCGATGAATTCCCCGGTAGAGGCCGCGATGGCGCGGTTTCGCGTATAGACCAGCTTGCGATTGCCGTCATTGCGGAGCAACCGGATGCGCGGATCGTCGATCGACTCGATGATCGCTGCGCTGTCGTCCGTGGAACCGTCGTCCACCAGAATATACTCAAAGTCGCAGAAGGTTTGGTCGAGGATACTGTTAATTGTCCTGACGATGAAGCTCTCCGCGTTGTAGACCGCCGTTATCACACTGATTTTCGGAGGCATTTCGATTTCCGCACCGCTGATTGCAATCGCGGCCATCACTCTTCGGGCATTGGATCTCTTCTAACTGCGTAGAGAGCCGTCCGAAATCACATGCGACAGCGCGTTCCATAGAACTCTTCAGCCGGGGAAACGTCCAGTCTTCGGCGCCAGTTCCAGAAATAACTTCGAGATCTCTCGTCTGCCGCCCGAAAGGCTGCTCGAACGCGACGGTCTCCCCTACAGGTTGTCCGGGCGAGCGATCGACAAGAATCAAGCCCGGTCGCCGCCCCTATGCGAAATCGAGATCGTCCCATTCGATCTGCGTGCACATCCGGTGGAACTCGGGGCTGGGCCAGGGCATGTTCACCTGTAGGCGGCGGCCATGCTCGTTGTTGACATAGTAGCTCTTGTCGGCTCCGCCTTCCGGCTTCACATGGATCAGCTTCCTGCTCTCGGCATCGAGCGCGGCGTTGTAGCGCTCGTAGGCATCGCGCGTCACCTCGACGCGTGACTTGCCGGTTTCGAGCATCCGTTCGATGCATCGCGCGGCGTAGGCGGACCACACCATGTACCAGTTGGGCATGCTGGTCCCGCCGGACACCGGCTGGGAGTTGGGTCCATAGAGCATGAACAGGTTGGGAAATTCGGGAACCATCATGCTGAGATAAGCGCGCGGGCCGTCGCCCGCGGCCCATGCGCCATGGAGATCGCGCCTGTTTTTCCCGACATATCGCGCGGGCCACAGATATTTGACGATCTCGAATCCGGTGGCGGTCACGATCACATCGACATCGCGGACCTTGCCGTCGCCGGTTTGGATACCTTTAGCCGTCAATCGGGCGATACCGTCGGTCACCAGCTCGACATTGTCCCGTGTGAGGGCGCGGTACCATCCATTGTCCACGACGGGCCGCCTGGACAGCGGCGCATAGTCGGGCAGCAGGCGATCGATGAGGTCCTGGCGTCCGTTCGTTTGGTCCTTGATGTACTGCGTCAGGAACTCGCGCACCTTGTCGTTTAATGGATTGACCTTGCCGCCTTGCGCCTGCCATTCGGGATCCACGATGATCGTATCGTGGGAGTCGAAGAGCTCGGCGAAGGAGCGGTACCGCCACCAGTGCCAATAGCCCGGAAAATTCTCGAGCAGCCATGCGGTCCCGGGCTCCAGATCCTGTCCGTATTTCGGCCGCGGGCTGATCCATTGCGGCGTGCGCTGGAAGACGAAGACCTGCTTGGCGTCTTGCGCAACCGCGCCGAGCAGCTGCACGCCCGTGGAACCGTTGCCGATGACCGCGACTCGCTTTCCCCTGAGATCGAGGCCCGCCGGCCACCGCGAGGGATGGATGATCATTCCTTCAAAGAGATGCTGATCTTCGAATTGGGGTAGCTTCGGGTTGACGAACAAGCCGGCCGCTGAAATGACGACATTGGCCGTGATGCGATCCAGACCCGCGGGCGTTTTCACCGTCAGCGCCCAAACGCCTCTCTCCTCGTCGAAAACAGCCTCGGTGAGGTCGCAATCGAAGCGCGTATTCTCGTAAACACCGTGCTTCTTCGAGACGGAGGTAATGTATTCGCGGACATCCTTTCCGCGTCCGAAATATTCCTTCCACTTGTAGCGCTTCTCGAAGCTGAATTCGTAGGTGTTCGACATCGTGTCGACGCGGATGTCGGGATAGCGGTTGGCGCACCAAGTGCCGCCCGGCTCGGGCTGCCGCTCGAGCACGACATAGGGGATGCCGAGGAGCTGCAACTGAACGGCGGCGGCAATGCCGGCGAAGCCGCTGCCGATGATCGCGACCTTGAAGCCATCGGGTATCGGCGGCTTGCCGTTGCGCCATGCGGCCGCAAACGGAAACGGCTTGAAAGCCGGAAGGTCCCGACGCGCCTCGAATTCGAGGTCCGTCATTTCCTTGCCGGTGGCCATCGTCATGAGCTTCCGCAGCAGAGATTCGGGCGGCTCGTCGACCGTCCCTTTGCCCGCATGTCGTGCGAGCCAGGCAATGGCTTTGTCGATCAGCAGCGCCCGGCCCGGCGCATCGAGCGACTTTGCCACGGGAAGGGCCTCGATTTCGGGATCGCCCGTGTGTTGGTAAAGCGTGACCTTGACGGCATCGAGATCGGCAATCTCGAGCGCGCGCCGCAGAAAGTCCGTGTCGATCAGCGTTTCGACCGATTGAAGGTTCATTTTCCCCCGTCGCGGCAAATCATTCGAGGAGCCTGGATCGCGCTATTGCGAGTTATTTTTGCAATAGTGAAATCTGTTTTGACATCGTGATATGATTTGTCGTAATTGGAGCAAGGCTGTCAATAGTGAGGAGCTTCGCTTGGCCCGACCCGCTTTGTCCGCAACGCGCGCGGTCGACGTTCTGAATTTCATGGCCGCGAACCCGCTGGAGGCCTATTCGCTCTCCGAGCTGGCGGAGCATCTCGCGCTCAACGTCTCGTCCTGCCATGCCTTGTTGGCCGCGCTGACTCGAGATGGTTGCCTGGAGCGGCATCCCAAGCACCGGACCTATCGTCTTGGTGTCGCGCTGATTGCGATCGGCGATGGCGCGCTTCAGTGCCATCGCGCGGTCGACATAGGGCGCGACCAGGCCCGCGAGCTGGCGAGAGAGCTCGATCTGGAGACGCTGCTGACGAGCCGGGTCGGCGACAGGCTGCTCGCATTGGCGCGGTCGGGGCGGCCGAGCTCTCCTGCGGCCAGCTTGCGAGTCGGTCAGAGCATGCCCTTGGTTCCGCCGCTCGGCACGCCCTTCATCGCCTGGGCTCCCCCCAATGAGGTCGAGGCCTGGCTGGCGCGGTCGCCGGTTCCGCTCGATCGAATCGCGCGTTCGCGATACCTCGAATCGCTCGAGCTGGTGCGCCAGCGCGGCTTCTTCGTAAGCCTTCGCAATCCGGCTCAGACGCGGTTGGGCGAGACGGTCCTCGGGCTTTCGTCGATGCCCCATTCCGCCGATCTCCAGAACCGCGTCGCCGCCTTGATCGGCGAGCTTGGCGACGAATATCTGCTGGGAGAGCTTGAGCCGGACGCGCGCTATCCGGCCAGCATGCTGTCGGTGCCGATCTTCGACGGCCATGGCCGCGTGTCCTATACGCTGGCGCTGTTGGGCTTTCGCGATGCGCTGAGCGCTTCCGAGCTGCAGCATTACGCGGAGCGTCTTGCGCACGCCGCGGGGATGGTGATGCACCTGACGGGCGGGCGGGCGCCGCGCGCGATCGAAACTGCGGCGAAGCCGAAGGTGGCGACGCCGGTCGTCAGGAAATCGAAGGCGCGCGCATGAGAGCGCCGGAGCTTGATGTCCGCGCGCCAATTTGCGCTAACTTTATCGCCGCGGCGGCGGCCGAATTCGCAGGGGGGAAACAATGACTGGTCAATCACTCGAGCTGATCGATGCCGACGCGCATGTGAATCCGCCGCCGACCTTTTGGGACGATTACCTGCCGGCGGCATTCGCCGATCGCGGCCCGAAGATCGAAGAGGGAGCGCCCGGCGAATCCCATGACTGGGTCGTGTTCGAGGGCTCGCGCAAGCCGCTCAACATCATGTCGTCGGTGGTGGGGCAGGGCCGCAATTTCCGTCCCGTCGGGCGACGCTCCGATATCCAGAGCGGAAGCTGGGAGCCGGCCGCGCGCCTGACGGACATGGCGAGCGACGGCGTCAGCCGTGCCGCTTTGTTCGGCGGCGGGCCGCTCGGGACGGCCGACAATGACCTCTATCTGGCGAGCTTCGGCGCCTACAATCGCTGGCTGGCCGATTTCTGCAGCCACGACCCCAAGCACCTGATCGGCGTCGCCTATCTGCCGATGCAGGATATCGACCAGTCGATCGGCATGCTGAAGGAGGCGGCCGCGCTCGGTCATAAGGCCGTGAACATTCCCGCCTTTCCCCAATCCAAAAAGGGGACGGCCGGCGGCGGCTTCGCGGCGCAGGTGCTGGCGCTGACCGGCGATCCGGACGGCCCGCTGCAATATGACGACCCGCAGTTCGACCGCTTCTGGAAGACCTGCGTCGATCACGACATCGCGATCACGATCCATCTAGGCGCGCGCGTCGCCCGCCCGCAGATGACTCGCTTCCTGCCCAATCTCGTCATGTCGAAAGTCTGCATGGCGGAGCCGATCGCGATCATGATCTTCGGCGGCGTCTTCGACCGCTTCCCCGCGCTGCGCTTCGCCGCGATCGAAAGCGGCGTGGGCTGGATGGCTTGGATGGCCGAATATATGGACAGCATCTATGCCAACCAGCGGCATTGGCTCCAGCTCGATCTGAAGCACACGCCCAGCGTCTACATGGACCGGAACGTGTATGGCTCATTCATCCGCGATCCGGTCGGGATCAAGAATCGGCGTCTCCCTGGCGGCCGGAACATCATGTGGTCGACCGACTATCCCCATTCGGAAACCACCTGGCCGGATTCGATCGCCGTCATGCACAAGCAGTTCGGCGATCTCAGCGACGAAGAGCGCCGCCCCATCGTCAGCGACAACGCGCTGCGCTTCTACGGGCTGTCCTGACCGGATCCGCGGCGATGTCGCCTAGAGCACCCGCGAGGGAGGCGTTCGAACTCCTTGTCCGTGGCCTCGCCTCAAGCGGCCCAGTTGGTTTTGCTGTTCTTCAACCGGCGAGGCATCAATGAAAGCGGAATGTCAGTGCGGGCAGCTTTCGGTCGAACTACCCCAATCAGCGCCAATCGTCGTGGCTTGCCACTGTATCGATTGTCAGCGCCGAACCGGGTCGCCGTTCGGTGTACTCGCCTACTATCCTGCCGACGACCTCGCCGTGACGGGCGCGTCAAAGCGATTTGAGCGATCAGCCGCTTCCGGCGGGGTTTTCGAGACCTTCTTCTGTCCCGCGTGCGGCTCGACGGTCTATGCCAAGTCAGGCAAGCACCCAACCATGATCGGCGTGGCGGTTGGGGCAATCGCTGATCCCACCTTTCCAGCGCCCGCCCGTTCGGTTTGGGAACGATCCATGCATCACTGGGTCGTGATCTCCGGGGATATTCAGCATTTCCCGCAAGGGCGTTCCTAACCGGCGGCCATCAAGGACCGACCCCTAAAACGGTCCCGATCGCTATGGACCGGACTTAGCAATCGTGCTAAGTCATTGCTTCGCAATTTTGCTAAGTCCGATCCATGAAACCAGGTCACGTCCAATCCGTTGCCCGGTCCGTTACTGTCAACGACAGCACGGCGATCGCCGCTCGGTGCGCCGGGCAGCTGCTTGAGCTGCGTCGGCGGACCGGTGAAACCCAGAAGCAGCTCGCAAAGCGGCTGGCGATGACCGAATCCATGATTTCGCGCCTGGAGCGTGGTGATCATGTGCCGAGCCTCGCCACTTTGTGCCGCATCGCCGACGCGTTCGGCCGCCGGCTGGAGATCGTTTTTCACGAGCATGAGCACGTGCATGCGGACGCCACGCGCCACGCGCACCCGCACAGCCACAACGACCCCGATCATCGGCACGATCACGGAGACGGGGCATGAATTTCGGGCCCGAGCTGCTGCTGATCGGCGCCGTCGCCGCCGTCGGCGTCTTGCATACGATCGTCCCCGACCATTGGGTGCCGATTACGCTGATCGCCCGGCAGCGCGGCTGGTCGAAGGCCGAAACCGCGAGCGCTTCGGTGCGGGCGGGCGCCGGGCACGTGGTTTCGACCTTGCTGATCGCATTGGTCGTCTGGCTCGCCGGCGTCGCGGTCGCATCCCGGTTCGGCCGCATCGTCGACACCGCTGCCAGTATCGCGCTGGTCGCGTTCGGCGGCTGGATCGCGATCTCGGCCTTGCGTGACCTGCGGGGCGGTGGGCGCGGACATACTCACAGCCATGGGCGCAGTCACGGCCGTTCCGATGATTTCTCCCATCTTGGGGGCGACGGGATCCATGGTCCCGCGCTGCAGCGCATCGCGACCGGCCATGGTGAATTGCTGCTGTCGATCTATGAGACCGGCGCGCCGCCGCGCTTTCGCCTGACAGGCGCTCACGCGAGCACAGTCAAAGCCGAGACGCTACGTCCGGATGGAACGCGGCAAACCTTCCTGTTCGCCAATCACGGCACCTTCTGGGAATCCACCGACGCGATTGCGGAGCCCCACGGATTCGACGTCATGGTCACGGTCGAGCATGGCGGCCACGCGCATTGCTATGAGACCCAATTCGCCGAGCATGAGCATGGAGATCACCATGGCCATGATCACTGGCATGGCGATGGGCACGGCCATGAAGGTGAGCCGGCGAACGATCCGCTCTATGCGCCGCTGCGCGGCGACGTGGCCGTGCTCACGCGGCACCTCCATGTCCATCGCCACGGCGGCGGGACTCCGCACGCGCACTGGCACGACCACACCGCCGAGACCGCGCATTCCGTGACCGCCATGACGGCGGCGGAACCACCTCTTCACGAGCATCGCCACAAGACGTCGTCGCGCACAGCTCTGCTGTTGATGCTGGGATCATCTCCGATGGTCGAAGGCATTCCCGCCTTCTTTGCCGCCGGCAAATACGGCATCGGCCTCATCGTGATCATGTCGATGGTCTTCGCGATCAGCACGATCGCGACCTATGTGCTGCTGTGCGTCTATTCCACCGCCGGCTTGCAGCGTGTGCGGTTCGGGGCGTTCGAGCGCTATGGCGAGGTTCTGAGCGGCGCGCTGATCGCGCTGACCGGCGTCGCCTTCTGGGTGTGGCCGGTCTTGTGAGCCCGCTATTGTTGGGGCTCGCCCCCTGCGTGGCGATGATGCCCGCCCGATTGAATGTTGGCCATCACGAGTTCGCCTAGAACCAGCTTCGAATGCCGAAGACGAAGCGAATCGCGCCGGTGCTTTCGCCGGCGTGCTGCGCGAAATTGGAGGTCTCTCCGAACGTCCCCTGATAGGCCAGCCCGACATAGGGCGCGAATTTGCGCGTGATCTCATAGCGCAGGCGCAGGCCCGTATCGATGTCGGAAAAACCGGCGCCGATCCGCCTGGCCGGGTCCGATTTGCTGTAGAGATTGAGCTCCGCTTCCGGCTGCAGGATGAGGCGTTGCGTGATCAGAAGATCGTAGGATGCCTGCAGTCTGGCCGCGAAATGGCCTTGTCCGCTGACATAGGCCGTCGCCGCGACATCGAAAAACAACGGCGCCAACCCTTCCACCCCGAACGCCGCCCAGTTCCGCGTCGGTCGGGAATCGATGTCGCTGCGCAGACCTGCCTCGAGATCGAAATAAGTCGAGATCGCGCGGTCGTAGAGAATCTCGTGGTCGCCGTCGCCGACTCTGCCGTCGCTTTCGACGATGCCTTCGCTCTTGATCCGGAGCTTGTCGTAATCGCCTCCGATCCAAGCCTGTCCGTCCCATCGGAACGCGCCGGCGCGGCCGTCCACACGCCCCTCGAATTGCTCGAGCACGCCATGAATGAAGATCCGGTTCTCCTCCATCGGCGGCATCGACATCTGCGCTTGAGCGGCGTCGGTCGGCGCGAAGACGATCAGGCATGCGAGCGGAAAGGGTCTCATGCGACACGCACCTCGCGGAACATGCCGAGTTCCATGTGATAGAGCAGATGGCAATGGAAGGCCCAGCGGCCGGGCGTGTCCGCGGTGACGAGGAAACTCAGCTTCTCGCCAGGCTTGACATTGAGCGTGTGCTTATAGGGACGGAAATCGCCATTGCCGTTGTCGAGTTCGCTCCATAGCCCATGCAGATGGATCGGGTGCTCCATCATCGTGTCATTGATGAGTACGAAACGCACGCGCTCGTCGCGCTCGAGATGGATCGGCTCGGCTTCCGAGAACTTCTTGCCGTCGAATCCCCAGATGAAGCGCTCCATGTTCCCGGTGAGATGCAGCGTGATCTCGCGCGACGGAGGGCGTGGATCGAGACCGGGCCTTGTCGCGCGAAGGTCGGCATAGCTCAGCACGCGGCGTCCGGCCGGAATGTCTTCGCCGCCTTCGCTCAATCGCTCTTTCGGCATCATCGCGACATTGTCCACGGCGACGCCGGGCCTCGGGGCACCTGTGTCGCCCATATCCATTTTCATGCCCGGCATGTCCATCGGCATTCCGGGCGTCGATCCACGGTTCATCTTCATGCCGGACATGCCGCCGTTCTCCATGCCGCTCATGCCCATGTCGGCCATCGTCCGCATCGGCCTAGGATCCATCGGCGGGATCGGCGCCGCGATGCCCGCGCGCGGCGCCAACGTGCCGCGCGCATAGCCGCTGCGATCCTCGGCCTCGGCGAAGATCGTGAAGGCGCGATCGGCTTCGGGTTCGACGATCACGTCGTAGGTCTCGGCGACGCTGATGCGGAACTGGTCCACCGTCACCGGCTCGACATCGTTGCCGTCCGCCTGAACGACCGTCATCGGCAGATCGGGTATACGGACATCGAAGATGCTCATCGACGAGGCATTGATGAATCGCAGTCTGACGCGCTCGCCGGGACGGAAGAGCGCCGTCCAGTTCGCCTCCGGCGACTGACCGTTGATGACATAGGTATAGGTGGCGCCCGAGACATCGAGAATATCGGTCGGACTCATGCGCATCCGGCCCCAATCGAGCCGATCGGAGATCGTGGCGCCGAGCCCGTTGTTGCGTACGTCGCTGAGGAACGTCCCGAGCGTGCGTCGCCCGTAATTGTAATAGTCGCCCTGAAATTTGAGATTGTCGACGATGGCCTCCGGATCTTCGTCGCTCCAATCCGACAGCATCACCACATAGTCGCGATCGAACTTGTAGGCGTGGCCGGTCTCGGGCTCGATGACGATGGCGCCATAGAGCCCCGTCTGCTCCTGAAATCCCGAATGGCTATGGTACCAATAGGTGCCGCTTTGCTTGACCGGAAAGCGGTAGGTGAAGGTTTCGCCGGGCGGGATGCCGGCGAAGCTGAGACCGGGGACGCCATCCATCGCGGTTGGTACGCGCGCGCCGTGCCAATGGATCGAGGTCGGCATCGAGAGCCGATTGGTGACCGACAGCGTCACCGTATCGCCCTCGCGCCAACGCAAAATTGGTCCGGGCGCCATACCGTTGATGCCCGCGGCCGGGCGCGATCGCCCGGTGATGTTGACCGGCACGGTACCGATTTCGAGCGCGAACTCCGTCCCGCTGAGGATTGGTCCGCTTGCTGCCGCCGAGGCGCCGCGGCCAGGCCAGCCCGCTGCGATGAGCGGACTGGCGGCCAAGCCTTGAATCAACCGGCGTCGATTGATCATTTCCCGCTGCCGGCCGGATGCACGTCCTCGATTTGATACATGCCGTTCGTGCCCTTCTCGAGCGTGAAGTTCACATGGTCGCCGGCCTTGATCGATTTGAGATCGACAGACGGCGCAACCGGAAAGTCCATCGTCATCGCCGGCCAGCCGATCTCAGGGATCGCCTGGTGGCTGATGTTGAGCTTGCGCGCGGCGGTATCGATCGCGTTCACGGTGCCGGTCGCATGCGCGTCGTCATGCCCCTCATGGACGAGCCGATAGTTGCTGCCCTCCGGCGCGCGGCGCTCATGGCCTTCGCCGGTCAGCGCAACCTGGGTCACGGTCCCCGAAGGGCCGAGATCGACTCCCAAGGCCTGCGCATGTCCTGCCGGCGTGGCCGCCGAACTCGGATTGGCGCAGCCGGAAAGCGCGGCCAGCGCAGCGATGGTGAATGCGGAAGCGAAGCGTGTCATTGCGGACCTCCTCTCGAATTGCGGCCGTGATCAATGGCTCCGCGGTCGCGCGCGGAGAAATGCTCGTCGCGGCCACGCAGGCTCAGGTCGGCACGACCTTCACCATCAACTGACGCGCGTCTAGCGCAGCGCTTCGGCGATCGCCTTGCCGCAGGTCACTGTGTCCGCCGATCCTTTGAGATCGGCGGTTCGCAGCCCCGGCTCGACGAGGACCTCCTCGATCGCCGTCAAGATCGCTGCCGACGCGGCGCTCTCGCCCAGATGGTCGAGCATCATGGCCGCAGACCAGATCTGACCGACCGGATTGGCGATTCCCTTGCCCGCGATGTCGGGCGCCGAGCCGTGAACCGGCTCGAACAGAGAGGGCGCAGTGCGCTGCGGATTGATGTTGCCCGACGGCGCGATGCCGATCGTTCCGGTGCAAGCAGGGCCGAGATCGGACAGAATGTCGCCGAACAGGTTCGAGGCGACCACGACGTCGAAACGTTGCGGATTCATGACGAATTGCGCGGTCAGGATATCGATGTGATATTTGTCCCAGCGCACATCGGGATAGTCCCGCGCGACCGCTTCGACCCGCTCGTCCCAAAAAGGCATGGTGATCGCGATGCCGTTCGATTTCGTTGCCGATGTGAGATGCTTGCCGGGCAGGCGCCGAGCCAGATCGAAGGCGTAGCGCAGAACCCGGTCGACACCGGTTCGCGTCATCACGGTTTCCTGAATGACGACTTCCCGGTCGGTGCCGCTGAACATGCGTCCGCCGACCGATGAATATTCGCCTTCGGTATTCTCGCGCACGATCCAGAGATCGATATCGCCGGGCCTGCGGTCCGCCAGAGGAGAGACGATTCCGGGCAATAGCCGGGCGGGCCTGAGATTGACGTACTGATCATATTCGCGCCGGAACTGCAGCAACGAGCCCCATAGCGAGATATGATCCGGCACGGTGTCGGGCCAGCCGACCGCGCCGAAGAAAATCGCATCCGCGGCTCCGATCCGCTCCTTCCAATCATCCGGCATCATTTTGCCGTGGCGGACATAATGATCGCAGCACGCGAAATCGTGCCATTGCTGGACGATCGTAAAGCCGTGCAACGCCGCCGCCCGCTCGAGAACGCGGATGCCTTCCGGAACGACCTCCTTACCGATGCCGTCACCGGGAATGACGGCGATGCGATAGGTCCGATCGTAGGCTTTCGATCCAGCCATTTGATTGAGTCCTCCGATTCAATAGCCCAGCGTAGGGCGAACGACGCCGTGCATCTCCTCGTGCCGCTGATGGCGGCGGATATTGTCCAGCAGCATAAGACCGGCGGTCTCGCTGTGAAACCTATCGTCTGGTTCGGCCCGATTGCAGTTGCCGAACCGGCGCCATCACCAGCCGGTCGATCGCGTCGCCCATAGTCTCCGCCGAGATGTCCGGGCCGTGTTCCAGCCACCAGCTCAGCAAGCCCAGGCTTGCCGCGACCGCATGAGTCACGATCATTTCCCGCGGAACCTCGGTTCGGCTGGCGCGCGGCGCCTGCTGGTCGCCGATCGCGCGGGTGATGATATGGCGGTGCACCTGGGTTTCCGCGCCGCCCGCTAGCAAGGCGCGCGTGATCAGACGGTTCGACTCGACATAGCGGCAGATGGCGATGGAGGCTGACCGCGTGTCCTCATCGCGCAGCGCCGGCACGATGATGGCCAACAGGTCGTCGACCATCGTGTCCGCGACATCCGTCAGCAGCGCATCCTTGTCCCGATAGTGCCGAAAGAAGCTGGCATAGCCCACGCCCGCGCGTTCGGCGATCTCGGTGATCGTGATGTCCGCAAACGATTTTTCGGCAGCCAGCTCGAGAACCGCTTGGGCCAGCGCGGCTCGCGTCTTGGCAACGCGCGGGTCGGTCATCCCTGTTCCCTCTGTGTTCAGCTTGATTCTGATCCATGGTGTATCATAACTTATGATCCATGTTATATCATAAGTTGGCGCCCATGAACCGATCCCAAGCTGTTGAAGCCTGCCCGTATCAGCATGATGCGGACGAGCGCAAGTCGGCCGAGCTTGCGAATTCCAGCGAGGCGCGCATCAAGCGCCTCGCGGGCGGGGGCGTGAAGGTCGAAAGCTTTACGTTGATGCGGCAGATCCTTCGGGGCGGCGGCATCAGGCAGGCCGGGTTCATGGCCGAGGAGGTGGGGCGGGCGATTCAGGGGTCGGCGCCGGTGCTGTTCCAGGAAGGCGAGGCGCACCAGAAGCAGCGTGCCGCAACCGCCCGCTTCTTCGCGCCGCGGGTCGTCACCAGCCGCTACCGCGAGGTGATGAACGAGCTCTCCGAGCGCCTGATGACCAAGCTGGAAAATACGGGCCGGGGCGACCTCGCGGCGATGAGCCTGGAGATGGCGGTCGCGGTTGCGGCGGAAATCGTCGGCCTCACCAACAGCTCGATCAGCGGCATGTCCAAGAGGCTGGACAGCTTCTTCACGCGCGGCGCCACGCGCAGGCCAGGCGCAATCGAGCGCGTCCGCAATTTCTTTCGTAACCAGACAGGACTCGTCGCCTTCTATTGGATGGACGTGAAGCCAGCGATTCGCGCGCGCCGACGGAATCCGAAGGAGGATGTGATCTCCCATCTTCTGCAGCAGGGGTATACGGACGCGCAAATCCTGACCGAATGCATGACTTACGGCGCCGCCGGCATGGCGACGACGCGCGAGTTCATCGTGATGGCGGCCTGGCACCTGTTCGAACGTCCGGCGCTTCGCGCCGCCTTCGTTGCGACCGACGAGGCCGGCCGTATCGCGATCCTCGAAGAGGTCCTTCGGCTGGAGCCGGTCGTCGGAGCCCTCTATCGGCGCACGCAGGAGGAGTTGCACATCGAAAAGGACGGCAGGACCGTCACGATTCCCGCCGGCACGCTGCTCGATCTCGATATTCGCGCCGCCAACAGCGATCCGGCGGCCGCCGGCGAATGCCCGCATCGACTGAAGCCCGATCGGGCGGAGAGCATGGGCAAGCCGATCGGCACGATGAGCTTCGGCGACGGCAATCATCGTTGCCCCGGCGCGGCGGTCGCGCTGCAGGAGAGCGCGATCTTCCTCGATCGCTTGCTTCGGATTCCGAGCGTGCGAATGGCGAAGGCGCCGACTCAGGAATGGAACACGCTCACCGTCGGCTACGAATTGCGCGACGCAATCGTCACGGTCGGATGAGGTGAAGCACCGGCTGCTGCCGCACAATTGTGTTAAGCAACGATTGCGCCGATTGCGACTCGCGCCTTCTTCCGGCTATTCTGCATAAGAACATGCCAACCATCAGACAAAAATCGGTGCGAGCCCCTCACAAGAAAGTCGACACGGCGCGTTCGTCTTTTTCGTTCGACGACTACGATAATGTGATCGGCTTCGTCGTCAGCCAGGCGGGATACCAACTCGCGAAAGCGCTCGAAACGACGATCCTGGAAGTCGGCAGCGATCTCAGGCCGCGCGAGTTCGCGATTCTCAATCGGCTGCACCAATATGGGGAGCTGACCCAGACGCAATTGGCGGAACTGACCTATAAGGACAAGCCCGCCATGACGCGCATGCTCGACCGGCTTATCGAGCGTAAGCTCGTGAAAAAGGCCATGGCCGTTGACGATAGACGCTCCTTTCTCGTATCGCTGACGCCCCGCGGAGAGGCGATCCGCAACGCGATCGTCCCACGGATCGTGTCGGTTCTGGAGACGGCCTGCACGGGCATCAGCCGC
The DNA here is from genome assembly GCA_035293565.1 of Alphaproteobacteria bacterium. Lineage (GTDB taxonomy): Bacteria > Pseudomonadota > Alphaproteobacteria > BOG-932 > Roseiterribacteraceae > DATGMP01. The sequence continues at coordinate 9,151 of DATGMP010000122.1, read as the reverse complement.
AAGGATCTCGCAATTACCGTCGTAACATTGAAGAAAATCAGCGCGGGCCTTTAATCCGTCCTGCCTCAGCGCCGCGCCTCTGTCGCATCCAGAAAAGCGGGACGCTCGCCGCCGCCATGATCGCGCGCCCGATCCCGCGCGTGCCGCCTGTCACGAGCACGGTCTTGGATTTGAACTCGGCCGGCGAATCAGTCACGCGGCTTGCCCACCGTCACGCCGCCATCGACCACGAAATCGCCGCCGGTGCAGAAGGAGGATTTGTCGCAGGCGAGGAAGAGCGCCATCTCGGCGATCTCGCGCGCCTCGGCCATGCGGCCCAAGGGATATTTGCCGTAGGCCGCGTCATAGTCAGCATCGGTCCAGCCAGGGCGTTCCGTCATCTTGGTCTTGGTGGGTCCCGGCACGACGGCGTTGACCCGGATGCCGTAAGGGCCGAGCTCGATCGCCGCGCTCTTGGTCAGTCCGCGGATCCCGAACTTCGAAGCCGAATAGGCCGTGAAGCCCTGCCGGCCTTCGAGGCCCTGCACCGACGAGAAATTGACGATCGCGCCGCCGCCGGCGCGACGCATCGGCTCCAGAACGGCGCGCATGCCGAGGAACGTGCCGATCAGGTTGGTGTCGATGACCTTGCGGAAGGTCTCGGCATCCAGCTTCTCCATCGGCGCGACGCGGATGATGCCGGCATTGTTGATCAGAATGTCGACGCGGCCGAAGACCGTTTCGACCTCGGCGACGGCCTTGGTCCAGCCGTCCTCCGATGTCACATCGAGCGAAACGAAGCGCGCCTTGTCCCCGATTATGCGCGCCGTTTCTTCTCCTTCATCCGCCCGACGGTCGGCGATCGCGACAGCCGCGCCTTCCCGGGCGAAGAGGCGAGAGATCGCGGCGCCGATTCCGCGTGCGCCGCCGGTCACGATCGCCACCTTGCTTGCGAGCAACATGTCGGGCCTCAGCGCGTGATGATGCGCGTGCCTTCGACGAAGGCGTTTCGCGCCTTGCTGCCTTCGCCCATGATGTTGAGCTGATAGGTATAGCCCTGCTCCAGCCGGTAATTGGAGTGCATCTCGAATACGTCGATATGGTTCAAGGCCGCCTTGGCGAACTTGACCGCCGCGGCCTGCTTCTTGGCGATCATCTGGGCCAGCTCGCGGGCCTTGGGCATCAGCTGGTCGGGCTCGACCAGATAGGCGATCGAACCCCAGGCATGGAGTTCGGCCGCGCTCGCGGGCTTGCAGGTCAACGACATCTCGCGGAGCTTCATCGGCGGCACCAGCTTCGCCAGGTGCGAGGCGCAGCCGAGCGCGCCATTGTCGACTTCCGGCAGGCCGAACCGCGCCTTGGTGGAGGCCACGATCATGTCGCAGCTGCCGACCAGTCCGACGCCGAGCCCCATGCAAAAATCATTGACAGCGGCGATCACCGGAACCGGCGTCGTGTAGATCGCGTGGAATGTGGCGTAGCAAGCCTCGCCCGAGCTGGTCATCAGGCGCCATTCTTCGCCCTTCTCGCGATTCGCCTGCATTTCTCGGATGTCGATGCCGGCATTGAAGCCCTTGCCCTCGGCGGTCAAGATTACCGCGCGCAAATTCTCCTTGCTCGCGAGATCCTTGAAGATGTCATGGATCTTCCAGGTGTCGGCGACGGTGATCGCGTTCACCGGCGGGTTGTGCATCACGACTTCGGCGATGTCGTTCTCGATCGTGCAGGTGACGGTCATCTCAATGACTCCCAGGTGGTGTGTGCTTCAACGGCGATTTGTAATAGCGGGCGACGTCGGCCTCGACATAGTAGGCGACGCGGCTCGACCATTTACGGCGCGGGAATGGGGCGCCGATATATTTGTGGGACAATGCGTCCATGATCTTAAGATCGTTGTCGTCCCGTGACTCGACGACGCGGCCGCGGATCAGAAGCTGCTCATACGGATTCTCAAAATCCGTGATCGACAGCGCAACACGCGGGTCGCGGTCGATATTGATCCCCTTGATCGACTTGCGGTCGGTGCAGATGACGATGCGGTCGCCGTCGCGCCCGACCCAGACCGGCTCGGTCTTGGGTGAGCCATCGTCCATCAGCGTGGTCAAGGCGGCGAAATTTGGTGCGTCGATCAGGCGCTTGGCGTCGTCGGACAGGGCTTTGCTCATCTCACCTCACGCTCTGCGGCACGAAACCGACAAGGCCTCGCCCGTCACGTAGCTCGAATAGTCCGAGGCCAGGAAGACGACCGTGTTGCCGATCTCCCAGGGCTCCGCGGCCCGGCCGAAAGCCTCGTTCTCGCGCACCATCCGGGCGAGATGCGCGGGATCGGAGACCTTTTGAAGATAAGGGTGCAGCGCCAGGCTCGGCACGACGGCATTGATCCGCACATTGTGGGGCGCAGCCTCGATCGCCGCACAGCGGGTGAGCGCCAGGACACCGGCTTTGGAGGCTGCATAGGCGGACTGACCGGCTTCGGCGCGCCAGGCGACGATGCTGCCCATATTGACGATCACGCCACTGCCTTGCGCGATCATCACCGGAAGTGCCGCGCGCATCATGCGCATGGTGCCGCCGAGATTGGTGTCGAGGATCGCCTCCCATTGCTGGTCGGTCGTCTCCGTAACCGCGTGGGTGCCGCCGAGGCCGGCATTGTTGACGAGAACGTCAAGGCGGCCCATCCGTTCGACCGCGGCTGCGATCAACGCCCGTACGTCACCGTCGGACCGGACATTGCAGAGCATGCGGTGCACTGGCCGTCCGATCTCGGCGGCGAGCTTGTCTGCATACTCGCCGAGCCGCCGCTCATGCATATCGGACAGCATCACCAGGGCGCCTTCCTCGGCGCAGCGCCTGGCCGTGGCGAAGCCGATGCCCGTGCCGGCTGAGGCCGTGATCAGCACGGCCTTGCCGGTCAGGATGCTCCGGCTCTCCGGGTAAGGCGGCTGCGTCGTCACGCGAGCAGACCGCCATCGACGATCAGAACCTGCCCTGTGATAAAGGACGCGGCGTCGCTCGCCAGGAAGCGCGCCGCCCGCGCGATTTCGACCGGATCGGCCAAACGTTTCATCAGATTCGAGCCGGACATTTCCGCAACGAAGCGCTCGCGACGTTCCGGATCCTTTGGAAGGATCATGTCCGTCGCGACCGATCCGGGGGTCAGCGCATTGACGCGAATTCCGTCCGAGGCCCACTCCTTGGCGAGCGTCCGGGTCAAATTGAGCATCGCCGCCTTCGTCGCGGAATAGGCTCCGATTCCCGCCATCGGAACATGCCCGCCGGCGGCCGTGATGTTGATGACGGCCCCTGCCGCACTCGCCTTCAGAAGATCGTGCAGCGATTTGCAAAGAAATAGGGGCGCCCTGACGTTGATCTGGAACAGCTCGTCGAACTCCTCGCTTGTCAGCTTTCCAATGTAATGCGGCTTGAGGATAGCGGCGTTGTTGACGAGGATATCCAGGGCGCCCTGCGCGTGGCCGAGTTCGTCGCGGAGACGCTGGACCGCCTCCGGAATCCGCGCGTCGTATGCGAGACCGACGGCTGTGCCGCCTTCCGCCCGTATCGCGGCTGCGACCGCTTCGGTCGCATCCCGATCGCGCCCCGTCAGGACGATCCGCGCCCCGGCGCCGGCAAACTCCCGAGCGATCGCCAATCCAATACCGCGCGTTCCGCCGGTGACGAGGCAGACGCGGCCATCGAGCCGGAACGCGCTGTCCGCCGGTCCGTTTTTCCCGTCGCGAAGAGAATTCATTCGGGATCCATAGCGCAGTTAGTTGTTATCAGCAACTATGCCGTTGACACGCTCCTCGGAAGCTCAGCTGCTTTGCTGCTCCGACCGATCCGGCTCGCGCTGTTCAAGGAAGTGTTCGACCGAAGATAAGCGGCTTCAGCGTCCGCCCTTTTGATCCTCCTCCCAGCTCGTTTCGCGTATCGCGATGCCGGTTGCGGCGACGACCTTGTCGAGGCCCAGGAGTTCGAGGAGGGAGCCGCCGGCCGCCAGCCTCTCTTTCATCCCGGCCTCCTTTGCGCGGCGCTGCTGCGCGCCTTTGACGGCGTCGGCAAGAGACTGCCGCGGCACGGCGAGGACTCCATCGGAATCGGCGACGATGATGTCGCCGGGATTGACGACCACACCGTCGATCACGATCGGCACGTTGACGGCGCCAGGCCCGCGCTTCTCGCCGTGGGAGGCGTGAATCGCGGTGGACCAGACAGGAAAGCCCATCGCGAGCAGGGCGCTCGTATCGCGCACCGCCGCATCGGTCACCACGCCGGCAATGCGCTTCCGCTGGGCCGCCACGGCAGCCAGCTCACCCCACAGGGCGCCGCGGGCGCTTCCGCCGTTCGTGATCACCAGCACCTGCCCGGCCTCGGCCATGTCGAGCGCCTTGTGCATCATGAGATTGTCGCTCGGCCAAGTCATGACCGTTACCGCCGGGCCGGCGATGCGCGCGCGCATATCGAGAGGGCGCATCCGCGGCCCCATGAGCTGCGTCATGCCCGAAAGCGCGCCCAGCGCTTCGTGCAGGTCGGCGACTCCGGCTTCGGCCGCCGCCGCCACGAGGCCGGGATCGGTGCCGGGAATCTTCGTGTAGATGATGGGCGAGGTCATGATTGTCGGACTCCTTGTTATGGTCCCTCCGTATCTCGCGAGGGCGATGTCTCCATCTCGCCAAATCGGCGGCGTGCGGCTTCGATCTCCTCTTGATGCTTGAGCGTCCAATTATGGACCGCCATCATGGGCGCCCAAAAGCTCCGTCCGAGCGGCGACAGCGCATATTCCGCGTGACGAGCGCCCTCGGACAGCGGCGCGTGAACCACGAGGCCGTCGCGCCGCAACCGCCGCAGAGTCCCCGCCAGCATTTTGTGGCTGATCTCCGTGCGACGCAGGCGCTTCGGCCCATATTCATCGATCCGATTCTTCAGATCGGAGAAGCGCAGCGGTCCGTCGCGAAGCGCATAGATCACCAAAGCCGACCAGCGATCGCCGACCAGATCGAGAAGATCGCGCGCGAGCAATGCACTCCGCCCCTTATCAGAAGACCGTGATCCTGGCCGCGGCATGAATCCTTCCGCTCCGAGCCCGTTTAGGCCAATTCTGACCGGCCGAGGTCAGGCTGTCCAGGGGCGATGCGAGGCAAGAAGCGGTTCTGAAACAAAAGACTAAGGCCGCACTATGGTTACGAATAAGTAACTGGATGACCGATCGGGTTCGCCGATAAATTCCGTTCCAGGGAAGAGGAGGGGAAGAATCGATGACGGAAATCAGCGGGCCGACCGCCGGCGCCCTCGGCCACCGTGCGCGCGCGGTCGGGGCAGGCAGCAAATGGTTCTCGACCAACCCGGACAAGGCGTGGGGTGAAAAGTTCTTTCTGAGCTTCGTCCCGGTCTTCCTGATCTACAATACGATCGTCATCAAGATGGGCTGGCTCGACGTCGGCAATTTCTGGCACATCACACAGAATCTGGTGATGTGGATTCCCTATTGCCTGATCCTCCCCGCCTGGCTGCGCCGGAACTCGGGGGTCGTCTGGTACAAAAGCTACTGGTTCAAGTTCAACGTCTTCATCGGCGTGTTCGTCTTCTTTGCCACCTATTTCCACACCGAATATTTCTTTCAGCTGCTCGGGTTCCGTTACAACTTCCCGCATGTGACGATCAACTTCGACAGCTATCTCGTCGGACCCAACGAGGCGACAGCGCTGGCCGAGCACAAGAAAGTGCCGATCGGCATGTATTTCAATGCGATCGCCTTCTTCATCGTCTACCACACCCTGGCTGTGGTCGCGATGCGTCGGGTCAAGAATACGCTGGTCGGGCTGAACGAGATCATCCGGTCGCTCGGCTGGGTGGTGATCGTCATCGCCGCCGCCTGGTTCTTCGGCTGGGCGGAGCCGCGCTTCTACAACACCAATCCTGAGGCGGCGGCCGTGACCTGGTATGTCGACATGGCGGCGATGCTGCGATATGGCGCGCTCTGCTATTCGCTCTATTTCATCGTGAGCTTCCCGGCCGTCTTCCGCCTCGACGAGAATCCCGAAGATCAACGCTGGACGATCAACCGGACGATCATCGAGGCGTGCGCGGTCTCGATGATCTCGATGTTCCTGCTCGACCTCTGGGGCTGGTTCGTCGGTCCGATCGCTTGAGCGTGGCGTTCGAGCATCACGGGAACCTGCCGACCCGGCTGTGAGATTGAGAGCGACCATACGCGGCGTGCTGGGGTTTCTGATCACGTCCGTCACCCTCGTGATGGCTGCGGGAATCGTGCTGCTGCCGGCGGCGGTCCGGTATGTGGTGCATGGGGCGCTCGCCAATGTCGGTCTTCAGGCCGGCGGCGGGCATGTGTCGATCGGGCTCGACCGGACGGAGATAACGCATCTCGCCCTATCCGGCCGCGACACAGCCGATCTGGCCGCCACCTATTCGCTCGGAGGTCTTCTGCGCGGCCGGTTCAAGACGCTGGAGATCATCGAAGCCTCGCTTCATGGACGAATCGCGTCCGACGGCTCGCTCATAATCGACGCGTTCCGGCCCCGTGAAACTCAGTCCGAGCCAAGCACGCGTTTTGCGATTCCCGCCGAGCAGATCGTCATCCGCCGCGTCTCCTTGTCGCTCGATACGCCGATGGGGCCGATCGCTTTGGCGGGCAAGGGCGCGCTGGTTCCGGCCGATGGCGGCCTGCAATTCTCAGGCGATATTGCCGCAAAGTTAAAAGAGGTCGCGCTGAATGCGCCGTTGAAGGTCGCGATCGGGCCACAGGGGCTCATCCTCGACGCGGAACCGATACAGTCACCGCAGACGACCGGAAGCGTCGCGCTCCATATCGCGGCGGCAAAGCCGGATCTTCGCACGAAGGCCGGCGGTACGCTTCGCCTGCATGATTTCGGCTTCGCAACGCCGCAAGTCGCCGTCAGCGGTGTGAACGGCTCGATCGGATTCATCCGGTTTTCGCCGCTCACGACCGCAGAACGCCAACATCTGACGATCCGGCGTGCGGCCTTGGGCGAGACGTTGACGGATGCAAACGTCGATTTTGCGCTTCGCGACGGGCATGTACTGTCGGTCGAGGACGCCGGCGGTCAGCTCATGGGCGGACGCATCGCGATTCAGCACCAGGATGTCGATCTGGGCAGCCGGAACCAAAGCCTGACCGTGCTGCTGACCGGCATCGATCTCGCGCAGCTGCTCGTCCTCGCGGACCTGACGGGATTATCGGGTTCGGGCAGGCTGGATGGATCGGTTCCGATCCGCCACAAGAACGACACCTTTCAAATCGACAATGCCGTGATGACCGCGACGGAACCAGGCATTCTTCGCTATGACCCGGCGGATCCGCCGTCCTTTCTGAAGGGCGCGCAAAGCCAGGAGATCGTGCTTCTACGCGAGGCGCTGAAGGATTTTCATTATCGAAAGCTGACCCTGACGATCGACGGCCAGGTCGGCGCGGACGAGGAGATCAAGATGGCTCTGACAGGTTCCAACCCGTCCCTCTACAATGGAAAGTCGATCGAGCTGAATCTCGGTTTCTCGGGCAGCCTCGACAAGATCGCCCGGTGGTCGCTGCAATCCTTCGCGAGCCCGCTCGAGGCCGTCCGCAAGCTGAAGCCGCAGCCAGGAGCCAATCCGTGAGACTCATCCGGCTGATGCTGCCTTTGGGGATGTTCGCGGTCGTCGCCTGTCAGCCGACAGTGAAGATCGAGGCGCCCGACAAGCCGATTGTCATCAATCTCAACGTCCATATCGACCAAGAGGTGAAGGTCAAGGTCGATCGAGCGCTCGACGACGCCTTCAAGGATCATCCGGAGCTCTTCGGGCCGGCCGGAAAGTAGAGGAGAATACATCATGCGTCCAAGACTGAGCCTTGCCGTCGCGACCCTGATCCTCTTGTCCGCTCTGAACGTCGCGCGCGCCGACGCGTTGGACTCGGCCCGCCAGGCGGGTGAGGTAGGCGAGCGGGCCGACGGCATGGTGGGCGTGGTGGGGCAGGCCTCGCCCCAGGTCGCCCAATCGGTGGCGGCCATCAACGCGCAGCGGCTCGCAACCTACAAGGACATCGCGCAGCGTACCGGAACGTCGCTCGACGCCGTCGAGGCCCAAGCCGGGCAAAAGCTGATCGCCGCGACCCCATCCGGCCAGTTCGTCATGGATGCTTCGGGGCAATGGCGGCGCAAATAGTCTGAAAACTAGGCGGCTCTGCCGGCGACGATCCGGCCCGCCAAAGGCGACGCGCCCATCCAATAGGCGAGCTCGCGCGGATGGCTGATGTCCCAGATCGCGAGATCGGCGCGCTGGCCGACGGCGAGCGTGCCCCGGTCCTTAAGCCCGAGCGCCCGCGCGCCATGCGCCGTCATGCCCATCAGCGCCTCTTCCGGCGTCAGGCGGAACAGCGTGCAGGCGAAATGCATCGCCAGCAACGGCGAAACCAAGGGCGAGGAGCCCGGATTGCAGTCCGTCGCGATCGCGATCGGAACGCCGGCCTCTCTGAAAGATTGGATCGGCGGCGGCCGGTCGGCGCCGACCATGTGGTAAGCGCCGGGCAGCAGGACCGCGACCGTGCCCGCTTCGCCCATCGCCCTGATCCCGCCTGCGCTCGCATATTCGAGATGATCCGCGGAAAGCGCGCCGAGCTCGGCCGCCAGCGCCGCGCCGCCGCTGTCGCTCAACTGGTCGGCATGGAGTTTGACCGGCAGACCCAACCCCTGAGCCGCCGCAAGAACCAGCCGGACCTGCCCGGCTGAGAACGCGATGGATTCGAGGAAGGCGTCGACCGCGTCCGCGAGATTGTCCGCCGCCACCGCGGGCAGCATCTCGCCGATCACGAGATCGATATAAGCCTCCGCACGCCCGCGATATTCGCCGGGCACGGTATGGGCACCAAGAAAAGTCGTCCGCACCGTTACGGGGAAGCGCCGGCCGAGATCGCGCGCGACGCGAAGCATCTTGAGTTCCGCCTCGGTCTCGAGCCCATAACCCGACTTGATCTCGACCGTGGTGACGCCCTCGGCCATCAGACGATTCAGGCGCCGGGCCGAGCCTTCGAATAATTCGCTGTCCGGGGCCGCGCGCGTGGCCGCTACCGTCGAGAGAATGCCGCCGCCGCCGCGGGCGATCGCCTCATAGCTCTCGCCCGCGATCTTGGCCTCGAACTCGGCGCTGCGGTCGCCGCCGAAGA
>DATGMP010000121.1:0-6442 GCA_035293565.1 Alphaproteobacteria bacterium | reverse complement strand
GGCTGCGGAAGGCATCGCGCTTCTCAAGAACTCTTTGGAGCGGGTCCTCTGCCAGCGCCGTGAGGACGTCATGTCGGTTCAGCGCTACAACGTGCCGGTCCCGGGCAGCGAGGGATCGTTCGAGGAGCGATATTGGTCGGCTGTCAATGTCCCGGTTCTCGCCGAAAACGGCGATGTCGCCTGGATCATCCACCGCGCCGACGATGTGACCGCATCCATTCTCCATGAACGGGCTCTGGACGCGGAAATGGACGCCCGCCGGCGTGCCGAGCTGGCGCTTCGGCAGGCGCAGAAGATGGAGGCGATCGGGCAGCTGACCGGCGGCATCGCGCATGATTTCAACAATCTTCTGACTGTCGTCGGCGGCAGTATCGATCTCATACGCACGAGGCCCGAGGATGCGCCCCGGGTAAAGCGGCTCGCCGATTCGGCGATGAAAGCAATCGAACGCTGCGAAAGACTGATCCGACAGCTGATGATCTTCTCACGGCAGCAAATCATGCGACCGGAGACGATCGACCCGAACCGTCTGATTTCCGAATTTGTCGGGCTGATCGGCCGCGTGACGGTCGGTCATTGTCTATTATCGACCGATCTTGCCGCGGACGTCGGTCCCATCCATGTCGATCCGACTCAGTTCGAGGCCGCGCTGCTCAATTTAATCGTGAACGCACGCGAGGCGATCGACGTCGAGGGGCGCATCATCATCGAGACGCGCAACGCCGAACTCGGCGCAAGCCCTGCCGACGCAAATCCTGGCCCGCAGCCGGCAGGCTACGTCGCCATCTCGGTGAGCGACACCGGTCACGGGATACCTGAGGACCAGATCACGCGCGTTTTCGATCCCTTCTTCACCACCAAAGAGGTCGGCAAGGGGAGCGGACTCGGCTTGAGCCAAGTCTACGGCTTCACACAGGAGTCCGGGGGTCGCGTGACGATCTATAGCGAGGTCGGCATCGGAACGACCGTGCGCCTCTACCTGCCGCAGGCGGCCCAGCCGGCACGACCTCCGGCACCCAAGGAAAATCCGTTTCCGCTGAAGCAAACGAGCTCGAACGAGACTGTGCTGGTGGTGGAGGATGAAGATGCCGTGCTCGATATGGCGGCCGAAAGCCTGCAGGCCCTCGGCTATCGCGTTCTGACGGCGCGGAATGCGCGTCAGGCGCTCGACATTTTGGCGGCCGGCGAAGCGATCGACATCCTGTTTTCCGATGTCGTCATGCCAGGCGGGATGAATGGGGTTCAGCTCGCGGTCGAGGCGCGCCGGCTGAAACCCTCGCTCAAGGTGCTCCTGACTTCGGGCTACACCGCGGCGGCACTCACGGCGCAACACGGCCTCGATACCGACATCGCGCTGCTCGAGAAGCCATATCGACCCCAGGATCTCGCCCAGCATCTCCGAGTCATTGTGGGCGGCGGCTAGTGGATAGGCAAAAGCGCGGCCGCGACCCGGCGTTCCTCGCCTAGGAGCAGATTGTAGGTCCGGCAGGCTGCGCCGGTATCCATCGTCTCGATTGCCAGACCGAATGACCTGAGTTCGGCCCTCAGCGCCGACGGAAGCATCGCCATCCGCGAGCCCGTGCCGATGAGCATAATGTCGGGGATAGGCTCATATTCCCGCACCGGCGCAAAGCTCGCGAGCGAGACCTCCTGCAGGCCGGTGACGGCCCAAGGCATCACGCGATCCGGGAAGACCAGGATCGCGCCACGCCATTGAACGTCGGAAATCAGAAAGCCGCTCTTGCCGTAGCCAAGGATCAGCTGGCGGCCGGCGAGCTGAAGAGGTGCGATCTCCATGGCGACGGAACGCTATTCGGCGGCGGCGGGTTCGGCCCGTCCGGCAAGCGTCGTCGCGTTCCGCCTGAGCTTCTTCTCGCCAAGCAGCAGCAACAAGGGTGCCGCGATCATGATCGACGAGATCGTGCTGAGCGCGACACCCCACAGCATCACCCAACCGAAAGGCTTGAGCGCCTCTCCGCCGATGAAGACCAGTGGAAGTGCAGCCAGGAACACCGAAGATGAGGTGCCGATCGTCCGCGAGAGCGTCTCGTTGATCGACAGGTCGATCAGCTGCTGGAGCGGCATCGAGCGGTATTTGCGCAGATTCTCGCGCACCCGATCATAAACGACGACCTTGTCGTTGATCGAATAGCCCATGATCGTGAGGATCGCGGCGATGCTCTCCAGGCTGAATTGCCAGCCGAAAAGCGCGCCCGCCACGACGAAGAACCCGATGGTCTTCGTGACGTCGAGAACGAGCGTGACGACAGCGCCGACACCGAACTGCCATTCGAAGCGGAACCAGATGTAGGCGAGCATCGCCACCAGCGCCAAGCCGAGCGCCTCCATGCCGTCCCAGAACAGCTCGTTGGACACGGTGGCGCCCACCGCCTCTGTCCGTTCGATCGACGAGCCCGCGAAATGCTGCGTCAAATCGGTCTTGACCTTCGCGACCGCCGCCTGTTGCGCCTCGTCGCCCCCCGGCTGCCGATCGAGACGGATCAGGACCTGGTCCGGCCCGCCAAATTGCTGAAGTTGGACACCGCCCAAGCCCAGCTTGTCGAGATCGCCGCGGAGCGCTGAGAAGTCCGCCGGGCCCGGCGTCTTGAGCTCGATTTGGATGCCGCCCACGAAATCGATGCCGTAATTGAGCCCCGGCGTGAAGAACAGCACCACCGAAGCGATCGAGAGCGCGGCCGAAAGGCCAAGACTGAAGAAACGCCCCTTCATGAAGTTGATCCGGATTCCGTCGGGCACGAACCGGATCAGCGAGATCTGAAGCTTCTTCGGTCGCTTGCGGCGCATCCACGCCGTCATCATCATCCGGACCAGCACGGTCGCGGTGAACATCGAGATCAGGATGCCGAGGAAGATCGTGACCGCGAACCCTTTCACGACGCCGGCACCGAGCGCGTAGAGGATCGCCATCTTGATGAGCGTCGTGAGGTTGGAATCGAGAATGGTCGACCAGGCGCGGCTGAAGCCCGACTCCATGGCGGAGAAGGGCGGCTTGCCGTTCTTGCTCTCCTCACGGATGCGCTCGTTGATCAGGATGTTCGCATCGACCGACATACCGACCGACAGCAGCAAGCCGGCGATGCCGGGCAGCGTCAGCGTCGCCTGCAGAAGCGACAGCGCCGCGATCGTCAGGATCAGATTGATCAGGACGGCGATATTGGCGAACAGCCCGAACAGGCCGTAGGCCGCGAACATGTAGGCCAGCACCAGACCAAGCCCGATCATGGTGGCATAGACGCCGGACTTGATTGAATCGGCGCCGAGGTCAGGACCGACCGAGCGCTCCTCGATGATCTTCATCGGCGCGGGCAATGCGCCGGCATTCAGCTCGACCGAAATGTCGGACGCATCCTGAGCGGTGAAATTGCCGGTAATGCGACCGCTGCCGTCGGTGATCGGCGTCTGGATCACCGGCGCGACAATTACCTTGCCGTCAAGAACCACCGCGAAACGGTGGCCGATATTCTGCTGGGTGATCTGCGCAAACTTCCGCGCGCCGACCGAATTGAAGCGGAAATTGATCTGCCAGCCGCCAGTCTCGGAGTCGCTCCCCGCCGCCGCCTTTTCGAGCGTATCGCCCGATACCTCGACCCGTCGCTTCAGAATCTCTACAGCCGGCTGACCAGCGCGAGGATGGTCCACAGGAACCACTATATCGCCCGGTGGCGGATGCGCCGGGTCCGTCGCCGTATCGTCGACCATATGGAATTCCATCTTGGCCGTCGTACCGAGGAGTTTCTTGATACGGTCGGGATCCTTGACGCCTGGAAGCTGGACCAGAATTCGGTCCGGCTCCTGCCGCGCAATGACAGGCTCCGCCACGCCCGTCGCGTCGACGCGGCGACGTACAATCTCGACGGACTGATCGAGTGCCTTGGAGGCTCGATCGCGCCTGCCGACCTCGGTTGTCGCGATCGTAATCTCGCCGGGCGCGGAGGAGGTTACCTGATAGTCCGCCGGACCGGTGGCATTTCCGCCTTCCAGCTTGCCGAGCGCATCCTGCGCCGCCTTGGTCTGCTCCGGGTCCTTGAGCGTGATCTTGACCGTGGAGCCTTCGACGTCGGCGTTGGTGAAATAGATCTTCTGGGTCCGCAGCAATGCCCGCGCTTCGTCGAGCGTATTGTCGAGCCGCTCCTTGTCGAGCGCGGACATGTCGATCTGAAGCAGCAGATAGGAGCCGCCTCTGAGATCGAGGCCGAGGTTGACCTGCCGCGTCGGCAACCAGCTCGGCAGCTTCGCCAGCGTCTCGCGGCTCATCAGATTTGGGATGGCGATGATCACGCCCACCACGATGAGCGCGATGATCGAAAGAACCTTCCAGCGGCTGAAATACATCGTCCGGGCTTCCTACCCCCTCGGCCTAGCTTCCGGCCGGGGTCTTGCGCCGGCCGGCCGGCTTCGTCTCGACCTCGCCATCCGACGACGAGCCTTTTCCACCGTCATTGGCGGCTTCGCTCTTGGAAACGACGCCGGTGATGGTCGAACGCACCACGCGAACGCGCACCCCCTCGGCGATATCGACTGCAAGCTCGTCATCGCTGATCACGCGCGCCACTGTCCCGATGATGCCGCCGGCGGTCACGACGCCGTCGCCCCGCCGCAGTTGCGAAAGTTGGTTGCGGAGCTGTTTAGCCTTCTGCTGCTGCGGCCGGAACAACAGGAAATAGAAGATGACGACGATGAAGATGAGCGGCACGAATTGCTGCAGCATATCCAGGCCGCCGGGTGCGGTCTGACCGCTTGTGGCCTGGGCATAAGCCGATGATATGAGACCGAATGACATAACGGTTCCTTGGGCGCGCTCGAATGGCGCCGGACTATAGCCCCTGGAGGCTTTCTTGCAAATCGACGCGGGCCGGGCTCTCATGCCGCGCCATGGCCGATTTCGATCCATCTCCCCTAGCCCACGCACTCGCCCGCATTGCCGACGCGCTGGAGCGTCTGGCGCCGGCCCTGCCCCCGCCGCCGGATTTTGCCACGGCCGAGGCCTTCCTTTGGCACGCCGACACCAGGCGCCTTTCGCCAGTCGCATCGGTCGCACGCCTGGAACTCGAGCTTCTCGTCGGGATCGATCGACAATCCAGCGTTTTACTGGAGAATACGCGGCGATTCGCCAGCGGCTTCCCCGCCAATAATGCGCTCCTCTGGGGCGCGCGCGGCATGGGCAAAAGCTCGCTCATCAAGGCAGTGCACGGGGTGGTCAATCGCGAGACCGGCGGCAAGCTGGCGCTGGTCGAGATCCACAGGGACGATATCGGCTCGCTCCCGGCGCTGCTCGAGCTGCTGCGCGGCCAGACCCGGTCGGCGCTGCTGTTCGTGGACGACCTGTCCTTCGATTCCGATGACACGAGCTACAAATCCCTGAAAGCCATCTTGGAAGGCGGGATCGAAGGCCGGCCGCCGAACGTGCTGTTTTATGCTACCTCGAATCGCCGCCACCTTCTGTCCCGCGACATGATCGAGAACGAGCGTTCGACGGCGATCAATCCGGGCGAAGCAGTGGAAGAGAAGGTCTCGTTGTCCGACCGCTTCGGCCTCTGGCTCGGATTCCATGCTTGCGACCAGACCACATATCTGGCGATGGTCGAGACCTACGCAAGGCATTTCGGCCTCGGCGTCGACCGCGAAGCGCTCAGGGCGGAAGCGAACGAATGGTCGGTCATCCGGGGTGGTCGTTCCGGACGCGTCGCCTGGCAGTTCATCCAGGATCTGGCCGGCAGGCTGGGAAAGACGCTATCCAGCTGAATAATACCAGTGGGAGGAATTCTGGGATGAAGCGGGTCGAGATCGGATCGATCACCGTCGATTGTGTCACGGAGCTGGGCTCCTTGCCGGTTTCCACGGCGCTGATGTTCGCCAATGCGACACCCGAGCTGTTGGCGCGCGGGCGGGAATGGCTCGACGAACGCTTCATCCACCCGACCGAGGATCAGGTCTATATCGATTTCCACAGCTTCGTGATCCGGACCGGCGGGCGCACGATTCTCGTCGACACCTGCCACGGCAATCACAAGGTACGCCGCCCGCCGGTTGATTATGCGAACGATCTCAACCTCGACTACCTCGGCAATCTGGCACGCATGGGATACCGGCCCGAGGAGATCGACATCGTGCTCTGCACGCATCTCCATTTCGACCATATCGGCTGGAACACGCGACTCGAGAACGGGAAATGGATCCCTACCTTCCCCAACGCGCGTTACCTGATCTCGAGAAAGGATTTCGAGCATTTTGAGCGCGAGCATCGGATGCCCGGATCGATGGAGGCGGAGGCGTTCGAGGATAGTGTCCTGCCGATCGTCGAGGCCGGACAGGCGGACCTCATCGATACCAGCCATGTGATTGAACGCGATCTCGGTCACGCCGTCTGGATCGAAGGCGTCCCCGGCCATACGCCTGGATCGGTCGCCCTTCATGCCGGCGC
>DATGMP010000120.1:0-2980 GCA_035293565.1 Alphaproteobacteria bacterium | reverse complement strand
CGCGGAAGGCGTGGCTGCGGTAGGCCGAGCCGTTGTCGGTCATGACCCGTTCGACGCCGACGCCGAGGCGGGCGAACCAGGCCAGCGCGCGGTCGAGGAAGGCGATGGCGCTGTCCTTTTTCTCGTCGGGCAGGAGCTCGGTGTAGGCGAGCCTGGAGGCGTCGTCGATCGCCACGTGCAGCACCTCCCAGCCGATGCCGCGGGCGCGGTGATGGCCGGCATGATGGCCGGTGATGCGGTGGCCGAGGCCGGCGATGCGGCCGAGCTTTTTGGTGTCGAGGTGCACCAGTTCGCCCGGCCGCTGGCGTTCATAGCGCACCACCGGCGCCGGCGGGTCGAGCGCCGTGAGGCGGCCGAGCCCGAGCCGGCGCAGCACCGCGCCAACGGTCGAGCGCGGCAGGCCGAGTTTCCGGGCGATCCGCTCGCCGGTCAGACGCTGTCGGCGCAGCCGCTCGATCTCGGCGTCGCGCGCGTTCGGGGCGCGGTGGCGGTATCGCGCGGGCGTCGAGCTTTGGTCGTGGAGGGCGATCTCGCCGCCCGCGCGATACCGCCGCAGCCATTCATAGGCGCGCCGCCGCGACAGCCCGGCCGCCGCCGCCGCCTCGGCCACCCTCCAGCCCTCTTTCTCAATCCGTCGGACCATCAGGAGTCGACCTTGCCAAGTCAGGCGCGCATTCTTGTGAACGTTCATCCGGGACCTCGTGGGGCTGCAGTTGGTCGGTGTCGCAACCACAGCTTTCCAGTCCTACCCCGGATGAACAACCTTCATAGCTTCCACAGCTTGGGATCGGCCGGCGGATAGAGGGGCCTGATAGAAGTCTGGACTGGCTGAGCACCAACTTGTTAAAGGGAATGTCGAGCGACGCACTAAGCGTGATCTTCTGAACAGTGGTGGCCAAGTCGATTTCTCTGCGACGGGTGGCCGAAAGCCTCTCTCTCGACCTTCCGCCCGTCACGAAATCCATCGGACCTCTTCCTCTCTCACGGCCTCGAAGACGAACGCCGCGTTCGAGTAGAAGCGCGGATATCGCTCAAGAGCCCTTCAGTCGCGTGGATCGCCGTCTGCAACGACGGCAGGGCGGGCACATTTGCCGCAAGCTCACCAATGCGTTGATGACAATAATAGGGTGACAAGACCGCAGCGAGCCACGGTAGGTCTGGGTGGCTCGGGCGAAAGCCAAGGCCTGCAGCGGCCTTCAGGGCTTTGGTCAGGTCGTGTCGAATTTCGAGTCGGCATCGATCGTCGCTCCGTCCCCGCCACTGCAGGAACGTTTTGAGCGATAGCTCGATCGCGCAGGCGACGCGGTGAATCAGGATTTCACGGGAATGATGGTAGTCCGACGACGAGAGATGCCGGGTGCCGACCAGGAAGCTGACCGAATTTCCGAGCAGATGTTGGCGGGGGCGGCGCATTGTCATCGGATCGCCTCCTGCTCCTCGGTGCGAGCTGGCGCCGATGCGGGCCGTTTGTCCTCCGGAAGGAAGCCAAGAATGTAGTCGGCGCCCTTGCTCGCCTGGGAGACGGCGCGCACGATGGCGCGGTTGTCTTCACGCAGGACCTCCAGCCAGGCGCCAATATAGTCTGCATGGCGCACGGTCGGCACGATGCCGAGTGTAGCGCGGACGAATGCGCTGGTCATCTCGGCAACTAATTCTTCCTTGGCGTACAGCGAAGAGCCGAAACCGCCTGACATGTCGCGGCCGAGCCGGGACGCGTGGCCGCTCCAGTGACCGAGTTCGTGTACGGCTGTCCGGTGCCAGTTGATCGGCTCGAAATAGGCGTCCGGCCGAGGAACCTTGATGAAATCGTGGCTGGGGTTGTAGAAGGCGTGCTCGCCGCCGATCCGGAGTCGGCGCCGGTGGCGGCGATGAGCGCCTCGGCTTCAGGCAGGATGAGCCCCTCTGGGATCGGCGCTGGCGCTGTCGTTAACGCGGCGGGCAGGTTCTCGCATTGATCGGCGTTGAAGACCGTGAAGCGTTTGAGAAAAGGAATCGGGTCCGCACGACAGCCACCATCACTGGCGCGCGTATCCCGAGCCAAGTCGATGCTGGCTTCGGCGACGTCGTCACGCCGGCGCCAGTCGAAATCGATTATCCCGTCTTGCTGAGCGCCCCGGCGCCACATCTTCGGGCCTACCCGGTCGAAACGGCTGTGCCGAAAAAATTTCAAGCATTGACTACGCTTGGCATGGCCAATAGTCGGCTCAAAGGATTTCTATGATCTCTGGCTGATTGCCCAGACCGTCGAATTGCGCCAGTCCGATCTGGCGGACGGCGTGCGACGCACTTTTGAGCGGCGCGAAACTGCATTGCCGATCGATACGCCCGCGAGATTGAGCGATGAGTTTGCAGCGGCATGGTCTGCACAATGGCGAACTTCTCTCACGCGCGAACGCATGGCTCCAGCGCCAGACGGATTTGCCGCGGTGATCGTCGACCTCCGAAATTTCCTGATGCCGTTGGCCGGGGCGTCGACAGAAGAGCGAGTTTGCACAGCGGGCAGACCCTGGTCCCTGGGAACACCGAATGATAAGTAATTGAGCGGTTCAGTCGACAGGCATCTGCCAGAGTCGGCCAGAAGAAGGCGGAGACAACCCAACACCATGGTTTACATGGCCCCGGTGATCGAGCGAGCAAAGTTTACGACGCGATGTGAAGGCTTCGACGAACAATGGGCGCGACTGTGGCTCCGTGCAGCGACGCATGCGGCTCGGTCGATTGTGCGCCAGAGCAGCATGATGTTCGCGTTCCGGCGCCTCCCCATGCTTCCCCGACTTTGGCTAACCGGGCGGGGAAGCAGAAACGGCCCCGAAGGGCCGCTCTCAACTCTCTATTGATATTGAGAAAATTTGGAGCGGGCGAAGGGATTCGAACCCTCGACCCCAACCTTGGCAAGGTTGTGCTCTACCCCTGAGCTACGCCCGCCTCCGGCGGTTCCATATCATGCCGGGGGAGGGGGTGCGCAAGGCCCTGTCGAAGC
>DATGMP010000119.1:0-11267 GCA_035293565.1 Alphaproteobacteria bacterium | reverse complement strand
GGCATGCTGCTCACGCGCCGCATGGAGCGCATGGGCCTCAAGCCGCTGGGCTTCGTCGCAACGGATTATGTGATCGGCGTCTGGTCGCTGAAGCCCGTCTCCGACGAGACGGTCGCGAAGCTGTTCGAGGAGGATCTGTTGGGCGACGATCTCGAAGCCTGGATGGAGGATTCGAGCCTGCTCAAACGCACCTTCCGCACTGTCGCGGTGATTGCCGGCCTGATCGAGCGCAACCATCCGGGGCAGCGCAAGAATACACGCCAGGTCACCTTCGGCTCGGATCTGATCTACGACGTTCTGCGCAAGCACGAGCCCGATCACATTCTGCTGCGCGCCACCCGCGCCGACGCCGCGCGCGGCCTCACCGATGTCGCGCGCGTCGCGGATCTGTTGAAGCGGGTGAAGCGGCGCATCACGTTGCAACGCCTGGATCGGGTGTCGCCGCTGGCGGTGCCCGTACTGCTCGAAATCGGCCGGGAAAGCGTCTCCGGCGAAGCGCGCGATCATCTGCTGGCCGAGGCCGAGGAACAGCTGATCAGGGAAGCGACGGGACTGGTTTAGCTCTCATCCAATCCTTCATCCCCGCGACAGACCGGCCACACGAGGCTTGACGATCTTATTATATTGGAATAATTCTAATTCTCATAGGCGACACTGGACACGATCGGAGAGAACCATGTCGAACGAGAGCAAGTGCCCATTTTCGGGCGGAAACCGCGGGCGCACGAACCGCGACTGGTGGCCGAACCAGTTGGATCTGTCGGTGCTCCACCAGCATTCCGCCAAATCCAATCCGATGGGCGAAGCGTTTGACTACGCCAAGGAATTCGGGAGCCTCGATCTCGACGCCGTCATCAAGGATCTACATGCATTGATGACGGACTCGCAGGATTGGTGGCCGGCCGATTTCGGCCATTATGGCGGCCTGTTCATCCGCCTGGCGTGGCACAGCGCGGGCACGTACCGCATCGCCGACGGCCGCGGCGGAGCGGGCGGCGGGCAGCAGCGTTTCGCGCCGCTCAACAGCTGGCCCGACAACGCCAACCTCGATAAGGCGCGGCGGCTGCTTTGGCCGATCAAGCAGAAATACGGCCGCAAGCTCTCTTGGGCAGACCTCTTCATTCTCGCCGGAAACGTCGCGCTGGAATCGATGGGTTTCAAGACGTTCGGCTTCGGCGGCGGCCGGGCGGACACCTGGGAGCCTGAAGAGCTCTATTGGGGCCCCGAACGGACGTGGCTGGGAGACGAGCGCTACAGCGGCGAACGCCAGCTTCAGAATCCGCTCGGCGCTGTCCAGATGGGATTGATCTACGTCAACCCGGAAGGGCCGAACGGCAAGCCCGATCCGATCGCGGCGGCACACGACATTCGCGAGACCTTCGCCCGCATGGCGATGGATGACGAAGAGACGGTGGCGCTCATCGCCGGCGGCCACAGCTTCGGGAAGACTCACGGCGCGGGCGATCCATCCTTCCTCGGTCCGGAGCCGGAAGGCGCGCTCATCGAGGATCAGGGCCTCGGCTGGAAGAGCAAGCACGGAACGGGCGTCGGTGCCGATGCCATAACGGGGGGCCCGGAAGTCATCTGGAGTGATACGCCGACCAAGTGGAGCAATCACTTCTTCGACAATCTGTTCAAATACGAATGGGAGCTGACCAAGAGCCCGGCGGGGGCCTATCAGTGGAAGGCGAAGAATGCCGAAGCGACGATTCCCGACGCCTACGACACATCGAAGAAGCATGTGCCGACCATGCTGACGACGGACCTGTCACTGCGTTTCGACCCGGCCTACGAGAAAATCTCGCGGCGCTTCTACGAACACCCCGAACAGTTCGCGGACGCGTTCGCGCAGGCCTGGTTCAAGCTCACGCACCGCGACATGGGCCCGATCCAGCGCTATCTCGGACCGCTGGTCCCAAAGGAGACGCTGATCTGGCAGGACCCGATTCCGGCCGTGGATCACAAATTGATCGACGAAAAAGATATCGAGTCGCTGAAAGCGAAGATCCTCGCTTCGGGCCTCACTGTATCGCAGCTCGTCTCCACCGCCTGGGCGTCGGCATCGACGTTCCGCGGCTCCGACAAGCGCGGCGGCGCCAACGGCGCGCGGATCCGTCTTTCGCCGCAGAAGGATTGGGAGGTCAACCAGCCTGCCCAGCTTGCGACCGTGTTGCAGAAGCTCGAAGCCATCCAGAAAGAGTTCAACGCTTCTGCCGGCGGCGGCAAGAAAGTCTCTCTCGCCGACCTGATCGTGCTCGGCGGCGCCGCGGCGATCGAAAAGGCGGCGAAGGTGGCGGGCACCGACGTGAAAGCGCCCTTCACGCCCGGGCGCATGGATGCCTCGCAGGACCAAACCGACGCGCAATCCTTCGCCCCGCTCGAACCGATCGCTGACGGTTTCCGTAACTACTATCGCGGCCAGCAGCTCATGGCCCCGGAGGAGGCGCTGGTCGATCGAGCACAATTGCTGACGCTGAGCGCGCCCGAGATGACGGCTCTGGTTGGTGGGCTGCGCGTGCTGGGCGCGAATGCAAGACAGTCGAAACACGGCGTCTTCACCAATCGGCCGGAAACACTGACAAACGACTTCTTCGTCAACCTGCTCGACATGCGAACGGAGTGGCAGCCCTCTGCCGCGTCCGACGAAGTCTATGAGGGACGCGACCGGAAGACGCAGACGATCAAATGGACCGCCACCCGCGCGGACCTGATATTCGGCTCGCACGCGCAGCTGCGCGCGCTTGCGGAAGTCTATGGCTCAGCAGACTCGCAGGAGAAGTTCGTGAAGGACTTCGTCGCGGCCTGGAGCAAGGTGATGAACCTCGACCGGTTCGATCTGGTCTGAGAATCGCGAAGCGCACGCTCCATTAGACGGGAGCGTGCGCCGACACGGCCGTTTCGCCGGGCTTGCGGAGCATCTTGTCGACCTCCGCGGCATGCTGTTCCTCGGCGTAGATCATCTGCCGTGCATATTCCTCCAACATGACCGAGTGGCCTTCGACGACCGTGAACAGTTCCTTGTAGAGGGCGAGCGCTTGTGCCTCCGATTCCAGCGATTCACGCAGGATGGCTCCGATATCCGTCTTGTGTGAATCCAGCAGAGGGCCGATGCCGAGCGATGGATAAGCGCCCAACGTCGTGATCATCTCACCGGCGCTGCGCGCATGAGCCATAGCCTCCATCGCCTGATCATTGAGCCAGGACACGATCGGAATGCGGTTATGACCAAATACGAGCAAGGAATAATGCGTATAGCGGACGACACCGGCTAGTTCGCTCTCCAGGATTCGATTGAGCAGACCGATGACGCGCTGCTTATCGAGATTTGGCATTTTCCGTCCCTCCTTCTCGCATGAACAAAGATCGGGCGACTTCCGTTTCCCGCTCTCGATTCTATAGCGGCACCCGCTTCACGTAGCTTTCTTCGTGTATCTCCTGCAGCTCGATCACATTGCCAAAGGGGTCGCGGCCGTAAGTGGTGCCGACGCCATAGCCGGTCTGAGGCGTGGTAAGGAAACGCATGCCTGCCGCCGCGAGCCGCGCATGCACCGACGCCATGTCGGTAACGTCGAGCGCCAGGTGTGTGTAACCGTAATGCGAGACCGGCCGGTCGGGATCCTGGGGCGGCGGCTCGGGCGTTACGAATTCGAAGAATTCGAGAAAGATGTTGCCGGCGCGGACCAACATCGAACGGCCGCTGCTGTCCTTCAGGCCCATGACGGCATCCACCATCGCCGAGCCCTTGCGCCATTCGCCCCTGGTATCCTCCTCGAAGCCGAGAAGGCCGACATAAAAGGCACGCGCCGTCTCTAGATCGGGCACCGACAGAGCGACATGGTGGATGCCGTTGATGCGCCCGGACATGATCAGATCGCCGCCACCACGCCGATCTCGACGGCATAGCCGGGCGCGGCGAGGTTGGCCTGAATGGTCGTGCGGGCCGGCGCCTGGCCGGCAGGCAGCCAAGCATCCCACACCGCGTTCATGTCGGCGAAGGTCGCAAGGTCGACGATATAGATATTGGCACTGAGAAGCTTGGTTTTATCGGTGCCCGCCTCGGCCAGAAGGCCGTCGATCCGCGCCAAAATCTCGTTGGTCTGCTCGGTCACCGACTTGCCTGAATTCGTCTGCGCAACCTGTCCCGCAAGGTAGACCGTATCACCGTGCACGACCGCCTGGCTGAGCCGCGGGCCGACCTGAATGCGCCTGATATTCGCCATGATCTCTTCCGATAAGTGAGTGATAGGCGAGCCCACTACACCAAAGCGCGCCGCTTGGATATTGCCCTTTTGCGCCTGACGGGAGGGATGAATGATTTCGCGTAGAAAGCTGCTTGTCGGATCGCTGGCCGCAACCGTCCTGTCGGCCGCGCGCGCGGCCGAGGATCCGAGCGCCGCGCTCGCGGAACTCGAGCGCAAGCATGGCGGCCGGCTGGGCGTGGCGATCTTCGACACCGGAAAGGACATGCGGATCGCCCATCGCGGTCAGGAGCGCTTCGCCATGTGCAGCTCCTTCAAGCTCCTCGCCGCGGCCTTCGTGCTGGCGCGCGTCGACCGCAAGGAGGAGAGCCTTTCGCGCCGGATTACCTATGGAAAGAACGTCCTTATCCCCCATTCGCCGATGACGGAAAGGCATGTCGGAGACGGAATGCCGGTGGGTGCGCTTTGCGAGGCAACGATGATCGTCAGCGACAATGCCGCGGCCAATCTGCTGCTCGACAGCTTCGGCGGCCCGCCTGCTCTCACCGCCTATCTCCGATCGCTCGGCGACCGGGTCACGCGACTTGATCGGTACGAGACCGCGCTGAACGACGTGCCGCCCGGCGATCCCCGCGACACGACCACACCCCTGGCGATGAACGACACGCTGCAGAAGCTCATCTTGGGCAATGCCCTCTCCGCCCCGTCGCGCGATCAGCTCACCGCCTGGTTCATCGCCAACAAGACCGGCGACAAGCGTCTGCGAGCGGGCGTACCGCAAGGGTGGAAGGTGGGCGACAAAACCGGCACCTGGACGGAAGAGAACAACGCCACCAACGACATCGCCGTCCTCTGGCCGCCCGGCCGCCCTCCGATCATCGTCACCAGCTATTACGCCCATGCGCCCGGCCCCATGGAAGAGCGCGAGGCCGTGCTGGCGCAGGTCGGAAGGTTGGCTGCAACGATCTAAAAGCCCGCAGCTGGCATCCGCGTCACCTGCAATGTCGCGGCGCCGGGCGTCAATCGTCACCGCTCGACGATGACCACTTCGCTTCTGTCAAATAGCAGGAGGGCGACCTTCCGAACGTTGTTTCCTTGCCGTTGTCGGCCGAGGCGAATGCACGTCCCGGAACTCGACTGCGGGGCCGATCGAGCCTATCGGCGATCGTTCGTCACGTGCCGAAACATTCCGCCATCGGTGTCGCATGCAATCCAACTTTGAGCTTCCGCAGGCCCGCGACGCGCGCATCGACCTGTTTCGCGGTTTCGCGTTGCTCGCCATCTTCATCGATCACGTGCCGAGCAGCGTGCTGGTGCTGTTGACGCCGCACGCCTTCGCGTTTTCCGATGCAGGAGAGCTGTTCTTTTTCCTGTCGGGTTTCGTCAGCGCGCTCGTCTATGGCAAGACCTTGAGGCAGAGCGGTTTCGTCGCGGCGACTCTCAGGATCTGGCGCCGCGCCTGGACTCTCTACATCGCGCAGATTCTGCTGCTATTCTTTTTGATCGCCGAAGTCTCGCTGGGCGTAATCAAGACCGGCGATCTCTCCTATCACGCATTCTTCCGCAGCGCGGATTTCATCCTCCAGCCCGATCTCGCATCGCTCCATGCGCTGCTGCTCGGATTTCAGCCGGCCTATCTCGACATTATCCCCTGCTACATCATCTTTCTGCTCGGCTTCCCGCTCGTGCTGGCCGCGCTGGCGCGCAGCGCCTGTTTCGCGCTCATTCCGTCCTTCGCGCTCTATCTCGGCGTCCAGGTCTTCGGCTGGAACCTCGTGACCTTCCCGCGCGACGACGGCTGGTTTTTCGATCCGCTAGCCTGGCAGTTTCTCTTCGTGCTGGGCGCAGCCTTTGGATCGGGCAGGCTTGCAAGCGCCGGGCGCGTCCTATCCGATCGCCGCATCGTCCGCATCGCGGCAGCTCTGACGCTGGTGATCGGCACGATTCAGCTCTCCACGACTCTGCACACGATCTGGCCGAGCGTCCCTGCCCTGCTGTCGTCGGCATTGCCCATCGACAAAAGCACACTCGCGCCCTTGCGCCTCGTCAGCTTTTTTGCGCTCGCCGTCGTCGCCCGGCGGCTATTGCAGCCCGGCTCCCGGTTCCTCGGCACCGACATCGCCCGCGGGATCTCCCGATGTGGACGGCATTCCCTGAGCGTGTTCTGCCTGGGCGTCGTGCTGGCGATAATGGGCTATATGCTGTTGGAGCAGCTCGGCAGGGCGCCTACAGACCAGCTGTTCGTCGCGGGTGCCGGCATCGCTATCCTGATCGCCGCGGCCCGCGGTCTGGACTGGCTCTCCCTCGCCTTTCAGAGCGCCGAATCCAGCCGCTTCACCCACCAACCCGCAGCCCTTTCGGCTCGTCCCTTCTCAAACGGGCCAGCTATGCGCTAAAGCTCCCTCGTACCCGGACACGGATCAATGGGAGGAATCATGACCACCGAACTCACCCGCGAGGGCACGTCCCGCTTTCTCGACAACGAGAAAATCCATTACCACGAGGCGGGACAGGGGCCAGCGCTGATCCTGATCCATGGCTCGGGACCGGGTGTCACCGGCTGGGCCAATTTCCGCGGCAATATCGGGGTCTTCGCCCAGCACTTCCATTGCTACATCGTCGACCTGCCGGGCTATGGCGGCTCGGCGCCGGTCGAGGGCAACCCGATGGCGACGGCGGCCCAGGCGATCATCCGTTTCATGGACGCCAAAAAGATCGACAAGGCGCATATCATCGGCAATTCGCTGGGTGGTCTCGTGGGCTCGATCGTCGCGGCCCAGCACCCGGCGCGGGTCAACCGCTTCGTCGCGATCGGCGGCATCGGCTACAACATCTTCACGCCCTTCCCGGGCGAAGGCATCACGCTCCTCTCCGAATTCGCCGAGAATCCGACCCGCGAGAACCTCGTCCGCTGGCTCCACTCGATGGTCTATGACGAGAGCCTGATCACCGAGGCACTGATTGAGGAGCGCATGAAGCAGGCGCTGGAGCCGAATACGCTGGCATCCACCCGCCAGCTCTATTCGAAGGCGGCGCTCAACGGTCTCAAGGCGATGAATGCCGGCCCGAACGCGGCGGCGAGCTTCGCGCATCTGGCCGCTATCCAAGCGCCGACGCTGCTCACCTGGGGCCGCGACGACAAGGTTAGCGCCATGGACCGCGCGCTCGTGCCGATGCGCATGGTCCCCAATTGCGAACTGCATGTGTTCCCGAATTGCGGCCACTGGACAATGATCGAACGCAAGGCCGAGTTCGAGAACGTGGTGCTGGCGTTCTTGCAGAGGGGTTAAGGGCGACGTCACCCTCACCCGCGAACGACAATGACACACCCCCTGACAGGGTTCATGATCAAATCTTCGCGACGAGATCCGCAAGCTTCTTGACTTCAGCGATCTCGATCGAGGCGGGCACCATGTAGAGCTCGTCGATGCCGGTCGCCTTCATCGCGCGCATCGCATCGAGGATGCGGCCCGGATCGAACATCGTCATCGCGTTCGATGTCTGGGTCGCGAGCTCGTGCCCGGCGATGATCATGTAGTCGTAGGTATATTTCCTGAGCGCCGCCTCGGCGTTTGCCGCAAGCGAGTACCAGAAGCCGCCGATCTTCCAAGGCTTGTTCTTCTTGCCGACCTCTTTCCAGCCGCCGTCATACCAATCCAGCTTCTGCTTGACCTCTCCGGCCTCCCCGGTGATCGAGAAGGCGTAGAGTCCGTCCGACCATTTGGCGGACCCCGCGATTGCCTTCGGCCCCGCGAAGCCACCGATGATCCGGGGGGTCTTGACCGGCTTGGGCCCGATCGGCTCGGAACCTTCGAAGGGCAGCTCGCCGGCCCAGGTCCGGCGCATGGTCGCGACCTGCTCCGGCAGGCGCTGGTTGCGCGTCGCCCAGTCGGCGCCTACCGCGCGATAGTCGCCCGGACGTCCGCCTGTGCCGACCACGACGTCGACCCGGCCTTCCGTCAGCACGTCCAGCGTCGCCACCTCCTTGGCAGCCCAGACCGCATCGTGCATTGGCAGCACATAAAGGGTCGGCACGATCCGCACGCGGCTGGTCAGCAGCCCGGCGGCGGTGATCATGGCCCGCATCTCCATCGCGTCGGCGCCCGAGATCCGCTCGCCGCAGGAGATGGCCCCGAACGGCCCGTCCTCGATGGCACGGCACCACTCGACCAGCATCTTGCGCGTGATCCCCGGCTCCGAATAGGGCAGACAAATCCCGACCTGCATCTCGCTCTCCCTTTATCTCAGGCTCGCCTTCTATAGCGTCCGCGCACGCCGCCGTCCTACAGTTCGATGAGTGACATAGGAGGAAGAGGGCGATGATCCAGCTCTACGGCATGTCGAGCCCGAACGTGCAGAAGATTCAGCTGATGCTGGAAGAGACGGGCCTAGCCTACAGAATTTGCCGCGTCGATGTCTGGAAAGGCGAGAATTTCACGCCCGAGTTCGAAGCGATGAACCCCAATCGCAAGGTGCCGGTGATCATCGACGAGGACGGTCCCGAGGGAGAACCGTGCACGATCTTCGAATCCGGAGCGATCCTGATCTATCTCGCGGAGAAGACCGGCAAGTTCCTCCCAGCCAAAGGCGCCGCCCGCTACGCCGCGCTCGAATGGCTCGCGGTGCAGATGTGCGCCGTCGGCCCGATGTTCGGCCAGTACACTCACTTCCGCATGTTCGCCCCCAAGGGCAACGAGTATGCCGAAAGCCGCTACCGCACCCAGGCCGCCCGGGTCTTCGACGCGCTGGAGGCGAGGCTCGGCCAAGTGCCCTATCTCGGCGGCGCGGATTACACGATCGCCGACATCGCGACCTTCCCCTGGATGCGCGACCGAAGCGCCAAATGGGGCGGCGACTGGAGCGGCTGGCCCAATGTCTGGGCCTGGTTCGACCGCGTCGCCCAACGCCCGGCGGTCAAGAAGACGGTCGAGGAGATGAATCGCATCTGGGCCGAGGACCTCACCTCGATCAACGCCGCCCCGCCGGCCCTCGTCGATCGGATCCTCGGCCGCGGGGAGTATGCGCGATGACCTCTGGTCCCGCCATCGCCGACCTCCTCGTCCGGCAGGACCGCATCGAATCCCGCGAGGCGATCCGCGATTGCCTGTTCCGCTATTGCCGCGGCATCGACCGGGCGGATCGGGAAATGCTGCGCTCCGCCTATTGGCCGGACGCGATCGACGATCACGTACTCTACGACGGCAACGCCTATGACTTCATCGATTGGTGCGTGCCGCTGCTGGCCCAGCTTGAGCATAGCCAGCACATGCTGGGCAACATGCTCATCGAGCTCCGCGGCGATCACGCGTCGGCAGAGACCTACTACCACGCTTATGAGCGCCGCCGTCGTCCCGATGGGCGACCTTATGAGATGTTCGTCGGCGGCCGCTATCTGGATCGCTTCGAACGCCGTCAGGGCGAATGGCGGATCAAGCACCGCACCGTGATGTGGGACTGGTTCCGGCATTTTCGGGATTCGGCCGATCTCGACAAAGGCGTCTTCGGAACCGGCCCTGTCCGCATGAGCGGTAAGTTTCCGGACGATCCGAGCTATGTGCTGTTCCGGTAGTTCCGCGAGCGCCTACGGGGAACACTCAAAGTCACAAATCCATTCCTACGGACAAACTATGTAGACGCTTTCAGGAATTCGGAGATCTGAAGTGGTATCTCAACGACGATGGTCAACTCTTTCACCCGACGAGAAAATTGAGGTGTTGCACGAGGAAGTCCAGACCAGCCAGAGCAACACGCGTTCGCTGAGGAAGGTGGTCAACGGCCTGATTGAGCGTATTGGCGAAATTCGCCGGTACCTCGGCATGAATCACACCGCTTGATCGTCCGCCGCCTCCTCTACCATCGCTTCCGCCACCCGCGCCAAGAGATCGAGCTGAATGGGCTTTTCGATGAACAACGTCCTCGGCAGGGCCTCGTCAGGATCAATCGCGTAACCGGTCAGAAACAGGACCTTCAGGCCAGGTCTCAAGCCGCGCGCCATTTCGGCAAGGCTTCGGCCGTCCAGGCCAGGCAGGCCGATATCGGTAATCAGCAGATCCACGAGCGTTTCGGCCTCCAGAATTGCGAGTGCCTCGGCAGCGTCACGAGCGCCCAAAACCTTCAGACCGCGATCCGTCAACTCATCCATCACTGCCATGCGGACCAATTCCTCGTCCTCGACGATGAGCACGGTCCATTGTCCGTTCGCTTTCAGCGACACTGTTCTCTTCCTATTCCTGGCTCGCCGGCACCGAATGGCAGCGCGACGCGTGAGAATAGTGGGGCTTGCGCCGCCTTAAATCGCTATCTGAGATTCTGAATTTTTATCTTTACGGTTCAAACCACTATGGCCGCTTTCGTATAATGGCTCATCCTTCTCGGGAGCAGGGACCGATGAGTCTGGCTTCGCGCCAACGAGGCGCTAGGCTAGGTTTCCCAGGGAGAGAACCGCGCATGAGGAAGATCGTCCGCACCCATTGCCGCTGTTGCAGTGCCTGCTGCGGCATCGTGGCGGAGGCCGAGGATGAGCGCGTGCTGTCGGTCAAAGGCGACCCGGAAAATTCCCGTTCGCGTGGCTACATCTGCCCGAAGGGCGCCTCGCTCGCCTGGTTCCACCATCATCCGGAGAACCTGCTGAACGCGCGGCTGCACGGCCGAGAGACCGACTGGGACGAATGCCTCGCCGATCTGACGGGGCGTATGCGCGATCTGATCGCCAAGCACGGGGCGGACTCGGTCGCGCTCTATCAGGGCACCGGCACGGTCGGCGACACGTTCGGCATCCGTATGGGCGGCCAGCTCATCGGCATGATCGGATCGAGCCAGTTCTATACGGCGGCGACGGTCGACGTGGCGCCGATGATGCGTGCGGCGGAGCTGGTCGCCGGGTCGGCCGAGCTTCTGCCCGTCTGGATTCCGGAGGAGGAAAGCTCACGTCTCGCGATCCTCCTCGGCTTCAACCCAGCCGTCTCGCACGGCTATGTCACGATTCTCCCCGACCCGGTGCGCCGCATAGCGGAATTTCGCGGTCGCGGCGGCAAGGTCTGGGTCGTCGACCCCAAGGTGACGCGCACG
>DATGMP010000118.1:0-11613 GCA_035293565.1 Alphaproteobacteria bacterium | reverse complement strand
CACGACGTTGCGGCCCTTGGGCCCCAGCGTGACCCGGACCGCATCGGCCAATATATCGACGCCGCGGAGCAGCTTATCGCGAGCCTCGGCGCTGAACTTCACTTCCTTCGCAGCCATCTCGTCCCCCTATGCAGCTTTCCGCTGCGACGTCGCGGCCTCACCCACGACGCCCAGAATGTCCGACTCCTTCATGACGACGTATTCCTCGCCGTCGAGCTTGACCTCAGTGCCGGCCCATTTGCCGAAGAGCACCCGGTCGCCCACCTTGACGTCGAGCGCGTGCAGCTCGCCCTGATCGTCGCGGATGCCCGGGCCGACCGCGAGCACCTCGCCCTGCTGCGGCTTTTCCTTGGCTGTGTCGGGAATGATGATTCCGGCCGCGGTCTTCTCCTCGGCATCGATCTGGCGGATCAGAACGCGGTCGGAAAGCGGCCTGAAGCTCATAGCGCCCTCCTTCGATCGAACATGCGGCGCCCGGCCGGCGCCTCGGCTGAAACCGCTCGTCAGGTAAGCAGCGAACGCGAATTCTGCAAGATGTCGGCGACGGTCGATAACGTCTTGATCCGTGCGTCCGAAATCCGATCTTCGCGACCACGAAACGCTATTGGCAGTGATGCAGGAGACGGACGTTGCAGGGGTGCGCGAACGATCGCGAGACCGACCGCCGCGCGCCGGAAGGATGGGCGACCCCGCTGGGAGACGCGGCGTGATGTTTCCGCCGGACCGCCCTCTTGAATGACGGCAAGGCTTTCCTAACTCCAGATCGCCGGATGCCGGAAACGGGTCCGGCAGGGAACGACGGTCGGATATTCGAAGCCGACTGCGGTCGCGTCGCCACTTGCTGGGGCGTGGTCGCCCGTTGCCCGCCCTCCTCTCGCGCGTGCGAGCCTCGCGACAAGGAGGCCGCGGTCGGCTCTGATGACCGGTCTTCGCGTCCTGATCAAAGCGATGTTTCCAAACGTGGGCGCTTCGGCGGGCGCTCAGCCCGCCGGGCCCGGTCGGAGGAGGTGCAGATGTGGCCAAATCAGGAGTTCGGCCGTCTCGGCTTCGATCCCTTTGCGGAATTCAGACGGCTGCAAAATGAAATCAATCGGGCTTTTTCGGGATTTACCGCCGCGGCCGCGACCCGAGAGTTTCCTCCCGTCAATATTTGGCTCGGAGAGAACAGCGTCGCCGTCACGGCCGAGCTGCCGGGAGTCGGTCCCGAGAATGTCGACATCTCGCTGCAAGGGGACATGCTGACGCTGCGTGGCGAGCGCAAGCCGGATTCGACGGGCGGGGCCAGCTGGCACCGGCAGGAGCGCACCTATGGCCGCTTCACGCGCGCGGTCCAGCTTCCGTTCCGCGTCGACGCGGATAAGGTCAACGCCCAGTTCAACAATGGGGTGCTCGAAATCGAGCTGACGCGGCCGGAAACCGACAAGCCGCGAAAGATCTCAGTCCAGGCTCATTGAGGAGGCAGCCATGACGAACGAAACGCCGAGCAACACACAGCTCCAGACAACCCAGAGCCGCGTCCCCGCCTCAGTCCAGGGGGAGCGCACAAGCGCGCGCTACACCTATATCCCGCCGGCCGACATTTACGAGACCTCGGATTCCATCGTCGTGCTTGCCGAAATGCCGGGCGTGCCGCCCGACAAGGTCGATATCACCCTCGAAAGGCGGGTGCTGACGATCCGCGGCCGCGCAGAGAACCAGGAGCACGCCAACTATCGGCGGATCTATGCCGAGTATGAGGACGGCGATTACGAGCGTGTATTCACCCTCTCGGAAGAGATCGACAGGGACCGTATCGAAGCGCGTCATACGAATGGGGTCCTGCATCTCGTATTGCCGAAGGCCGAATCCGCAAAGGCCAGAAAGATCGAGCTGAAGGCGGCCTAAGTTTTGCGGACAGGGCGAGCGACACTCGCCCTGTCCTATTTCGCCTGCGCCCGGATGCGCTGCGTCGACGCCCTTGATCTCAATGATCTGGAAGAGGCGACCCAAGTTGGCGCGTCGCGGTTGCACCGCGCCGCTTTTCAAAGCCCCTCCCATTGCGCCGATCCCTGCACCGCGTGCGGTGCCAACCGCCTCGCGCACGCGGGCAAACGACGGCCCGCCGCAGGGCCTTTGAGGTTCTTGAACCAAGCTTCCGCTTGCCTAAATCTTCGTCTGCTCGAAGCCGAAAAGGGTCGAGCCAATCGGGCGCCGGAGGGTGTCCGGCGCGCCTCGTATTCCATGTTGCTCAACGGAGGATGTGGCTATGAGGATCGTAGATTTTCCGTCCATCGCTCGCTCGACGATCGGATTCGAGCGCATGATGAATCTGCTGGATCAGGCTCCGAACGCCGCGCTCGGCAACTATCCCCCCTACAACATCGAGAAGACAGGTGAGGATAGCTACCGCATCACCTTCGCCGTCGCGGGCTACAAGCCCGACGAGCTGTCGGTCGCCGCACAGGGCGATATGCTCATCGTCGGCGGCCGCAGGGCGGATCGGAACGCCACCTATCTGCATCAGGGCATTCCGAGTGGACCGTTCGAGCGCCGCTTTGATCTGGCCGATCACGTGAAGGCAGTCGGCGCGCGATTCCATGACGGGCTGCTGTTGATCGACTTGGTGCGCGAGGTGCCGGAGGCAATGAAGCCCAAGCGCATTGCGATTGAAGTCGGCGCGCCGCCGGCGGCGCTGCCGAAGGCGGCTTGAGCGCGATGTCCAAAAACCTGGAAACCCCACAGCCTTGGAGGAGACTATGGCCATACGCGACCTGATTCCGTGGGGCCGGTCCCGGACCCCCGCGACGCGATACGAAAGCGCGCAGCCATTCCTGACCCTTCACCAGGAGATGAATCGGCTATTCGACGATTTCTCTCGCCGCTTCGGCGCGCCGGGGTTCGGGGCCGAGCATTCGTTCGGCTGGCCCAGCGTTGAAATGTCCGAGACGGAGAAGGAGATCAAGATCGAGGCCGAGCTTCCCGGTCTCGACGACAAGGACTTCGAGCTCCTGCTGAGCGACGGCGCGCTTACGATCCGCGGCGAGAAGAAGAGCGAAAGGGAGGATGAGAGTCGTCATGTGAGCGAACGCTTCTACGGCCGGTTCGAACGCCAGATTCCGCTTCCCGCAGAAGTCGAGAGTGACAAGGTGAGCGCATCGTTCAAAAAGGGCGTGCTCACGGTCAATCTTCCGAAATCGCCCGAAGCGGTGAGCAACGTGAAGCGGATCACCGTCAGCGCCAAATGACGGCTGCGCCGGCCGGCGGCACTCGCCGCTGGCCGGTGCGAGTCCGCAAGGGGGGCGGCGGCCTTTTTGGAACCAGCGTGACCAACGAAAACGACGTGGCTTTGTTTCGGACCGCCGAATGGGTTCTACTTTAGTGGCCACGCCCACAGTATGAGCGGCGTGCCGATCGCAACAACCAGGCACGACAGCGGTAAGCCAAGGCGCCAGTAGTCGCCGAATCGATATCCACCAGGCCCCATGACGAGCATGTTGTTCTGATGGCCTATGGGCGTGAGAAAGTCGCACGACGCGCCGAGCGCGACAGCCATGAGGAAGGTGTCCGGAGCGAAGCCGAGATTGCCGGCGAGAACCGCAGCGATAGGCCCCATCACGATCACTGCAGCCGCGTGATGGAGGAAGGGCGTGACGAGCATCGATACCGCAAGGACCAGGGCGACGGCGAGACCGCCCGGCAGGTGTGCGGCGACGATCGTCAGTCCACTGCCAATCACGCCGGCCGCGCCGGTATCCTCGAGAGCCCCGCCGACCGGAATCAGCGCTCCGAGCATTATGACAATCGGCCAGTCGATAGCGTCGTAGGCTTCCGTTAATGTCAGCTGTCTCGAGAGGACAACGAGCATGGCGGCGATAAAGAAGGCAACTTCGACCGGCAGGAGCTTGAACGCTACCAGACCCATCGCGACAATGAGGATAACGACCGGCAACAGGCCTGGACGTTTGTGCCGTTCAGCCTGAAAGCCTGCCGCGAGTGGTAAACACCCCAGCCGCGCCACAGCGTCTGTCAAGGCTTCTCCGCGTCCTTGCAACACGACGACGTCGCCCACCAGAAATCTGATTCGCCCGAGCTGAGTGTTGATTCGATCCCCGCCGCGGCTGACCGAAAGCAAATTGATCTGGAAGCGTCGTCTGAGATGCAGATCAAAGGAAGTCTGTCCGATCATGGGCGATTGGGCTAGGACCACGGCGTTCAAAGTTTGAAGGTCTCCATTTTCGCCGATCGCTAATCCGCCGTGTGGGGCGCCTACGGGCTTCAGTTCGCCTTCCTCGCAAAAGGTCCTTAGCATTGGGGGGGCCGCTTGCAGAACGAGAAGATCATTCTCGAACAGCATCCAGTCGCCGTTCGGGATGTAGCGCCGGTCCCCCTGTCGGATAATTGCAGTTACCGCGACCCCGCCGTCGCTCAGATCTTCTACCTGTCGGACTGTCTTGCCAATGAAGGGCGAGCCGCTTGGGATCACGGCTTCGCTCAAATAATCCTCGATCTCGAGCTGGTTCTCCGCCGGGGAGTGGGCTTTGCGACCCTTCGGTATCAGCCGCCAGCCAAAAGTGAGGAACACGATTGCAACGACGGTAAGCGGGAAGCCGACCGGCGCGAAGTCGAACAGAGAAAACGGCCGGCCTTCCAACTCCTGACGGACCGCCGAAATCAAAAGATTCGGCGACGTGCCGATCTGAGTGATGGTGCCGCCAATCAGGGAGCCGAAGGCGAGCGGCATGAGATAAGCCGACGGAGCTCTCCCCTCACGTTCCGCCGTCTGGACGGCGATCGGCATAAAAATAGCGAGGGCGCCGACGTTTTTCATGAAAGCGGACAGGAAGGAAACGCAAGCCGAAAGGATCCCGATTTGCGCTGACAAGGATCGAGTTCGCAGCAGCAAGCGCCTCGTCGCGAGCTCGACTACGCCGGAAATCGCGATGGCGCGGCTTAATACGAGCACCGACGCGATAATGATGATGACGGGATTGGCGAAGCCGAGAAACGCTTTGCCGGGAGGTACGACACCAGTCACCAGGGCTGCGACCAGCGCGAGCAACGCTATAAGGTCATGACGTAGCCCGCCCCATACGAACAGCCCCAGCATGGAAGCAATAATGAGGAAGGCTTCACCCTGATGGATCGTCACCGCCCGACACCTCTTGTATGATTCAAACGCGATCGCGCCGAAAAGGCGCCTATGCCGATCCGCCCTCAAATGCCTTCCAGCACTCGTTAGGTGACGACTCGCCCGATGTCGGTTCATGTTAGGACCTCGGACGCTCCCAAGAAACCAAGCATATCCTGTGGTTGTGCTGTCTGGACCGGCCAATGATCCCTCTGAGTATGCCGAGAGCGGCCGCCTCGCTTCATCATCGGCGTCGTGCAGGGCTCAGCGTCGCAATTGCTGCATTCAGTCGACCTATGCGATGGTCTTTGCGATTGCGATCTGAATAATTGGAGCCTTCGAGAAGATGGCGCGCTTTCGCAGCCCGCACGAGTCTGTCTTGCCCGCGCCCCTGGCCGCGAGATTACGCCTGCTCTTTGGGAGCCTGGCGGGTCTGGCAGCCTTCTTCGGCGTTCCTCGCCATTACGGGGAAATGACCAGGGCACTCGTGGGATGGGATGCCGGAGCGCTCGTCTCTGTTCTGCTGATCGTCGCGATGATCACCTCAAGCACTCAGGAGGCGATGCGCCGCCGAGCCGCGCTGCAGGACGCGGGACGCTGGGCGATTCTGATTGTCATCACGGCGGGCGGGTTGTTCAGCGTCGCCGCGCTGGCTTTCATTCAAAAGCGCCTGAAATCCTCGGAAGAGGCAGGGCTCTATTTTGCATTGATCGCGGCGACGATTTTGCTGTCCTGGTTTCTCGCCCACACGATCTTCGCGCTGCACTACGCGCACGAGTTTTATGGACCTGCGACCGACGAGGATGATGAGGACGGATTGATTGGCGGACTGGAATTTCCATCCGAGAACAAGCCCGATTATTGGGACTTCATGTACTTTTC
Organism: Alphaproteobacteria bacterium; assembly: GCA_035293565.1. Lineage (GTDB taxonomy): Bacteria > Pseudomonadota > Alphaproteobacteria > BOG-932 > Roseiterribacteraceae > DATGMP01. The sequence continues at coordinate 5,624 of DATGMP010000118.1, read as the reverse complement.
ATTCGTCATCGGAATGACCTGCCAAGTCTCCGACGTTCAGGTTTCGGGGCGGGGCATCAGGCGCGTCGCGCTGGCGCATGGGATCGTGTCGTTCCTGTTCAACACGATCATCCTGGCGCTCACGATCAATATCCTCGCCAGCGAAATTTAACCAGCCTGACGGCCCAGCAGACTAATCCTCCTGTCAAGTCATAGCATTCGGCGGCGAAGGAAGGCGTGGTAGCTCGCCAAGAGAGCGATAGCGCCGAGCATAGCGGCAACGGCGCTGTAAATGCTGCCGGTATTGAAACCCCCGACGCCGCTGCCGCCGAACACGTCGAACAGCCAGCCGCCAAGGAGCGCGCCGACGATCCCGAGCAGAATGTCGACGACAGTGCCCTCGCCCGTGGTGCTGACGACTTTGCTGGCGATCAGGCCCAACCCCAGGCCCAACAGGATCCAGACGATCATGGACATGTGACGCTCCGGACATCAGGCGGGTACGTCATCTCGAGCGCCTGTGCGACCCGCCTCGTCGTCCTTGCCGCCCCGGTTGTTCGTCAGACTTGGCCGAGATCGGCAAAGTGCTTCGCGAGGTCCGCGTTGGGGACGTTGGTCAAATCCTTCTGCAGCTCGCCGGCAATCTTCAGCCGCGTCGGGGCGTCGAGGACATGATGCAGCTCCCCTAGCGCGTGGGCGGGAGCCACAAGTATCAGGCGGTCGAACTCGCCGACGGCATTCGCCTCGTTCACCGCCTTAGCAACCTCGTCGACGAAGTTCCGCTTGTCGGCCCGGTGCAGATCCTCGCGCGGCTGTACTGCGTGGTGCGCAGACCCTGCGCTCTCGTGTGTTCGGCCGGGCCGATCCGTACCGAGCTCATGGGAGTGACGATGGATCTCCGCCGAGGCGAACTCCCTGATCGTGTCGAACGCGTCGTGCGCGTCCTGCTTGCGCACGATCCGAGCGCGGCCGCCGTCGGTGACAAGATACCATGTGCCCGGATGTTTCATCGTTGCTCCTTCATCGGATCAAATTCGGCCCAAGAGGAGCAACACGACGACAACGATTAGGATGACGCCGATCACACCGACGCCGCGATTACCGTAGCCATATCCGTAACCACCGAAGCGGCCGCTGAAGCCGCCCAGCAAGAAAACGACCAGGATGATAACGAGTATAAGTCCGATCGACATGATTCTATCTCCTGCCGCGAGCCGTGGATCGCCGTGGCCTGACGGCCACGCTTGTCACCCGCCGATGTGCCGCCGTCTTCGCGTCATCTCGGTCATCTGATGCGGCGTCCCGCGATCACTTTCGCGATCACCAAAGCGGTTACCGCGAGCGCGGCCCCAGGCAGCCAGCTGGTACTCAATGCGTCAACCAGCATCGTTCGGAAATCCCGCACAGCCTGCACCAAATTCGCGTTCGCCGCCCGGAACCAGGCGATCGCGGAGCGATTATAGACTGCTCAGCGATCTTCCTGGGAGACTCGGAAACTACTCAGCGCGGTGGGATCATAAGGCCCACCGAAGGCGGACTGCGTCTATGCTGGATCCGCGTTCGGTTCCGCATTTTAAGGGCGCGTTTGTTGTGTCGTTGTCGTTGTCGACGACGATGTCGGCGCGACGGACGGCGTTGTAGTTTGTTCGGTTGTCGTGGTCCTGGTGACCCTTTCCGTACTGCCGCAGCCAGCCAGGGCAATCATACTTGTGACCAAAGTCGCGGTGATCAGAAAACGGATTGAATATTTTGTATAGGTCACGGTCTAAGACTCCTAATTTCAGGGGCGTATTGGCGACCGCTCGGATCGCGGCCCAATTGCCACACATTCGCCCGGAAGGCCCGGTCTAGCGGATCGTTGTCGGCGGTAATCCTGGATGCCCGGCCCTCTACCGGGGCATTCAGCTTCGGGGCAATGTCACCGCGTCTCGGTGGTGGTCGAAGTCGTATTGGTCGTGTCCTTCACGATTGGGGTCGGTGGGACCGTTGTCGTGGTGGTCGTCGTTTTCTCGAGCGTCGAAGGCGGGCGCGCCACTGGTCCAGTAACCGTGGTGCTGTCGACGCTATATTCGTAACTTTCCGAGCCGCCCTTAGCCGCGTGCCCTTTGGTGGCAGGTTGGCTTGTGGTCGCAGTCGCGTCGGTCGTGTGAGAGGTTGATGTGGTTTGCGTGTCTTGCGCGAACGCCAATCCGGTCGTCATTGCGAACGCCGCCGCGCCCGCGAGTATTTTATGCAACATGACTTTTCTCCTGGAAATTTCTTGAACGAAAGCCGTTCATCGTCCAACGGCGAACCAGTGAAACCTTCAGATGTTCCGAAATAGTTTTGACCGGGAGGCAACCGATTCATGCGGGGCGGGATTGAGACACAGCTCGTGAGTAGATTCCGAGGCTATACTTGCAGTCGCGCCGACAAGTATTCTGGTTCTCGTTCCTCGGATCAGGCGATCCGGAATCCACGCCGCCAGGTGGACGTCGAAATACGACGGGGAATATATCGCTTTTTTGCCGATCAACCGGAGACGCAGATGTCACAACGCATAGTTTTCTGGCGCCAGCTCGCCGCGGTCAGCGCGATTTCGCTGCTCGGCGCCTGCGCCCACAATCAGCCTCAAGCGGTGGCGTCGAATCCACCGCCGGTGGCGCCCGGACCGAATGCTGCCTGGAGCAGCGTATATTTCGACACCGGCAGCTTTGCCATTAACTCGGATGGACGGAAGGTCGTCGGCGACGTGATCGCCTCGCTCCAGCACAACCCGGCCATGGTCGCGACGATCATCGGTCGGACCGACACGGTCGGCAGCAGGGATTACAACATGCATCTGTCGCATCGGCGCGCCGATGCTGTCCGTGACGCGATTGTCTATGACGGCAGCATACCCCTAGACCGTGTCGAGACGCGCTGGACCGGCGAGAAAAGGCAAGGCACGACGGCGACCGGCAATGACGTCTCGTCCGCAGAGAACCGAGTCGTCGACATCGCTCTCCATTAGTGCGCTCAGGCCGACCGCCCGAACTGGAACTAGAGCCGATGAGGCCTCACTTCGCGACGGATTGCTATTCCTGGAGGCGATTATGAAACTCGGACGATTTATCCTGATCGCATGTGCCTTTCTGGTCATCGCGGGCTGTGTCGTGGAGCCGTTCGGGCGTGGGGGACGCGGCGATTACTACGGGGGCGGCTATAGCGACAGAGGGGGTTATGGCGGCGACCACGACTACGGGCGCCGCGTCTGGCACGAATGAGAGTCGGCCACGGATCCTTCGCGACGGCATCGCCAATTCCAACGCAGATAACGGCGTCACTCGACGGGCGCGCTCTTCAAAATGTAGCCGCCTTGCTGAGGGCCTTCAGAATGCCGCGGACCAAGTCGGATTCACGATAGGGTTTCTCGATGAAGACCGCGCCCGGACTGAGCATCTGAGACCTTGCCACATTACCGCTGACGAACACGTGCGGGACGGGCCTGCTGCGAAGGATTTTTTCGACGGCCGAGATGCCGCTTCCGGCGCCCAACCCGACGTCCACGATCATCATGTCCGGATCGTATTGAGCGGCGGCGGTCACAGCCCCGGCTTCAGTGGTTTCGATCGCGCAAACGTCATGGCCCATTCCGGCGAGCAACTCGGCGAGCAGAATGCCGATAACGGCGTCATCTTCGACGACTACGATCCGGAGTGCCTTTCTCATCAATCGAGTTCGCCTCCGGCGCCGCCTTCATTGACCCAGACTTCGATTCCGTAGCGCAGATTCGTCGCGGCATTCTTTGGGTCGGGCCCCGGATCGGGCAGTTCGCACGGCAGGTGGCCTGCGCTCACCGCTCCTCTATGCAGCTCCGCCTCGCCACGGCCGTTTGGATGCGAAATTGGGAAATAAACGACGTTATTCATTTTCATGCGGCCTGGGCCCTGCGAGCCAAAGTTGTTGACCGACCGCGACGTATTCCGGTCGATTCATGCGGGACAACGATAACCAAGAGAGGTCCCCCCAGGGCAGCCTCGGAAACTACTCATCAAATCGCCCGGAAAAAGTGCATGGTTCATCTGAGGAATTGGCCGTATTGTTGTCGATATCGGCTTCACTTCGCAGGCCATACATTGAATTCATGCTCGCCCGGGTCAATATTATGGCTCGGATCCGCATGCCGTCCGCGGGGCGATTCGGATCCGGACAAGGACCGGCTCGGGGCCAACGACATGTCGCCACCGAACGTTTGAGGTCCTCTAGCGGCGTAGCCTCAATTCGAAAAACGACCGATCCAGCGCGGCAATAGAAGCGAGGGCGTCATCGACACCGTACCGAAAGAACCTGGCCGCCGCCTGCCGCCGAGCGGTTCCAACGACTTTCCGGTCGTCGGAATCGGCGCCTCGGCGGGCGGCCTTGATGCCTGCGGGAAGCTCATGGACGCGCTGCCGGCGGGCAACGGGATGGCCTTCATCCTGGTCCAGCATCTCGACCCGACCCACGAGAGCATGATGGTGGACCTGTTGGCCGGCCATACGGCGATGACCGTGCGGCAGGCCGAGGATGGCATGGCGATCGAGCACGATCACCTCTATGTCATCCCTCCTGCAACCTATCTCTCCGTCGTCGGCGGCGCCCTGCGCCTCTCGCAGCCGCAAGCCCGTCATGGTGCGCGCCTGCCGTTCGATTTTTTGCTGCACTCGCTGGCCGACGAATACGGTTCGCGCGCCGTCTGCGTGATCCTGTCGGGAACAGGGGCCGACGGTAGCCTTGGGCTGAAAGCCGTAAAAGGAAAGGGCGGGCTCGTCATCGCGCAGGAGCCCGCCGACGCCGGCTATGACGGCATGCCGCGGAGCGCGATCGCGACAGGGTCGGTCGACCTGGTGCTTCCGGTGGACAAGATCGCGGAGGCCCTCGTCGATTTCAACCGCCGACGCTCCGGCGCGCAGGACCAGAATGGTCGCAGTCCGCAGGACCCGGCCCAGGATTGCCTGCCCGAGATCATCGATCTCCTCCGCACCAGGACCACGCATGATTTCACCCTCTACAAGCCGGGCACTCTGGCGCGCCGGATCGAGCGGCGAATGGCGATGGCCGCGATCGAAGGCGACCACATGGATCGGTATCTCGAGATACTGCGCACCGACGCAAACGAGCTCGAGGTCCTGGCAAAGGACCTCCTCATCAACGTCACGAGCTTCTTTCGCGATCCGAAAGTTTTCGATTTCCTGGCGGAGACGATCATCCCGGAGCTGGTCCGCAGCCGATCGCCCGATCACCCGCTGCGCATTTGGATCGCCGGATGCAGCACGGGTGAGGAGACATACTCCCTGACCATGCTCTTTCTCGAGGAGCTCGCAAAGACCGATGTCAGCATCAAGCTGCAGGTTTTCGCTTCCGATGTCGATCCGGATGCGGTCGCGAGCGCCCGCGAGGGTCTTTACCCCGAATCGATAGAGGCCGATGTATCGCCGGCGCGTCTTGCCCGATTCTTTTCGAAGGAAGGCCACAGCTACAGAGTGCTCCCGGACCTGCGCGGAGCCGTCGTATTCACGGTTCAGGACGTGTTGGCCGATCCGCCATTCTCCCGGCTCGACCTGGTTTCGTGTCGCAATCTATTAATCTACCTGCGCCCGGAAGCGCAGGCGAAGGTCGTGTCGATATTCCATTTCGCGCTCAGG
>DATGMP010000117.1:0-27671 GCA_035293565.1 Alphaproteobacteria bacterium | reverse complement strand
GCTGCATTGTCAGCCCTCCAATCGCCGACGGCATCGCGGCCATGGCGGGAATGCGCGAGGCGAGGATGGCGTTTGCTTCCCGCTGCCGGCCGATTGCAAACACGCTGGCAAGCGCGGCATCCTCCGGACTCAAGATGCTTCCCTGCACCTGAAGCTCGAACGCAATCGCCGCCCTGGTGCTATCCTCCATGCCGCCGACGAGCGCCTGGCGAATAGCGTCGAGCCAATGCGACTTGGCAACGCCGACCGCGAGTTTCGCCGCGTCCTGCCGGCTGTCAGAAAAGAGAACCAGCTTGCGGCGCGGGTCCTCGACCGGACGTCCCGCCTGCACCTCCGGAGGCGCGATCTCCCGCAGGAGCGAATCCGAAAGCACCTGCGCGATCTTTTGGAAGCCTGTGCGCTGGGTGCGGATCGGCGCGGAGCTGGTCATCCGGCTCCAGTCGGCCTCGCAATGCGGACAAACCGACGGCCGTTCGTTGCGCGCGCTCGGAACAAGCGCGCGAGGAGGCACCGGGTTCTGGTGCAAGGCGGCGACGTGATAGATCCATCCCGTGGCATCGGCGCTGCGGCGCGCGATCTCGAGTTCGCCTGTGCGATGGTCATACCGCGCCATTCTCCATTTTCGCTGGACCCCTTCCTGAGTCCATGTGTCCCGCTGCGGCTGGCGAAGAGTGCCGTCGGCGAGCTGCGCGGGCCAGTAGACAGCGTAGTTGTCGTAGGTCCTGTCGTTCGCTGAGTGGTCAGGCGCCTTTTCGATATTCGGATCGTCGGGCACCAGGGACCAGCTGTTCTGCCCAAGAGAGCGCCGGTAGCCGCCAAGGAATATGTCGCCGCACGGCTCGCAATAGAGCATCTCCAGCACGCGCGAACCGCATCCGCACGTCGTCGTCGGACGGTCGAACAAGCGGCCCACCGGTATGTTGGCCTCATTCCAATGCGCGCCGCTGCACGCAGGGTTGGTGCAGGCCCACACGCCCTGAACATTCCGGAAGAACAGATGGACACGCGTCGGCAGAAGGGGCGTGCCTGCAGCCGACTCGGCCGCAGACAGGGACATGATGAGGGCGGCTGCGGCGCTCGCAGCGCGGTCTCCCGGCTCTCCGGGAAACAGCGATCCGGCCAGGGCCTCGATCGTTTGCGGAACGACCGTCGGGCTCGCATCGGTCCCGTCATTGCAGGCCGCCCGAATAGCCTCCGGAGCGCCAGCCTCGATCAGCGCCGCGCCGAGCTGCTGGCCCGCGGAAAGAGCCGCATCTGGCGGGTTCAGCGATGCGGTGGCCGCAAAGGCCGCAACCGCATTCGCCACGTCAGCGTCGGACGCCGATACGATGCTGCTCCCAAGCTGCTCGATGGGCCCGGCTAGCGCCGAGAGGCGGTGCGCGGACCCGGGAGCAAGGGCTTCAGCGCCACCGCGGATGAGCGTGAAGGGCCGCGCGCGCCCGAAGAACTGGCGCAGATAGTCCTGGGCGCGGGCGTCGTCATCGCCGAGCGAGGCGCTCGACGCGAGGATTCGGAGCTGCGGATGGTCGGGGTTCAGCCCGAGCCGCTCGTACAGAACCCGGAGGATGTATCCCACCTCCGTTCCGGGTGTTCCGCGATACGTATGAAGCTCGTCAACGACGAGGTGAAACACGTTGGCGGGATCTTCAAGCCAGCGCCGCGTCGCAGCGAATATCTGGTCCTCGATATCGCGCATCAGCATGATGTTCAGCATGCTGTAGTTGGTGATCAGGATGTCGGGTGGAGCATCCTGCATGTCCCACCGGCTCCACATCTCGCCGCCGTCAAAGCGGGGAAAGAAGCGCTGTGCGTCGGTGCCGGCAACACGCTGGGCGAGCGAACTCTGCCGGCGCAGCTCCGTTCTCAGTTCTGCTTCTGCGTTGTCCCGCTGCGGACTTCCGGAAATTGGCGTCCAGCCCGTATAGCGTCCAAACCAAAACCGGTGGCCCGGGCGGTTGGCGCCGAGCCACGCGCGCACCCGGTCGCTATCAAGCGCCTGGCGGAGCCGCGACATCTGATCTTCGGCGAGCGCGTTCAGCGGATAGAGAACAAGCGCGCGGATCGCCGGCGGCCGGCTCCCCATCTCATGCGCCCGCTGCGAAATCCGCGGATGATAAACACGATTTGCAGGAGAGCCGGCCGGTGGCGGCATCGACCACCAGTCGTTGCGCGGAGCGGGCGCAATGGCAGGCCAGCCCGCAGACTCGCGGACAATCGCGGCGAGGACAGGAAGGTAGATCGACTCCGTCTTGCCCGAGCCGGTGCCGGTCAGGATCACGGTATCGGACTGGTTGGCGACGCTCGAACGGAGCATCGCCTCCTGGTGCAGGTAAAGCTCGATCGGCGCACTGCCCCGCGGAAGAAAGAGCCCCTCCTCGGCAACGCCTGCGAGATCGTCGATATGCTGCTGTGTCCAGCCCGCGACTCCTCCAAGAACGCTGGCGGTCGCGGCGCGGACATCGTGTCCGCTTAGTACATAGCCGGGCTGAGGTTCGATCAGCGGCTCGCGATACAGGACGCCGTCGCGGTCGAGGAGACGGCGGCGAGCCTGAACCAGGTCCTCGAAGCGCAGATCGAACGGGCTGTCGAAATACCGGAGATAGGCGCTCTTCAGGCTGTCGAACGTATGGATAGGATTGGTCATATCAGTCTCAGCCCCGTGAGCGCGAGAAACAGCCTCAGGTGTTCTGGCCGGACGCCAGCAAATGCAATCTGCCTAGTTTCGCGATCAAAGCGCGGAAGCCCCCCGCTGCACAGAGCCATGCCGCGCGCCATGATGCCCGGCGGATAGAGCTGCGCAGGGAGCGACAGCGTCCCGCTATCGGCCGTCCATCGCACCACCTTGCACTTCGCCGCAACGGCCATGCGTCCGGCACGGTCGTCGATCAGAGCGGCATCCTGCGGGCTGCTCTTGATCAGGCTTACCCAGTCCCAGTCGCGCTGGATGCGGAAGAAGCCCGCGCTTGCGGCAGCTGCTTCCGCCAATGTGGACGACACCCAGTGCATCTTGGACCTGGAAAAGCGGCGGACGGTTTCGACGCGCCCCTGCACCATCGGGCACGGCGCGCGCGGCCACTGGCGGACTGACGGCGTGCAGGCCAGAATCCGGATGGCGGCCTCGGTCTGGAGCTGGATCCCCGCTCGGACGGCAGTGTCTGCCAGCAGCTCCGGAGACTCGGCCACCACCATCACCCTTGCCGGCCGCTCGCCGTGCTCTTCTGCGCTAAGGCGCGTTCCGGCAGCGCTGCACGCCGCCGCGAGGCTGGCGAGAAGCTTCGGCGTCCGCGCGCCGCAAAGGACCGCCGCAATTCCGCCATCCCCTGGCAGGCCGGCAAGCACCGGCGGCGCGATCTGCCAGGAATTGGGCGCGGTCCACTCGGCATGCCCGAGCGTCACCGCATCGTCGATGAAACGGCGTTCGCTCGCCGCGCCGATCAGCGCGCCAGGCAGATCGCCGATTTTTCCCGACCGGCGGTACGACATCCATTCCAAGGCCCGGTCGGTCATGAGCGCGGCCTCTTGTGACGGCGCGCCCGCTCTCGCGCCTTTCGCCATGCGTCCTCAGCCGGCGCACCGCCGCCATCGAGCGGAAGCCTTCTCGCGGAGGCCCTTCGCACCTCGGCGACCCATAGCGGATCGACCGCGCGCGTGCCTGACGCAATCGGTAGTGGACTGAGCCATATAATCCGGCCCTGCCTCCGCCGCTGTCCCGATGCGGAGATGAGGAATGCTGGGGGCTCTCCGAGCAGGCCCACCGCGACTGGCGCATCTGGCCGTCCCCGGAGCACGACGGCGCCGCGCCGCAGCCCAAGGCAGACAACGGATAGCATCGCCTCGGCCGCCACGACATATTCTGCGCCGGGGCCCGAGACCGCGGCGCCGCAGACCTCGGCGACGGCCCAAGGAGCACGCGCCGAAGCGCCGAAGCGCTCCGGGTGTGCGTCCCAGGCCTCCCAGCCGTCCCTCGTCCAAGGGTCCTCGATGATGCGGTAGGCCGCCGAGGGGCCGGGCACCACATCGATAAGATGATCGCCCGGCTGCTCCCACCCATCGGCGGTCCAGGCGCCATCCTCGCCCTGCTCGGCCGGGTGTCCATCGATCGTAACGGTCGCCCCCGCTGGGAACGGCGCGATCTCGATTCTTGGCGCCCATCCCTCCGCGAATGACGCGGAGCGGATCCGCAAGCCTCCCGAGAGCCGTATCTCCGATCCGACACCAGGATCCAGCCCCGTCAGTCCTGCCGCGAGTCCTGACGGCGCAGCGTGAGCCGGCCGGTAGCCCGAGAGGACCGTCCAGCCATCCGGAATGCCGCTCCAGGAGTCGTGCGGGACCAGCGTCGGCGACCCGCATGCTTCCGCCGCAGCGCGGACCGCATCGGCGTCTTCGCGCAGGCAAACAATGGTGCTTGCTGACGACAATCCCGCAGAGCCGACCGAGATAACGCCTGGCTCGTCGGCCACCTCGCCGAAGATCTGGATTCGCCGGCCGCTGCGAAGCCATTGATAGCCCTCTTTGCAATCCAGCCGGACCTCTCTCGAAAGCAGGTCCGCCGTCCATTCGAGGTCGACGTCATCGTACCGGTCCTCGCTGTAGGCGCTGATCTCCGCGCCTTCGCCGAGCAGAAGGGTGACGCTGTCAGGATAGCCGGGCGGACGTGCCAGGACCGCGGACAGCGTGGCCGTGCGGCGTATCGGATGGAGCATCAGCCGCAGCTTCGCTTCGGCCGGGGTACGAAGGGACGCTTCTGCCGGCGATGGCCGCGTCGGCGCTGGCGCCGCCGGTGACGGAAGCGCTCTTCGCTGTCCACGGCGGTCACGATGCTGAGCGGGCTTTGGCGATCGGAGTTTCGTCCGGACGACCGCTTGTTCAGCCCTCGCGACCTCTCCAGCCGGGTCCTCCGGAACGCCCTCGGTAAGAACGCCGGCGCTGCTCATCGCCTGCTCGGTGGCGGGCTCCGCGCTGTCGCCCGGATTCACCGCACTCCCGATGACGTGCGGGACACTTCCAGCCGCGCACTGCTCTGCTTCGGCTTCGGCTTCGGCGGCAGCCGCGAAGTCCTCGCCCTCCGCACGCTCGCCGCCGCCGACTTCGGCCACCCCATTTTCGTCCTCATCAGCGAATTCGCGCGACTGGCCTGGCTTTGAACTGCTGGCGGCAGCGGGCCCATACTCATCTTCGCGCGGCGGCTCCCCGGCGCGCAGCACCGATGGAGCGTCAGGGAGTGCCGGATCGGGAACGCCGCCCGCCTCTGCGGCCGGCACGCTCGCTGGGCGCAGAGACGCTATGGCGCCGCCTCGCGGCGGGCCGCGTTCATCATCCTCCACAGTATGCAAGCCAGACAAGACCAGCTCCGGCGTCGTGGCCGGCACCGGCGCTATTTCAGCTTCATCGCCTGCCAGACCATCGTCCCCCATCGCGATTTCGAGGGATGGTGCCGAAGTAGCGTCCATCGCGACATTACTGGCAGGGTCGGATGCCGGTCGTTTGAGATCCGGAATCTCCTTGACGATGACCTCGCCATCCTGCTCGGCTTGCCTGTTCAGAGGCATGGTTTTCGCGCTTTCTTGCGCGAGATCGCGTTCCTGATGCCAGCTGCCGCCGGTTCCCGCCGTAACTTCGATAGGCAGCACCGGAGCAGCGTCTACCGCGATCTTGTCAGCTACCTCAGTACCGAGCTGCTTGAGACCTGAAATCTCATCGGGGACGTCCTCGCCATCCTGCTCCGCGTGTTGGTTGAGAGGAACGATCGCAGCTGATTGCACGAGGTCGATATCGCCGTCCGGCCCGGCAGGCGCAGTTTCCATCGACCGCTCTGCGTCAGCGCCAGGATGGCGATGATTCCGCGCCGTTGAGGTTGAGCGGACATGCCGTCCGCGCCGCACCCACAGCCAAATGCCAAGGGCCGGCCCGCCCACGCCTGCTACTGCCCCAACGATTAGAAGAATAACTGCCCCCGCCATCTGCTGGTATCACCCGCTCGCGGGCGGACTGCTCGCCGCCAGAAGACCTTCTGCCGCCTTAGCGACGGCCAGTCCCAACAGCGGCGGAACGGCATTCCCTACCTGCTTTAGCTGCTGCCATTCGCTTCCATGGAATACGAAACCGTCGTGAAATGACTGAAGACGCGCCGCTTCGCGGACGGTGATCCAACGGTCGTAGGTCGGGTGTATCCACTCCGACAGATCGCGGTGCATCTGGGCGAGAATGGTGTAGGACGGCTTGTCGGGATCCAGCCTCCTCCACTTGTGGCCTCTCGTCCCGTTCCACAGGTTCTTGGGAAGGGAATCCCCCCTCGCGCCTGGCTTAATCGCGACAAGAATGGCCTTTCGGCGCTCCTGAATTTCTTTCGTATGATGGTTGAAAAGCTGGTCCTTCTGCAGCCGGCGCCGCTTCTGCTCCGCCGACATCAGCGGCTCGTCGCAATCGAGCCGCATCAGCTTCTGATAGTCAGAATAGCCGCGCCGTGACTTCCGCGGATATGGGAGCGGACCATCGTCCGCAGACACTTCCTCGGGAAGATCCAAGAGCGCCTCACGCACCGTTACAACGGCATGCGTCTTTTGCTTGTCCAACAGCGCCGCAGCCGCCAGTGCGTAGTCCCCGTCAAACGGCAGATCGTCTCTTATTCCAAAGATAAATACACGACGGCGGTCTTGCGGCACGCCAAAGTCAGACGCGAGCACTGGAACAACTGCGGTCCGGCGATACCCCGCCGCAGCGAAAGCCCGCAGGATCTTTGATTTGAAGTGGCCGTTCTTCATCGCCACCATATTCGGCACGTTCTCCATCACGAACGCGCGTGTATTCACCTTCCGGCAGATGCGGACAAATTCCTTGTAGAGAACGTTGCGCGGATCCGAGAGATCGCGGGGGCCGATCTGGCTGAAACCCTGACAGGGAGGCCCACCGTAAACAATGTCAATCGGCTCAGCCGGAAGCGCCTGGCTGCGCTGGCGCCCCTTAAGGAAGCCTCCAATATCTCCCTCGTGGAGCTTCACCTCTGGGAAGTTTGCCGCGTGTGTCCTGCAGGCCTGCGCATCTGACTCCACGGCCGACACGACCTGCCAGCCAGCCAGCCGCGCTCCCTCGCAGAATCCGCCGGCGCCGCAGAAAAGCGAGATCGCTCTAATCGTCACAAGACAGCGCTTTTTTTCTGTGCGGCCAGGAGTTCAGGCCACTGCACGGACCCACGCATACATACTTCCCTCCCCGATTCGCGTTCTGAGTGCATAATAACGGCAAGACTACAAATAAGCCCGCCCAGCTTAGCTACCGCCCGCAGAAAGCCGGGTCGCGCTTTGGCCAGGAAAAGCGCAAGCGCCGTGGCCGCACCTTGTTCCCCGCTTGCACGAGCGTCATTAGCACCACCAACGAAGCGAAGTGATTCCGACCCAATGGGGTCAGTTTTTCGAAGCGTATTCATTGAACACCAATCATGTCTGCCTCTCGCGCCGCGGCGCCCGTTTCGTGCGTGGCGCCAGCGACTTGTCGCCCGATTTCCAGGCTTTGACGTTCTGTGCTTTCCACCGCAGGGCCGGACTGGATTCTATCGCGGCGCGCACGGTCTGCGGCGCCTCCAGGGCGGACGCGTCGATCTCGCCGCGGTCCAGCACGGCATCCAGAAACGCCCTCTCGCCTGCCGTCAGCTGAAACAGCGGCGCGAGCTTCTTCCGGCATTCTGCCGTGACGTTCTCGATCCACGCCACCGGACCGCCAAAGGCATCGAAATATCGATCGTGCAGGCACATGGTCAGCTTGCCGGTAATGTCGCTGACCTCGCATCCGATCTCGTCCGGCGAGGCGGTGCGCCAGTCGAAGCTCTTGGCGCTCGCGCCGATCATCAAGGTTGCCGCCTTGATCTTCGCCCAGTCGAGAGATGGCATGGCGATGATGCGGTGCGCGTCGAACAGATCGCGCGCGGTGCGCCGCGTGATCAGCGCGACCATCTTTCCGGCGACGATCTCGTGGATATCGAGAACCGGAACATTTGTGGCCTGGTAGGATCCGATTGCCACCGATGGCATGCGATCCACGCCGTAAAGGGGACCGCGATAGAGGTAGTTGATGTCGATCTCGATGGTCCCCGCCCCGCCGAGCGCGGAGGCATAGCGGTAGATCCATTTGCCGCCGGCGTGTTCGGACGGCTCACGCCGCGCGGCATAGCCCTTTGATTCCATCAGCCGCTCGATCCGGTCCTCCAGTCCCGGCCGATCGGCGTCCATCTGCGCTTTCTCGAGTGCGCCGACATAGTTGACGTCGATATCGACCGAGAGGCGGTCTAGATCGGAATGGAAGACATTGAGCGCCGTGCCGCCCTTCAAGGCGATCCGCGGCCCGATCAGCGTGTCGGCGCCGAACGCATCGAGAATGTCGATCAGCCGGATCACACGCTCCAGCGTCGCGGGCTGAAGCTGCCGCTCGGCCGCGATGTCCTGGAGGGTTTCTCGCGACGCGGCCATCAGACGCCTTCAAAGGCGGCGTCGACCGCCTGCGCCGGGAGAAGCACGCGCCACGGCTCGACGAACACGGCATGACCAGGTTCAGCGCCCAGCGCATAGTGTTTCGATCGCGGAAGCCGGGCCCGCAGCCGTGCCAGGACGTCGTCGGCGACGCCGAGCGCGCCGCGCCGCCTCTCGAGCCACCAGCCGGAAACGGAGGCAAGCGAGCGGTTGTCCAGCAGTTCGACATAGTCGGCGACCTTCGCCGGATCGAGATAGCGCACCAGGTCCAGCGACTTCAGGACTTCCTCGGCGCCGCCGGCGAGTTCCGGCCGGTGCAGGACATCGACGACCGTGCGTTCGACCGCGGTCACACGGACCGTCACCCCCTGCCGATCCATGGTCATGGTCAGGTAGTCGGCCTTGCCGGCCGCCGCCAGCGCCTTCGGCGGCGTGACGAAGCGGCAAGCGCCAAACGGCAGATTCACGCGTTCGGTTCGCCCGGCGCTCACAAGTTGGACTTCGCTGAACTCGGAATAGGCTATGCCGTGCAGCTCAAGCGCGGAGTGAAACCCCAAGACGCCATCGGAGCGCAGCTTGCTCGCCGCGGCGAAGCGGTCGATCACCATCCGCTCCGCCGACAGATGGGCGGGCACCGCGGCAAACACCTCGCGACTGACGCGCTTGATGTTGCCGGCCCGCAGATGATGCCGGAGCAGGCTGGTGACATTGGCCCCGCCCGCCGGGTGGCCGAAGGCCGCCGCGAACTCAGCCCGGGTGAATACCGGATGAGCCGACAGGAAGCTGGCCGTTTTGTGCTGGCGAGGTTGCACTGAAAGTCTATACCTTTGCGTCATAATGGGTAATTTATAGCCATTCTAACGCATATTTGTCAACTTCTCCTTATCCGGATAACGGGCCCAGCCGACATCCATTCTGTCGTGAAAAGCGTACCGAACAGGCTACGAATTACCCCTCCCAACGCATTTTCCAGAATAAACCGCCCTACGGAAAAGACCGTCAGCGCTATGCGCTCTATCTGACGGTCTTTGGTTCCCGTCGATGTGCACTTCAGAAAAGACCGTCAAAAATACCGTCAAGCTATCCCGGCTACCGAAGGGTCAAAACACTCGACTCCTTAAAAATTCTCTTTTTAGTTCAACAAGTTATGAGATTGGAGGGCGGGGACTGCCGATGTATTATCGATCATCCCAAGAGTTTTATAAGTAATTGTATTATAAAGAGAATTTTCAGTGAGACTATTGCCTCTCACTCCCACTCGATCGTCCCCGGCGGCTTGCTGGTGATGTCATAAACCACGCGGTTGATTCCCCGCACCTCGTTGATGATGCGCGTGGCGACGCGGCCCAGAAACTCGTGCGGGAAGGGGTAGTAGTCGGCGGTCATGCCGTCGGTGCTCGTCACGGCGCGCAAGGCGCAGGCCTGGTCGTACGACCTTCCGTCGCCCATGACGCCGACGGTGCGCACAGGCAGCAGTACCGCAAAGGCTTGCCAGATCGCGTTGTAGAGGCCGGCGAGGCGGATCTCTTCGAGGAAGATGGTGTCGACCTTGCGTAAGAGGTCGAGCTTCTCGTGCGTGATGTCGCCGGGGATGCGGATCGCGAGGCCGGGGCCGGGGAAGGGGTGGCGGCCGACGAATTTCTCGGGCAGGCCGAGTTCGCGGCCGAGGGCGCGGACCTCGTCCTTGAAGAGCTCGCGCAGCGGCTCGACGAGTTTCAGGCGCATGCGCGCCGGCAGGCCGCCGACATTGTGGTGTGACTTGATCGTGACCGAGGGGCCGCCGGTAAAGGAGACGCTCTCGATCACGTCGGGATAGAGCGTGCCCTGCGCCAGGAAATCGGCGCCGCCGATCTTCTTGGCCTCCTGCTCGAACACGTCGATGAAGGTGGCGCCGATCGATTTGCGCTTGGCCTCGGGGTCGGTCAGGCCAGCGAGCTTCGACAGGAACTGCTCGCCCGCGTCGGCATGGATCAGCGGGATGTTGAAATGATCGCGGAAGAGAGTGACCACCTCCTCGGCCTCGCCGGCGCGTAAGAGGCCGGTGTCGACGAAGATGCAGGTCAGCTGCTCGCCCAGCGCCTCGTGCAGCAGCACGGCGGTGACCGCGCTGTCGACGCCGCCCGACAGGCCGCAGATCACGCGGCCCCGGCCCACCTGCGCGCGGGCGCGCGCGATCGCCTCGCCCTTGAAGGCGGCCATCGTCCAGTCGCCCTTGCAGCCGCAGATGTCGTGCGTGAAGCGCTTGAGCAGCGCAGCGCCGCGCGGCGTGTGCACGACCTCGGGGTGGAACATCAGGCCGTAGAAGCGGCGCTGATCGTCGGCGATGATCGCGAAGGGCGCGCCCTCGCTGGTGCCGATCGTGCGGAAACCGGGCGGCAGCGCGGTCACGCGGTCGCCATGACTCATCCAGACTTCCTGGCGCGTTCCCGTTTCCCAGGCGCCGCCGGTGAGGCCGCAAGGCTCGATAATGTCGACGAAGGCGCGGCCGAATTCGCGGGTCGTGCCCGGCTCCACCTTGCCGCCCAGCGCCTGGCACATGGTCTGCTGACCGTAGCAGATGCCGAGCACCGGCAGGCCCAGATCGAAGACGCCTTTGGGCGGCGCCGGGGAGCCTGCCTCCAGCACCGAGGCCGGACCGCCCGACAGAATGATGCCCCGCGGATGAAAGGATTTGACGCGCTCGAGATCCGTCGAGAAGGGCACGATCTCGCAATAGACTCCGCTCTCGCGGAGGCGGCGGGCGATCAGCTGCGTGACCTGCGAGCCGAAATCCAGGATGAGGATTCGGTCCTGATGCAGGGAATCGGCAATGGAATCGGACGGCATCGCCATACCTAACTCAGCCATACGCGGATTGTGTAGTGACTCTGTGCGGGTCAGCTATTCGAAACGATGTCCCTATCCTCCTGAAGGGCGGAGAGGGTCTCTTGAGGCTACTCCCGCACGCTGCGGGCGGCGCCGATCAGGGTTTGGAGGTCATCCCAGCCGAGAGCCACCTCGTCGACGATCTCCTCGAAGAAGGGACGGCGCGCCTCGGCAAGCTTTCGGCCGCCCATGCGGCGATAGAAATCGAGCGCCGGCCGATTGCGCGCCAGAGCCCACACCACGCCAGATCCGATGCCGCGCGCGATCAGCACGCGCGCAAGCGAGGCCATCAGTCGCGCGCCATGACCGAGCCGCTGCGCGCCGGGCGCCAGATAGAGCAGATAGATCTCGCCATCGAAGCCGGCCAGCGCCATGCGCCGCCCGCGCCTTCGGCCGGCGACGCCGAAGCCGGCGACCCCCGTCGCGCGCCCGTCGAGCACCAGCGTGATCGCGCGGTCGTCGGTCCGCTCCAGCGAGCGACGCCAATGGGCGGCATCCCAGGCGCGCGCGACGGTCGCCAGCGATCCGGCGCTCAGCATGCCCTCATAGGCGGCATTCCAGGAAAGCCGTTGGACTTCGGCGATCTCTTCCGCATCGGCAGGTCCGGCCGGACGGATGAACAACTCCATGGGAGCTAGATTAGCGCTTGGCTCGGTTTAATCCAGGGGCTTGGATACATCCTCCGCTTGTGCATCGGCTTTGGCCTTGCGATCGAAGAATGCGGCGAAGAATCCATCCGTCCCGTCGCGGGCCGGCGTCAGGTTGAGATAGGGAGAGGAGGGCGGCTCCGGCCCGCCAAGCGTCCCGATCGTCTCGCGCCATGCCTCGGCGGCGTCCACAGGGGCGAAATCGGGATGGGCCGCGAGGAAGGATTCGGCCTGACGCTGGTTCTCGGCCGGCAGCATGGAGCAGGTCGCGTAGATCAGGCGTCCGCCCGGCTTTACCAGCCGCGCCGCGCTGGCGAGCAGTCGCGCCTGAAGCGGGATGAGCTCGCCCAGGCCAGGTCCCAGAGGCCGCCAGCGCATGTCGGGATTGCGCCGCCAGGTGCCGGTTCCGCTGCAGGGCGCGTCGACCAGCACGCGATCGAAGCTCGCCTTGTGGCGCTTGATCCACGGATCGTTCTCACCTTCGAGCGCGCGTGCCTGAACATTGTGCACGCCGGCGCGGCGGAAGCGCTCGCGCGCCCGCATCAGGCGCCCCGCGAGCACGTCGGTCGCGATGACGCGGCCCTTGTTCGCCATCATCGCCGCAATGGCGAGAGTCTTGCCGCCGGCACCGGCGCAGAAATCGACCACCTGCTGTCCGGGCCGCGCACCGGCCAGCAGAGCCACGAGCTGCGAGCCTTCATCCTGGATCTCGACCCACCCCTCCTTATACGACGCAAGGCTCGCGATCGCCGGCCGCCCTTCGACGCGGATGCCGAGCGGCGAGAGGCGGGTCGGGGCGGCGCGGATGCCCTCCGACTGCAGCCGCTCGAGTGCCTGCTGGCGCGTGGCCTGGAGCGGGTTGACTCTCAGATCGAGCGGCGCCGGCTCCTCCAGCGCGGCGAGCTCCGTCGCGAAACGGGGGCCGAGCGCATCGCGCAGCTCGCTCTCGGCCCAGGGTGGGCATTCCGCTACGACGGATTCCGGCATGTCGGGATGGAAGAGCGTGTGGCCCGCCAGCTTGCGCGCCAGATCCCGCTGCTCGGGACTGAGGGGCGCCGGCGCATACGTCCCGCCGGAGAAAAGCCGCTCGGCCGCCGCGGGCTCCGCGCCGCCCAGGATGAGATCGGCCAGCGCCAGCGTGCGCGGCCGCGCCTCGCCGCCGAACCGCTCGATCCACCAGCCGAGCCGCGCACGGCGCCTGAGCAGCCGATAGACATGTTCCGATATCGCCGCACGGTCCTTCGCGCCGATGAAGCGCCGCTCGCGGAAGTAGCCCGACACCGTCGCGTCGGCCGGACGCGGCGTCTCGTCGATGCGACTCAGAAGATCGATGGTCGCGGCGAGCCGCGCTGCGGGGGTCATATCAACTCACAGAATTTTGGATCGTCATTCCCGCGAAGGCGGGAAACCGGACCTAGAGCCGCGGACGCGGCGACATAAATCCATTCTTATCCGCGCTGCCGCGTAAAGGCCCGGATTCCCGCTCGCGGGAATGACGATGAGAGATGGCGCTCCTGGACTAATCGTCGAAACGGTAGTTGGGCGTCTCTTGCGTGATCTGGATGTCGTGCACGTGGCTCTCGCGGAGGCCGGCGTTGGTGATGCGCACGAATTTGGCGTTGGCCTGCAGATCGGCGATCGTCAGGTTGCCGGTATAGCCCATCGCCGCCTTCAACCCGCCGACGAGCTGGTGGATCACCTGGCCGACCGGGCCGCGATACGGAACGCGGCCCTCGACGCCCTCGGGCACCAGCTTCAGGGAATCGCGGACTTCGGCCTGGAAGTAGCGGTCGGCCGAGCCGCGCGCCATCGCGCCCAACGATCCCATGCCGCGATAGCTCTTGTAGGAGCGGCCTTGGAAGAGAACGACCTCGCCCGGCGCCTCGTCGGTGCCGGCGAACAGCGATCCCAGCATCGCGCAGTCGGCGCCGGCGGCGATCGCCTTGGCCAGGTCGCCCGAATATTTGATTCCGCCGTCGGCCACGACCGGCACGCCCGCGGCGCGGCAGACCTCGGCGGCTTCCATGATGGCGGTGAGCTGCGGCACGCCCACGCCGGCGACGATGCGCGTCGTGCAGATCGAGCCCGGGCCTATGCCGACCTTGATGCCGTCCGCGCCGGCGTCGATCAACGCGCGGGCGCCATCGCCGGTCGCGATGTTGCCGGCGACGATCTGAACCGCGTTGGAGAGGTGGCGCACCGCCTCCACCGTCTTCAGCACGCCCTCGGAATGGCCGTGCGCGGTATCGACGACCACCACGTCCGCCTCGGCGTCGATCAGCGCGCGGGCGCGATCGACGGCGGCGGCTCCCGTGCCGACGGCAGCCGCGGCTCTGAGCCGGCCCTTATCGTCCTTGCAGGCGTTGGGGTGGAGCTCGGCCTTCTCTATGTCCTTGACGGTGATGAGGCCCGTGCAGCGGAAACTGTCGTCGACCACCAGAAGCTTCTCGATGCGGTGATGGTGGAGCAGGCGCTTGGCCTCGTCCTTGTCGACGCTTTCCTTCACCGTGACCAGATTCTCGCGGGTCATCAGCTCCGACACCGGCTGGTTCGGGTCGGAGGCGAAGCGCACGTCGCGGTGGGTCAGGATGCCGACCAGCTTGCCGTTGCGGCCGCCATCGGTGGTCGGCTCGACCACCGGAATGCCGGAAATGCTGAAGTCGGACATCAGCTTCAGCGCCTCGGCCAGGCGCGCGCTGGGGGCGATGGTGATCGGATTGATGACGATGCCGGATTCGAACCGCTTCACCCGGCGGACCTCGTCGGCCTGGCGCTCGATCGACAGGTTGCGGTGGATCACGCCCATTCCGCCAGCCTGGGCGAGCGCGATGGCGAGCGCGCTCTCGGTGACGGTGTCCATCGCCGCCGAGACCAGAGGGATGCCGAGCTCGATCGTGCGGCTGAAACGGGTCTGGGTCTGGGCGTCGGCGGGAAGGACGGCGGACCGGCCGGGCACCAGGAGGACGTCGTCGAAGGTGAACGCGTCCCTGATCGCCACGCCGTCGCGCATCGAATCGCTCCAGTCAGAAAGTCGCGCACTATACACCCCGCGGCCGGCATGTGAAGCCGACCGCAAGTAGCAGGCGAGGAGGCGCGCACGCCTCCACCGCGTGCACGGGCGCCGATACGAAATCCGGGTTACACCGCCCAAAGTGGCTGGACTTCCCGTCTGCCCTACCCTATATGTCCCGCGTCGATTGCTTGGGCTCTGCGCCGAATTCGTGATCGCGCCACAACGTTCTTTTGCTAGCGAGTTTGGCTTCTTGTCGGTCTTTCACGCCCAGAATCAAAAAGCTCCGGAAACCCGGACTTTGGCCTTCTGGGCTCTCCGCGCCACCAATGTCATTCCAGCCAGCAACCCGCCAGCGGTAACGCGCGCGAGCGGGCGAATTGAATCGTTGCGCCAACCCAGCGAGCGACATTCATAACGAAAGGAAGTGTTTATGGCTCAGAAGCTCTATGTGGGTAACCTGGCTTTTTCGATGACCTCGGAAGAGCTGGGCCAAATTTTCGGGGAGCATGGCAACGTGCTGTCCGCAAAGGTGATCACGGAGCGCGAGACGGGGCGGAGCCGCGGCTTCGGCTTCGTCGAATACGACAACCGCACCGCTGGAGAGGCTGCAATTCGCGAGCTCAACGGCAAGAATGTCGGCGGGCGCCCGCTCGTCGTCCGCGAAGCCGAGGATCGGCGTGAGGGCGGCGGCGGCGGTGGCCGCGGCGGCTTTGGCGGCGGCCGTGGTGGCGGCGGCGGCTTCGGCGGTGGTCGTGGCGGCGGCGACGATTTCGGTGGTCGCGGCGGTGGCGGCCGGGATTTCGGCGGCGGCGGCGGTCGCTGGTAAGCTCAGAGGCATAATTTGAGCAAGAGGCGGCCGGCCGGCTCGAAAGAGCCGCCGGCCGTGTCGTATCCGAAGCCCGGCGATCTCCTGGATCGGGCAGTCGAGGCGGCGCGGCACGCCTACGCGCCCTATTCGGCCTTTCGCGTGGGGGCCGTCGTGCTGACGGAAGCCGGCACGGTCGCGTCCGGCTGCAATGTCGAGAACGCGTCCTTTCCGGTCGGCATTTGTGCCGAGCGCAACGCGATCGCGGCCGCCGTGATGGCGGAGGGTCCGTCGATGCGTCTGGCGACAGTTGCAATCGCCGCGCTCGATCCGACCGGCGAGCCGATCGCCTGCGCGCCTTGCGGGGCATGCCGGCAAGCCATTCTCGAATTTGGACCGAAGTCCCGCGTGATCTTTCATTCCGGCAGCGGCGTGGCGGAGATTGCCGCGGAAGCGCTGCTGCCCGGCGCCTTCAGCTTCGCTCCGCCTCGTGCCTGACGCCGCGGAAGCCCTGAGCCACGACATAGACCTCGGATGATTCCGCCCGGCTGGCCGGCGGCTTGGCGTGACGCACGGTTTCGAAATCGCGCTTCAGCCGGGCGAGAAGCTCGCGCTCCGAACCGCCTTGAAACACTTTCGCGACGAACGCGCCCTTCGGCGCCAGCACTTCGGCAGCGAAGTCGTAGGCGGCCTCCGCCAGCGCGATGATCCGGATATGATCGGTTTCGCGATGGCCGGTGGTCGGCGCGGCCATGTCGCTCATCACCAGATCGGCTGGCCCGCCGAGGGCCTCGACGAGGCGCTTGGGCGCGTCGGCGGCCAGGAAATCGAGATGCAGCACGATGGCAGGCGCGACCTCGTCCATCGGCAGAATGTCGAGCGCGACGATCCGCCCGGCCGCGGCGGAAGGGCGAGCGCGCTCGACCGCGATCTGAGTCCAGCCGCCGGGCGCTGCGCCCAGATCCACGATCCGCATGCCGGGCCGGATGAGCCGGTATTTCTCGTCCAGCTGGGCGAGCTTGAAAGCGGCGCGGCTGCGATAGCCCAAGCGCTTGGCCTCGGCGACGTAGGGGTCGTTCAATTGGCGCTCGAGCCAGAGCGTGGAAGCGAGATCCCGCTTCTTCGCGGTCTTCACGCGCACCGCCAATTGCCTTGTCGCCGGGGCCACGCGCCCGGCGCGGGATTTGCCGCGGCTCTCTCGTTTCGATCTTTCTGCCATGCGCCCATCTTGGCCCCTCGCAGGCGTTGCGTGAAGCGCGACGCCGGCCTTAGCGCGACATTAACCCTGGGCTACCCAAATCGGGTGGAGCATGCTAACAGGGCGACCCGTCGCGACCAGCAGGGCGCCCGGATCCCAGTTGGGGGATCGTCTAACGGTAGGACAACGGACTCTGACTCCGTTTATCGTGGTTCGAATCCACGTCCCCCAGCCAAGCCCAAACCCTCCCCCAGCCAGAGCTTGGGCCCCGGATAACCGCCTGAAATCCTGAGGATTCGGGCCGAAGTCATGAACATGATCGCGATGATCCTCGACAAGACCTCGAGCAGGTCATGAGCACCGGCCGGCCGAATCGTTCGACCTGGTCCAGTCCATGAAGGCGTTCATCGTTGCGCGGCGCGAGATCGCCGCGCTCTGATGCGAGGGCATCATGGCCGGAAACGACGGGCGGTGGATTGATACGGACCAACGCCCGCTCAAACAGCTTCGT
Organism: Alphaproteobacteria bacterium; assembly: GCA_035293565.1. Lineage (GTDB taxonomy): Bacteria > Pseudomonadota > Alphaproteobacteria > BOG-932 > Roseiterribacteraceae > DATGMP01. The sequence goes on along the minus strand of DATGMP010000117.1, from coordinate 10,173 downwards.
CGATCGCGTCGATTACCGCAACTACGCGGTCTGCCACTTTCCCCGAAGCTCTGCGATTGCCCTCCCTATGGAGCACGAACAGGCTGCGGCGCCCGGGATTCTCGGCGAAGAAGCTCTCGAGCCGTCGATGGATGGCGCGCTCGACAACTCGGTCGCGCACCAGTCCTCTAGCGCGGAATAGCTCTTCCCACCAGGTGGGGCTCGCCCAGACCAGGTGACCATGTTTCGGCCAGCCGCGCGCGTCGCAATCGAGATGCCGCCAATAGGATTCGTCTCCGACCGACTGCCACTCCGCGATATAGGCGGGGAACGGCGTGCCAAACACGTCATCTTCGCCGAACATGGGCGAATTGAGATAGAGGTACCCGTCCTCGGCGAGCAAGCCGACGATCCGGTCGACATAAGCGCCAAGCTTGGCCGGGTTCAGATGTTCAAGAATATCCATTGCCAGGATCAGGTCGTACGGCCCGGTGAGATGCGCCGACAGCAGATCGCCGAATACCATGCGGTCTCGTATCTCGGGATAGGCAAGCGCAAAGGCGAGGTGACTGGCGTCGAGTCCGGTCACCGCGAGCCCCGCCGTGGCGAGAAGGCTTAGGACCGGTCCCGTGAAGCAGCCAAGCTCCAGGCATGTTCGTGCGCCGAGGCCGCGCGCGATAGCGGCGGTGATCTTCTTGTCGCGGTCGATCTGAGTGCCCCACACCCCCGGCACGTCGTAGTACCGATGTTGCGCGATGAGGCCCTCCATGCGATCGAAATCGGCATCGGTCTCAGCCACGAAGACGGTCATCGTCTCGCCGTATGCGGTGGTTTCGGATCGATAGTTTTCAGGCGAGATGAGTCTGAGATCGGGGAGCGTCGACGACGGAATGAGCTTCGCGAGCACCTTCGCCCGAAACTCTCCTGAATCGAGAATCTCCTGGACCAACCTGTCGAGTGTTCCGCCCTTCCTTAGCCAGCGTTTCTTCGCGGCGAACCCGGCGGCGTCGGGCTCGCGCTCCAAGGCGGCTCGGTACAAGGCGGTAATGACAGCGTCGACGTCGTACTCCGGACCACGACCCTCTCGCGTCGCCGTTGACGACGCGGCGCCTAGGCGCATCAGCCTCTGCAACATGCGGGCTCACCTGTTGGGAAATGGAGTGCTGAGTACACGCTTAAGGTGTCACTAATAACCGCACTCCACCCCAGAAGTCGACTGCGGGCGACGAAGCTGGGATCGAAAGCGCGCTGGATCAGCGATCACGGCCCGTCGTCCCCGCATGGATAGATGCCGGTCGGGCCATCCCTAACTCGGTGGGGCGTCATCCCCTGAAGGAGGTTCTGGATCGCGCGCCAGAGTGCATCGTCGAGCCAGGCGGGACGATCTCCAGCAGTGCAGGGGAAAAAATCGAACAGACCAGAGCGCAGCGAATTAGAAAAGCTGCCGTCTCCGCGAAGGCGGAGACCCGCTCATCGCCATTCACATATACAGCACCAGAATATCGTTGGTGACGCTCGGCCGCTCGTTGCCGACAACGTGGATATTGATCTCGAGCGTCAGTAGCGTCCCCAGCGGAGCTTTGCGGACATCCTTGATGCGGCAACGGCCATGAATGCGGCTTCCGGAGGGCACGGGACTCGGGTAGCGCAGCCGGTCGGAGCCGTAATTGACCATGTTGCGGAAGCCCGTGATCTCGACCGGCATCTCGAGATCCAGCTTTGCCGACAGCGCCTGGACCAGCATCCCGTGCGCGACGGTCGTGCCGAAGGGGCTTTCGGCGCGGGCGAGCTCGGGGTCGGTGTGGATCCAGTAATGGTCGCCTGACAGCTCGGCGAAATCGTCGATCATTTCCTGGGTGACGGTGATCTCGCGGCTCCAGGCCGAGAACTCGCCGCGCGCGTAGCGCCGGAGGTTGTCGACATCGCGATAATCGATCTTCTCGGAGCCGTCTTTCGGCGACGACATTGGCGTCTCCCTGCAATCTCAAGGGAGGCACTATAGTCGGATTTTGGGCAGTGGCCTCAAGTCGCTGCAGGGATGGCCCGGCCGCCGAGCCAGGTAATGGCTGAAGCGGCCGTTGCCCGATCGTCGGGATCAGGCGAAGAGGGCGTCGATATCGGCTTGGCTTGCCACCGCGGACGGGGGCAGCTCGGCGGCCGGCTTGGCCTTGGGCTTCTCCGGCGCAGGACGCGGCGCAGGCTTGCGCGGCGCCGCCGACGCGGTTGGCTTGACCTCGGGAGCGCGTGCCGTGGCCGGCACAGGTGCCGCGGGCGCGGCCGGCTTCGGCGCCGGCTCGACCGGCTTGGCCGCGGCAGGTGCATCGGGGATCGGTGCGACCGGAGCCGCGCTTGCGGCTTCGGCGGGCGGGGGGCCGCCGGCGAAGAAGGCGTCGACATCTTCCTGGCGAACGCCGCCATCGAGGGCAGGGCCGTTCAGCAAGTGGCTGTCGTTTCGTGGATCGACGATGTCCTCCGCCAGCGCCCCAGGCTGCGCGTCGCCGTCGATGCCCCAGATCTGGATCATCGAATCGATCCGCATCTCGATATATCGCAGCGTATTGACGACCTTGGTCGTCCGCTGCCCGGTGATGTCCTGGAACGAGCAGGCCGTCAGGATCTCGGTCACATGCCGATCGATCTCGATCGCCAGCGCCGCCGCGTCGCGGCCCGGCGCCTCTTCGTGCGCGATCTCGCTGATGCGCTCCGCCGCATTCAGAATATCGGAAGTCGCGCGCTCGCAGGCCGAGACGATCGCGTCGAGCTCGTTGGTGGCGGCGATGATTCGGCTGTTGCCGGATTCTGCGGGATGCAGTTCGGCGATCTGCAGGCGAGTCTGATGGATGCACCGGCTCATTTCGAGAAGCTCGCGCCTGAGGACCGAGACCTGACCGCCCGAGCTCACGCCCTCGGTGAGCTGCTCGCGGATGTCGGTGATCAGCCGGCTGGCGAAGTCACGGAATTCGGCATCGGCGACTGCCCGCGCGCGCTTGTCGCGAAGCCTGAGATAGGCTCGACCCTTGGGCGTCGAGGCAATCGCCTCGTCGATTTCCGCAAACTCGTCTTCGGAGATCGGGTAGGGCCCGGTCATCGATGCGACCCCGTGATGGTCGCGGTCACGATCGACTTGCGAAGCTCGCTCATGCCTACTGCTCGGATCTCAGATAAACGAACCGCCGGAATACCCAGATTGCCACCCGTTCTCTTGACCTGACCCGACGGCCTGTCGCATCGGAAAAAATCGGGTCAAGACACGATAGGAATCAACGCCTAACCCTATTCCGAGCAAAGTTGATAAAGGATAAACATCGGATAAAGAACGTATGAACTGGCGGCCGGCTCGCGACCCGGATAAGTAGGTCGCCCGACGGGATGCTTTGGTGCGGTCGCGCCGGCGGATGGGCGGGCTCCGGCCTTGGCCGGGCAGCAGCTTTCGCAAGCTCGCGGGCGGCTCGCTAACGAAAGCTAGCTGGCTGGGGCGGGAGGATTCGAACCTCCGGATGGCGGTACCAAAAACCGCTGCCTTACCGCTTGGCGACGCCCCAACTATTTGAAATCACTACAATCTCGCGCGACTTGGCAAACTCCAACCGATAGAGTGTCAAACTTTTGGGCCTTGCCAAGCCGCTTTTTCGCTCTCTTCGTTCTGCCGCGCAACCGCTTACACATAGCATTGGCGACAGCCTCGGCGGAGGGGAGGGCGTAGACCGACAGCACGTTGCGGTCAAGTCAGGTGGCCAGAGACGGATCTGGCCTCATCGTCGGTCGCTTCGTCGCCCACAATCTCGGTCAGGGCCGTTCGCCGGAAGTCAGAGAATTTAAGCTGGTCTCGAGCGCCTCGAATCAATCGACTGGCTTTCTTCAGAGTTGAATGGTGTGGCGACCTTTTTGACATTTTGGCTTTGATTCCAATATAATAGGCTTGTCGGTCGTGGTTCTTGCTTAGCTATCACGGCCCGGAGGCAACAATGCGCAAAATTCTCGAAGGCGTGACGATCGAGACGCTACCGGAAGCGATCAAGCAGGCCGACATCCAGCCGGGGCAACGCTTTTCAATCGTCGTCGATGATCAGCAGCCGGCACGTCCCAAGCTGGCCGACGTTGCTGCTCGTATGCGGGCAACAGCCGCCGCGCGCGGTATGGCGACGGAGATCTTTGACGCCATTCTTGCGCAGAATGGATGAGAGTCGTCGTTGATACGAATGTCTTCGTCAGCCTTCTGATACGTCCGGGCGAGGCGTTCACCGCCCTGATCGACTACATCGACCGCAACGCGACGGTCCTCTACTCCACCGAAACCCTCACGGAACTCGTCGACGTTCTGCGTCGCCCGAAATTTGACCGCTACATGACAGGGAAAGGCCGACTAAATCATCAGCGACGACGCGGACCTTTTGGCGCTCCAACAGATCGAAGGCGTGCCGACCGTTACGCCGGACGATTTTCTTGCGGCCGTTAATCACTAGGGTCAGCGTTCCTCGGGCGTGCGCGTAAATCGTTCTCTGTGTCTCACGGTCGCTTGATAAAAAGTAGCGTTCGCCGAGTGAAGTCGGTCAACTCGGCATCGTTGATGAGTTCGGTCGCTGAGGCCGCGTTGGTGTCGTGGCGGTAGCGATTGGCAAAGTCGAGGATCGCCCGGATGTCCTCCCAACGGGTCTAGTCGAATGCGAATATTCGCGACCGCAATCGACCTCCTTCGACTTTGAAAATGATGTGTTAGCCAACGTGCGCATGGGGAAGGTGCCATGGAATCGATCTATGAGAAGGGATTGTCGCGGAATGCAGCGAATTACTCGCCGCTCACGCCGGTTTCGTTCATAGCTCGCGCGGCGGACGTCTATGGTGGTCGCACGGCAGTCATTCATGACCAGGTGCGGCGCAGTTGGAACGAAACCTACACGCGCGTACGTAGACTTGCCTCGGGCTTGCAGAAGGCGGGAATAGGTCGTGGAGACACGGTCGCGGTTCTCCTGCCCAACACTCCTGAGATGATCGAGGCCCATTTTGCGATCCCGATGGCCGGTGGTGTGCTGAACACGCTGAATACGCGTCTCGATCCGGATTCCATCCGCTACATGTTGCAGCATGGCGAGGCGCAGGCGCTTCTCGTCGACCGCGAATTCGGGGCGCTGGCCGATCAGGCATTGAAAGGGATCGATAGAGATCTGTTGGTGATCGACGTGCCGGATCCTGCTTACGGTGGAGAGCCGGCGCGTATGACGACTATAAGCTACGAGGCCCTGTTGGATTCGGGCAATCCGGATTTCCCGGCCTCCCCACCCGACGACGAATGGGATGCCATCGCTCTCAATTACACGTCCGGGACGACGGCGCACCCGAAAGGCGTCGTCTACCACCACCGCGGCGCCTATTTGAATGCCATCAGCAATATCCTCGAGTGGGATCTACCCAAACATCCCGTCTACCTATGGACGCTGCCGATGTTTCACTGCAACGGCTGGTGTTTCCCTTGGACCATAGCGGCAAGGGCGGGCCTCAATGTCTGCCTACGCAAAGTTGAAGCGCCAAGGGTGCTCGAGCTCATCGCTCGGCATCAGGTGACACATTATTGCGGGGCGCCCATCGTGCACAGCATGCTAGCCGCCTGTCCAAGTGACCTGTTTGAGCCGATCCGGCATCGCGTCCATGCGATGATCGCCGGCGCCGCACCTCCCACGGCATTGTTGGCGGCGATGGAGGAGAAGGGCTTCGACCTTCGTCACGTCTATGGTTTAACAGAAGTGTATGGGCCCGCGGCCGTGTGCGATCCGCAGGAAGCGTGGACAAAGCTTGGGCCAGCCGACCGCGCGCAACGGCGAGCGCGCCAGGGCGTACGCTACCACCTGCAGGAAGCGATCGACGTCCTTGATCGGACGACGGGCGCGCCGGTCCCCGCCGATGCCGAAACCATCGGAGAGGTGGTTTTCCGCGGCAACATCTGCATGAAGGGATACCTTAAGAATCCCGAGGCAACCGAGGAAGCTTTCGCTGGCGGCTGGTTCCATACGGGTGATCTCGGCGTCAAGCATCCGGATGGCTACATAAAGCTCAAGGATCGCAGCAAGGATATTATCGTCTCCGGCGGCGAGAACATTTCCAGCATCGAGATTGAAGACGTACTTCACCTGCATCCCGCAGTGATGGCAGCGGCGGTCGTTGCCAAATCAGATCCGAAGTGGGGCGAGACGCCGTATGCCTTTGTCGAACTCAAGCCTGAAGCATTGGTGACGACCCATGACCTGCTGGATCATTGTCGCAATCACTTGGCGGGATTCAAGGTTCCCAGAGCAATTGAATTCTGCGAATTGCCCAAAACCTCGACCGGAAAGATTCAGAAATCGCAGCTGAGACTCAAACTCGGATCGAAGGCGGCGATCGATAGCTGATCGAGATGGCGTCGGCGAAGACATGCTCTAGGCTGGGCGGGAGGTCGTTGAGGCAGAAGATGCAGCGGCATGATGCGCCGCATACTACGCGAACCATTTCAAATCGCCCCCGCCCGAGGAGTTTTCCGCCGATCTGGCGCGCGAGGTGAAAGTGATCGGCAAGGTGATTTGGCGCGGTGGTCGGATCTAGACGGACTAGGTAGCACTCGAACCAGTGATCTGGCCACGGCCGAACAAATCTTGCATGCCTTCGGGATGTTTCGACTTTCGGATTTTGTCGATTAGTCGAGCCCATTTGGCTTCACCATCAGCCCAAGCCTTCAGGCTCTCAGAAAGTTCAGCCATGGCATCGTCATCGGCGACGTCCCAGGGGGGCGGTGCGGGGTCCGGTCGTACGATGGCATCCTCCCAGTATCTGGAGTTTGCGCAAACTCCACTTTCGCACTGTGTTCCATCCCGCGATACCATCGGAATCTACTCATCACCGGCGCCATGCTCCGATCGAACTTGGGCCTTGGTCGAGCGTTGGGACCCGGCGTGCGCGATCAGTCGACGGTGACGTCAATTTTTCGCTGAACGTTTCCTTATCGGAAGGGTTAGTTGGGAGCACGTCCGATTTGGGCTGTGCGATCACGGAGGCGAGCAATGGACAAGGATCGGGTCAAAGGCGTTGGCAAAGAGATCAAAGGCAGCGCGGAGATCGCAGCTGGTAAGCTGACCGGCGACGCGAAGCTGAAGGCCGAGGGGCACGTTGATAAGGCGGTGGGCAAGCTCCAGGGCGCGGTGGGCAAGGCGAAAGACGAGCTCCGCAAGCATTAATTTTGCGGCCCTCGCAATAGAGGCGGCTCTTTGGGGCCGCCTTTTTTGTCAGAGATCGCGTGTCTACAGGCATCCGGCGAGGGCCGCGGGCCATTGGATCCGTCCGGCAACGGTAGTTCCGATCTCGCAGAATTGATCCTCGCGACCTGGCCGAAGCTTATCTGAGCCAGGTTGCGGCCAATGCCACCACGGTGATTGTCATCACGATTGTTCCCAGCCAGCCGAGGATTTGCAGCGGCAACGGCAAGGTAAAGCCTGCCATGATGCCCGGGCGCATCGAGAGGTGCATCATGGCGATCATCACCGGCACCGCAACCACGCCATTCAAGACCGCGCTCCAATACAGCGCCTTGACCGGATCGATGGCGGTGAAATTCAAGCCAACACCAATCGCCGTCGCCGCTGCGATCACCGTGTAAAATGCCTTGGCACGGAACGGCCGGCGCGCGAGGCCGACATGCCAGGAGAATAGTTCGCCTACGGCGTAAGCCGCCGATCCCGACAAGACGGGAAGCGTCAGGAGGCCGGTACCAATAATGCCGGCAGCGAAGACAACGAAAGTGAAGCCACCGGCGACCGCCCGCAGAGCCTCGGCGGCCTGAGCCGATGTCTGAATATTCGTGACACCATGGGCGTGGAGTGTCGCGGCGGTCGTGATGACGATGAAAAACGCGATGACGTTCGATAGCGCCATGCCGAGGTAGGTGTCGATGCGGATACGGACGAACTCCGATGGTGCTTGCTCAGGTGCTCGGATAAGAGGGCGGGAGCCCTGCCTTTCCTTCTCATCTTCAACTTCCTGTCCTGCCTGCCAGAAGAACAGATAAGGGCTGATCGTGGTGCCCAGCACGGCAACAATCGCCATGACATAGTCCGGCTCAACCGACAGCCGCGGCCAGACGACGGCCCAGCCGACCGCGATCCAAGGTACCCTTACAAGGAACGCGCAGATGACGTAGCTGAACAGCGAGAGACACAGCCATTTCAGGATCGAGACGTACCGTGCGTATCGGGTAAAGATTTCAAGCACCGCTGAGAACAACCCGAACAAGCAGACATAGAGCAAGGCCGGACCGGCGATCAGCAACTTGAGCGCGGCACCCATGGCGCCAAGATCGGCGCCCAGATTGATTACGTTCGCGATCAGCAACAGCCCGACGATCCCGCTCGACAGCCAGGCCGGATAGTGGCGGCGGAGATTCCCCGCGATCCCGTAACCAGTGACGCGGCCGATGCGCGCGCTGATTTCCTGGATTGCCGCCATCAACGGATAGCTGAATAGCAAGGTCCAAGCGAGGCCGTACCCGAATTGCGCCCCTACCTGCGAATACGTGGCAATGCCGCTGGGATCATCATCCGAGGCGCCGGTGATAAGACCGGGGCCCATGATCTGAAGAAGCTTCGGCCGCTCCGGCTGCTTCACCAGGCGTGACGCAAGAGTGTCCATTGGAACGGCCCTGGTCTGCCGATGGTTGGCGCCGCCTGCCCCCGGCTTCGAACGCCGCAGGTCGCAAAACCCATCAGGTTTCGACGCGCCCCTAAAGAGTCAGGTCGCTCATGAGAGAGGGGTTAGGGTGCGTGCTTGTCCGCGCTCTTCTCGATCGCCTGACCCGTCTTGGAGATATCCTCGCCGGCGCCGGCAGTGGTGTGACAGGCGCTCAGGAGCTGCGCGGTGCCCAACAGCGCAAGCAGAGTGAGGGCCAACATCGTGACTTTCTTGTACATGGGAATTTACCTCCGGCTAAGTGGTTTCGAGATCCTCCCGAGCGCGATCGCAGGCTCATCCCTTAGCGATTTCGGCTCCGGTTCTGCGGTGTAACGAGTGCTCGGAGCTAAATCCGGCCCATGACAAGCAGTACGACGAGGACAATCAGGATGATGCCAATGATACCGATGCCGCGGTTGCCATAACCGTAGCCGTATCCGCCGAAGCGACCACTGAAGCCCCCAAGCAGGAAAACGACGAGGAAAATGATGAGTATGAGTCCAAGCGACACGATCTATCTCCGGTTGCGGCAACTGCCTTGTTTCGTTCAGCGATCCTCGAGAATTCCTGATCTTGGGGCAGTAGCGAATCACCCGGTCGCGTACTTGAATTCGGGCAGCATCCGGAGCCCTTCCTTGCTGCCGCCCGGAAATATCACCTTCTTGTCGGTGAACTGGAGCGCGTCATACGGGACGACGACCAGGTGAGTACCCATACCGAGGAAACCACCGATCGACAGTACGGCGTATGGCTGCTTGCCGTCTGGGCTCACCAGCAAATCTTCAATTTCGCCGATCGTCTCCAGCGCATCATTGACGACACTGCTCCCGATGACCTTGGACGCGCGATAGCCGGCCGCCAGCTTCTGGACATCGACCTTCACGAGGTCAACCGTCTGCGGCGTGCCCTGCGCTCCAGCACCCGCGGATACGATCGCGACCCCGATCATTATGGTACTGGCGACTAAAATCGCTTTGATCATAGCTGGCTTCCTCAGACGATTGCCCCGCGTAAATGACTTCAGCGACGGGGGCCGCCATATTAGGCGACAGCACAGAATATGCCCTGACGGTGGTCACGCGGTAGGATCGGAAACTACCTATGAGCCGTCTTGCGGGATCCGGGGACTGCTCCATGGCATTGCCCCGGACGATGTCGTCGGGCTTTCATCTAGTGGATAAAATCTGAGGGAAGAGTCGGAAAGTGGATTCCCGGCGGTGTGGGGTCGTGCGAGTCTGGGCGATGCATAGCACGGCCCTCGACTTGAATTTTGCGGATCGGTCTCGCCTTGAGGCGATCGCGTCGGATCGGAACAGCCCGCAGAAGTACGTCTGGCGTAGCCGGATCGTGCTTCTGACGGCGGAGGGCAAATGCGCCGCGGAAATCATGCGGGAGGCTGGCGTCGCCAAGACCTGCGTGCGGCGCTGGCAGGCGCGGTTCATGGCGGAAGGGGTGGACGGACTGCTGCGCGACAAGACGCGCCCGTCGCGCATTCCGCCGCTGGCG
>DATGMP010000116.1:0-32306 GCA_035293565.1 Alphaproteobacteria bacterium | reverse complement strand
CTGTGGCAGCCCGGCACCGACCACGCCGGCATCGCGACCCAGATGATCGTCGAGCGCCAGCTGGCCGCCAAAGGGCAGTCCCGATACGATTTCAGCCGCGAGGCCTTCGTCGAGCGAATCTGGGAATGGAAGGCCGAGTCCGGCGGCGCGATCGTCAACCAGCTCCACCGCCTTGGCACGTCGCCCGACTGGTCGCGCGAACGCTTCACCATGGACGAAGGGCTGTCGCGCGCGGTCCGCAAGGTCTTCGTCCGACTTTACAAGCAGGGCCTGATCTATCGCGACAAGCGCCTGGTCAATTGGGACCCGAAGCTGCATACGGCAATTTCCGATCTCGAGGTCGAGCAGAAGCCGCACAAGGGCTCGCTGTGGCATTTGCGCTATCCGATCGAGGGCGAGCCCGGCCGCTATGTCGTGGTCGCGACCACGAGGCCGGAAACGATGCTGGGCGATACGGCGGTCGCGGTTCATCCCGAAGACGATCGATATAAGGATCTGATCGGGCGGCACGCGATTCTGCCGCTCGTCGGGCGTCGGTTGAAGGTCGTTGCCGACGAGCACGCCGACCCCGAGACCGGGAGCGGCGCCGTCAAGATCACGCCTGCCCACGACTTCAACGATTTCGAGGTCGCCCGCCGCCATGGGTTGGAGCTCGTCAACATTTTCGACCGCGACGCGCGCATCAACGAGAATGCTCCCGACCGCTTCCGCGGGCTCGACCGGTACGAGGCCCGCAAGAAGGTGCTGGTGGAGCTGGAAGAGCTGGGCGCGCTCGATCATGTCGAGGCGCATGAGCATTCTCTGCCGACCGGCGACCGCTCGGGCGTGGTGATCGAGCCCTGGCTCACCGACCAATGGTATGTCGACGCACAGCGGCTCGCGGGACCGGCACTGGAGGCGGTCGAGCAGGGGCGCACGCGAATCGTCCCGAAGCAGTGGGAAAAGACCTATTTCGATTGGCTCCGCAACATTCAGCCCTGGTGCATCAGCCGCCAGCTCTGGTGGGGGCACCGCATCCCGGCCTGGTACGGGCCCGATCTCCATTACTTCGTCGAGGAGACGGAGGAGGAGGCCCAGGCCGCGGCGCGCGAGCATTACGGACGTGCGGCCGTGTTGAGCCAGGACGAAGACGTGCTCGACACCTGGTTTTCTTCGGCGTTATGGCCGTTCTCGACCCTCGGTTGGCCCGAGGACACGCCGGAGCTCGGCCGGCACTATCCGACCGATCTGCTGGTCACGAGCTTCGACATCATCTTCTTCTGGGTTGCCCGGATGATGATGATGGGCCTGCACTTCATGGGCGATGTGCCCTTCCGCACGGTCTATATCCACGCGCTGGTCCGCGACGAGCATGGCCAGAAAATGTCCAAGACCAAGGGGAACGTCATCGATCCGCTTGTCTTGATCGACCGCTACGGCGCTGACGCGCTGCGCTTCACGCTGACCGCGCTGACCGCCCAGGGACGCGATATCAGGCTTTCGGAATCCCGCGTCGAAGGCTATCGCAATTTCGCGACCAAGCTCTGGAACGCCGCGCGCTTCTGCCAGATCAACGAATGCCGCCCCGTCGAAGGGTTCGACCCGGCCAGGCTGGTTTCGCCGATTAATCGCTGGGCCGCGGGCGAGGCGGCGCTGACCACCGCCAGGGTTGGCGAGGCGCTCGACGCGCTGCGCTTCAACGAGGCGGCCTCGGCCATCTACCAATTCGCCTGGGGCGGCTTCTGCGACTGGTATCTCGAATTTGCGAAGCCGCTGTTGGCGGAGGGCGGCGACGCCGCGGCGGAGACACGCGCAACCGCGGCCTGGGTGCTCGATCGAATCCTGCTTTTGCTGCACCCGGTGATGCCCTTCATCAGCGAGGAGCTGTACGAGAAGCTAGGGGACCGCGGCAGACGATTGCTCGCCAAGTCAGACTGGCCCAACGCTGAACCGGGGCTGGTGGATCAAGCCGCGAAGGACGAGATCGATTGGCTGATCGCGCTCGTTTCGGCCATACGCAGCACACGTTCCGATATCAATGTCCCGGCGTCTGCCGCCGTTCCGTTGATCCTGAACGGCGCGGACGCGTCGACGTTCGAGCGGCTCGCCCGCTATCGTCCGCTCGTCGAGCGGTTGGCGCGCGTCGACGCCACGGCCCCGGATCGGCCGCCGCCGTCCGGCGCTGCGGCCAATATCGTGCTCGGCAACACGACCATCGTCCTGCCGCTCGAAGGCATCATCGATGTCGGGGTCGAGATCGCGCGCCTGAAGAAGGAGCTGGGGCGCACCGAGGGCGAGATCGCCAAGATCGACAAGAAGCTCGGCAACCCGCAATTTCTCGAGCGCGCGCCCGAAGAGGTGGTGGCCGAACAGCATGAGCGCCGCGCCGAGTACGAAGCGGCGGCCGGGAAGATCCGCGGCGCGCTGGCAGGGTTGGTGGCCTGAGCCGATTGGCGGGAGCCGACGTGGACGAAACTCGCACCTTTACGGAAGCGCACATCAAGCGGCAGCGCCGTTCGCATGCCGAGGCGGACGGCTATGGACGGCACCGGCATCTCTATCTCCAGAATCCGATGGTGGAGCTGGCGACCGAGATCGCCCGTCAGCAGGGCCGGACGCCGGCTTGGCTCGACTATGGCTGCGGCAAAGGCGGGTTCATCGAGGAGATACGTAAGCTGGGCGTCTTCGGCGAGATCGTTGGCTGGGACCCTGCGGTCGACGCCTTCAAGGTGAAACCCGAAGGCAAGTTCGACATCGTCACCTGCCTCGATGTCCTCGATGCGATCGAGCCCAACTTCACCGAAGCTGTCATCGTCGACGTGGCGCGCGCGACGGCGGGCGTCGCAATCTTTGACGTTCTAACCAGGCCCAAGGCGACGAGCAAGCTGAAGCCGCATCCGCCCTTCTATTGGACACATATCGTCGGGCGCGCCATGCGCGTCTTGAAAAGCCGCGTGGAATTCCCGGGCATGGATTCCTTCGAGCGCGTTGTCATTTTCGCTGAACCCAAAGGCTGATCGCGCTTCTCGGCATCGCGGCGAGTTCCGGCCACAAACGAAAAGCGCGCCGAGGTTGCCCTCGGCGCGTTTCGAGCGAATGGTAATAAAGAGGTCTGCTCAGGCCTTCTTGCGCCGGCGGCGGGCCAGAGCCGCGAGGCCGGTGAGGCCGGAGCCGAGTAGCGCCAAGCTGGCGGGCTCCGGCACGGTCGATCCGCCGCCCGTCGTCAGGTGGCAGGACGGCCCCGTGCAGACGATCGAGCCGCTGAAGGCGATCGTCTCGGGAGTGCCCGTCGACGGGTCGCCCAGGCGCTCGACAACAAAGTACTTGTCGGAGAGGCCGCCGGTTCCGGGCTCGTCAAAGAAATTGTGCGTGGCGTCACCGTTGACCGGCGGAATGCCGGTGGTGTTGGTCACCGCCGACACATAGCCGCTGGAGGGCGGCGAGCCACCGGCGTTGGTTGCGGCTTCCGGAACATAGGAATAGGCGCTGGTATCCCTTGCTCCCGCAAGGCCGAGAACGCCGCCGCCGGCATTGAAAAAGCTCGCGATCGCCGCGCTCTGCGCCGCGATGTGACTGATGTCCGCCGGAGTGTTATCGCAGCCGCCGCAGCTCGTGACCGAGGCAACCACCATGGCGCTGTACTTGGTGTGGTCGAACAAGCCGGCCGTGACATTGGCCGCATTGCTCGGATCCACATTGACGAAAGAGATTCCGAGCGCCGTAAGCGTGTTTGTGAGTAAGCTTCCGGCGTCAAAGGTAAGAACCGGCAGTGCCGAACCGGCCGAGACGTAGGCAACCTCTGCGGCAAGAGCCGCACCCGGACCGCTCGTGCTTTTGCCCGAGCAACCGTCGCAGTGATAATCATTGTCGTGACCGGTCAACACGATCCTGCCGGCGTCCGCAGTCCCGGCGAACCCCGCTGTCAACAGCACCGCCATGGCGGTTCCAGAGAGTAACTTGTTCATCGCAATCGTCCCCGCTCGAAAAATAATTTTCAGCCTCATGAGGCTCACCAAGGCTAATGCAATGACCGTGCCAAAAGTGCTAAGTCATTGAAATTGTGACATTTCAGTGATCAGGACGGATTAACGAATCGCCGGGTTGTAAAAAAAACCGACACCCTGGGAATAAACCCGGCGACAACCGGACGGCGCTATCCTGAGCCGCACTTTGTCCATCCTTAGCGGCAGGTTATCTTCCGACATGCCCACTTCGCGTCCCGCGCCGCAGGCCGGGAAACCTCCCGGCCGGAACGACCCCTGCCCATGCGGCAGCGGCCGTAAATACAAGCATTGCTGCGCTGGCGGTCAGCAACGGGGCGTTCAGACGGGCGCCGGGCCGGACGCCCCCGATCTATTCGTTGCGATCAGCAACCAGGGGCTTGCCCATCTCCGCGCCCACCGGCCGGCCGCTGCGGCCGACTGTTTTCGCCAAGCGATCGGCGTCCGGCCGCGCGATGCCACGGCGCACTACAATCTCGCCGCTGCGCTGGAGCAGCTCGGCCGGGACGCCGAGGCCATCGCTGCCTTCCGTCGGGCGATCGAGCTTGCGCCACGATTCGCGGAAGCGCACGAACGGATCGGGAACCGATTTCTCGCGCTCGGCCGGAGGCGCGAGGCGATTCCGCATTTTCGCAACGCTGCCAAATTGATGCCGGACACCGCGCTCGGTTGGCTGTCGGAAGCCAAAGCGCTGTGGTTGGAAGGAAAAGTCGGCGACGCCGACGCGCAGTTGCGCCGCGCTCTTGAACGCGATTCCGCAAATGGGGAGCTTTACCGCCTGCGCGGCACGGTCTTGCGGGAGCTCGGCTGTCTGGATGAGGCGATCGCGTGCCTGGAGAAGGCAGTCGCTCTCGCACCGGACCGGGCAGGCGCCTACTATGAGCTCGTGACGTCCAAACCGATCCTGGAAGCGGATCGGCAGCTCGTCGACAAAATGGCCGCGCTTCTGTCCGGCGACGCCTCCACCCAGGACCGTATCAGCCTCAATTTTGCCCTCGGGAAGGCGCTCGACGACCTCGGCGAGTATGAGCGGGCGATCCGCCATTTCGACGAAGGCAACGCGCTCAAGCGGCGCGGCATCAACTTCGACCGGGCACAGTATGCCGTCGGCGTCGACCGGTTGATCGCCAGCTTCACGCCTGACTTCTTTCGGAGCAACGCGGCGCTGGGTTCGGATGACGAGACCCCGATTCTGATCCTCGGCATGATGCGCTCCGGTACGACGCTCGTGGAGCAGATCGTTTCGGCCCATCCGGAGGCTGGCGCCGCTGGGGAGCTGCCCTTCTGGTACGACCGCGCCGAAGCGTTCGGGAAAGCGGGCGCGGCGGGTCTCACGGCCGGCTTCATCGGCAAGGTCGCCGCGGAATATCGCGCCTTGCTCCACAAGACCGCGCCCGGCTCATCGCGCGTCACGGACAAGATGCCGGCCAATTTCCTATGGATCGGCCTTATCCATCTTGCCTTTCCCAAGGCCAGGATCATTCATTGCCGACGTCATCCGGTCGACACTTGTCTTTCGATCTACATGACCGATTTCGCGTCACGCTCCGAATATGCTTATGACAAGGGCGATCTCGCATTCAGCTACAAGCATTATGCGCGGCTGATGGATCATTGGCGCGCCGTGCTGCCGCCCGATCGCTTCCTCGATGTCGACTACGAGGAGCTCGTTGCCGACCGGGAGGGCGTCACCCGCCGGATGCTCGCCTTCTGCGGCCTGGACTGGAACGATGCGTGTCTGGCGCCCGAGCGCAATCGCCGCGTGGTCAATACCGCGAGCGTCTGGCAAGTGCGGCAGCCTGTTTACCGGAAGTCAGTCGAGCGCTGGCGTCGGTATGAGCCTTGGCTCGGCGAGCTCAGCCAATTGCTTCCGAGCAGAGGGACCTCGGCGGTCCAACAATCGCGGGCCGCGAAGGACCATTTATTGCTCGCGAAGACTCTGAACGAGCAAGGAAAGACCTCGGACGCGATCGAAGTGCTGGAGAATGCCCTTCGCCTCAGCCCGCACGATCCGGTCGTCTACAACAATCTAGGCCTGCTTCATCTCGCAGCTCAGGATTTGGCGCGGGCGGTCGACTGCTTCGAAAAGGCGATCGCGCTCGATCCGGATCTCGCGACCGGACACTATAACCTCGGAGCCGCGCGAGAGCGCCAGAGGGACCATGATGCCGCCGCGGCGTGCTACCGCAAGGCGATCGCGCTCTCGCCCACGATGGGCGAGGCCTATTCGCGCCTGGGCAACCTGCTGCAGTCGCGCGGTGACAGCGATGGGGCGGTCGAATGCTTCCGATGCGCGAGCGAGCTTGCGCCCGACACGCCCAGAGGCTTGGTCGAACGAGCCAAAATCCTGCTCATCGAGGAAAAGGTGGGGGAGGCCGAAGGGTGTTTGCGGCGCTCGCTCGCCGTGGATGCGGCCAATGCCGAGGCGCACGCGCTGCTGGGCGATCTGCTGAGCGAGTCGGGCCGCTTCGAGGACGCCGCTCGGAGCCTGCGCGAAGCCATAAGGCTCGATCCCGAGCGGGTATCCGCCTATCACAATCTGGTCCTCGCCAAAAAGGCGACCGATGACGATCGCCGCCTGATCGAGACGATGGCCGGGCTTGTGAACGAACCCGGCCGAACGGATTTCGAGCGGTCGCTGCTCCATTTCGCGCTCGGCAAGGCTTTCGACGATTTGGGCGAGCACCAGAACGCCATCCGCCATTTCGACGAGGGCAACCGGATCGAGTATCGCAATTTCGCTTTCGACAGGACTGCCTGGCGGAAGAGTATCGATCAACTCATCTCGACCTTCACCGCCGATTTCTTCGCCCGCAAGGCCCCCCTGGGCTCGCAATCGGAAATCCCGATCCTGATACTGGGGATGCCCCGATCGGGGACAACCTTGGTCGAGCAGATCGTCTCCAACCATCCCAAGGTCGGCGCCGGTGGTGAGCTTCGTTTCTGGAATGACCGCGCGACCGCGCTCGGCGGGGCGATCGCCTCCCGGCTTGATACCGAGATACCCGAGTTGGCCGAGGAATATTTGGCGCTGCTTCGGCGAATTGACCCCGACGCGGCTCGGATTACCGACAAGATGCCATTCAATTTCATTTGGCTCGGCCTGATTCATCTCGCTTTTCCGAAGGCGAAGATCATCCATTGTCGCCGCAATCCGCTCGACACCTGTCTGTCGATCTATTTCCTTCGGTTCGCCACGCGGCAGGCGTTCGCTTATGACCGCGGCGACCTCGCCTTCTATTATCGCGAATATCAGCGGCTGATGGCGCATTGGCGACAAGTGTTGCCGGGCGATCGGCTCCTCGAGATCGATTATGAAATGCTGATCGCAGATCGCGAAGCGGTGACGCGGCGCATGATCGGATTCTGCGGCCTCGAATGGAATGACGCCTGCCTTCGTCATGAAGACAACAGGCGGGTCGTCAAGACCGCGAGCCTCTGGCAGGTGCGCCAGCCGATCTATCAGAGCTCGGTCGAACGGTGGCGCCAATACGAGCCCTGGCTCGGCGAATTGAGGGAGTTGCTGCCCGGCGCGCCGGAGCAGCGCTGACAGAGGCGGGCCGATGTTCGAAGCCAAGGAGCCGTCGTCGCTCGACCGTTTGTGGTCGGAGGCCCGCGCCGCCTATCAGGCGGGACGGGTGGAGGAGGCGCAGGCCTTGTGCGCGCGCATTCTCAAGGCGCATCCACGCCACGTGGACGCGCTGATAATGCAGGGGGTCATTGCGGGCTGGCGCGGAGACAGGCCGCTCGGAATCAAGCTGCTCCGCCAGGCGGTCTCGCTGCGGCCCGGCTCGTTCGACTGCAATCTGCAGCTCGGCAATCTGCTGCGCCAGGAGCAACGGTTTTCGCAGGCGATCGCGGCGCTCAACAAGGCCGTAGAGCTGAAGCCGGACAGCGCGTCCGCGCATCACGATCTCGGTGTCGCATATCTCGGCCAGAACGCGTTCGACGAGGCGATCCGCCATCTGGCCATGGCCGTGGCAATCGCCCCGAACATGCCTTCGGCGCATTTTCATCTGGCGGTCGCACTCGAGCGGCTGGGCCGGGATGCCGAGGCAACCGAGCTATATCGCCGCGTTATCGCGCTCGATCCGAACCAAGTCGCCGCGCACGCAAATCTGGGCAACCTGCTGAGTGCGAGAGGCGAGCAGGCCGAGGCTGTCGCCTGCTTCCGTCGCGTTCATGCACTTTCACCTGAAACAACTCTCGGAAGGCTGAATCTGGCGCGCGCGCTCATCGAGGAAGACGATCCGGGCACGGAAGAAAGCCTGAGGCGCACCATCGCCATGGATCCGGCGAGCGCCGAGGCGCATTGGCTATTGGGAAAGACCCTGAAAGAGGCGGGACGCTTCTCGGAGGCAATCGAAGTCTTCCGCAAAGCGGCCTTGGATTCTGGACGGATGTCGGTCCTGGCCTATTACGGCATAGCGGGCTGCAAGAAATTCTCCGACGGTGATCGGCCGCTGATCGACGAAATGATCGCGCGCCTGCATCGGCCTGGTCTCGCCGACGACGACCGCGCCTTTCTCCTCTTCTCCCTTGGCAAGGTGTACGACGACCTCGGCAATTACGAGCGGGCGATCCGGTATTATGACGAGGGCAACCGCTTGGTCCATGCTCACTCTAGCTTCGACCGGAAACGCCTGACGGACGCGACCGACCGGGCGATCGCGACCTATACGCCGGAATTTTTTGCGCGCAACCGGGAAACCGGCTCGACTTCTGAGATTCCGGTTCTGATTCTCGGGATGATGCGTTCCGGCACGACGCTGGCCGAGCAAATCCTTTCCAGCCATCCCAAGGTCGCCGCCGGCGGCGAGTTGACCTTCTGGGGCCAGCAGCTGGACGACCAGCTCGATTTATCAAAGATACGTGGCCTGGAGTCGGAATATCTGGCGGCGCTCGGGAAAATCTCGGCAGACCATCTCCGCGTCACCGACAAGGCGCCGGACAACTTCCGGCGCATCGGACTCATTCACACTGTTTTCCCCAAGGCGCGGATCATCCATTGCCGACGCAATCCCGTCGATATCTGCCTGTCGATCTATTTCACGATCTTCAGCCAGCGGAAGGATTTCGCCTATGACCGCGGCGACATCGCGTTCGTCTATCAGGAATATCTCCGTCTCATGGCGCATTGGCGTCAGGTATTGCCGCCCGAGAATCTCCTTGAGATCGATTACGAGGAGCTCATCGCCGATCGAGAGGCGGTGGTCCGCCGGATAATCGCGTTTTGCGATCTCGATTGGGACGAGTCTTGCCTTCGGCATGAAGAGAATCGCCGAATCGTCAAGACCGCCAGCGTCTGGCAGGCCCGCCAGCCGATCTACAACAGCTCTGTGGAGCGCTGGCGGAACTACGAGCCCTGGCTCGGCGAGTTCCGCAAGCTGCTTCCGGCCGACTGAGCCTTATACGCTATTTCGTCGGCGCGCTCTTTGAAGGCGCGGCGGCGGGTGCCGGTGAGGCAGGAGCCGAGCCCGGCTGCGTCTGTGTTCCCGGGGCGGGCTCTCCGCCGACCGGGGCCCGCACGAACTTTTTATAATCGTCGGGCGGAAGGAACGTGATCTCGGGGATAGGGCCATAGACGACCGACGTCGCCTCCATTTTGCCGGCGTTGGCGCCCGTTCTCAGAGCGCGAAGCAGGACGCCGTCGGTGGTGATGCATGCAGTGGCTTCAACGTTTTGGCTCTCGACCTTCCAGTTGGTGCACGGGTGTCGCGCGACATCGTCATAGCCCTCGACGGTAAACTTCATCTTGTCGTTCAGCATGAAGGCGAAATTGGGCTCGTTCCCGGGCGGGATCTCCGCATAGCCTTTGCGATCGGGAAACAAGACGGTTACCCGCTGCTTGTCCTTGTCGATCAAAGTCGAGCCGAACGTCTCGTTCGAATCGGGAAAATGATAAAGGTCGATCCGGATATCGTGCGACGAGTTGTGGTAGGCGATCGTCACCTTCGATGCGTCGAGCTTCAGCGAGCCGCTCAGCGCGTAGGTGACGGTGACATCGCTGACCGGGGCGAGAAGCGGCCGCTCGGCCGCGCGCGCCGACCCGGCGAGAGAGCCTAGAACCGCAATGGTCGCAGCCGCATGGCGAATGCTGTGTTTCATATCGATCATCCTCGTCAGGTCGGATTTATGCGATGCTTCCGCGCATCTTATCCGCGACATGGCGGGAAGGCGATATCGGGCGATTGCCGCTTCCAGTACGAGAAATACGGTTTAAGGTCCGGCCCATGGAAAATGCGAGGGAACCCGAGGATGGCGAGGTGGACTCGCTCCTCGATCTGGCTTTTGACGCGGTCGAGGAGCACCGGCTGGATCGGGCGGAGGCGCTCTGCCGCCAGGTGCTGACGCTCGAACCCCGCAATTTCCAAGCGACCCTTCTGCTGGGTGCGCTCGCAGGCCAAGGCGGACGGGCGACCGAGGCGATCGCCTTGCTCGGCGATGCGCTCGCGCTCGACCCGGATTCGACCGATGCCCGGCTCCAGTTGGCCGGCTTCCTGCGAGCCGAGGGTAGGCTGGACGAGGCCACCCGCCTGCTCGAGGAGGCGGTCGGGCTCGAGCCCGACAACGTCATCGCGCAGAACGATCTGGCCGTGCTCTACCTCGAGGCCGCGAGGCAGTCCGAGGCGCTCGCCTGTCTCGAGCAGGCGATTCTCCTCAAGCCCGACGACCCGACCGCGCACCATCGATTCGGCATGATCCTCGATGTCCAGGGGCGGGAGGACGAGGCGGTCGCCGCCTACCGGCGCGCGATCGCGCTCGATCCGGACTTCGCCGAAGCGCATGAGAGCCTGGCCAACCTGTTCTATCTGCAGGGGCATGCGCTTGAGGCGGCCGATCATTATCGCAAGGCGGCCGAAGCCCAGCCAGAGTCCCCCTCGGGCCGGCGGAGCCGCGCATGGCTCATATTCGAGGGAGGCCAGCCGGCGGAGGCCGAGGCCTATCTCCGCCAGAGCCTGTCCGCAGACCCCGACAATGGCGGCCTTCACCATTTGCTGGGCAACGTGCTGAACCAGATGGGCCGTTTCGACGAGGCGACATCGTGCTTCGAGGCGGCGCTCGCGACAGACAAGCGCCATGTCATGTCTTTCGAAGCGCTGGTCCGCGCCAAGACGGTGACGGACCGGTCGCTCGTCGCGCGAATGGAGGCGTTGCTCGCCACGGGCGGCTTCTCCGATCACAAGCGCGTGAGCCTCCATTTCGCGCTCGGCAAGGCGCTGGACGATTTGGGCGACCATGAGGCCGCCATGAGCCATTTCGACGCCGGCAACCGGCTCAAGCGGCAATGGGCGCGCTTCGATCGGGAAAAGTTTACGCGCTTCGTGGACAACACCATCCGGCTTTATACGAGAGACGTGATATCGCGCTCCGTCGGGGCGGGGTCGGAGGCGGCCCTGCCCATTCTCATCGTCGGCATGCCGCGCTCGGGCACCACGCTGCTCGAGCAGATCGTCTCCAGCCATCCCGATGTCGTCGCCGGCGACGAGCTGACCTTCTGGTCCGATACGATTCAGCGCCTGGGCGAGGTGCCGCTGACGCCGGCGCCGCTGGGGCGGATCGCGGCCGAGTATCTGGCCCTGCTGCGCCGGATCGGTCCCTCCGCGGCGCGCGTCACCGACAAAATGCCGGAGAATTTCCGGTGGGCCGGCCTCATCCATGCGACCTTCCCCAACGCGCGCATCATCCATTGCCGGCGCAATCCGCCGGACACGTGTCTGTCCATCTACTTCACCCATTTCAACATGGGGCACGAGTTCACTTACAGCCGCGAGGACATCGCCTTTTTCTATCGGCAATATGCGCGGCTGATGGCCCACTGGCGGCGCGTGATCCCGGCCGACCGGCTGCTCGAGATCGACTATGAAGAGCTCGTGAGCGATCGCGAACGCGTGACGCGACGCCTGATCGCCTTCTGCGGGCTGGATTGGAATGAAGGCTGCCTCGCCCCCGAACGAAACCGGCGGGCGGTCAAGACGGCAAGCCTGTGGCAGGCTCGCCAGCCGGTTTATCGGCGGTCAGTCGAGCGCTGGCGCAACTACGAGCCCTGGATCCCGGAATTTCTTTCCCTGGAGCGTGGCTGAAGGGCCTTTCCCCGACTTGGCATGAATTTCGCATAGTCCTCTTCGAAATCGGTCCGTAAAGGGTCCGAAGCAGGTCGAAGTAGGTCAAAAATGCCCATCGGCGCATTGAATACAGCTCTCGCGGGACTGCAGGTCGCCCAGCAAATGCTGGACGTTACCAGCCAAAATATCGCCAACGCACAGACGCCTGGCTATACCGAGAAAACTTTGCCGCTCTCGACCCAGGTCATCGGCAACAATGTTTCGGTCCAGACCGGGCTCGTCACCCGCAACGTCAACCAGTTTCTGCAGACCGACTATCGGAACGCGTCGAGCACTTCGGCCTACTGGAACAACCAGTCCACCTATTTGACGAATTTGCAGGCAATTAGCGGCAAGCCGGGCTCGGCTTCGTCGATGGCGTCGTTGCTCAGCACTGTTGCCGACGACTTCACGCAGCTCTCGGCCAACCCCGCCTCGTCGATCGAGCAGCAGCAGACCGTTACCGACGCGCAGAGTTTTGCGAGCTCGCTGAACCAATATGCGAATTTCGTCGTGCAGCAGCGCAACGAGACGCAAACCGACATCACCCAGTCGGTTCAAACCATCAACACGGCGCTGAGCCAGATTGCGCAGCTCAACAAACAGATCGCCCAGGAGACCTATGCAGGCCGGTCGACCGCCAATCTCGCCGACCAGCGCGATCAGGCGATCCAGACCCTGTCCCAGCAGATGAGCATTTCGAGCTTCACGCGGTCGGATGGTGTCGTCGTCGTTCAGACGCCGACCGGACAGCTTCTCGCGGACACGGTCGCGCAGCCGGTGACCTTCACGTCGGCGCCGATCGGCCCGTCATCCTATTATCCCGCATCCGTGAACGGGGTCATCGTCGGCTCCGGCCCGACCGCCTTCGACCTCGCGGCGGGCTCGCCCGGCGGCACCCTCGGCTCGCTTCTCAATCTGCGCGATCAGGTCCTCCCGCAGCAGCAGGCTCAGCTCGACGAAATGGCCGAGCAGACCGCCAACGCTTTCGCCGCTCAGGGCGTGAAGCTGTTTTCCGACAGCACGGGAGCCATTCCGCCCAATGTCCCCGGCAGCTATGTGGGATTCGCGCAGCTGATCCAGGTCAATCCGGCCGTCAGCGCAAATCCGTCCCTGCTGCAGCAGGGCACCGGCGGCGGTCCGGCGATCCCGGCCGGCGACAACACGAACATCATGAATGTCATCAACAACGCCTTCGACGCCAACACGACGTTCAACACCAGCGGCTTGGGCCCGAGTCTGTCGATCTCGACCGGATTGCCGGCGAGCGCCACGCTCCAGAGTTATGCGGCGCAGATCATCGCGGGACAGGCGAACTTGCTGTCGCACGCCAACAATCTGAATACCAGCGAATCCGCCTACAGCTCGGCCCTGCAGCAGCAGTTGACGAATTCGTCGGGCGTCAGCCTCGACTCGGAACTCTCCAGCATGCTGACAATTCAAAAATCGTATGGCGCGGCAGCGCAAATGATAAAGACGGTCAATCAGATCTTCGACGAACTGTTCCAAGCGATTCAGTAACGAGGAAGCCAAAAAATGGTCATCAGCGTCGCGGACATCGGCCAGCTCAATTATATCAACACGCTGCTCAAATCGCAGCGAAACGATCTCAATACGCTGCAAGATCAGATTTCGAGCGGGCAAAAGGCAAGCCTCTATTCCGACCTCGGCGGCGCCGCCACGGTGACCTCGATTTCGCTGCACAGCGCGCTCAGCCAGATCGACTCCTTCTCGACGAACGTTTCTCTCGTCCGCGGCAAGACCGGCGTCATGACCGACGCGCTGACATCCATTACGTCCATCGGTCAGCAGATCTCCGCCGACCTATCCATTCCGACTCAGTCCGACAATGATCCCGGCATGTCCAACTTCAATGTCGAAGCTCAGAATATGCTGAACAATCTCCAGTCCGCTCTCAACAGCAACTATGACGGCACATACGTTTTCGCTGGAACCGATATCTCCACGCCGCCGGTTGCGGGCGTGGCGACGCTGAATACGAACGTCAACGGGGTGCTGGCCGGGCTCTATTCCGGCGCGTCGAGCGGTCCGACGGTGCTCACGAACGTAGCTGCGATCACCGGCACCTCGGCCGGCTACTCCGCGACGGTCGCGACCGCGGGCAACGTCACAGCCCAGATCGATACGAGCCAGACGGTCGATTACACGGTGAAGGCCGACGACCCGTCGATCCAGCAGCTGATGCAGGGCCTCTCTATCATCGCAAATCTCCACTATGATCCCGCTCACCCGAGCGACTTCTGGACCGTCTATAATGGCGCCAAACAGATGATCGACCAGGGCACCAAGGGCGTTACAAACCTCGACAGTAAGATCGGTCTCGTTCAAAGCGAGCTCAACACGGCCGACACGACCCATCAGGCAACGCAGACGACGCTCCAGACCCAGCTGGGCGATGTCGAGGATGTGGATGTGGCGCAGGCGACGACTCAACTTCAGATGCTTCAGACCCAGTTGCAGGCGTCCTACAAGGTCGTCTCGATGGTGAATTCGCTGAGCTTGATCAACTATCTCTAAGCTTGCTGCGCCGCCTCTGGCGGAGAGCCCGCTCGACGGCTAAGGTCCCGGCGGCTCAACCCGCCTCTGATGACGCCGCAGCATGCCGATCATCGTTCCCGCTCCCCATTCTGGTCGTCGCGCGCGATGTGGCGCGGTTGCGGCAATTCTGCTTCCGGCCGTGTTGCCGGGCTGCGCAGCGCAGCCCGCCTGGCTGAGCGGCCCCGAGATCCGAGCCGCCCTTTCCGATCACACGGCGATGCTTCCCGGCGGATTTGTGGAATATTATGCGCCCGACGGAACCGTCAGGGGATGGTCGGACGGCCAGCCTTACACGGGCGTATGGGACGTCAAGCAGGACTCGTTCTGCACTGCGCTTAGCGGCGATCCGCCGATCTGCTCGCGGGTCGCGCGGGCCGGTCGCGGGCTTGAATGGAGCATCGACGGCGAGAAGCGGCTGAGCCGGGTCGACGATATCGTGCCCGGCAATCCACGCGGATTGTAGCGCCGGAACGATATGGGAGGGATGCGTGGAGGACAAAAAAAGGGCAGGCGGCCTTTCCAAAAAGCGGCTCAAGCGACTCGCCGACGGCATGGCGGCCTATGTCGAGCGCGGCGAGGTGGCCGGGATCGTGACGCTGATTCACCGCGACGGGGAGGAGGTGCATTTCGACGCGGTCGGTTGGCAGGACGGCGAACGGCGCATCCCGATCGAACGCGATAGCATTTTTCGGATTGCTTCGATGACAAAGCCGGTGGCGAGCGTTGCCGCCCTTATGCTGCTCGAGGAAGGAAAACTGAGGCTCGACGATCCGATCGACAATTGGTTGCCGGAGCTCGCGAACCGTTCGGTTCTGCACGATCCCAAAGGACCTCTGGCCAAGACCTATAAAGCTCCGCGACCAATCACCGTCCTCGACCTCATGACGCACCGCCCCGGCTTCGCTAGCCAGTTCATCGACCTCATGGGGCCGATCGGCAAGGCGGTGGCCAAGCTTCATGTCGGTAACGGCCTGTTGCTGCTTGGTACGGATGTCGATGAGTGGCTGGCGCGGCTGGGCGCTCTGCCGCTGGTCCACGTCCCCGGTGAGCGGATGAATTACGGCTTCACGACCGACGTTCTGGGATTTCTCGTCGGACGCGCCGCGGGCAAGCCGCTCGAGGGCTTTCTGGCCGAACGTCTGTTCGAGCCGCTTGGCATGCGCGATACCGCCTTCCATGTTCCAAAAGCGAAGCGAGGTCGCCTCTGCGTGGCCTACGCGACCGATCTGAAGTCGGGCAAGCGCGTGGTCGACGATCATCCGCGAGAGAGCAAATGGGCCTCGCCGCCCAAGGTGCCTTCCGCATCCGCCGGTCTGGTTTCCACTGCCGACGATTACGCCAAGTTTGGTCGCATGCTGCTGGCGGGCGGCAAGCTCGGCCGCGAACGCATCCTATCGCGCAAGACGATCGAGCTGATGACCACGGACTTCCTCACGCCAGCGCAGCGGCGGATGCTCTTCATGGGTTTTCCGATGTGGAAAGCGCAGGGCTTCGGGCTCGGCGTCTCCGTCAAAGACCGGCTGGGCGGACAGGCATCGTTGAGCTCGGTCGGGACCTATGGCTGGGGCGGCGCCTATGGCACCTGGTGGTTCAATGATCCCAAGGAGCGGATCACGGCGGTGATGATGACCCAGCTTCTCGTCGGGACATTGGGTTCCAAGCTGGCACCGGATTTCACGAACCTCGTCTATCAAGCCATCGACGACTGAAGCGGGAGCCGGCTCATGTCGAAGAAGGATGCTGACACCGGATTCTCGAAGAAGCGGCTGAAACGCCTGACCGAGTGCATGGCCGCCTACGTCGAGCGCGGCGAAGTCATCGGGGTGCAGACGCTGGTCCACCGGCGCGGACGCGAAGCGCATTGCGATGTCATCGGCTGGCAGGACGACGTCGCGAAGAAGAAGCTCCGAGGACACACGATCTTCCGGATCGCGTCGATGTCCAAGCCCATCACCAGCGTCGCCGCCCTGATGCTGATCGAAGAGGGACGAATCCGGCTCGACGATCCGATCGATGCCTGGATTCCGGAGCTCGCGGATCGGCGGGTGATGCGCGATCCCGTCGGGCCGGTCGAAGATACCTATCCGTCGCCGCGGCCGATCACGGTGCTCGATCTCTTTACGCATCGGTCCGGCCTGCCCAGCACGCTGGCTAACATCACGGGGCCGATCTTCAAGGCGATGAGCGGCCTGACGAGCGGGCTGGGACTGCGCAGCAATGTGGGCGTCGATCCGTGGCTGAAGAAGCTCGGAGAGCTTCCGTTGGTCTATGAGCCGGGAGCGCGGATGAATTACGGCTTCTCGACCGACGTGCTGGGATTTCTGGTGGCCCGAGCCTCGGGCATGTCGTTTCCCGAGTTCCTGTCCAAGCGATTGTTCGAACCCCTCGGCATGGAGGATACCGCCTTCTTCGTGCCGCAGGACAAGCTCAACCGGCTGTCGGTCAATTATGCGATCGACTTCGCGACCGGGAAGCGCGTGCTCGACGATCATCCAGAAAACAGCCGATGGGCGGTCGAGCCAAGCGTTCCGTCGGGCGCCGGCGGCCTCGTCTCCACCGCCGACGATTACATGAAGTTCGCACGGATGTTGCTCGATGGCGGCAAGATCAACGGAACGCGAATCCTGTCGCGCAAGACGATCGACCTGATGACCTCCGACTTCCTGACGCCGGAGCAGCGCCGCATGCCGTTCTTCGGCTACGATATGTGGTCGGGAAGGGGCTTCGGTCTCGGCGTCTCGATCGTCGACAATCTGGCCGGCATGAAGGAGCTCTCGTCGATCGGCCAGTATGGCTGGGGCGGCGCGTTCGGCACCTGGTGGTTCAATGATCCGCGCGAAGACATGGCGGCCGTCATGATGATTCAAATGCTGTTCGGCGCTGCGACCTCGAAGATCCAGCGCGATTTCACGACGCTCGTCTATCAGGCGATCGACGACTGATCTTGGCCTGGCGAAGCTCGCCGGTGAGGCGCGCGGAACTACCGGCGAGCGGTAGCCGAGTCGTGGTGCGCGCTCGTCTCTTCGGGAAAGTAAGGACGCAGAGCGGCGGCAAAGACGCGATCGAGCAGCCGGTCGGGCAGAATGCGCGCCAACAGAGTGAGCAGTGCGGCGTCACGGCCGACCGTGTAGCGCGTGCTCGGCTTGCGCGCCGTCACGGCCTTGGCGATCACCTTGGCCGCGGCGTCGGCGGGCAGCCCCGAATCGGTGAACAGCGTGGTCTGCGCGGCAATGGCTTGCACCAGCCCGCTGTAGCGCTGGCTTTGCTCGGGCGTCATGGCCGAGGCCGCCTCATGGGCGGTGGCGATCGCCCGGCCGGCCATTTCCGTGCGCACGGCGCCCGGTTCGACCACGACCACCTGGACGCCGAGCGGGGCGATCTCGCGTCGCAATGCGTCACTGACCGCTTCGAGCGCGAACTTCGTGCCCGCGTAAGGGCCATAGGTGGCCATGGCGATTTTGCCGCCGACGGAGCTGATGTTGACGATACGACCCTTGCTGCGGATCAGCGCCGGCAGGAGCGCCTGGGTAACGGCGACATGGCCGAAGAGGTTGACCTCGAACAAGCGCCGCCACGCGTCGATCGCGAAAGTCTCGACCGGTGCGTTGACTCCGATCGCGGCATTGTTGATCAGCGCTCGCACCGGCCGGCTCTGCGGGTCTTCGTACACGCGAGTTGCGAGCGCGCCGATGTGATCCGGATTGGTGACGTCGACGATCAGCGGCTCTATTCCCGGCCCCCTGATTGCGTCGGCGTCCCGGTCACGCCGGACGCCTGCGAGGACGTGGAATCCCCGCCGGGCCAGTTCGCGTGCCGTGGCCGCGCCGATGCCGGTGGACGCGCCCGTTATTATGGCGATCTCCGGGATCTCAGGTGACGCCGTCATGACGCGCTCCTTTCTCGGACGAGTGAGGCCGAAGCGCGCTGCATATAGTCGAAGCGCGTCAGTCCCCCAGCGTCAGGACGACCGGCGTGTGGTCGGAGGCCTTGTCGAGGCCGCGGGGCGCCTTGTCGACACTGCAGGCTTCGAGCCTGTCCGCCAGCTCGGGCGACAGCAGCCAATGGTCGATGCGGATCCCCTGGTCGCGCTGCCAGCGGCCGGCCTGGTAGTCCCAGAAGGTATAGAGGTGCGGCCTTTGGTCGACCGCGCGCAGCGCGTCGGTCAGGCCCAGATTGACGAGCGCGCGAAAGCGCCCGCGAGACTCGGGCCGGAAGAGGGCGTCGCCCACCCAAGCCTTCGGGTCCCAGCAATCGATCTCCTCGGGGATGACATTGAAATCGCCGCCGACGAGAAAGGGGCGCTCCGCCTCCAGCAGCCCCTCCAGATGGCGATGTAGGCGATCGAACCAGTCGAGCTTGTAAGCGAACTTGTCCGTATCGACCGGGTTGCCGTTCGGCAGATAGATGTTGATGACGTGGAGGCCACCGATATCCGCTGTGATGAAGCGGGCATGATCGTCGCCATTGCCGCCGGGGAGCTCCGTTTCTCCCAATGTCATCGGCAGCCGCGACAGGATCGCGACCCCGTTGTAGGCCTTTTGGCCAACAAACAGACATTTATAGCCCAACGCCTCGAACTCGAGCGACGGGAAGTCGGGAGTCTTGATCTCCTGGAGGATCAGGATCTCAGGCGCGTTCGCGGCCAGCCAATCGCGGGCAATCGGCAATCGCGCCTTGATCGAGTTGACGTTCCAGGTGGCAAGCCGGATCGACATCAGCGGCCGGCCTTAGCCGACCGAGAAAGAGGTGCCGCACCCGCAGGAGGAGGTGGCGTTCGGGTTCTTCACCTGGAAATAGGCGCCCATCAGATCCTCGATGAAATCGACTTCCGACCCGGCGATGAGGTCGAGCGAGGTCTCGTCCGTGACCAGCACCGCGCCGTCGCGCTCGAAGGTGAGATCGTCCGCATTCAGCTGGTCATCGAGCTTGAAATCATACTGGAATCCCGAGCAGCCGCCGCCGTTGACGGTGACGCGAAACATCTTCCCGCCGCCCTCCTGGGCGCTCAGCACCTTGACCCGTCTGGCCGCCGACTCGGTCAGCGAAATGGTTCGCGGCGCCGGTGGCGAGGGGATATCGGGCGCGTGAATGGCTGCATCCGGCATTTTCAAAACTCCTGGCCGGAATCTAGTGCGTCGGGCGCGCGGCGGCAATGCAAGGGCCGACAAGTCGATTTGTTAGCGACATGCAAGGGCCGACATGCAAGGGCCGCCGTTGCGAGAGCCCTGCGGCGGGACTAGTGTCCCGGCCATGACTGAGCCGCGGAGAATCGAGCGCAGGCCTGCGGCCATTGGCGCGCGGGCACCCTATGCGTCGGACCCGGCCCGTTCGCGCGGCCGGCTGTTCTCCGAGCCGGAAAGCCCGACCCGCAGCGTCTTTCAGCGTGATCGCGACCGGATCATCCATTCCGGCGCATTCCGCAAGTTGCAGCACAAGACCCAGGTCTTCGTCTACCACGAGGGCGACTATTTCCGCTCGCGGCTTACCCATTCGATCGAGGTCGGCCAGATCGCGCGATCGATCGCGCGGGTCCTGCGTCTCGACGAGGATCTGGCCGAGGCGGTGGCGCTCGCCCATGACCTCGGCCATACGCCGTTCGGCCACGCCGGCGAGGATGCGCTCGATGCCTGCATGGCGCCCCATGGCGGCTTTGACCATAACGACCAGGCCCTTCGGATCGTGACAAGGCTGGAGGGCCGCTATGCGGGCTTTGACGGCCTCAACCTAACCTGGGAGTCGCTCGAAGGGCTCGTCAAACACAATGGCCCGCTTGTGGGCGCGCCGTCGGACGGTGTCTTGCCCGTCACGATCGCGGCCTTCCAGGCGCAGATGAATCTGGAGCTGTCCACCTATGCGGCCGCCGAGGCCCAGGTCGCGGCCCTGTCCGACGATATCGCCTACATTACCCACGATCTCGAGGACGGAATTCGGGCGGGCTTTTTCACGATCGCGGAGCTTGTCGAGCTGCCGCTGGTGGGCGACATCGTTCGCGAAGTGGAGGCGCTGCATCCGGAGTTGGAACAGGGGCGTTCGATTCACGAGACGATCCGCAGGCTGGTCGACCGGCTTGTTCGCGACTTGGTGGCTGAAACCGAAACACGCCTCGCCATACTGGCGCCGGGCTCGGTCGAGGAGATCCGGCGGGCCGGAAGGCCGATTGTGTCGCTATCGGCGCAAATGTTACTAGATATCAAGCTATTGCGTCGTTTTCTTATGGATCGGCTTTACCGAGACTATCGCGTTAATCGGATGACCAGCAAAGGGCGGCGGATTGTCCAGGATCTGTTCAACCACTTCATGGCCGAACCCGAGACGCTCCCGACCCCTTGGCAGGCCGCGATCCGTAAAGGAGGCGGCACGGACAGCGATCGGGCCAGGGTCATCTCAGATTATATCGCCGGCATGACCGACCGGTACGCGGTCGCCGAACATCAGCGTCTATTCGATCTTCACGAACGTAATCAATGAACGTCTACAAACATTTCACTGGCATCATTCAGATGGAGTTGGAGCGGATGGCCGAGGTCGGACTGCTCCCTTCCGGGCTCGATTTCTCTCGTGTGACGGTCGAAGCGCCGCGCGAGGCGGCGCACGGCGATCTGGCGACCAACGCGGCCATGGTCCTTGCCAAGCCTGCCGGCATGAAGCCCCGAGATTTGGCGGACAGTTTGGCGTCTCGCCTGCCGGGGCAGGCGGACATCGTCTCGGCCGACGTCGCCGGTCCAGGCTTCATCAATATGCGGCTCGCCGAAAGCTTCTGGCGCGCGCGGCTGAAGGATGTGCTCAGGGCCGGCCTCGCCTATGGCGACGGGGACGAGGGCCGGGGGCAGCGGGTCAATGTCGAATTCCTGTCCGCCAACCCGACAGGTCCCCTCACAGCCGGCCACTCGCGGATCGCGGTGGTGGGCGACGCGATCGCAGGTCTTCTGGCCAAGACGGGCCATGAGGTCGTTCGCGAATACTACATCAACGACGCCGGCGCCCAGGTCGATGTGCTCGCGCGCTCGGCTTATCTCCGCTATCGGGAGGCGTTGGGCGAGGATGTCGGCGAGATTCCTTCCGGCTATTATCCGGGCGAGTATCTGAAGGCCGTCGGCAAGGCGCTGGCTGATCGCGATGGCAACCGGTGGCTGGACGCCGCCGAAGGCGAGTGGCTGCCCGAAGTTCGGCGCTTCGCCATCGACGCCATGATGGACATGATCCGCGCCGACCTCGGACAGCTCGGCGTGGTGATGAACCGGTTCACTTCAGAGCGCGCGCTTGTGGAGAGTGGGGCCGTGACTCGGGCCCTGGCCGAGCTCGAACGGCGGGGCCTGCTCTATACCGGCATCCTGGAGCCGCCCAAGGGCAAGCAGCTCGAGGATTGGGAGCCGCGGGAGCAGCTGCTCTTCCGCTCGACCAAGTTTGGCGACGATGTCGACCGGCCGATCCGGAAGGCTGACGGAAGCTTTACCTACTTTGCGAACGATATCGCCTATCATTTTGATAAGCATGAAAGAGAGCACACAACACTGATCGATGTGGTTGGAGCCGATCATGCCGGCTGGGTGAAGCGGATCACGGCCGCTGTTTCGGCGCTGACTGATGGTCGCGCGGTGCTCGACATCAAGCTCTGTCAGCTGGTGAATCTCCTCCAGAATGGCCAGCCGGTGAAGATGTCGAAGCGCTCCGGCACCTTTGTGACGCTCCGCGATATCATCGACGAAGTCGGGCGGGACGTGGTGCGGTTCATTATGTTGACTCGCCGCAACGACCAGACGCTCGATTTTGACTTTGCCAAGGTGACCGAGCAGTCGAAGGACAACCCCGTCTTTTATGTGCAGTACGCCCATGCGCGCTGCCGGTCGGTGCGGCGGCGCGCCGTCGCAGAGCTATTCGATGAAGCCGACTTATCGACCGAATCACTGCTCGCTGCCGATCTGGAAAGGCTCGATTCGCCCGACGAGCTGGACCTCATGAAGCGCATGGCCGCCTGGCCTGCCGTGGTATCCGGCGCCGCGCAGGCGCACGAGCCACATCGGATCGCGTTTTATCTCTACGACCTCGCCGCCGCCTTCCATCACCTTCAGACCAAAGGCAAGGAAAACGCGACCATGCGGTTCTTGCTCGAGGACGACCGGTCGCTGACAATTGCGCGACTCGCGCTGGTGCAGTCGGTTGCGACGGTGATTGCCAGCGGTCTCCGGGTCATCGGCGTCCAGCCGGTAGAGGAGATGTGATTATGAGGTGGGAGCAGGCCGAGGAACTGCGCGCCGATCCGGCAGCCGGTCCGAGTGGTCGGAAAAGCGTACCGGTGGGACAAAAACGCTCCTTCTGGCCTGCTCTTGTCGTCACAGCCGCGACGGTCGCCTTCGGCGGAGTCCTCTGGTACGCCTATCAGGAGGGCCGCAGCACGTCCGCCTCCGGCGAACCACCGCTCATCAAGGCGGATCAGGGGCCGGTCAAGGTGAAACCGGATCAGCCCGGCGGCGAAAACATCCCGTTCCAGGATTCGACCGTCTATGACCGGCTGGGTCAGAACGGAAACGGCAAACAGCCGCCAATGGAAAAGCTGCTGCCGCCGCCCGAGACCCCCGTGCAGCTGCCGCAGCCGGCCCCAGCGCCTCAATCGCCGCCTCAATCAGCTCCGGCCGCGGCGCCGCCGGCCAATACGGATGCGGCGGCCCTGGCGCCGAAGGCTGAGGGGCTGCCCGTCGTGGTAACGACGGGCGTTCAGCCCGCCGCGCCGCAGCCGGAAGCGAAGCCTTCGCCGGCGCAGTCGAGCGCTCCGCCGTCCGCCGCAAACCAAGCCGATCCGATCGGCGCGCTCGCCGCCGCCGCGCTGGCGAAGCCCGAAATCTCGAAGAACGCGGCGGCGACGCCGAATGCCACGCTTTCGAGCTCCTACCGGATACAACTCAGCGCAGTGAGGACGGAGGAGGCCGTGGCGCCGGAATGGGCGCGACTGAAGCGTCATTTTCCAGACCTCCTGTCCTCGCTGAAGATGGAAGCGACGAAGAGCGAAGTGCCGGGGAAGGGCACTTTCTACCGCATCGAGGCCGGACCGCTGGACCTGAACGGCGCCAAAGCCGCCTGTGAGCACGTGAAGGCGCAGGGTGTCGGCTGCTTCGTCATCAAGCTTCCGCGTTGAGCAAGGTGGGTTTCGGATCGAGCACCCGGGCCGTCATCTTCGGGTGTGCGGGGCCACAGCTCGGCGCGGAGGAGCGGCGGTTTTTCCGTGAGGCAGACCCTTACGGCTTCATCCTGTTTCGCCGGAATATCAAAGCCCCCGACCAAGTGCGGGCGCTCGTGCGGGAATTGCGCGAAAGCGTCGGCCGCGCCGATGCGCCGGTGCTGATCGATCAGGAGGGCGGCCGCGTCGCAAGGCTTGGGCCGCCGCATTGGCCCGAGCTTCCGCCCGCGCGGGCCGTTGGCGAGCTTGCCGAGCGCGATCGGCAGGCTGGGCTGGAGGCGGCGACCGCTATTGGCCGTTGCATCGGGTCGATGCTGGCCGCGCTCGATATCGACGTTGTCTGCGCGCCGGTCGCGGATCTTCTGCTGCCGGAGACGCACCGGGTGATCGGCGATCGCGCTTACGCGGCCGATCCCGCGCTGGTGGGCGCGCTCGCGAGCGCCGCCTGCGCCGGCTTTTCGAGCGCAGGCGTAACTCCGATCGTGAAGCATATTCCGGGCCACGGGCGGGCAACGGCCGACAGCCATCTGGCGCTCCCGACGATCGAAGCCGATGCCGACACGCTCGATCGCACGGATTTCGCGGCCTTCCGAGCCGTCCGGGACGTGCCCTGGGCGATGGTGGCTCATTGCGTCTATAGAGAGCTCGATCCCGACCTGCCGGCGTCCGTCTCACCCCAGATCGTCTCGCGGATCATTCGAGAAAGGATCGGGTTCGGCGGCGTTCTGATCGCGGACGACATCGGTATGAAGGCGCTCAAAGGAACCCTGGCGGAGAGCGCGGCGCAGACGCTCGCGGCCGGCTGCGACCTGACCCTGCATTGCTCCGGGAATCTGGAGGAGATGCGCGCCATAGCGTCCGCGGTTCCCGCCATCACAGCTGCCGCGGCCGCAAGGCTGAAGGCGGCGCAGAGGCCGGGCGCCGTGACGCTCGTCGATCCTTGCGCCGAGGCCGATCTGATCGGCAGGTTGCTCGCCGCATGATCACCGACGCGGAAATCTCGGAGTTCGAGGACGTTCGTCCGGCGGATATGGACGAGAATGGACAGTTCCTGCTCGACCTCGACGGCTTCGATGGACCGATCGACGTACTGCTGTCGCTGGCGCGCGAGCAGAAGGTCGATCTGGCCAAGATCTCGATCCTGGCGCTGGCGGAGCAGTACATCGCCTTCATCGAACGGGCGCGGAAGCTGCGGCTCGAACTCGCCGCCGATTATCTGGTGATGGCCTCGTGGCTGGCTTACCTCAAGTCGCGGCTGCTGCTGCCCGAGCCGGAAGTCGGGGACGAGGAGCCCTCGGCGGCCGAGATGGCCGACGCGCTGGCCTTCCAGCTTCGACGGCTGGAGTCGATGCAGCAGGCGAGCCAAAAGCTGCTTGCGCTGCCGCGGCTGGGACGCGACGTCTTCGTGCGTGGCGATCCGGATCCGATCGTGATCGAGCAGCGAAGCACTTTCGTGCTCAGCCTGTTCGATCTGCTGGCCGTCTACGGCCAGCACCTGACCCGGCACGACGCCAAGCAGTACACGATCGAGCCCTTTCTGCTCCATTCGGTGGAGCAGGCTATCGAGCGGCTATCGGAGATGGTCGGGCGTATCCCGGGCTGGACGTTGCTGTCGCAGTTCCTGCCGTCCTACGATGCGTCCGCAGCCGGCTCCGGCGAGCAGCGGCGGCTGGTCGGGCGATCGGCTTTGGCCGCCACGTTCGGCGCGTCGCTCGAGCTCGCCAAGCGCGGAATTGTGACTATTCGCCAGGATGCCAATTTCGAGCCGATCTATATCCGTTCCGCCAAAAGGACCGAACCTTCGTGAGCCCCGACGAATTCGAGCATTTGCGGCTGCTGGAGGCGTTGTTGTTCGCCGCGAAGGAGCCGGTTCAAGAAAAGACGCTGAGGCAGCATTTCCCGGCCGAGGCCGATCTGCGCGCCCTTTTGGCCAAGCTCCAGGGCGACTATGCGGGGCACGGCATCAATCTGGTCGAGCGCGACGGCGCCTGGGCGTTCCGCACCGCGGCGGACCTCGCCGGGCGCCTCAAGATCGAGCGGGAGACGATGCGGCGGCTGTCGCGCGCGGCGGCGGAAACCCTGGCGGTCATCGCCTACCACCAGCCGGTGAGCCGGGCCGAGATCGAGACCATCCGGGGCGTTGCGACGGCGCGCGGCACGCTCGACGTGCTGATAGAGGCGGGATGGATCAAACCCGGCCGCCGGCGCGAGACGCCGGGAAGGCCCAGCACCTGGGTCACGACCGAGGGCTTCCTCGATCATTTCGGCCTATCGAGCCTGGCTGACCTGCCGGGCGCGGACGAGCTCAAGGCCGCCGGTCTTCTCGACAAACGGCCGGCCATCCAGACCCTGAGCGAGCGCGACGAGCCGGAAGAGGAGAGCGAGACGGACGAGGCGACCGGCTCACTCTTCGAGTGAATTCATTGCTTTTGACCACCGCCGGGACCACATAGGGCGGACGGGAAGCCGGCGCCCGGAATTGCGCGGGGTTTGTGGCTTTGCGATAGTGCCGCGCCGACAGAGGGGCATTCGGAAAGCCGGGAAACGTCCCGTAACGCCGTAGAACGAGAGTGTCACGCCATGGGTGGTCTAAGCATTTGGCATCTAATACTTCTTCTTGCCGTCGTCGTGATACTCTTCGGCGGTGGGGGGAAGCTGTCGCGGATCATGGGCGACTTCGGCAAGGGGATCACCTCCTTCAAGGCTGGCCTCAAGGAAGGTGAGCGCCGGGAAAATGAGGGGCGCGAGAGCATTGATCATGCCCATCCCGGGCCGACCATCGAAGGCAGCGTCCGGCAGGACGACGCCGTCCGCCGCTGATCCAGCGGCAGAATAGGCGCGGCAGAGGGAACATGCCGCGCGGCTAGCCATGTTCGGCTTTTCCTGGAGCGAAATCATCATCATCGCCGTGGTGGCCCTGGTCGTCGTGGGCCCCAAGGATCTGCCGCGCGCGATGCGCACCGCGGCGCGCTGGATGCGTGCCGGGCAGAAGCTCGCCCGCGAATTCCAGAGTCATGTCGACGAGCTGGTGCGCGAGGCCGAGCTCGAGGAGCTGCGCGAGAAGGTGCAGAAAGCGGCAACGACGCCCCTGGCGTCGCATGTTGAGGCGATCGTCGATCCCGATCGCGAGCTGACGAGCGCGCTCACCATGCCGGATACGTTGGCAGCCCCGCCCGCGGCCGAAACCGCGACCATCCATGCGCCCAAAACCGAAGAGGCACTGCCGGTGGCGGCGACCGCGCCAGCCTCCGAATCTGTGAAGGAGGCCAGCGAAGCGGCCGTTGCGCATCATGACGGCTGAGGAGCAAGACAATCCCGACGACGTGAAGATGTCGCTGCTCGAGCATCTGATCGAGCTGAGATCCCGCCTCATCTGGTCGCTCGTCGCCTTCTTCATCGCTTTCGGCATCTGCTTCTATTTCGCCGACACGATTTTCGATTTCCTGACCCGACCGCTGGCGGAAATCTGGCAAGGCCAGCCGGGGCGGCAGCTCATCTACACGGCGCTGCAGGAGAAGTTCTTCGCCAATATCAAGATCGGGATGTTCGGCGGTTTCATCCTGGCCTTTCCGGTAATCGCCTTCCAAATTTGGCGGTTCATCGCGCCGGGACTCTATAAGCACGAAAAGCGGGCTTTTTTGCCGTTTCCGTTTGCCGCTTTCGTGATGTTCATCCTGGGCGGGACCTTCGTCTATTACGCGCTTATCCCCAACGCCTTCCGTTTCTTCGCAAGCTTCGAGGAAGTTGCCCATGACGGGGCGCTGGCGATCACGGCCGAGCCCAAGGTCAGCGAATATCTCGGCCTCATCATGCAGCTCATCCTGGGCTTTGGGATCGCCTTCGAGCTGCCGGTTGTCCTGACGCTCCTTGTTCGGGCCGAGATGCTGGAAACGGCGACTCTCAGCCGCATGCGCCGGTACGCCTATCTGGCGGTCTTCATTATTGCCGCGATCCTGACCCCGCCCGACGCGCTGAGCATGCTTGCCATGGCGATACCGCTGGTCGCCCTGTTCGAGGTCTCGATCGTGGTCGGCAAGCTGATCGAGCGGAGCCGCAACCGCCGCCGCGCGGCCGAGGAGGCGGCCGAACGGGCCGGCCGGGGCCAGGCTGTGGCGCCGTAGATTTCGGCCGAATCGCTCGGTATAAGAGCGCTCCCGATCCCTGACGGTCTCCGACAATGTTCGATTTGCGCGCGATTCGCGATGACCCTGCCGCTTTTGATCGCGGCTGGGCGCGGCGGGGCTTGACGGCGAAGTCCGGCGAAATTCTCACCCTCGATGCCGAGCGTCGCAAGGTCCAGACGCGGCTGCAGCAGGCGCTGGCTCGTCGTAACGAAGCGTCGAAAGAGATCGGCGAGGCCAAGAAATCCAAAGACGAGGCGCGCGCTTCTGTCCTTATGGAAGAGGTCGCGCGGCTGAAGGCCGACCTGCCGGCGCTCGAAGAAGAAGAGAAGGCCGTCGGCGCAGCGCTCGAGGCATTGCTGGCCGGTCTGCCCAATCTGCCGGCCGACGATGTCCCCGATGGTACGGACGAGACCGGCAACGCCGAAATACGCCGCTGGAGCGAGCCGAAAAAGATCGAGCCGGTGCAGGATCACGCCGATCTCGGCGAACGCTTGGGCTTCATGGATTTCAGGGCCGGCGCGGCCCTGTCGGGCGCGCGCTTCACTGTCCTTTCCGGCGCGCTCGCGCGCATGGAGCGGGCGCTCGGCCAATTCATGCTGGACCTGCACACGCGGGAATTCGGTTATGAGGAGATGTCCGTCCCGCTGCTCGTCCGAGATGCTGCTGTATTCGGTGTCGGACAGCTGCCGAAATTCGTGGACGATCTATTCCAGACCACGAGCGGTCACTGGTTGATCTCGACCGCCGAAGTGTCGTTGACCAACCTGGTCGCCGATCAGATCCTCGAGGCCGAGAGCCTGCCGATCCGTCGCACGGCGCTCACCCCCTGCTTCCGCGCCGAGGCCGGCGCCGCGGGCAAAGACACGCGCGGCATGATCCGGCAGCATCAATTCTGGAAGGTCGAGCTGGTCTCGATTGCGACGCCCGAACATTCGACGGCCGAGCATGAGCGGATGACGGAGGCGGCGGAAACCGTGCTGAAGCGTCTCGAGCTGCCTTACCGAACAATGCTTCTGTGCGCCGGGGACATGGGCTTCTCGGCGCGTAAGACCTATGATCTCGAAGTCTGGTTGCCCGGCCAGAACGCTTACCGCGAGATCTCGAGCTGCTCCAATTGCGGAGATTTCCAAGCCCGCCGCATGAAGGCGCGGTTCCGTCCGCGCGGCAGCGAGGCTTCGCCCGAATTCGTCCACACGCTGAACGGCTCGGGGCTCGCCGTCGGCCGCGCGCTGATCGCGGTCATGGAGAATTACCAGCAGCCGGACGGCTCGATCGCAGTCCCCGACGTGCTGCGGCCCTATATGGGTGGATTGGAGAAGATCGCTGCCCATGGGTAAAGCCGATTTGTCCAGCGCGCGGATCCTCGTCTCCAACGATGACGGGATCCATTCGGCCGGAATCAATCTTCTGGAGGCGCTGGCTCGCACGATCAGCGATGATGTCTGGGTGTGCGCGCCCGAGATCGAGCAGTCCGGCGCCAGCCATTCGCTCACGATCCATAGGCCGCTCCGCGCCAAGAAATATGACGACCGGCATTACTCGGTCGACGGAACGCCTACCGACTGCGTCATGCTGGCTATGAATCACATCCTCAAGGATCGCCGACCGGACCTCGTCCTCTCGGGCATCAATCACGGCGCCAATATCGGTGACGACGTCACCTACTCGGGCACGATCGCGGCTGCGATGGAGGCGACGTTGCTCGGCCTCAAGGCGATTGCGCTCAGCCAGAATGTCGACGAGGACAAGCCGATCTCCTTCGCTGTCGCCGAGAGCCGCGGCGCAGACCTCATCCGTCGGCTGATGGGCGCATCGTGGCCCGACAATGTGATGTTGAACGTCAATTTCCCATCGGTGGCACCGGACGAGGTGCGCTGCGTCCGGGTGGTGCCGCATGGCAAGCGCAAGCTCGGGGATGATCTCCGCGAACGCTTCGACCCGCGCGGCCGTCCCTATTTCTGGATAGGTCCGCTACGGACCGAGACCGAGACCGATCCGGACACCGATATCGGCGTACTCATGAGCGGCGGCATTTCGATCACCCCGCTCTGCCTCGACCTGACCCACCGGCCGTCGCTGCAGACGTTCGGCGCGGCTGTGGGGCAGTAGGAAAATCACATGAATCGTCGTTCCCGCGAGGGCGGGAATCCAGATCTAGAGCCGCGTCTGCGGCGATATGGCTCTTTTTCCGCGCTGCCGGGCGTAAAGGACTGGATCCCACCTTCGCGGAGATGGCCATTGTGATGTTGCTGCATCGAGCATGAGCACCGACGCGCGAAAGATTCGCCTGCTGATGTCGCTCCGGCGATCCGGCGTGGCGGATGCCAAGGTGCTGGGGGCGATCGAGCGCGTACCGCGGGAGCGATTCGTGCCGGAGGCGTTCCAGGATCGGGCCTGGGACGATACGGCGCTGCCGATCGGCCATGGCCAGACCATCAGCCAGCCTTTGATCGTCGCGCTCATGACAGAGGCATTGAAGGTCGACGACCGCTGCAAAGTGCTCGAGATCGGCACCGGCTCCGGATATCAGACCGCCGTTCTGGCCGGTCTCGCTCGCCGCGTTTATACGATCGAGACCATCAAGCCGCTCCAAGACGAGGCAGCGAAGCTGCTCGAAGAGCTTCGGATCCACAACGTGACGATGCGCCATGGCGATGGGACCCAGGGATGGCCCAAGCAGGCGCCCTTCGACCGCATCATCGTCACCGCGGCCAGCGGGGGCGACGTGCCACAAGCGTTGATCGATCAACTGGGCGAGGGCGGTATATTGGTCTGTCCGGTCCGCCGGGCCAGCAGCGACCAGATGGTCGTTAGAATCTGCCGCGAAAATGACTCATTGAAGCACGAGGATCTGTGGCCTGTGCGATTCGTGCCCCTGGTGACAGGCGGAAAGGCCAAACCTGTGAGGTCGTGATGCGTGGTGGTGCTGCACTTCTTCTTTTGGCATTCGGCTTGGCGGGCTGCGCCCGCTTCGACGAAGCAACCTCTTCGTCCCCGCCGCAAGGCTTCGCCGGCTACAAGGTGGCGGTCATGCCCGGCGAGAGCATGGACCAGCTCGCGCACCGCTTCGGGACGTCGCCGCATGCCATCATAGAGGCGAACCATCTGCAGCCGCCCTACGCCCTGATGGCGAACCAGGTTGTCATCATTCCGCCGCCGGCCACATACCGCGTGAAATCCGGCGACACGGTCGCGGGCATCGCAACGATGCTCGGCGTCAGCGAATATACGTTGGCCCAGGCGAACGGCCTGAGCGAGCCCTATGAGATGCGCGTCGGCCAGGTGCTGCGAGTCCCGGGCGGGATCGGCGGCGCCCCCGGAACAGACATGGCCGAGGCCGGGCCCGAGCTGCCGGTCGAGTCGAGCATGCACCGCTCCGCGATTTCCGCTTCGGCTCTACCGCCGCCGCCCGGCGCCGCCTCCGGCCCGGGGAGCACTCCGTCATCCGGACCGCCGCCCTCCGCTCAGGCAGCAGCCTCTCCGTCTGCGGCGCCCATGGCCGCGACGCGGTCGCAGCCCGCCCGAACGGCCGTCAGCTCGCCCACTGCGTTGGCCCCGCAGCAGTCTCAGCGGGTCGCCTCCGCCACGCCGCCGTCCCCGATAGCGCCGACGCCGGCTAGCACGCCGGCGGCCGGGTCGACACCGGCGCCGCCGCCTTCCACCGCACCGTCCGCCCCAGCACCGGCCGCAGCCCCCACGACAACGGCCATGGCGACGCCGGCGCCCATGCCCACGCATCTGCCGGCCGGAGCGCCTCGTTTCATCACTCCCGTGAAGGGCGACATCGTCGGGCATTTCGGTCCGGATTCCTCCGGAC
This sequence comes from Alphaproteobacteria bacterium, assembly GCA_035293565.1. Lineage (GTDB taxonomy): Bacteria > Pseudomonadota > Alphaproteobacteria > BOG-932 > Roseiterribacteraceae > DATGMP01. The sequence continues at coordinate 549 of DATGMP010000116.1, read as the reverse complement.
AGAAGAATGATGGAATCAACATCGCGGCGCCGGCCGGCACGCCGGTGGCCGCGGCCGAGGCCGGGACCGTGATCTATGCCGGCAACGAGCTGCCGGCCTTCGGAAATCTGGTGATGGTCCGCCACGCCGGAGGCTGGGTGACGGCCTATGGTCACTTGGCTTCGATCTCGGTCCAGCGCGGCGCCAGCGTGACGCGCGGCGAAACGCTCGGCACGGTCGGTCAAACCGGTTCAGTCTCGAGTCCACAGCTCCATTTCGAAATCCGCCAGGGCAGCCAGCCCGTCGATCCCACGCCCTATCTGTCGGGCAAGAGCTGATCAGGTCCCAAATTCGAACCGGAAGCCGTCGCCGCTGCTCACGACGCGGCCCGCGGTCGGGGCGGGGAAGTGCGCGGTCATCAAAAGCGTGTCCTTATCGGCGCAGCTTTCCAGCAGCTTGCGTCGGGTCGCGGCGGCTTTCGCGACGTCCCAGTCGACCGGAAGGTGGAGGGTCGGCTCCATGATCTGGAGCGGGTGATGCATTGCATCGCCTGAGAAGATAGCCTTGCGA
>DATGMP010000115.1:0-4635 GCA_035293565.1 Alphaproteobacteria bacterium | reverse complement strand
TCCGACTGGTCATGCGGCGTGCTCGGCACCTTGTGGACGAAGATGCCGCGGTCGCCTTCCAGCACGAGGTCGGTGTTCGTGCCCCCGACATCGACGCCTACGCGCGCCATAGAGCCCTGTTCCTCCCCACGCTTTCAAGAGAGCTTGTCAGCATCGCAAGGGCTGCGCAATCCCCCACCCGCGCTCTGGAGGGCAAGAGAAGGGTTGAGCCGATGGCGCGGATGGTGGTTCTATGGCTCCACGGCATTGAGAGCGGGCGACGGCCATGACGGTGAATCCCATTTGTTCCGCCTGCCAATGGTGGCACTTCCACCCGAGGGAAGGCGAGGAAGCAAGCGCCGAGCAGGGTGTCGGCTATTGCCGCCGCTTCCCGCCCACCCGGCGCGAGAACGGCATCGGCGCCTGGCCGATCACCTTCGGGTCCGATTGGTGCGGCGAATATGCCGAGAGAACCGGCGAAGCCTGGCAGGTCGGATGCGCCGCAGCGTCCCTGCGGTAAGGGTCAGAGCTGGTCCGCGCAGTTCTTGAGGGCGGCCTCGGTGGCGCGGCGGAAGCCCCGCTCTTCGTCGGCGGTGGTTGCAGCGCCCGACAAGGCGAAGTGATGGCCGCCGCTCGAGCCTGATACTGGCCCGCCCGGTATTTTGGCGCGTCCGAATTGCATCCTCGTCGTGTCATCCTTGGCCAAGGTGAGCTTGCCGAGGACGATCGCCTCATCACCATCGCGCTGGCGGGAGAGGATCTCGAAGCGCCAGTCGGCGCCGAAGCGCTCGGTGAGTTGACGCGCGGTGACCGACAGTGCCGGGTCGAAACCGGGGGGCAAGGCGGCCGGACGCGTGACCGTCGGTGTGACAGGCGCCGCGGCATCGCCGGTGGCGCCCGGCTGCGGGCGGCGATAGAGCTGGTCGAGGCGCTGCCGATTCCGCGACAGCATCTCGTCGAAGGCCGAGGAAAGCCCGAAATCCTGGGTCTTTGCCATCGCCGAGCCTCAGCCGACCGACCGGCGCTCGTCGCGCCACCAGCGGTCGAAATCGTCGCGTGCCCGTGCGGCGAAGCCCTCGCTCGCCGCGAAGGATCTGAGATAATCGAGCGCATCCCAAAGCGAGACGACATCGGCGTATTTGGCATCGATATCGAAGAGGTTGGCCTCATGCGGCCCCGGAGCACGGTCGCCGACGGCGTCGCGGACGACGACGGTATGGTAGCCATATTGCAGGGAGTCGATGGCCGAGGCGCGGATGCAGCCGCTCGTGGTGCAGCCAGCCATCACGACGGTATCGATCCCGAGCGCCCGCAGATGGGTGTCGAGCTCGGTGCCGAAAAAGGCGCTCGCATATTTCTTCTCGACGATCCGCTCGCCGGGCCGGGGCGCGATCCGCTCATCGACTTCGATCAAGGGCGAGCCTTTTTGCAGGATGGCGAGCGACGGCACTTTCTTGATGAAGAGACCGCCATCGCGCAGATCGGGCGCATAGGCGATGGTGGTGTAGGCGATGGGCAGGTTGAGGCGGCGGAAGCCTTCCTGAAGCTGCCGCGTCGCGTTGAGTTCGCTTGCGAAATTGCCGCCGAGCGGCGTCGCCGGATCGGTGAACCCGCGGATGAAATCGACGATCAGCAGGACCGGCCGCCGGCCATAGCCGGAACGGCCGGCAAAGCCCTTGCGCTCGTAATCGGCGCGCGTCTCGCGTTGCCACTCGCTCATGGCGGTCCTCCCTGCGGGGTAGCGTGGCGGTCGCTCCCGTTCCTTGTCAATGAAAACCCGGCCGGCCTCTTGCTGCGGCAGCGGCAACATGGGACTGTTGGCGCTTTCGGCAGTTCCGACCGACGACAACCAACGAACCTCATCAGGAAGCGGGAGCCCAACGCATGAGCAATCAAGATCGCGCCCACCGGCCCCTCCGTCGCCCCCGTCCCCGCTATGCCTCCGCGGCAGGCGGCGCGTCGCTCGGCCCCCGCTATCAGCCGCGCTCGCTGGTGCCTTCGCGGGGCGGAAGTTCGAGCTCGGCCGGGCGCGCGCCCACGGCCTCCGGCCTTCGTGGCAAGAAGGAAATCTTCTGCGCCTTCGGCATCGATGTCGATGCCGTCGCCGGCTGGCTCGGCTCCTATGGCGGCGAGAACTCGCCCTGCGATATCTCGCGCGGCCTCTTCGCCGGCGAGGTCGGCGTGCCCCGGCTCGTCAAGCTCTTCGACCGGCTCGGCGTGCGCACGAGCTGGTTCATCCCCGGCCACTCCATCGAGACCTTTCCGCGCCAGTGCAAGCTGGTCGTCGAGGCCGGCCACGAGATCGGCATGCACGGCTATTCCCATGAAAACCCCATCGCCATGACGCCCGAGCAGGAAGAGGCGGTGATGGACCGCTGCATCGACCTGATCGAGCGGCTCAGCGGCCGGCGCCCCACGGGATATGTCGCGCCGTGGTGGGAATTCAGCAATGTCACCAACGAGCTTCTGCTGAAGAAGGGGATCAAATACGACCACAGCCTCATGAACAACGACTTCCATCCCTTCTATGTGCGCGTCGGGGACAGTTGGACGCCGATCGACTATTCGAAGCATCCCAATGAATGGATGCGGCCGCTGGTGCGTGGTGAGGAGACGGATCTCATCGATATTCCCGGGAGTTGGTATCTCGACGACCTCCCGCCGATGATGTTCATCAAAAGCGCGCCGAACAGCCACGGCTTCGTCAATCCCCGCGACATCGAGCAGCTCTGGTGCGATCAATTCGACTGGGTCTATCGCGAATACGATTATGCGGTGTTCACCATGACCATCCACCCGGATGTCTCCGGGCGACCGCAAGTCCTGCTGATGCTCGAGCGGATGTACGAATATCTCTCCGGACATGCCGGCGTGAAATTCTGCACCTTCGACGAGATCGCCGACGATTTCCGCCGCCGCTCGCCGCGCGAAAGCATGTCCGAAGCGGCGCGCGCCGGGTGAAGGGAAAAGGCCGGTGTGCTCCCTGTGTGGCGTCATCGCCGGTCACGGGCATTGGAGCGACAGCGCCAACGCGCCCGCGGCTTTCGCCGCCCGCGCCGGAACCCACACGCGGCTGCGTGAGCGACAGGACCGGCTGCGCCTCCTCAACGCGGTTCTGAGGCATTACGGGCTGCGCCTGGCCGACTGGTCGGGAAATGCCTATGTGCTGTCGAGCCATACCGGCCGCACGGCGATCATCGACAATCTAGGCCAGCTCTGGACGGAGGCGGAGCGCCTGAGCGGCCGGATCTGCGATCCGCTCGAGGACAAGCTCCTCTCCGCCTTGCGGGAGGGGTGAGATGGCGGAATACGCCGCCCTCACCCCGATCAATATCGTCACCGGCTTTCTCGGCAGCGGCAAGACCACTCTGCTCCAGAGATTGCTGCGGCTGCCCTGCCTTTCCGATACGGCCGTTCTCGTCAACGAGTTCGGCGAGGTTGGGCTCGACCACCATCTCTTGCAGGAGGTGGCCGAGAGCACGTTGCTGCTCGAGAATGGTTGCGTCTGCTGCGCCGTTCGGGGAGACCTCCAAAAGGCGCTGAAGGGCCTGATCTCCCGACGCATGCGCGGCGAGGTCCCGCCTTTCCGCCGCGTCGTCATCGAGACCTCCGGCCTTGCCGACCCCACACCGATCGCTTACACGCTCTTGTCCGATGCCATTCTTCGCAACCATCTTCGGTTGTCGGGCATCGTCACCACCATCGACGGGCTCAACGGAGCGGACCAACTGGGCGCCTTCCCCGAGGCGGTGAAGCAGGTCGCGGTGGCCGACCGGCTGATTCTGACGAAGTCCGATCTGGCCGATGAGAAGGCCATTGGCGCACTGCGCGGGAAATTGAGGGCGCTCAACCCCTCGGCCGAGATCCTCTCCTCGAACGAGACCGGCGAAAACGCCGAGCGGCTCCTGACCGACGACATCTATGACCGCGAGGGCAAGAGCCGGGAATTGGATCGATGGCTCGGTTCAGCAAGTGAGGCCGGCGCGCCGGAGCATCATGAGCACGCCGCGGGCATCCACTCCTTTACATTGACCTTCGACCGGCCGCTCGACTGGGCGGCCTTCGGCGTCTGGGCCACGATGCTGCTTCATCGGCACGGCGCCGACGTGCTGCGATTGAAGGGCTTGCTCCATGTCGCGGGCCTGCCGACGCCGGTGCTGATCAATGGCGTCCAGCACCTCGTCCACCCGCCAAGTCACCTCGAGAGCTGGCCCGACGCCGATCGGCGTTCGCGGCTGATCTTCATCGTCCGCGGCATCGAGCAAGCGCGCATCGAACGCTCGCTTGCCACTTTCAATGGTCTGGTGAACAGGCCGGCAGCCCAAAGCGTGTAAGCGGCGCTCGACATCTCAGCGGGTGCGCGGCGGAAGCCGGCGGGGTACCCAGCCGGAACGCAAGGCGCGCACGACAAAATGCAGCAGGTAAAAAATGACAGCCAGGATGACGAGCAGGAAGATGGCGAGCAATTTCTCGCCGAAGGCCGCGTCGATGATCGGGCCGCGTTCGACGAAATACTCGCTCAGCATCTCGATCGCCTGCAAGGTCGCGCCGGCGCAGAAGATGACCGCGACCAGAATGGCCGCCTGAAGCGTGTCGAAAACGAGCGTGTCGACATTGAGCTCGGTGACGTGGCGGAAGATCTCGGCGCGGAAGGAC
>DATGMP010000114.1:0-10906 GCA_035293565.1 Alphaproteobacteria bacterium | reverse complement strand
ACAAGCTGATCGAGATCGACCGCGCCTTCCTGCGGGCCGCCGATCGAAAGCCACAGCTTGATGCCGGGCAGCCGCGCGCGAACCTTCGCGATCGTCGCGGCATTGGCGCGGTCGAAGACGAACGCGTCGAGCTTGGAAAGCTCCGTCGTGCGGACGACCTGCTCCTCATCCCAATAGGGATTATAGGCCGCGATCACCGCGCCCAGCTTGGCCTCCGCCGGATAGAGCCGCGCGATCGAGATTGCCTCCGACAGCAGCGATCCGACGCGCTGCCCCGGCTTGACGCCGGCCGCGGCGAGCGCGTTGGCGAGCTTGTTCACCGATCGATTGAGTGCGTCGAACGTATAAGAGCGACCGCGATAGACGAGCGCCGCCTTCTGCGGCGTCCGCAGCGCGTTCGCCGTCAGCATCGCATGACCGTAATTGTCGTAGGGCGACCGGTAGCTCATCCTCTCCCCTGATCGGCTTTTCTGAAATTCGGCATCGCGGCGCCGTCGCGCGTTTCGAAAAAGACTTCGACCGGCATGCCGATCGCGACTTCGTCCGGCGCGCAGCCCGCGACGTTGCCGAAGGCGCGCAAGCCCGGCTGCTCTTCGAGCGCGATCCAGGCGATGACATAGGGCACGCGATCCGCGAAGGACTCGACGAAGCTCTTATGGATGACGGAGAAGGTTTCGACCTTGCCCTTGCCCGACACCGGTTCGAAATCGAGATCGGCCGAGCCGCAATTGGGACATGACGGCTCCGGGAAATGAATCCAACGGCGGCAGGACCGGCAGCGCTGGATCGCGAGCACGCCCCGCGCGGCCGCCTCCCAATAAGGCTGCGTGAGCGGCGTGATCGGGATCGTGGGCGTGCTCATAGCACCGCCAGGGGATTGACCGGGCTGCCGGTGCCGCCGACGATTTTCAACGGCGCTACCATGAGGAGGAAAGTGGGCTGCGCCGCCTTCGCCAGCTCCTCCAGCCACAGCATCTCCATCAGATAGATGCCGTGCCGCCACAGGAAGATCATGTGGATGTCGTCCTCCACCGTCTCGTCCGCGAGGCCTTCCTTGTTCAGACCCGAGATCGCGGAATTGTCGGAAGCGACAAGCGATACGTCCCGCGCCGCGAGCCACTTCGCGGCATCCGACGATAGGCCCGGCTCGCCAGCCCAATAGCGCTGCGGGTCATGCGCATAGACCGTCGGCCAGCCGGTGCGGATGACGACCGCGTCGCCCTGCCCGACCGTGACGCCCATCGCCTCCGACATCGCTTCGAGGTCGAGCGCGCTGATCCGGTCCGTCGGATCCATCACGTCCATGCCGCGATAGGCGGCGATATCGAACAGCACGCCGCGCGTCACCATGCCGTCGACCTTCTCCATGCCGCAGCGCGTGGCGCCGTAGGATCGGATGCGCGAGGACGGATGGCCGTTATAGATTTGCTTCCCTGTCCACATATGGCAGAGCGCGTCCATATGCGTCGTGGTGCCGTGCGGCGAGAGCAGCAGCGCGTCGTCGGCGATGCCGCGCCCGCCGGCGGGCAGCTTCACGCCGGCCTCATAGTCCGCGCCGTCGACCGACATGAAATGCTGCGGCAGCGGCCGGCCTTTGAGATGCGGCACGGTGCTGGGCGCGCTGCTGGAGGTCGAGCCCTTGATCGGCAGGCTGAGGCTCAGGATCCGCCCCTGCCGCACCGACGCGAGGGCGCTCCGCACCACCGCGCCCGTCAGCAGATTGAGCGCGCCCAGCTCATCCTCCGGGCCCCAGCGGTGCCAATTATGCGGTTCCGGCGGGCCGTCCGTCATGCCGCGCCGTCCAGCATCAGGATCACGGCCGAACCGAAGCTGCCGCCGAAGCCGGTGCAGAGCGCGGTTGTGGCGCCCGCGACCTGCCGCTCGCCGCATTTCCCCTGCAATTGCTCCACCGCCTCCACCACGTTGTTCAGCCCATGGACATAGCCTTCGGACAGAAGGCCGCCATTGACGTTGGTCGGCAGGTCTCCATCGATGTCCAGCCGGTCGCTACGGATCATCTCGCGGACCTCCCCCGGCGCGCAATAGCCGAAATCCTCGAGCTGGGCCGGCAGCAGGAACGAATAGCCGTCATAGAGCTGCAAAAGGTCGATATCGGCAGGCTTCATGCCGGCCGCTTCGAAGATGCGCGGCGCCACATAATGCGAGAAGATCCGGGTCGGATGGTCTCCCGCCTTGTCCATCGCCCCGGCTCCGGCGCCGCCGGCGCGCACGGCGGCGCGGATGAAGACCGGCCGCTTCGCGATTTGGCGCGCCCGCTCGGGCGAAGTCACGACCAGTGCGCAAGCGCCGTCGGTCTCCAAGCAGCAATCGAGCCGCCGCAGCGGGCTCGCGATCATCGGCGAGGCCAAGTAGTCGGCGACCGAGATCGGCTCGCGCAGCAGCGCCTTCGGGTTCCCGGCGGCCTTGGCGCGTTGGCGAACCACGAGCTCCGCCATGTCGGGTCCGCCGATGCCGCGGTCGTGAAGCCAGCGCTGGGCGGCGAGCGCGAACAGATTGACCGGCCCGCGAAAGCCGTAGGGCGCCAGGAACTGCTCTTCGCCATCATCGCCGGCGCCGAGCGCGATCCGCCCCATCCGCTTGCCGGTGCGGCCGTTGAGCGCGCGGTAGATCACAACCGTGTGCGCGAGCCCGGCAGCCATCGCCATCGCCGCATCGCCCAGAATCGAAGCGCACTGGCTGCCGCCGCCGGCGAAATCGTTGTTCCAGCCATATTCGTCGAGGCCCAGCGCACGCGCGACGGTCGTCACCGGTACGGAATCACCAAGACTGTAGGAAAGCAGCCCGTCGACGTCGCGCCGCGCGAGACCCGCATCCGCCAGCGCCGCATCGATGGCCTGCATCGCAAGCTGCAGCACGGTGCGTTTCGAATCGCGGCTGAAATCCGTGTAGCCGACGCCGACGATCGCGGCGCGCATCGAAAGGCGCTGCGTCACTGCGGCACCACCCCCTCAGTCCATGATTCGTCATCCCCGAGCTCGTCGACGTCATGGTTGCCGAGGCCGCGCCGCGATGCGATGAATTCGCGATGCGGGGTGGATGGGTCTACATCGTAACGAACCGGCCAAACGGCACGCTCTATGTCGGCGTGACCAGCAATCTTGCGCGTCGTTCGTGGGAGCATCATGACGGAGTCGTCGAAGGATTCACGACGCGGTATGGGCTGAAGCGGCTGGTCTATGCCGAGCAGCACGATGACATCAGGACCGCGATCCAAAGGGAAAAGAACCTGAAACATTGGCCGCGTGCTTGGAAAGTAAAGCTTATCCTTGCGGACAATCCTAATTGGGAGGATCTGTACGAGCGGCTGGTTTGAAGGCCCCGGCCCTCCACATTTCGCGATCGTCATGGCCGGGTCAAGCTCGGGCATGACGAACCAGGGGGGAAGTAGCGGCGGCCAGACGGTTCATGATACGCCTACCGGAACGCCGGCATAACCTCTTCGGCGAAGAGCTTGATGATCTTCCTCATGTCGGAGAGCGGCATCGGGCGGGTGCTGCCGAAATCGCACATGATATTGGTGTAGCCGAGCTCTTGCAGGGTCTGGATCTGGCTTACCACCCGCGCGGGATCGCCGATCACCTCAAGCTGGTCCCAGCGGAAATCATCCGTGAGCGTGCCGCCCTTGAGATAGCGGTTCTCCCAGAATTCGTAACCTTTTGCGATCTGGCCGGTCTTCGGGTCGATCGGTGCGTTCTGCGCGTTGACGATTCGGCTGCGGTCGAATTTCGATTCGAAATCGTGGAGATCGGCGCGCGCCTTCTCGTTCGTCTCGGCGACATAGACCGTCCGCATGCAGCACAGATCGATGCCGTCCTTCGAGAATCCGTTCGCATCCATCTCCGTGCGCCAGGTCTCGGCCGCGCGGCCGAGATTGCGGAAGGTCGCGACAGGGTCGCCCAAGATGGGCAGGCCGCGAACGGCCACGCGCTTCACCGTGTCCGGGCTGATCGCGGCGACATAGGTCGGCGGACGCGGGCGCTGAACCGGTTTCGGTTTCAGGCTGGCGTCGTGACACTGATAAAATTTGCCGTCGAAATTCACGACGTCGTCGCGCCACAGCTTCAGGATCAGATCGACCGCCTCGTCGAACCGGTCGCGCGCCTCGCTGATGTCGACACCGAATTTGCCGAACTCGCCGGCCTGATAGCCGCGGCCGATGCCGAAATCGACCCGGCCATCCGACAGCAGGTCCAGCTGCGCGATCTCTTCCGCAACGAGCACCGGATTGTGCAGCGGCAGCACGATCACGCCGGTGCCGAGCCTGAGCTTGCTCGTTCGCGCCGCCATGAACGAAAGCAGCGCCGGGATGTTGTTGCAAAGGCCGTAATCGCGGAAATGATGCTCTGCGACCCAGACGCCGTCGAAGCCCATCTCCTCGAGATATTCGATCAGCGCGACATTGTAGGCGAACACCTCCCGCTCGCTCCATCCGGCATGCTGGTGGAACAGATGGAAGGACGAGAATTTGAGCTTGCTCACGGCTTTGCTCCTTTTAGCCGGAGAGGCGATCATCGACGGCGTCTCGACGGAGTACATCTTTCATCACCTTTCCGTTTCCATTGAGCGGCAGCGCCTCGCGCAGATAGACCCGGCGCGGGACCTTGTAGCTGGCTAGATTGGCCCTGGCCCAACCGATCACACGGTCAGGATCGACGCCTGAACCGGCGGCCGGGACGACATAGGCCACGGGCACTTCGCCACGCTCGGCATCGGGCACGCCGACGACCGACACGGCGGAGATTCCGCCCATGCGCAGCAGCAGATCCTCGATCTCGGCCGGATAGGCATTGAAGCCGCCGCAGATGAACATGTCCTTCTTGCGGTCGACGATCCGGATGTTGCCGCGATCGTCGCGCACGCCGATATCGCCGGTGCGGAAGAAGCCGTCGGCTGTCATCGACTCGCGCGTCTGGCGCTCGTCCTGCCAATAGCCCTTCATGATGCCGTAGCCGCGCACCAGGATTTCGCCGGCCTGCCCGTCGCGCACATCCTGTCCGGCATCGTCGACGATGCGCACCTCGACATCGGGAAGCGCGCGCCCGGTCGTCGTCGAGATCACCTCCTGGTCGTCATCCGCCCGCGTCTGCGAGACCACGCAGGCCTCCATCAGCCCATAGGCGTTGATCACGCGATGAATGCCGAGCACGGACTGGACGCGCTTCAGGATCTCGACCGGCACGGTGGCGGCGCCGATGAAGGCGACACGCGGCGATCTCGGCGGATTCTCTACGACGCCGGGCAGATCCATGATGCGCGCGAAGAGATTGGGCGGACCGGCGACAACCGTCACCCCGTGCCGCCGAATTAGGTCGAGCGCCCGCGTCGGGTCGAATATATCGAGCAACACCATGCACATGCAGCGCAGCGCGCTCGCGATCACGCCGGCATTGAGGCCGAAGCCATGCGAGAAAGGCGTGATGACGAGATAATTGTCGCTGGGTTCGAGCCCGCCCAACCCTGTCCAGGCCCAATAGGCGCGCATGAGCTGCGCATGATCGAGCTGCACCCCCTTCGGCACGCCGGTCGTGCCGGAGGTGAACATCACCTCGCAAACGTCACCCGGCTGGATCAGCCGCTCGCGCGCATCGAGATCCGCATCCGAAACACCGAGACCGTGATCGCCGAAATCGGCGAATCCCTCGCCCTCGCCGCCCACCGTGTAGTCCACATCCAGCCGCACGAGATGGCGGAGCGACGGCAGCTTCGCGAAGGGTGTATCGCCTGCCGCCGGACCATAAGCTCTCTCGAGCTCGTCGATGAAATGCTGACCCGCGCACTCGCCGACGGTAAAGAGGAATTTCGCTTGCGTCTTTTCCAGCAGCGGGCCGGCCTCGAAAAGCTTCAGGCGGCTGGAGATCGGGACCATGATCCCGCCCGCGCGCCACACCGCATGGGCCAGCACGACCCAGCGCCAGCTATTGGGCGCCCAGCAGGTAACGAGATCGTCCTTCTCCAGCCCCGCGGCGATCAAGGCCCCGGCGAGGGCCCGCACCTTCTGATGCAGGTCGCCATAGGTCAATGAACGATCGCCATCGATCACCGCAACCCGGTCCGGATGCCGCCCGGCGATGTCGGAAAGCATCCGGCCTAGCGTCTCCCAGTGCGGCATCGGCGCGAATTCCATGACCCGCCCCTAATCCACCATCGTCAGCCCGCCGCTGACGCTCAAAATCTGGCCGGTGATGTAATCGGCCTCCGGCGACAGCAGGAAGGCCACGGCGCGCGCCACGTCGTCCGGATATCCGACGCGCTTCATCGGAATCTTCTTCACGAGCCTGGTCATCAGCTCGGCGTTCGGCGCCGACATCGGCGTCTCGATCGCGCCCGGCGATACGCAATTGACCGTCACCTTGAACCGCCCGACTTCCTGCGCGAGGCTCTTCGAGAAGGCCGCGAGACCGCCCTTGGTGCCGGAATAGACCGCCTCGCCCGCCGCGCCGGCGCGGCTGGAATCGGAGGTGATGTTGACGATCGCGCCGCCGCCATTGTCGATCATTGCCGGGATCAAAGCGTGGCAGGCGACGAGCGGCGCCATGAAATTGATCTCGACGAGCTTGCGCCACCACGCCTCGTCTTCTTCGACGAACCTTCCCACCCGCGAGATACCGGCGCAATTGACGAGTCCCGTGACTTTGCGCTCGCCCGCGATCTTCATGAGCGCTGCGCGAAGGCCGGCGCCGTCGGTGATATCCTGCGAGACGGCGTCCGCAAGATGGGGATGATCGTCCGCGAATCGGAGATCGATCCCGACGACTTCGCGTCCATCGCGAGCCAGGCGCTCGGCGATCGCGCGGCCGATGCCGCCGCCGGCTCCGGTGAGGACGACCGCGCTCACGACGACGCCGGACGGGCGCGATCGACGCCCAGATGATGACCACGCAGATCGCTCACCGTCTCTTTCGGCTTGGGCGATTCCGGATCAGCCAGTTCGGTCGTGACATCGACATGGACGGGCGTCGCGGCGGCAACCGCCTGCTGAATGCGCCCCTTCCACATCGGATTCTGCACGAGCGTCTCGCGTTCGAACCGGATCTTCAGCACCGCGCTGTCGAGGCTGCGGTCGCCGCGATCGATCTCGAGCTCCCAGCCTGCGATGCCGTCGATCAGCGCCAATTGCCTGCGCAGCAGCGGCAGCGAAACCCATTGCCCGCGCACGAGCACATGTTCGCCCACGGTATGATTGAACAGCCCGGCGTCGCCCGGATCGCCCGCAATTATCTCCCCGGTGCGAATCGCCGTATCGGCAAGCGCGGCGGACCAGGACGGCCGCAGCACGAGCTCGAGCGGTCTCGATGCGCCGCCGGAAATCCGCTCGGCGCGAATCTCGTCGTCGGCGGGATCAGCCAACCCCAGCGATCCCGGCTCGGCGGCTTCCCAATTTCCGCCTTTGCGCCAGGCGAGCGCGGCGCCGAAGATCGGATCGCAATAGATCTCCGAAAGATCGGCCTCGAACTCCTTCGCAACGCGCTTCGCGACTCCCCGCGACGCGATCTCGCCGACCAGCACGATCTTGCGCAGGTCGAGCTCGACCGGATCGACGTTGAATTCCATATAGAGCCGCGCCAGGAAGTCCGCCGCGCCGCAAGGCGTCGTGACCAGCATCGTCGGCTTCAGATTGCGGATGGTGGTGAGAAGCCTGAGCCTGCCCTTCGGACCCGTGATCGCAACGCCGGACGCGATCGGCGCCACCGACTGAGCCAGAAGCTCGACCGCGGGCGAGCCCGGCCGCGAAACGGCCAACAGCACCCGATCATTCTTCGCGACGCCCGCCCTCTCGAATGTCTTCCGCGACAGCGCCTGCATCGCCTCGATTTCGGATCCGAGCAGCGGCAAGGCCGCGTCGGCCGGTTCTCCAGCGAAAAGCAATGCGCCCTGCGTCGGCGGAGCCGCCTTGGCCAGCCGCGCGCGATCGAGCCATTTCATTTTGCGAATCCTGCGACGTCGCGCGCGAAGGATTGCATCGCCCAGAGTGTGCGCTCATGCGGGATGCCGCCGACTTCGAACTGGCCGATCAGATCGGTCGCGCCGGCCGCGAAGAAATCCTCGAGCGCCTTCCTGGACCCCTCGACGCCGTCCAGCACGATCATGCGATTGGCGGTCAGCTCCTGCAACGCCTTCTCTTCCGACATGCCCGCGGCGAGCTGGCCGAACACCTTGTAGGTGGCATGGCGCGCGTCGCGATAATCGGGGGGCGCCACGAGATTCACTTGGCGGCGGATGTACCACATGAAGGCGCTGACCACGTCTTCGATTTCGGTTTCGCCCTCTTTCATGACGTACCAAGGCACCATCATCGCGACGCGCCGCGTCGTGGGATCGAAGCCATTCTCGGCGAGCTTCGCTTTGTATTTGGCGACATCCTCGGCGAGCCCGTCGAGGCCCTTCAGGATCGGCATGCAGAGCAGGTGATAGCCGCGCTCGGCGGCGGCCATGAAGCCGTCCAGGCTGGTCGATGCGACCCAGACCTCCGGGTAAGGCTTCTGAATCGGCCGCGGCAGCACCGAGACGCCGGGTATCTGATAATAAGTTCCTTCGCGCGTGACTTCCTGGCCGTCGGCCGAGAAGATTTCCAGCACCGCGTCGAGATGATCTTCCCAGATATGCCGGCTCTGCTCGAAGGGCCGCCGGAAGGCCTGGTACTCGATGGGGGATGCGCCGCGCCCGGTGCCGAACAGGACCCGTCCGTTCGAAATGATGTCGAGCGTCGACACGCGCTCCGCCACTCTAATCGGCGACAAGAAGGGCAGCAGCACGACGCCCAGGCCCAGCTTGATGTTTTTGGTGGTGCGCGCAGCCGCCGCCAGCATCAGGTCGGGGGCCGAGGAATGCGAGAAGCCGCGGGTGAAATGATGCTCGACGAACCAGGCCGCGTCATAACCCAGCGAATCGGCGAAATCGATCTGTTTCAACACATTGTGAAACATCCGGCTCTCGATCTCGGAGGTTCGTCCACGGACCGCAACCTCATAGAAAATCCCGAAATTTCGCTTCGCCATCGACCTGCCGTCCCTGTTTCGATCCGCTCGCCTACCAAGCAAGCGCTTGGGCAGAATTGTCCGGCGGCGGAGCTAAGTCAAGGGTGGATTCCCTCTCCGGCGCCTTCCTTGGGGGCGTGGGAGGGTCGGGATGAGGTTGGGGCGGCGCGGCTTGCGCGGTGCCGGCGAGAAGGCGGCGGCGCCCACCTCACCCTGCGCTCTCCCCCTGAAGCGCGGGAGGGCTGTCGGCCTTCTTACTCCAACCGTCCCAGCATCGCTTTTTCAAAAGCCACGCGTGGCCCGTCGTCGCGCAGATGCCGGACCCAGGCCGGGTCGGCCAAGATCGCGCGGCCGACGGCGACGAGATCGAAATCGCCGCGGTTGAACCGCTCCATCAGCATCGGGATATTGTCGAGGATCTTCGCCTCGCCGCTTGCAAACGATTCTTCGAGGCTTGCGCCGAGACCGACGCTGCCCACCGCCATCGCGATCTTTCCCGTCAGCTTCTTGGCCCAGCCCGCGAGGTTGAGATCCGATCCTTCGAAGGCGGGAATCCAGAAGCGCCGCGCGCTCGCATCGAATATGTCGACGCCGGCATCGGCGATTGGCGCCAGGATCTCGCCCAGCTGCTGCGGCGTCTCGGCGAGACGCGCGAGATAATCCTGCTGCTTGTGCTGTGAGAAGCGCAGCAGGATCGGCCGATCGGGACCGATAACGGCGCGGATCGCCCTCACCAACTCGACCACGAACCGGGTGCGGCCGACATGGTCGCCGCCATAGCGGTCCGTTCGCCGGTTTGTTCCGCCCCAGAGAAAGCTGTCGATCAGATAGCCGTGACCGCCATGCAGCGCGATTCCATCGAAGCCTGCCTCCATCGCAAATCCGGCCGACCGTGCGAAGGCGGCGACGAGATCGGCCACCTGCTCTTCCGTCAAGGCGGCAATCGGCGCCCGAATGGTTTCGAGAAATTCGGGAGTCAGCGAGGTCTGCCCGATCGGGCCGGAAATACCGGAGGGACTCCGATTGGACAGCGCGGGGTTGGCTGCGATGCGCGCGTCGCGCAACACGCCTTGGTGCCACAGCTGCGGAAAGATGAGCCCGCCAGCGGCATGCACGCGCTCGGTGACGCGCCTCCAACCTGCAAGCGCCGCCTCGCCATGCATCACCGGGATTCGCGGGTTGTCGAGCGCAGCCGCATCATCGACGCCGACGCCTTCGGTCAAAATGAGGCCAACCTCATTCGCGGCCCGACGCCCGTAATACGTCGCAACGTCGTCGCCCGGCACGCCGCCCGGCGAGAAGCTGCGAGTCATCGCCGACATCACGATCCGATTACGAAGCGTAAGGCTTCTCACTGAGAGCGGCTGAAAGAGCGGCGTGACGGCGCTGTTCATTGGGGTCCTGGAAGGCGTGATGAGACTGAGTACCGAAACCACAGATTACACAGATTTGCATAGATGCGAGCCGACGGCATCGACATGCCGTGGCGGCCTGTCCTTTTGAACCGCCAAGCCGCCAAGCCCGCCAAGAATTGATCGAGTCTGCTTGGCGCCCTTGGCGTCTTGGCGGTTCCTCTTGACTTTTTGTTCTATTTATGTTCTTGTCTGGCCATGAACCCGCTCGCCCAAGACCCCAGCCCCGACGGACCTGCCCGGGAGGATCGGCCTCTCGACAAGCCCGCCGGCGAAGCTGCGCCCGCACGGGAACGCAAGGGCCCGCTCGACGGCATCGAGGAGGGCATGCGGGCCGATCAGCTGGAGAGCCTGGGCTGGCTCCGCCGCTACGGCATGGGGATCGCCGAAAGGCTCGATCGCTACGCCCGCGGATTGCTGCTGTCGCAGATGCTGCAGGAGCCCTTCCACGATGTCGACGTGGCGCTCGCCTTTTCGCGCATCGCCAAGGCGGTGCGC
>DATGMP010000113.1:0-2953 GCA_035293565.1 Alphaproteobacteria bacterium | reverse complement strand
CGTTCGAGACGATCGAGCATTTGTACGAGCACGACCGTTTCGTCGCCGAGATCAAGCGCGTCTTGCGCCCCGGCGGGGTCGTGATCGTCAGCACCCCCGAACGGGACGTGTATTCTCCGTATAATTCTTCGGCCAATCCCTATCATTGCCATGAATTGACCAAGCAGGAATTCTTGCGATTACTGAACCCGGCGTTTTCGTCTGTGCGGCTGATGAGCCAACGGCCGATGCTCGGTTCGGCCATGCTGCTCGATGATTTTGTTGCTGGGGACCAGCGTACGGCACTCACGTTCGAACGGCGCGGCGAGGGCCATTTCGAGGCCTGCGAGGGGCTCCCGCGACCTCTTTATGTCGTTGCTTTCGCTTCGGACCAGCCGCTCGACATTCCGGCTGCCAGCCTCTATGTCGAGACCAGTCACCTCGACCTGCGCGACCAGCAACGCGCGCAGATGGTGCAGCGAAAAGCCGAGGAACGAGCGCAGGAATTCGCCGGCAAAATCGCCGCCCTCGATGCGGAAATTGCCGCTCTTAGCGCCGAGGTCGCCCCCCGCCACGGAGAGATCGCCGCTCTCAAAGCCGAGATCACGGCCCTTAATGCCCAGATCGCCGCGGCTGACGCCGAGGTCGCCTCCCGCCACGGAGAGATCGCCGCACTCAAAGCCGAGATCACGGCCCTTAATGCCCAGATCGCCGCGGCTGACGCCGAGATCGCCGAGCTGAAAGCCGAAATTGCCGACCTTAAGGACCGGATCGTGGACGCGCGCGCTCGGGCGCAGCAGTCGGAACAGCGGACGGCTGCGCTAGACGCACAGGCCAACGCGCTACGTGTTACCCTCGAATCGATTTACGCCAGCACATCCTGGCGCATCCTCCGCCCGCTGCACCGGTTCGGCGCCGGCCATCCGCGACTGGCAAAATTCGTCCGCCGCAGCATCAAGGGTGTATGGTGGACGGTGACGCTTCAGCTCGGCACGCGCATCCGCCAGTACCGTGCTGCACGCCGGGCTGACTCGGCGCCCGGGGACGCCGTGTCCGCCCTGTCCGCTCTCCAGCTCTCGCCGACAGTCGGCGCCGCCGCGCATGCGGTACCGAGGCCGGGCGGCGGTCCGACGCGGGTGCTGGGCACGAACGTACCGCTGAAAGCGCGGCACCTGGCGATCGGTATTGTCACCTACAACACCAGTGCCCGCGAACTCAGGCGGATGGTCACCAGCGCAGAAGTATCGCTGCGCCAGGCCGGGGTCGCATGCGAAGGACGGGTTCTTGTCGTCGACAACGGAGAGCCTACTGAGGCCATAACGGCCGGCAACGCCTCGGTCCGGCGCCTGCCTTCCGCCGGCAACCTGGGGTTCGGCGCCGGACACAACCGGTTGATGCAGGCGGCCTTCGACGCCGGCGCCGAAATTTACATCGCGGCCAATCCCGACGGCATGTTTCACCCCGGCGCCGTGACCGCGCTGCTGCGGGAAATTCAGGCGACCGAGGACCGGGCTCTCGTCGAGGCGATCCAATTTCCCGAAGAGCACCCGAAAATCTACGATCCGGAGACGCTCGACACGCCGTGGGCCTCCGGCGCATGCCTTGCTATCCCTCGGAAAATTTTCGAAGAGATCGGCGGCTTCGACGAATCGTTCTTCCTGTATTGCGAAGACGTTGATCTCTCTTGGCGGGCTCGGGCGGCGGGGTTTTCGGTTAAAATCTGTCCGAGCGCGCTGTTTTTTCATTCGGTGACGAACCGGCCCGGCGACCCGCAAGTGGAGCGGCGGTTCCGCGAAAGCGGCGTCATTCTGGCCCGCAAATGGGCGGATGCGAAGTTTGAGCGGGAGCTGATCAAGGAGCTTCGCCGGGCCGGGATCGAGCCGCCGCGAGCGCACCCGAGGGCGGTGCCGGAGGCGTGGCGGGCGGTCGCCGATTTTTCCCATTTGTTCCATTTCGCGCCGACGCGCTGGGGATGACCGATGTCCGACAACGAGACGCTGGACGTGATCGTCCGCTTTCACGACATCGACCGGCTCGATTCCCTGGACCGCTGCGTTTTCTCCCTGCTCGCGCAGGACTACCGGCCGTTGCAGCTCCATCTCGTCGTGCAGCGCTTCACCGACGCGATGATCGAGACCACCCGGGAGCGCCTGCAGCCGCTGCTCGAGATCGACCGGGCCGTCGGCTTCAACATCCTCAACTGGTCGCACCCGGAGCCTCGCGATGCGCGCTCGGCCTTGGCCAATCTCGGGTTCGCTGCCGCCCAGGGGCGCTACCTCGGGTTGCTCGATTACGACGACACCCTCTACCCGGAAGCCTACAGGCTTCTCGTTAGCCGCTTGCGCGAGAGCTCCGCAGCCATCGCGTTCGGCGGCATCTGCTTGAAGGTTGCAGACGTTTACCCCGGATTTCTCTATATCCGAGAAAAACAGTTCCCCTTTCACGGCAAGAACTTACAAGATCTGTTCGCTGGTAATTTCTGCCCAATTCATAGCTTTGTTGTTGATCGTATGCGTGCACCGCCCCAGATTATGTTTTTCGATCCTCTAATGAGTCGGGATGAAGATTATGATTTTTTGCTAAGAGTTTGCTCTCAAGTGACATCAGATTTTGGAAGTGTCGAAGTTATCATTGGTGAATATTATGTGAAGACGGATGGAACCAACACGATAAATACAAGATGGGCATCTACGCCCGAGTCATTGCTGGCCTGGCAACACGCGGAAGCCTTTATCGAGCAGCGTCGGCGGATCACGCCGGTGTCGGCGGAGGTGCAGCGCATGCTCGGTTTGACGCCGCGGCCGGGGTTGACGATCCGCGACCTGCTCGACGCGCAAGAAAACCGATGACATAGGCGGCGCGCTCCGCCTATCGTCGGCCATGCCTTTCTCGCTGGTGGACTTTCTCCAGGCTCTGGCAGCCGGAATTCTCGTCGGCAGCGCCTATGCGCTGATGTGCATCGGGCTCGGCATCA
>DATGMP010000112.1:0-104278 GCA_035293565.1 Alphaproteobacteria bacterium | reverse complement strand
ATCGGCCGGCGTGCCGACGCCCATCAGATAGCGCGGCCTGTCTTCCGGCAGCAGCGGCGCGGTGTGGTCCAGAACCCGGAACATCTCCTCTTGACCTTCGCCCACCGCCAGTCCGCCGATCGCGTAGCCGTCGAAGCCGATCGCCAGCAGATCCGCGACCGATCGGGCGCGAAGGTCGAGATAGACGCCGCCCTGAACGATCCCGAACAGGCCATAGCCGGGGCGCGTGGTGAAGGCCGCCTTCGACCGCACGGCCCAGCGCATGGAAAGGCCGAGCGAGCTCGCGGTCTGGTCATGAGTCGCCGGATGCGGCGTGCATTCGTCGAGCGCCATCGAGATGTCGGCATCCAGCATGCGCTGGATCTCGATCGAGCGTTCAGGGGTCAGCTCATGCTCCGAGCCGTCGATGTGCGAGCGGAAGGCGACGCCCTTCTCGCTCAGATCGCGCAATCCGGTCAGCGACATGACCTGATAGCCGCCGGAATCGGTCAGGATCGGGCGATCCCAACCCATCATCTTGTGCAGCCCGCCCAGCCGCTCGACCCGCTCCGCTCCCGGCCGCAGCATCAGATGATAGGTATTGCCGAGCACAATCTCGGCGCCCGTCTCGGCGACCGCGCCGGGCAGCATCCCCTTCACGGTGCCGGCGGTTCCGACCGGCATAAAGGCCGGGGTCTCGATCGTGCCATGCGCGGTCGAGATCCGCCCGCGCCGCGCCGCGCCGTCGCGGGTCAGCAGGGAAAAGCCGAACACCGTCACGCTTTCGGCTCCAACAGGCAGCAATCGCCATAGGAGTAGAAGCGATATCCGGCGGCGACCGCGTGGGCATAGGCGGCCTTCATGCGTTCCAGCCCTGCGAAGGCCGAGACCAGCATGAACAGAGTGGAACGCGGCAGGTGGAAGTTGGTCAGCAGCATGTCGACGGCTTTGAAGCGATAACCCGGGGTAATGAAGAGCGACGTCGCGCCTGTAAAGGGCAGCACCGTTCCGTCTTCGGCCGCCGCGCTTTCGATCAGGCGCAGACTGGTCGTGCCGATTGCGACGACGCGCTTGCCGGCCCGGCGGGTTTCCGCGATGGCCGTCGCGACGCTCGCATCGAGAATACCCGTCTCGGCATGCATGACGTGATCCCGCGTGTCGTCGGCCTTGACGGGCAGGAACGTGCCGGCGCCGACGTGAAGCGTCAGCATCGCCCAGCGGACACCGCGGCGTTCCAATGCCTCCATCAGCGTAGTCGTGAAGTGAAGGGCGGCGGTCGGTGCTGCGACCGCGCCCTCGTTCCTGGCGAACAGGGTCTGATAGTCGGCCTTGTCGCGCTCGTCGGCGACCCCGCGCCGAATATAGGGCGGCAGCGGCATCGCGCCCCTCGCATGCAGCGCGTTCAGCAGCGCCGCGTCGCGTCGATCGAAGCGCAACACGACATCGCCCTCGGGCCGCCGCTCCAGCACCTCGGCGGAGAAGTCTGGCCCGAACATAACCTGATCACCGGGCTTCAGTCGCTTGGCTGGCTTGGCGAAGACCAGCCAGCTGTCGGGGGAGAGCGCCTGGTGCAGCGTCACCGAAATCTTGGCCTCGCCGCGAGTGCCCACGAGCCGCGCCGGGATCACTTTGGTATCGTTGAAGACCAGCAGGTCGCCGTGTTCCAGGAGCTCCGGCAGGTCGCGAACAATCTTGTCGGCGAGCTCGGCGCGGCCGACATGCAGCAGCCTGGCGGAGTCGCGCGGGCTAGCCGGACGCTGGGCGATCCGGTCGGCCGGCAGCTCGAAATCGAATTCGTCGACGCGCATGCTCTATAAGGCAAATCCCAAAGAAGGCGGCGCTTCTAGCATGAGTGCGCCGAGCGCGCGAAACCGGCCTACAGATACCGGTTTGTGGATTTCGTTCGACCTGTTATTATATGCCATAAACTAATCTTCGGGTGGGAAGGGAAGCATGGACAAGGCCAAGCGCATCGCGATCGCCAAGCGGGTTCTGGAGCTCGTGGACCAGGGCGTGCCGGATTACGGCGAGGAGTCTTGGGAGACCGATATCGGCCGCTTCACCGACAAGGCGCGCTTCGAGCTCGAGAAGCAGAAGCTGTTCCTGGAGCGGCCCCAGATGATCGCCATCACCGGCGATATCCCGAACCCCGGCGACTATTACGCGACCGAGATCGCAGGCCGGCCGATCATCCTGACGCGCGACAAGGACGGCAAGGCCCACGCTTTCCTCAATGCCTGCCGCCATCGCGGCGTCCAGCTCGCAGAGGGCTGCGGCCATGCCAAGGGCTTCACCTGCCCCTATCACGGCTGGACCTACGGGATCGACGGCGAGCTGCTGTCGGTGCCGAGCCGCATGGCCTTCGAGGAATCCCAGCTCAAGAACCGTAACCTGATCGAGCTGCCTCTGGCGGAGGAAGTCGGCTGCATCCTGGTCCATCCCCAGCCCGGCGGCCATCTGGACTTCGACGAATTCATGGGGCCGATGAAGGAATATCTCGAAGATTTCGAGGTCGCCGACTACCGGCTGGTGAAGGCCTATCGCGCGCCGCAGCAGATCAACTGGAAGCACGCCGTCGATGGCGGGCTCGAGGCCTATCACGTGCCGTTCCTGCACAAGAACACCTTCGGCACCGACGGCCTGCAGCAGCTGCTCCATATGCAGTTCGGCGACCACCACGCGCTGATCGCGCCGTCGAAGGAGATCCTGGAGCTGCGCGACAAGCCGGAATCGGAGTGGCCGCATTCCTGCCACTTCATGTCGACCAACGCGATCTTTCCCAACACGGTGATCGGCGGCGGCCGGCCGGTCCTCTACTTCCAGCGCTCCGAGCCCGGCGAGCATCCGGGCGTGTGCGACTACGTTTTCCGGATCTACGGCCGCAAGGACCCGACGCCGGAAGAGAAGAAGATCCAGGAGGCCGCGGCGGAGTTCTTCTTCGCCGTCTCGCTGCAGGAAGACATGCCGACGCAGCGGAGCTCGCAGATCATGATGGAGGCCGGCGCGGTGCCGTCGGTGCTGTTCGGTAAGCGCGAGATCTGCCTCACCCGCATGCACAAGGCCTATGACGCGGCGATCGGCCACGACGCCGAGCTGGCCCTGCGCAACAACGCGGCGGCCATGGGCATCTCGGCGCTTGCGGCTGAATGAGTTTGGGGAGGGACTGGGCCGTCGCCGCTAGCAGCGGCGGTCCAGCTCCACGTTGCTTGGCTGCTATTCCGCGGCTTCCCGCCCGGCCTCGTCAGCCGCCTGCTCGGCGGCGTGCTTTTCGAAAGCCTTCCGGTTCGACGTGAAGATCGTATCGAGGAAGCGGTCGCTGTTGCGGCCGGCCCAATCGAAGGATCTCACGCGGTTGGCGTTGTCGCCGTTGATCGCGGGCAGGACATAGCGCATCAGCATTTCGAGAGAGCGCTGCTTGTGCTCGGTCGAGGCCCAGTTTTTGTCGAGGATCAGAAGGCAGCCGAAATCGGGCACTTTTTCCTCCAGCCTTCTGATCTGGGCGATCGCATCATCCGGCGTGCCGACCACCGCCTCCTTCCGTTCGATCAGGTCCTCGATCGTCAGATGGGCGGGCGAGTTCGGTAGCTGCTTCGACTGGTTCTTGATGTATTCGAGATAGCGCGCATAGCCCTCGCGGACCTGATCCAGAGCCTTATCGCGGGTCTCCGCGATGTGGATGTCGGTCGCGCAGCGGATCGTCGCCGGCGACATGCTCCGCCCCAGCTTGGCGGCGGTCTCGCAGGCAATCTTCCAGTTCGTCGAGAGCGCGTCGAAGCCGCTGATCGCGGTAGAGGCAAGGCACAGCATGCCTGCCTGGTATTTGGCCGCGAGCTTGCCGCCGTTCGGCGAGAAGGTGCTGGCGACGCAAAGCTCGAGCGGGTCGCCAATCGGCAGCACTTGGCAGTGCGCCTCGTTGAGGTCGTACCAGGACGATTTCTCCGTCACCCATTCGCCGCGCAGCAGGCGGGTGATGACCGACAGCCCCTGATCCAGCTTGTCGCGTGACTCCGTGGCGTCCAGCCCCAGCATGTAGGCGTCGCTGACCAGCAGGCCGGGACCCGCGCCGAACATCAGCCTGCCTTGGGTCAGATGGTCCAGCTGCGCGATCCGGTTCGCGGTCATCAGCGGATTGTGATAGGGCAGCGAGACCACGCCGGTGCCGAGCTTGATCCGCTTCGTGCGCTGCGCCGCTGCGGCAATCATGAGTTCCGGCGAGGGGCTGATTTCAAAGCCCCCCGTGTGGTGCTCGCCGTACCAGAACTCCGCCAACCCTAGCTCGTCGGCAAAGGCGGCGAGCGCCAGATCGCGCTCGAAACAGAGGGTCGGGCTCTCGTCCAACGGATGGAAGGGAGCAAGAAAAACGCCGGCACGAAGCTTGACTTTGCGCATGAGGACCTACCCTGACCCTTGGTTCCGATCGACCGTCGCACACTTATCGTACTATATACGGTAATAGATATCTTATGTCAATCAGACGATCGTCAGCCATGCGCGCGAGTCGACCGGTGTCAGAGGTAAAGCAGCGGACGGCGGGCCGGCAGGGTCGGCCGCGGCGGCTCTCGCACGAAGCGGTGCTGGATGCCGCGCTCGAGCTTCTGGGCGATATGCCGCTGCAGGAGTTCACGCTCGCCAAGCTCGCCCAGAAGCTCGGCGCGTCGACAATGTCGCTCTATACTTACTATGCAAGCCGCGATGAGCTCCTCGACGCGGTCGCCGAGCGCGCCTTTCAGCTGTTCAGGGCGCCAGAGCCCAAGGGCCGTTGGCAGAAGCGGGTGCTCGATTGGCTTTGGGCGCTGCAGCGCCATGTCGACCGCTATCCGATCACCATTCAGCTGATGGCGCGTAACGGCCATCTGCCGATGGCCTGGCTCGGCGTCTGGGCGCCGATCCTGAAGCTGATGCACGAGCACGGACTCGAAGGGAAGCGGTTGGCCGAGACCTTCGACTGGTTCATCAATGCCGCGGTCGGCCTCATCATCACCCAGCGAAGCGCGACCGAGATTTCCAAATCGTTCGCGATCGGCGATCTCGGAGCCTTTCCCCTGGAGGACGGCATGCTCGTGCTCCGCCTGCTTCACGATTTGAAGTCGGTCGACCGGGAGACACGCTTCACTCTGGGTTTCCGCCGGATCGTCGAGGGATTGGAGACTTGCATCGCCGAGGCCACTGGGAATGGCGACTGAGGCTGACTGAGGCTTGCGCTTCGCCCCGGCCGGTGGTCTCGTAGCGGCCAAGCAACCGGCTGCTTGGGAGGAATGATGCGGCGCTCACTTTCGCTGGCATTGACGTTGTGCGTGATCGCATTCGCGGCCCGGGCGGCCGACACGCCGGTCGCGGCGACGGCGAATGGGGCGCCGATCTATGCGCAGCGTTGCGCCACCTGCCACGATCACGCTCAGGGCCGCATTCCGCCGCGTTATATGCTGAGCCACAAGACGGCCGATCAGGTCGTCCGGGCGCTCACGACCGGCCCGATGCGGCAGCAAGCGGCCGGCCTTTCGGCGGACGACATCAAGGCGCTCGCGATTTTCATCACCTACAAACGAGCGGGCGCTTGGCCCGAGCCCGATCCGGCCGCCAATGGCTGCAAGCCTCATGCAGAGCCCGCGATGCTGCGGCCATCCTCGGCCGGCACGGACTGGAACGGCTGGGGTCGCGATATGGAGAACAGCCGCTTCCAACCGGAGCCCGGCTTCACGGCTGCGGACGTTCCGCGGCTCAAGCTCAAATGGGCTTTCGCCTATCCCGGCGGCGAGACGGTGGGCGAGCCGGTGATGGTCGCCGGTAGGCTCTACGTGTCGAGCGCCATCGGCCGGATCTTTGCGCTCGATGCCCGCACCGGCTGCACCTATTGGAGCTTCGACGCCGGCGCGCCGGTGAAGAACGCGGTGAGTGTCGGCCTGGCAGGCGCGCGCCGGGCAATCTTCTTCGGCGATATGAGCGGTTCCGTGCATGCGGTCGACGCCATGACCGGCCGCGAGATCTGGCAGGCCAAGGCCGATGCCCATCCGCTCGCGCAGGTGCGAGGGTCGCCCAAGCTCTATAACGGACGCCTCTATGTTCCGGTGTCGTCGGGCGAGGAGTCGGCCGGCGAGGACCCGGCCTATCCGTGCTGCACCTTCCGCGGCAGCGTCGTCGCGCTCGACGCAGCGACCGGCAGGATCATCTGGAAAGCCTATACGATTCCCGACGAGCCGAAGCCGACGAAGAAGAACCCGGCCGGGACGCAGATGTACGCCCCGTCCGGCGCCGCGGTCTGGGGTTCGCCCACGATCGATGTGAAGCGGAACCGCGTCTATGTCGGGACCGGCAATGCCTATAGCGGCATCGAATCGCCCGGCGCCGATTCCGTGATGGCCTTCGACCTCGATACCGGCAAGCGGCTCTGGTCCGTCGCGGGAACGGCGAAGGACGTCTACGTCGTCTGCCAAAAGATCGGCACCGGCAATTGTCCCGCGGAGATCGGCCCCGATTTCGATTTCGGCAGCTCGACTCTGCTCGGGACGCTGCCCGACGGTCGCCAGCTGCTCTTTGCCGGGCAGAAGAGCGGCGTCGTCTGGGCCTTCGACCCCGACCATGACGGCAAGGTGGTTTGGCACAAGAAGCTCGCGCTCGGCGGCGCCTATGGCGGTATCGAGCACGGCATCACGGCTGATTCCGGCCATCTCTATGTTCCGATCTCCGATGTCGGGACCAGCGTTGCGGTGCCGACCGGCCAGGACGCGCCGCACAAGGAAGGCGGGCTGGTATCGCTTGCCTTGGCGACGGGAGATCAAGCTTGGCGGACGGCCGCGCCGGAGGTCGGTTGCAGCTGGGGCGCCGAAAGCTGCGCTTCGGCCCAGCCGGCGTCGCCGGCGGCGATCCCCGGGGTCGTTTTCTCGGCGTCGCTCGACGGTCATATCCGGGCCTATGCGACGGCGGACGGGAAGATCGTCTGGGATTTCGACACGGGCCGGAATTTTGCCGCCGTGAACGGGGTCGAAGCCCATGGGGGCGCCATCACGGGTTACGGCGAGACGATCGCCGATGGAATTCTCTACGTGAATTCCGGCGGCGGCTTCTATGGCCCGGCTGGAAACGCGCTCCTCGCCATCAGCATCGATGGCAAATGACGCCTGGACCTCAATCGTCGATCTCGGCGTTAAGGCCCTGATGACGCATAAAATTACGGTCCTATTTGTCGAGGACGATCCGGGAATTAGGCGGGTTCTCCCCGAGCTTCTGCCGCACGAGGAATTCACATCGATCGTCTGTGATGGCGGCGATGACGCGATGCGCATCCTCGATCATGAGCATGTCGACGTGCTGCTGACGGACGTCGTGATGCCCGGCAAGAACGGAGTCGAACTCGCGACCGAGGCGATGGACAGGCATCCGGATCTGCATGTCGTCCTGATGACCGGCTATCTGTCGCGCGCGGAAGAGGCCGAACGCGTCGGCCCCTTGCTCTATAAGCCGGTTCGACCGGACGAGATCGAGGACGCGATCCGCAAGGCCCTCGCGGAGCCGCCGAAGCCGCACTGACAGCCTGCGGGATCTCCAAAATAACCTCTCGCGAGTTTCGCTCTTGCATCGTCCGACCTGATCCGATAATGCAAATCATTCGCATTTGCATTATCAAAGGACCGCTTGGTGAAATCCTGTTTCATGCTGCTGCCTCTCGCGGCGATCACGCTCTCGGTGCCGGCCCGGGCCGAGGTTTACATGACACTGGAGCAGGCCCAGGCGCTCTTGTTTCCCGGCGCGACGCTGACTCCGGACTTTCGCCAGCTGACGGACGCGGAGGCGCAGGCGATCGAAAGCGACACCGACGTCGATGTCCGCGATCGAGAGCTCAGGCTCTGGAAAGCTTCGACCGGAGGGTGGTTCATCGCCGACGAGGTTGTCGGCAAGCACGAATTCATCCCGATCGCAGTCGCGCTCGACAAGGATGGCGCGCTCAAGGGCATCGAGATCCTGGAATATCGCGAATCTTATGGCAGCCAGGTTCGCGACCCGGCCTGGCGCGCGCAGTTTCTCGGCAAGCGCCACGGCGCCGTGTTGAAGCTCGGCGCCGACATCGCCAACATCTCCGGCGCGACGCTCTCCTCCAAGCACATCACGGATGGGGTCAAAAGACTCCTCGCCACCTATGCCCTCGCCGTCGCTGCACGCTGACGCGCTCCTCGCACAGCCGGCCAGGGCTCCGTCGGTCGGCCTCGGCCGCGGCGTCGTGCTGCGGACGATCGCGCTCGGGGTCTGGACCACCGGCGCGATCTGGCTGCTCTTCCATTATTACCTGCGCCGTCCGTCGTCCTTCGGATATCAAGCCAGCCCGATGGAGCATTGGTGGCTGGTGCTTCATGGCGCTTTCGCCTTCGCGGCGATCGCGATGCTGGGATTTCTGTGGAGCACCCATATCGCGCGCGGCTGGGCGAGCGGGGCGCGCCGCCGCAGCGGCGTTACGCTGCTGTCGATCGCGCTCTTTCTCGTCGCGACCGGATATCTTCTGTACTACGCGGGCGATGATGGTGTCCGCGATCTGATCGCCATCGCGCATTGGACTGTTGGGCTTGCCGCGCTCGTCGCCTTTGTCCTGCATCGATACGCGAAGGGCCTGCGCCGCCGCTGAATTTCTATTCGCCGAGCGCGACACCCTCGCGGCGTCCATCTGCGCCGCCATGCAGCCCGTCGGGCAGAATCGCGATAGCGGAGAGGCCGCTGGTCTCGCTCATCGTCTGAACTTCGTGGCCCATGGACGTGAGCTGCGGCGCGAAATCCGCGACATGCGTTCCGGCTTCAAGCTCTGTGCGTGTGCCGGTGTTGACCACGTGGCCCCAGTCGACCGCCTGCTGGATGCCCATGCCCCAATCGAGATTCGCGATAATCGCCAGCCCTACATAGTCGATGATCTTCGAACCGCCGGGCGAGCCGATCAGGAGACGCGGCCGATTCTTGGCGTCGAACACGATGATCGGCGCCATCGAGGAGCGCGGCCGCTTGCCGCCTTCGACCCGATTGGGGACCGGCTTGCCGTCGATCTCGGGCCGGAAGGAGAAATCGAGAAGCTGATTGTTGAGAATGAAGCCGCCGGCCATCAGATGCGAGCCGAAGGGGCCGTTGACCGTCGTCGTGAAGGACACGCCGTTCCCGGCCGCATCGACGATCGACAGATCGGAGGTGCCGGCCTGCTCCTCGGTGCCGTCAGGTTCTGCCTGCGCGCGGCGTCCCGGCGGATCGCCCGCCGCGACGGTGAGCGACGCGACCCTGTCCGGATCGATCGTTGCTGCGCGGGCTGCGATATAGCTAGGGTCGATCAGGCCCTTGACGGGCACATCGACGAAAGCCGGGTCGCCAATATAGGCGTCGCGATCGGCGAAGGCTCGGCGCGAGGCCTCGGCGAACAGATGATAAGATTGCGGATTGTCGGGTCCGAGCTTCGCGAGGTCGAAGCGCTGGAGCATGCCCAGCGTCTCGATGATCGCGACCGCGCCCGCGGCGGGCGGCGGAGCGCCGCAGATTCGATAGGTTCGATAAATTCCGCACACCGCCTGACGCTCGACGATTTTGTATCCGGCAAGATCGGCGAGCGTCATCGCACCCGGGCTCGGATGGTCCTCGACCGCCATTCCCTCATGCACGGAATCGACGATCGCCTTGGCGAGCGGCCCCGTATAGAAGGCAGATGCGCCTTTCGCCGCGATCAGCCTCAGGCTCTTGGCGAGATCGGGGTTGCGATAGATCTGGCCGACCGCGAGCGGCGAGCCGTCCGAATTGTAAAAGCGTGCCCGAAGCGCCGGCGAGCTGATGAAGTAATCGCGCGCCGTGGTGAGCCACCAATTGAGCCTCGGCGTGACTGCGAATCCATCCTCGGCAAGCTTGATGGCGGGCTCGAAGAGCCGAGCCCAGGGGAGCTTTCCGTGCTCCTTGTGAATTGCTTCCAGAAGGCGGACCACGCCCGGAACGCCGACCGGCTTTCCGCCGATCGCCGCTTCCATGAATTTGAGCGGCTGCCCGTCGGGACCGAGAAAGAGGTCCGGCTTGTCTGCCGCGGGCGCGGTCTCGCGGCCGTCATAGACGGTGAGCTTTCGCGTCTTCGCGTCGTACCAGGTGAGAAAGCCGCCGCCTCCAAGGCCGGATGATTGCGGCTCGGCCAGCGTAAGCACGAGCTGAGCGGCGATCGCCGCGTCGGCCGCGCTGCCGCCGGCCGCCAGGATCTCCTCCGCCGCCTTGGAGGCAAACGGGTTGGCGGTGACGGCCATGAAGCGGTGGCCGACCGCTTCGGGTTTTACGATTCTCTGGCTGATGCCTTCGGGGTCGGTGGCGGCGTCGGCTGGATGGGAGAGGAATAGAGGAAGGAGGGTCGAGGCGAGGAGCAGGCGGAGCTTCGTCATGCGCCGAACTTAGCCCTGACCCCAGACGCGAGTCACCCCCGCTCCAGGGGGCAAGAGCGGGGGTGACCGCAGAACGAACGATTGGCGTTCTCAGCGCCCGCGCGCGGAGTCCTTCATCCCGCCAATCGCGTTCTGGACCTTGCCCGCAGCCTTCTCGGCGCGGCCCTCGGTCTTCATTTTGGCGTCGCCGGTCATCTTGCCGGCTGCGATTTTCATCGAGCCTTTGGCCTGCTTAACGCTGCCCGCCATACGATCCTTATCCATGAAGCGCCTCCGTCAGGACGGCAATGGAGCCGCCCTCCTAGCTCCCAAACCCGCCGCTCGCGCGATTGTTTCACGGTGGTGCTTGGGCGGATTCGGGACCGATGCTAGCTTGCGTCCATGCAGGTCTGGAGATTGTCCATGCGGAACCGATGCTTGCGCGCTTGGCCGATCGCGATGCTTGTCGCCGCGGCCGCGTCTCCGGTATCTGCGGCCGATTCCGGGGCGCCTCGAACGCCGACCGACCTGGTGACCGATACCTACAACGGCGTCGCTGTCAGCGACCCCTATCGCTGGCTCGAAAAGGCGGACGATCCGGCGGTTCAAGCATGGAGCGACGCTGAGAATGCCAGGACGCGCGCTTATCTCGACGCTCTGTCCGAACGCGGGCCGATCAAGCAGGAGCTGACCAGGCTCGTCACGAAAACCTCACCTTATTATTACGGATTGAAGCGCGGCGGGGGTTCCATCTTCGCGATGTACAGCCAGCCGCCGAAGCAGCAGCCGATGCTGGCGATGCTGGGACTCGACGCCGATCCGGCCAAGGCGCGGGTCGTCGTTGACCCGAATACGATCGATCCCAAGGGCGCGACGGCGATCGACTGGTTCGTCCCGTCGCCTAATGGTCGATATGTCGCGGTTTCCATGTCCAAGGGCGGCAGCGAGGACGGCACGCTGCATGTCTTCGACACAATGGCGGGCAAGGAGATCGGGGATCCGATTCCGAACGTCCAATATCCGACCGCCGGTGGCAGTCTCGCCTGGAGCGGCGATTCCAGGGGTTTCTGGTACACGCGTTATCCCGAGACCGGCCCCGCCGAGGATCGGCATTTCTACCAGCAAGTCTATTTCCACAAGCTAGGGGCGGCGCCGGCGGACAAAGATGCCTACAGCTTCGGCAAGGAGCTGCCCGACCCGAAGATCGCCGAGATTCTGCTCGATGACGGTTTCGATCCGGGCCATCCCCTGGCGACGGTCCAGGATGGCGACAGCGGGCGCTACTCGATCTACGCCTTCACGGAAGGCAAGTGGGTGAGGGTTGCGGGCTGGGACGATCACATCATCGCCGCCGCGTTCGGGCCCGATCATGCGCTCTATCTCGTGTCGCAGAAGGACGCGCCGCGCGGGCGAATATTGAGGCTGAAGCCTGGCGATCTCGACCTCACGCACGCAGCTGAAATCGTGCCGCAAAGCGATGGCGCGATCGATCACGTCAGCGAGGACGGCGTGCTGCCCTTCGCGATCTCCGGCGGCAGGCTTTATGTGAAGCTCCTAGTCGGTGGTCCGTCGCGCGTCGACATTTACGATCTCGACGGCAGACCGCTGGGTACGCTACCGCTGCCCGATATTGCGGCGGTCGACGAGATCGCGTCGGCAGGCGGAAAAAGCGTGATCTATTCCGTCGCGACTTATCTCCGTCCGCCCTATTTCATGCGCTACGATTCCGCGACCGGTAAAGCCGCCGAGACCAAGCTGGTCGAAGAGAGCCCGATCAAGTTCGATGATGCCGAAGTGGTCCGCGCCTACACGGCATCGAAGGATGGAACGAAGATTCCCATCAACATCATCCGGCTCAAGGGGACGAAGCGCGACGGCTCGAATCCGACTTTGCTCTACGGTTACGGCGGTTACGGCATCAGCATGACGCCGCGCTTTCTCGGGGCCGAGAAGCGGATCTGGTTCGATGGCGGCGGGGTCTATGCGATCGCCAATATCCGCGGGGGCGGGGAATATGGCGACGCGTGGCACCGAGAGGGCGCGCTGACCCATAAGCAGAATGTCTTCGACGATTTTTTCGCCGCCGCCGAATACATGATCAAGGCGAACTACACGACGTCAAAGCGGCTGGCGATCATGGGCGGCAGCAATGGCGGCTTGCTGATGGGCGCCGAGCTGACGCAGCATCCGTCGGCTTTCCATGCGGTCGTCGCGCAGGTCGGCATCTATGACATGCTGCGCGTCGAGCTCGATCCCAATGGCGCCTTCAACACGACCGAATTCGGTACGGTGAAGGATCCGGACCAGTTCAAGGCGCTCTACGCCTACTCGCCCTATCACAATGTGAAGAACGGGACGGCCTATCCGGCAACGCTGTTCATGACGGGCGCCAATGACGGGCGCGTCAACCCGATGCAATCGCGCAAGATGACGGCGCGTCTACAAGCCGCGACGACGGGCGGCCCGGTCTATTTGCGCACCAGCGCCGATTCCGGTCACGGCCACGGCAGCGCGCTGTCGGTCCGCATCGAGCAGGGCGCCGACTATCTGGCCTTCCTGTTCGACCAGCTCGGCATGAAGTTGGGCGAGGGAGCGAAGACCCAGTGACTCATCGGCTGACCGGCCAGTGCCATTGCGGCAACATCACGGTCCTCTTCGAAACCGAGCAGGATCCGAATTTGCTGCAGCTCCGCGCCTGCGACTGTTCGTTCTGCCGGATGCAAGGCACGCGCACGGTCAGCGATCCGCGCGGCAGGCTCTCCTTCAGCGACCCCTCGAAGGCGATCCACCGCTACAGCTTCGCAACGAAGACCGCCGAAAGTCTGCTATGCCGGAACTGCGGCGTCTATATCGGCGCGCTCATCGCAGTAGAGGGCGCAACCTACGGCATCGTCAACGTCAATGTTCTCGACGACAAGACGCCCTTTGCGCGCGAGCCGGAGGTCATGAATTACGTTCATGAGACGCCGGCGGAACGCCTCGCCCGCCGCAAGGCCAAATGGACGCCCGCCGAAATCGTCGAGGGCTAGGAGCGGTCCATGGATTGCTTCGCTCCGCCTTGACTTGAGGGCGCCGGTCCCCGACTCTCCGCGCCATCATGGATGCGCCTATCAATCACGTCGACATCACGCTGCCCGACGGCAGCGTCCGGACCTTTCCCCGCGGGGTCAGCGGGGCTGATATCGCGGCGGCAATCGGGCCGGGACTGGCCAAGAACGCGCTTGCGGCCAAGGTCGACGGCAAGGTCCAGGATCTGGACCTGCCGATCGAAAAGGACGCCGCGGTCGCGATCGTGACGCGGGCCTCGCCCGAGGCGCTGGAGCTGATCCGCCACGACGCCGCGCATGTGATGGCCGAGGCGGTGCAGAACCTGTATCCCGGCACCCAGGTGACCATCGGTCCGGCGATCGAGGACGGATTCTATTACGACTTCGCCCGCCCGGAGCCTTTCACCCCCGACGATCTCGGTAGGATCGAGACCGAGATGCGCCGGCTCGTCTCGCAAGACACCCCAATCGTGCGCGAGGTTTGGGACCGGCAGAAGGCGATCGATTTCTTCAAATCGAAGGGCGAGGCGTTCAAGGCAGAGATCATCTCGGATCTGCCCGCCAGTGAGCCGATCACCGTCTATCGCCAGGGCGAATGGCTCGATCTCTGCCGCGGGCCGCACATGGCCTCCACCGGCAAGGTCGGCCAGGGATTCAAGCTGACCAAGCTCGCCGGCGCCTATTGGCGTGGCGACGCGCGCAATCCGATGCTTCAGCGCATCTACGGCACTGCCTGGCGCGACCAGAAGGAGCTCGACGCCTATCTCCACATGCTGGAGGAGGCCGAGAAGCGCGATCATCGCCGCCTCGGCCGCGAGATGGATCTGTTCCACCTCCAAGAGGAATCACCGGGCTCGGTCTTTTGGCATCCGAAGGGCTGGACCCTGTGGCGGACCCTGGAGACTTATCTCCGGAAACGTCTCGAGGCCGACGGCTATGTCGAGGTGAAGACCCCGCAGCTCTACGAGAAATCGCTGTTCGAGGCTTCGGGCCATTGGGGCACCTACGGCCACAACATGTTCAAGGTCGAGGTCGGCCATGGCCACGAGCATGAGCAGGTGCGGCTCTTCGGCATCAAGCCGATGAACTGCCCGGCGCATGTGCAGATCTATCGCCAAGGGCTGAAGAGCTACCGAGACCTGCCGCTGCGGATGGCTGAGTTCGGCGCTTGCCATCGCAACGAGCCTTCGGGCGCGCTGCACGGGATCATGCGGGTGCGCGCCTTCACACAGGACGACGCCCATATCTTCTGCACCGCCGACCAGGTGGTCTCGGAGACCACCCGCTTCTGCAACCTGCTGAAGCGGGTCTATGACGAGCTGGGCTTCGAGAAGGTCGCCGTGAAGCTTGCGCTTCGGCCCGATCCGCGCATCGGCTCGGACGAAGTCTGGGAGCGGGCGGAGAGGGAGCTGCGCGAAGCCGCGCGCGCGTCCGGTCTCGATCCGGAGGATCTGCCAGGCGAGGGCGCGTTCTACGGGCCCAAGCTCGAATTCCACCTGACCGACGCGATCGGCCGGACCTGGCAATGCGGCACGCTTCAGCTGGATTTCAACCTGCCGGAGCGCCTCGACGCCGAATATG
The DNA here is from genome assembly GCA_035293565.1 of Alphaproteobacteria bacterium. Lineage (GTDB taxonomy): Bacteria > Pseudomonadota > Alphaproteobacteria > BOG-932 > Roseiterribacteraceae > DATGMP01. Next base: position 89,319 of record DATGMP010000112.1, on the reverse strand, counting down.
TCGGCGAGGACGGGGCGCGGCACCGGCCGGTGATGCTGCACCGCGCGATCTTCGGCTCGATGGAGCGCTTCATCGGCATTCTGATCGAGCATTATGCCGGCAAGCTGCCGACCTGGCTGGCGCCGGTCCAGATCGTCGTCGCCACCATCACCAACGAGGCGGACGGCTACGCCAAGGAGGTGGCGGAAGCGCTGCAAGCCAAAGGGCTCCGGGTGGAAACCGACCTTCGAAATGAGAAGATCAATTTCAAGGTTCGGGAGCACAGCTTGGCCAAAGTCCCGGTTTTGGCCGTGGTCGGGAAGCGCGAGGCGGCGGAGCGGACTGTGGCTCTGCGGACACTCGGGGTCGAAAAGCAGGAATTTCTGCCGCTCGAGGATGCGGTCCGCCAACTTCATGCTAATATGATGCCCCCGGGGGCCGCATGACGCGGCCCTTCGGTTTGTCTCAACTTTGCGAGGGGAAGCTCCATAGCTAGGTTTGGTAACGACGTCGCGTCCCGAGAGGGGCCGCGCGTGAATTTCGAGATCAACGTACCCAATGTGCGGTTGGTCGGGGCGGACGGAGAGATGATCGGGGTCGTATCCACGCGCGAGGCGCTGGCTGCGGCCGAGGATGCGGGGCTCGATCTGGTCGAGATCTCGCCGAATGCCGATCCGCCGGTTTGCAAAATCCTCGATTTCGGCAAGTTCAAATACGAGCAGCAGAAAAAGAAGAACGAGGCGCGAAAGAAGCAAAGGGTCATCGAGGTCAAGGAGATCAAGCTCCGGCCCAACATCGACGACCATGATTATGACGTGAAAATGCGCAGCGCCACGAACTTCCTGGAGGAAGGCGACAAGGTGAAGGTCACCATGCGCTTCCGTGGCCGCGAGATGATGCATCAAGAGCTCGGCATGAATGTGCTGATGCGGGTCAAGGACCAGCTGGACCCGCTGGCCAAAGTCGAGCAGACGCCTCAGCTCGAAGGCCGCCAGATGACGATGGTCCTGGCGCCGAAGTAGGTCTTTAAAAAGCCCCTCACCCTCCCGCTTTGCGGGCGCTCCCTCCCCGCAAGCGGGGCGAGCGGGCTCGTGCATTAAACCCTCTCCCCGCTTGCGGGGAGAGGCCAGGGTGCGAGAGGGCGGATACAGCAATGAACAACAATCCCCAAACCCGCCCCACCATCCGCCTGCTGCCCAAGCGGGACGGGCGGGTCAAGGCGGGGCATCCCTGGGTCTATTCCAACGAGATCGCGGTGGATGCCGCGGCGAAGGCGATTCCGCCGGGGTCGGTGGTGAATCTCGTGTCGGCGGAGGATCGCGGACTCGGAACTGCTTTCTTCAACCCGCACACCTTGATCGCGGCGCGGCTTCTGTCGCGCGAGCCGGGCCTTGCGATCGACAACGGCTTTTTTCTGCGCAAATTCCGCTCGGCGCTCGCGCTGCGCGCGCGGCTTTATGAGGCGCCCTTCTACCGCCTCGTTCACGCCGAAGCGGATGGGCTTCCCGCCGTGATCGTCGACCGCATGGGCGACGTGCTGTCCGTCCAGCTCAATGCCGCCGGTCCGGCAGGCGCCGAGGCGGCCATCGTGGCGGCGTTGACCGATAGCCTCCATCCGACGGCCATCGTGCTGAAGAACGATAGTCCTGCCAGGAAGCTCGAAGGGCTGGAACCGGAGATCCGGCTGGCGGCGGGCATGATCGGCGACAGCGTCGAGATCGTCGAGAATGGCGCGCGCTTTCTCGTCCATCCGCTCGAAGGGCAAAAGACCGGCTGGTTCTACGACCAGCGTGACAGTCGCGCCTTCGTCGCGCGCTTCGCGCGGGATGCGCGCGTGCTTGACGCCTATTGTTACGGCGGCGGCTTCGGCGTGCTCGCGGCCTTCATGGGCGCCAGGTCGGTGCTGATGCTCGACCGATCGCAAGCCGCGCTCGACGCCGCGATGGAATCGGCGCGGCTCAACCATGTGGCGGACCGCTGCGCCGTTCGCCGCCTGGACGTCTTCGACGCTCTGGAGGCGCTTCGAGCCGAGGGACAGCGCTTCGAAATCGTGATTGTCGATCCGCCGGCTTTCGCCAAATCGCGCAAGGAAGTGCCGGCGGCGTTGCGCGGCTATCGCAAGCTCGTGCGGCTCGCCGCGACCCTGGCGGCGCCGCGCGGCATCCTATTCGCCGCCTCCTGCAGCCACAATGTCGAGCCGGTGCCGTTCGGCGAGGCAGTGGCTCAGGGCTTGGCCGATGCGGGGCGAAGCGGCCGAATTCTACGGCAGGCCGGCGCAGGTCCCGATCATCCCATTCATCCGATGCTGCCCGAGAGCGCTTACCTCAAATCTTTGACGCTCGCGGTCGATTGATGGCGATCGAAACGGTCACGATCGACCGGCTGGGCGGCCTGGGTGATGGAATAGCGGAGGGCGCCTCCGGTCGGTTGCATATTCCCTTCACCACGCCTGGCGACCTGGCGCGGGTTGAAATCGGAGGAAAGAGCGCGGCTCTGGTCGAGCTGCTGTCGCCTGGACCGGCGCGGATCGCGCCTCGTTGCCGGCACTTCGGCCGCTGTGGCGGCTGCGCGTTTCAACATCTCGATCCTACCGCGGCGGCCGCGTGGAAGCGCGAGCGCGTCCAGGAGGCGTTGCGCCGCGCGGGACTGTCCGACGCGCCGGTTGCTGACACGGTCGCGATCCCGCCCGGCAGCCGCCGTCGCGCAACTTTGGCCGGCAAGCGAATCGACGCCGGCGTCGTGCTGGGCTTCGCCGAACGCGCGAGTCATCGGCTGATCGACCTCGCCGAGTGTCCTGTCCTGCGACCCGAGCTTGTGGCTCTTGTTGCGCCGCTTCGGGCGCTGCTGGCGCGCATTCTGGAGCGCGGCGAGTCGAGTGATCTCGGCATGAGCCTGACCGACAGCGGGATCGAGATCACGATCATACGCCGCCGCGAGCTGTCGCTCGTCGAACGGGAAGCGCTCGCATCCTTCGCGGAAGCGCACGATCTCGCGCGCATTGCATGGAAGCCCGCCGCGCATCGCGACGCCGAGCCGATCTCGGCGCGCCGCGCGCCCATGGTCATGCTTGGGGGTTATTCGGTCGCGCTGCCGCCGGGCGCGTTTTTGCAGCCGAGCGCGGAAGGCGAGGCTGCGCTGACGCGGCTCGTCCTCCGCGCTTTGGACGCAGGGGATACGATCGTCGATCTTTTCTCGGGTCTCGGCACCTTTGCGCTGCCGGCATCGGCGCGAAGCCGGATTGCCGCCTATGACGGCGACGCCGAAGCGATCGGAGCACTCAGCGGGGCGATTCGAGCGAACGGCCTCTCAAAGCGCATCGCGGCAACGCGGCGAGATCTGTTCCGCGATCCGCTCACAGCATCGGAGCTCAACCGATTCACCGCGGCGATCGTCGATCCGCCGCGCGCCGGCGCCGAGGCGCAGTGCCGACAGATCGCGCAGTCGACGATTGCGAGGGTGGCGGCAGTCTCCTGCAACCCAGGGACATTCGCGCGCGATGCGGCCATCATGGTCGCCGGCGGCTACCGGTTGGACGATGTGACTCCCGTCGACCAGTTTCCCTGGACGACTCATGTCGAGCTGGTCGCCGCATTCGGTCGCAGCGATTGAGGTCGGGCGGCGACGGGTCGCCGCCGGCTGGGCCCCGGACCTTTGGGGAGACTGCCTCGCCCGGCATTGATGCCGAGTTCCAAGCTGTCGGCGATCCGATGAGCGCGCTCGATGAAATGGGCTGCGGCGACCGGCGGGCAGATTTCGCGCGCCGTCGTCTCGAACAGGTCCAGCCAGCGGTCGAAATGGGGCGCATCGACCGGCAATGGCGCGTGCATCCGCATCGGCTGGCCGTGATAGCGACCCGTCATCAGCGCTACAGACGACCAGAATGCGCACATGCGCTGGAGATGCGGCTCCCAATCGGTGATCTTGGCGGCGAAGATAGGCGCCAGCAGCGGATCGGCCCGCACGCGGTCGTAGAAAGTCCGCACCAGGCGGTCGATCATCGCCTCGTCGATGCCGGTCCTGGCCGCTAGGTCTTCGGTCAGCGCTGCCCGACGCGCGGGCCCGCCTTCGATATGTTCGTTCATACGTGTAAGGTCGTATGGCGGCACGCGTTTCGCAATGCGACGCTTTCGCCCGGCATTCCAAGGGGGCAGCGATGGATCTCCTCGACCATTTTCGCGGCATGGCGCGGAACAACGCCTGGTCGAATTACCGGCTGATCGAAGCTCTCAAGGGCCTGCGGCCCGACGAGTTGGAAGCCCCGCGGATCAGCTTTTTCCCATCCCTCAGGCTGACGCTCCACCACATATTGATCGTCGATTGGTACTACATCGATGCTGTCGAGGGGGGAGGCCGCGGCCGCTCTGTCTTCCGACCCGTCGAGGACTTCCCGAAACTGCCCGACTTGGCCCGAGCCCAAATGGAGAGCGACCAGAAGCTCGTTCGGTTCTGCGATCGTTTGACCGAGCCCGATCTCGATCGGCTGGTGGAGCTGAAACGCGAACGGCCGGTTCCGCCGGAGCGCGTCGGACATGTGCTGGCGCATCTCTTCGTGCACCAGATCCATCACCGCGGCCAGGTTCATGCCATGCTGTCCGGGACGTCGGTCGCGCCGCCTCAACTGGACGAATTCTTCCTGGTCGGGGACTCGCCGCTCAACGAGGCAGAGCTGACGGTCCTCGGGCTCAGACGGGAGGATTGGGCGGCTTAGGCCGCCCGAACCTCGGCCAGGAACTTCTCGACCTGATCGGCGAGCGTCGCGAAACGGCGCGACAGCAGCGAAGCCGAATCCAGCACCTGCTGAGCCGAAGCCCCGGTTTCCTGCGAGGCGCGGTCGACGGTGTCGATGCTGTTGGCGACTTCCTGGGTGCCGACAGAGGCCTGCTGGACGTTCGAGACGATCTCGCGGGTTTGCGCGAGCTGCTCGCCGACGGCCTCGGCGACCATGGTCGCAATCTTGTTCATCTCCTCGATCGTCTGGCTGATCGCGATGATCGCGTTGACGGCCTCGTTGGTCGAGCCTTGCATGGCCGCGATCTGGGCGCTGATCTCTTCCGTGGCGCGGGCGGTCTGGTTGGCGAGGCTCTTGACCTCGCTCGCGACAACCGCGAAGCCGCGGCCGGCATCGCCCGCGCGGGCGGCCTCGATCGTCGCGTTCAGTGCTAGAAGATTGGTCTGGCTCGCGATATCGCTGATCACGCGCACCACGTCGCCGATATTCTGCGCCCCTTGGGCCAGCGACTGGACAGTCGTGTTGGTTCGGCCGGCGGTCTCGTAGGCGCCCTGGGCGATCTTGGCGGAATTCGCGACCTGCTCGCTGATCCGGTCGAGCGATTCGGAAAGCAGCACCGCGGCCTGGGCGACCGACGACACGTTGGTCGAGGCCTGGACCGTCGCCGAGGCGACAACGGCCGATTCATTGCGACCGCGCTCGGCCGAGGCCGACAGCGTCTCGGCGCTGGAATGCAGATCCTCGGCCGCCTGGGAGACTTCCGCCACCACTTCTTTGACGGAGGAGTTGAACTGGTCGGCGAGCCGGGCCATCGCGGCGCGTTTCTCGGCCGCCGCCGTGGCGTCGCGGGCGGCCTGCGCCTCTTCCAGACGCTTCACCTCGAGCGCGTTGTCCTTGAACACCTTCACCGCGCGTTCCATGGCGCCGATCTCGTCCTTGCGGGTCGACTCCGGCACATGCACGGTGAGGTCGCCGGCGGCGAGGCCGGTCATGGCGGTGTTGAGGCGAGTCAGCGGTTTGCTCATCGTCCGGTGCAACAGGTAGGCGAGCAGGCCGATCAGGCCGGCGAGGATCGCGACCGCGACTTCGAGACTCACCGAGACGCCGGCCCAGATCTGATCGAGCAGCGGCGCGCGGCTCCAGGCGATGGTCAGCGAGCCGACGACATCCTTGTTGCCGCCCGCGGTGACCGGGACGGTAACGACGAGATGATCGTCACCCGCGACGATCTGGGTCTTCGTAACGGTGCCGGACAGGCGAGAGAGGTCCGCCTTCGGGAGATCCTTGGAGGCGTAGCTGCTGAGTTCCTTGCCGGTCTTGTCGCGGACGAGCACGTTGGCGGCGCTCGAGCCCGCGACAGCATCGGCATAGGCGTCGTGGATGGCGTCTTCCTGTGCGTAGCGCACCGCCGCCGACATGGTCGTCGCCAGAAGCTCGGTCGCACGGACGTCAGCCCGGTCGGAAACATCGATCATCGCCTGCCGCTGCTCGCGCACATTAAGGACGATGATGATGGCGAAGCCCAGGACGACGGGCAGAACGGTCGTGCAAGTAACCTTGCGTCCAATCGTCCAGAATCCGCGTCCCGCTCCCTTGCCGTCGAGCCCGGTCTTGAAGCCAAACATTTGGCGCTCCCTCCACTTGGATCGGGCGGCATTGTTGGCGGTAATTATTTACAGGCCGTATATCGCGGGAAATTTTAAATGAATCGACCTCAACTCGGATCCGGACGGAATATACCAATCATTAAAGGGTAAAGGTCAAACTGCGGGCTCCTCGGCGAGCTGGAACAGCTTGCGCGCTATCTAGAAGGGAAATCGGAGGAGCCGATATGTTGAGGAGTCTGACTTTCGTCGCTGGTCTTTTATTCGCTTCGCATGCTTTTGCGGCGGAATGCGCACTGCCAACGGCCCCGGCCGTACCGAACGGCGCATCTGCGTCGCTCGACGAGATGAAAACTGCCCAGGACTCAGTCAAGAAGTTCCTGGCCGACACCGACGATTTCCTGAAGTGCCTCGATTTCTCGCACGCAGCCGACGCCGATACTAAGCACAACAAGGCTGTCGATCAGATGCAGAAGCTGGCCTCGAACTTCAACGATCAGCTGAAGGCCTTCAAGGCCGCCCATCCGGGCTAACGCAATCCGTCAGGATTGAGGGATACGAGGAGACCGGCGCGAAGCGACCGGTCTCCTTATCGTATTGGACCGGCGGTCAGAGGACCGAATCGATCCAGTCGTAAAGCGCGCCCTTCGGGAGCGCGCCGATCTTGGTGGCGGCGAGCTGGCCGCCTTTGAACAGCATCAATGTCGGGATTCCGCGCACGCCATACTTGGTCGGCACACCCGGATTGTCGTCGATGTTGAGCTTCGCGACCGTAAGCTTATCGCCCTTGTCGCGCTGAACATCTTCGAGAATCGGCGCGATTGCACGACACGGCGCGCACCACTCAGCCCAAAAATCGACCAGAACCGGCCGGTCCGATTTCAGGACCGCGGTCTCGAAGGTGTCGTCTGTAACAGTGGTGGTCACGGAATAGCTCCTCGGGTCCGGGCGCGCACGCGCATCGCCCTCTTGGTTGAGAAGTATGGTGGGGGCGCCTGGCGGTCAAGCGAGCCTGCCGGCGGAGCAGCCATGTCCGTTCCTCCTGGCGGCCCGCATCGCTCGCGAAGATTGAATCCGAAGCTATCAATTCTCGGAATATTTGAGGCGGTTTGCTCTATTTCCTAACAACTCCTTTAAGGCTGGCGTGATCTCTCCCGACGATCGCCGGTGGAATGCACCGTGCCCATCGCGAAATCTGGAGGGGTGTAATGACCAGTTGGCAGAAGCAGAATGGCAGCCAGCAGGGCAATTCCGAAATCGTCTGGAGCGCGAATCACACGCAGTGGTCGTACAGCCTGGAGTCGGGGCGGCAGATAGGGAGCGCCTGCGGGTCGAGCTCCGGTCCAGGCTCGGGCTCTTCCTCCGGCGGTGAATCAGGCACCGATTTCGGCGAGAACCAGGCCAACTGCGGCTCGGGCGGCGAGTCCGGCTCATCTTGCGGGGGCGATTCGGGAAGTGGAGGCGAGTCGGGGTGCAGTGGCTCGGGCGGTGAATCAGGCTGCGGCGGCGAATCCGGCAATCCGCAAGGGAGCTCTTGTCCGCCTATTCCGCCCGGCGGAGGGGTTCCGGGCGCTCCAGCGGACAATTGTGGACCAGACGGCAGCGGCGCGACGGGCATTTCTGCGCCCGGGAACTGGACGAGCCCGACGGCAAGCAACACCGACAACCAGACCATCACGGTGGCGGCCAATAGCAGTCACGCGCAGGCGGTACTGGGAACGGGCGCGAACGACCAGATCAGCCTTCAGACCGGCAGCTACGACACCCTGGTGATCGGCGACGGCGCGAACGCGACCGTCACTATCAATACCGATAGCCAGGACACGGTCCATCTGGGCAACGGAAACGCCGCGGCAATCAACGTCGTGAGCAGCACCAACGACCTGCTAATCGCCGGCAACGGCGCGTCCGACAGCATCAACGACGCCACCGACACCTGCAGCACATTTCAACTCGGCGACGGTCAGGGCGATTCCGTCAATATTGCGACAGGCAACGAGAGCTCGGTCAAAGTCGGCAAGGGCGACGGCGACGTGCTCCAGATCGGCTCCGGCAACGACAATATGCTCCAAGCCGGCGGCGGCAATGCCGACAATCTCAGCATCGGCTCCGGCAATCAGAACACGATGATCGCCGGTGACGGCACCGGCGATTTTCTGTCGAACGGCGGCGGCAACGGCAATCTGATCCAGGTCGGCGATGGCGCCGGGGATTTCCTGCTGTTCGGCAACGGCAACAACAACGTGCTGCAGGCCGGCGACGGTGCCGGGGACTTCGTGCTGTTCGCGTCGGGAAACGGCAATCTGCTCTACGCCGGCGACGGAGCCGGCGATTTCATCAGCCTCAGCTCCGGCGACCACAATGCGCTGTTCAGCGGCAACGGCAATGGCGACAGGCTGACGATGACTACCGGCAATGACAACGTAATCGTCTCAGGGGACGGCGCGGGCGACGTGGTCAACGGCCCGAACGGCAACAGCAATGCGCTCTACGGTGGAGACGGCGGCGATACGATCGTCGGCGGCAACGGTATCGGTAACGCGATCCGGGGCGGCAGCGGCGCCGACATGATCGTGACGGGAAACGGAAACGACTCCGTCAGCACCGGCTCCGGCAACGACACCGTGCTGATCAATACGCATGGGCAGCAGCCGAACGTCACCGATCCTCTCCATCTGAAGTCGACGGACGCCAACGCTCAGCAAATCTCCGGCGGCGGCGGCAACGACATGTTCATCCTGCAGGGCGGGACAGGCGCCAATGCTGCGGCGCTCGGCACCGTCGTCATTACAGGCGGCTCCGGTGTGGACAAATTCTGGTTCGGCGGGTCGACCGGTGGGACGGTGATCACCGACTTCAGCATGGCCCAGGGCGACCGCCTGATGTTGTCGGGCGTGTTCAACGCGACTGATAACTCGGGCAGCGTGGCCAATATGGGCACGGTGACCTTCACCTACGTCCACTCGGCCTATTCTCACTCTGAGTCGGACGAAAACAACGATCTCTTGATCACCTTCGGCAGCACGTCGCTCAAAAATCCGTCATCGTCGGCGACTTCGATCACGCTGCTCGATTTCCGCGACCAGGATCATGGCGGGCATCACGGCGCGGCGCAGTTCAATGGCGTGACGATTACCAACCCGGCTTCGCAGCAGAGCCTTCTGAGCGAAATCTTCGATTTCAGCCAGAGCGACGCCAACACAGTCGCTCACAGCGAGACGACGCTGCTGCAGGACGAGTCGAATGCCGGGCAGATGGCGGTGATCGGCATCCCGCCGGGCAGCGCTTCGGTCTCGTCCAACAGCTACGCGGGCGACTATCACCACCACTGAGATCAGGCCGGGACGGCCAGCAGATATTCCTCGAATGGATCGAGCGCGTCGGATGGGATTCGGTCGACCCTGGGGCCGTCGGTCCAGACGAGGACCATTGCGATCTCGCGGTCGGGATAGATCTGACGGAGAACCGCGCGGTAGGCCGCCATCTGCGCGAGATAGGTTGACGGCACGGTGTCGGCGCCGCCCGGCGGGGCGCGGCCGCTTTTGAAATCGACGATCGTCACGCGCTGCGGCTCGACGAGCAACCGATCGATCTGCCCCGATATGCCGCGCGCGCCGATCCGGCCGACGATCGGGACTTCGGCGCGTGATGAGGGTCCGAAGAAGGCGGCGCAGGCGGGGTCGTCGATCACCGCCAACGCCTCGGCAAGCATCGCCTCCCGCTCGTCGGGCGCGAATTCCGCCAGTAGCCGCGCCCCGCCGGCCGCCCTTTCATCGACCGCCAGGTCCGGCAGGACCTGCAGCAGCCTGTGCATCGCCCGGCCGCGCCGGAAACGTCGGGCATCCTCGGCCGAGGCGGGCGACGGCGCCGCGGGCTCCTCGGCCCCCGGAGTCTCCAATCGAGACGGCGTCAGCGGACGCGTCGGCCGGGGCTCCTTGGGCGCGGGCCGCCGCGCCCAATCCGGGAGCGCCGGGGCGGTCGCAGACGGGAACGCGGAAACCGCTCGCGCAACTGGCCTGGTCTGCGGTTGCTCGATCCGCAGGATCTTTCCTTTCCCGTTCTCGATCTCGATCTCGATCGCGCCGGCCGCGCGCATCCCCGCCTCGACCAGCCCGTGCCAGTGGCCGGCAGTCGGGCTCCGTGGACCGGTCCAGCCGGCGATATAGAGCCGGTCCTGGGCGCGGGTGAGCGCCACATACAGCAGCCGCCGATATTCCTGGTCGGTCTTTATCCGCGCGGCTTCGGCGAGTCGGGTGCAAAAGGTCGGACGAATGTCGGCTCGCGGAACCCAGTAGGGGATTCTGCGGTTATCGCCGTCTTCGCTCCAAAGCAGCTGCGGCCCGTTGGATGGGCGTGGGAGCTGGATCGTATCGGGCAGGAAGACGATCGGCGCCTGGAGTCCTTTGGCGCCGTGGACCGTAACGATCCTGACCGCGTCGCCGCGATTGGCGAGCTCGCGCTTGATCTCCGCTTCGCTCGTTTCCAGCCAGCCGATGAAGCCCTCGAGCGTGGGGGGGTGGCGGCGCTCGAATTCGAGCGCCGCCGAGAGGAACTCGTCCAGCGGGTCGAGCGAATCGGGACCGAGCCGCCGCCAAAGCGCGCGTTTGCCGCTGCCTGTAGGATCGCCAGGGCAGGGCATAGCCAGCACACCTGCGAAAAGCTCGAATGGCCGATTGAAATCGACCGTGGCCAGAAGGCCAGCGAGCCAGGCGCGCACCGGCTCGAACAGGAGGTCGCGTTCGGCCGCCATGGAAAGCGCGTTCCACAGGCTTCCCGTCCGACTATGGGCGAGCAGGAACAGCTCGTCCTCGGCAATTCCGATGAGCGGACTTTTCAAGAGCGCCGCGAGATTGAGGTCGTCCTCGGGCAGCAGCAGGAATCGGCCGAGCGCCATCAGGTCCCTGACCGCCAGCGGTCCCGTCAACGCCAGCCGGTCCACGCCGGCGACCGCCACGCCGCGCGTCTTAAGCGCGCGGACCATCGGGTCGACGAAGCGGGTCCGCCGCCGCACCAGAACCATGACATCGCCCGCTGTGACGGCACGTCCCTGCCCCGGCAGGAGTTCAGCGCGATCGATCCAGCTTTTGATCGTCTCGGCGATATGCTCGGCGAGCTCCGTTTGCGGATCGCCCAACGGCGGAGCGGCCGCCGGCGCCGGCCACGGCTCGAGGATTTCCTGGCTTTCGCTCGGCGTGAAGGGCGGCCACAGCTCGACCAGACCGCCATGGCCGATGCGCTTGGCTCTATGCTGGATTTCGATCCCGGAATCGCTCACGACCCCCTCTCGCGCGATCGGGTCCGCGAAAACGTGATCGACCAGCGTCAGAATGGGCTCGGTCGAGCGGTAGGAGATCGTGAGATTGACATCCTCAAATCCGCCCTCCGCCTCCTCGATGCGCCGCTCGAAATAACGCTTCAACCGCCCCAGCGCGGCTGGGTCGGCGCCTTGGAAGCTGTAGATCGACTGCTTCTCGTCGCCGACCACGAAGATGGTGCGGTCGCTCTCCCGAGCGCCCTCGCCCGAGAAGAACTCCGCCGCCAGCGCCTGGACGATCCGCCATTGCTCGGGGTTCGTATCCTGCGCCTCGTCGAGCAGGATGTGGTCGATGCCGCCATCGAGCTTGAACAACACCCAGGCGGCCCGCTCGGGGCTTTCCAGCAGCTGCCGGGTTTTCTCCACCAGATCGTCATAGTCGAGCAGCGCGCGGGCGCGCTTGGCGGCCTCGTAGCGGGAGAGCAGCGCGTCGGCTGCGACCAGCAGCGCCTCGGTCGCGCGCGCGGTCTTCGCAGCCCTCAGCCTTTCGCAGATGCGCGCCACGCGGTCGGCTTCCGCATCCAAGATCGGCGCCATGTCCTGATGCGCCTTGGTGCGCGCGAAGGATCGGTTGGGCTCGCCCTTCTCGGTGAGGAAGGCCGCGACATAGCCCTCCCAACCGGCTGGCCGATCGACACTGTCGAGCCAAGCGGCGATCGCTCGGCCGCGCCTGCGGTCCGTATCGCTGCCCTCGGACAGCCGGGCGCAGGCGAGGCGCAGCCCTTCGGCGTCGATGCCGCCCCTGCAAGCAGCCGCGAGGATCGATTCGGGGCTATCGTCGGTCGCGAGGCCGAGCTTCCGGCGCATCGCCGCAACGAGCATCGCCGTGCCGTGATGCGCCTCCAACGCATCGGCGATCCCTCGCCGGGCGGCGACCACGGCCTGCATCAGCTCGCCGAAGCGCTGCTCATTCATATGCTCGACCAGAACCGCGAGCGCCCGGCCGAGCGGCTCGGCCGGCCTGAGGCCTGCCTCGACCAGCAGGTCGCGCTGCGCTTCGGCCAACATCTCGCCGCCGGTGCGGTCGTCGATCAGTTCGAAATGCGGCGCCAGGCTTGCCTCGACCGGGAAGCGGCGCAGCACCGATTGGCAGAAGGCGTGGATCGTCTGGATGCGCAGCGCAGGCTGGGCGTCTACGATCCGCGCGAAGAGCTGGCGGGCCCGCGACCGTATCGGGTCGTTCGGCCTGCCGCCGGTGAGCTCGGTCAGCGACCGGTCCAGCTCGGCATCCGCGATGACAGCCCATTCGCCGAGCGCCTCGACGATACGATTGGACATTTCGGCGGCGGCCGCGCGGGTAAAGGTGATGCAGAGGATTTTCCGCGGCTCGGTTCCGTCCAGCAGCAGCCTCAGCACCCGATCGGTCAGCACCTTGGTCTTGCCGGTGCCGGCCGACGCGTCGACCCAGACGCTGGTGGCCGGATCGGAGGCACGATGCTGGGCCGTGCGCTGGAGCGCGCCCTGGTCGTTCACGCCAAATCCTCCGACGTGTCGGGAGCCCATTCGCCGATCCGCGCCAGATGGTCATAGTCACCGCCGCGGGCATGTTCGGGGCGCGGCTTGGCGGGATAGGGCGTTGCCGGATTGTCGAACAACATGATGAGGCGCAGCAGCCCGTCGCGCGCGGCCCGCACCTCGTCATGAATGTCGATGCCGCCCAATGCTGAAAAGATCTCGCCGGGCGGATTACCGCCGGTCAGCTTCAGGAAGGTCAACTCGGCGGTCTCGCCCCGCGGCACGCCCGCAAAACCGCCGAACTCGGCAATGGCCGCTTCGAGCGGCAGCTGCGGCGCCAGGCCCCAGGAAACCTCGTCCGTCTTCGGAACACGCCCGGTCTTGTAATCGAGGATCGAAAGACTGCCGTCCGACAGTCGGTCGATCCGGTCGGCCTTGGCGGTAAGCGTGAAGGGCCCCCCTGGTCCGGCGAGTTCCAGGCTTCCAGGGACCTCGGTTGCGAGCGGCGTGATCCCGGCCCGGCGGCGCGGCCGCTCGAACGCCTCCAGGAACCAGCGCGCGATGCGCTCGAAACGCGGCCACCAGAAGGCTGCGACCGACGGATGGGCGATCGCCTCGCCGAAGACCGCGCGGCCGGCGGCCAGGAGGTCGCGCTCGTCAAGGTTCGCGCCCGCTTCGCTGATGAAGCGGTGAAGCGCCTCATGAATGAAATTGCCGCGCTCGGCGGCGCCGGGATCGGAATCGATCGGGTCGAGCGGCCTGAGCTTCAGGATATGGCGCGCATAGAGCGCGTAGGGGTCACGCATCCAGGTCTCGACCGCCGTCACCGACAGCTTGCGCGGGCGGGCACGGAGCGGCGGCTTGGGCAGCGGCGGGCGGCAAGGCTGGATCGCCTGCGGTCGGTCGATCGCCTCGGCCCAGGCCGTAAACATGGCGGCCTCCGCGCGCGGGATGGACAGGCCGAAGGCGCCCAGCATGGTTTCCAGCCGCGACAGGAAGCGGGCCCGCACCGTGGGCGCGCCCTCCGCGCGCTTGGCGCGGGTCAGCAGCACGTCGGGACCGGAGGCGGCGAGCAGGAAATCCTGAGCCGCCAGCCCGATCCGCGTCTCCAGCGGAGGCAGGCCGAATTTCGCTCGCATCGGTCGCGACATCCAGGGCTCGTCCCCCGGCAGCGGCGGCCACACACCCTCATTCAGGCCGGACAGTATCGTGAGGTCGGCCTGCTGCAGCCTGGCCTCGATCAGCCCCCAGATGCTGAGCCGCGGATGGGCGCCGTAGAGCGGGCGGATGGTGATGCCGCTCATCAGCAGCCCGAGCGCAGCCAGATAGGCGTCCGCCGCGAGAGCGGGAAAGGCGGCGCTTGCCGGTCCCGCCAGCTTGGCGAGCAGCTCGGCCGCCGCCTCGCCATCCTGACCGCGCCAGAGACGGAACGGGCCCGCAACGCGCGGCGTCTCGGCAAGCGCCTCCGCAGCCTCGCCATGGGCTAGAACCAGATCGGCAAGCGTGCCCCCCTTGGCCGCTATGATTTTCGTGAGCGGTCTGACGCGCTGCGCGAGATCGGCGACCCAGCCCAGCAATTCGTCCTTCTCCGCCGGGCCGCCGTCAAACGCACGGGCCTCGACTCGTCCAAGCGCGGTTGCGAGTCCCTCCAGCCCTGGCGCCGGCCGCGGCCCGCGGAGCGCGGCGCGTTCGAGCGAACGCGCCAGCCTGCGGAGCGCTTCGGGCTCGCGACCGCAGGCGGCCATTGGGTGTTTCAGCAAGGCGAGCAGCGGCCGCGGCGCGAAATCGGTGACGGCGGCCTGAATGACGAGCTCGAGGAAGATGCCGACGGGGGTCTCGGAGAGCGGCCGGCCGGCCGAATCGTCGACTTCCACGCCCCAGCGACGGAGCGCGGCGGCGACGCGCCGCGCCAGCCCCCGATCGGGAGTTACCAGCGCCGCGGTGCGGCCGGGGCTCTCGAGCGTGCGCCGCATGGCGAGGGCGATCGCTTCGGCCTCTTCGCCCGCGGTCTCGCATTCGAGCAGCGCCAGCCCGTCGAGCGCATCTTGCGGTGGCCGCGCCATCGTGCGCCAACGCTCGGTCGTCTCGGCCGGGCGCAGCGCCTCGGCGAGCAACCGCGCGCGACCGGTTCGGCTGAGCTCGACGGCATCAACGTCCGACCAGGGCCGGACCTGATCCCGGTCGATTCCGATCCGCCCGATCAGCGCCTTCAGCCCGAATTGCGGATGAGTGGGCTCGATCGCATCCCAGGCTTCATTGTCGAGGTCGAGATCGAGCCCGGGCAGCACAAGGACGCCCCGCGGCAGCCGCGTGATCACGCCGATGAGGTCCGACAGCGCAGGGTCGGCATTGACGAAACCCGCCGCGATTACCGGATCGGCGGGCGGGTTGCGAGCCCAGGCCTCGCGGCGCGCCTCCAACGCCAGGATCCTGCGGTGGACCGGATCAACGAGTCCTTCCTCTTCCAAATGCGCCGGCCAAACCTCGGTTACGATGCGCAGGAACTTAAGCGTTTCCTGCCAATGACCGGCGAATTCCTCGGGCGCGAGCTCGGCGAGCTTGGCGAAGTCGATGCCCTCCGTCTGCACTTCGTCGATCAGACCAGAGAGCGACTGGGCCAGTTTCAGCGCCTGCTCCGGCGTCGCCGCGAATTGGTCGCCGGCCGAGACGACGAGCCGCGCCAATTGCAAGGTGCGGTCCAGCCGCTCGATCGCGGTCGGCAGCGAAGCCGATGCCGCGATGCCGGCCTCTTCGTCCAGATCGGCCAGCGCGAACATCCGCGGCAGCAGAAGCGCATCGCCCTCCGCCACCCGCAGAAATGCCTCCGACACAGCCCGCGCCGCGCGCCGCGTCGGCAGCAGCAGCGTCATGCGGGCAAGCGCCAGCGGATCGCCTGCCGCCATGGAAAGCAATCCTCGCGCCAACGCATCCGCGAAGGCGACCCCGGCCGGAATATTGAAAACCCGCCCCGGCTGACCCCGATTCGACATGCCCTATTGTAGCGGGATGCCGTCGGCGGAGCACCGTTGCGTGTTCTTGATTTATTCTTCGGAATAAAGAGAGAACATATGTGGCCTATGAAATGATTGCGCGGCTGAACGCGGACAGCGCTCGTCTATCGCTCCAACCACCGCGCATTCCTCGGATCGAGCTGGTAGTCGGTGGCGGCGAGGGTGTCGGGGGTGCCGACATGAAACCAGGCGCCGTCATGGACTAGGCCGAACAGGCGGCCTTCCTCCTGGGCGCGCAGCCAGAGCCGCATGAAGCCGAACGCGCCGTCGGGTCGCTCGCGGAATAACCGCGGCGATGCGATCTGCAGCCCGGCATAGACATAGGGCGCGATCAGACGCTCGGGGCGCTTGGTCAGCCGGCCGGCCGGGTCCATCAGGAAATCGCCGGCGCCGTCATAATCCTCGGCGCGCGGCGCGGCCATCAGCAGCAGCAGCGCATCCATCCGCTCGTCGTCCCAGGTCACCGCCAACCGGTCCAGCGCCGGGGTCGGACCGTCGAGCCAGATCGTGTCGGAGTTCGCGACGTAAAAGGGCAGTTCGCCTAAGAGAGGCAGCGCCTTGGCGACACCGCCGCCGGTCTCCAAGCGCTCGGCCTCGTAGGAGAGTCGGACGTTGCGACCAGCCAGGTGCCGCTCAATCATCTCGCCCTTGTAGTGAAGATTGACGACGATCCGGCCGAGCCCGGCCGCCTCGAAACGGTCCAGCGTCCAGTCGATCAGCGCCTTGCCGCCCACACTCAGCAGCGGCTTCGGCCGTTCGAGGGTCAGGGGTCGCATGCGCTCCCCGAGTCCGGCAGCCAGAATCATCGCCGCGGCCGGCTTGAACTGAGACATGTCTTAACCCTACGACCGTCGCCTGGAGAATTCGCGGCCGGACTATTGGCCCTGGTCGGGTCCCTGTAAAGCTGCGCGGAGCCCCGAACGCATGCCCCAGGAGCCTTGCGGGCAAAGGGTCGCATCCCTTGCGCCTTCCGAGGCGCCGTAGGCGAACAGAATGTCCAGCCGATCGACCGGCAATAGCGCTCCGGCCCGGTCGGGCCATTCAATCAGGACGATCCCCGTCCGTGACTCCTCCCAGCCCAGCTCGACCAGCTCGTCCGGCGCGGCGATGCGATACAGGTCGTAATGCCAGACCATGCCCTTGGACGTGTCGTATGTTTGCAGCAGCGTGAAGGTGGGGCTCGGCACGTCCTCTTCGGCGCCGAGGGCATGGATCAGCGCTCGTGCGAAGGCTGTCTTGCCCGTCCCCAGATCGCCGAATAACGCGATCAGGTGACCGGGCGCGAGCAACGGCGCCAGGCGGGCGGCGAGCGCCTCGGTCGCGGCTTTGTCCGGGAGGTGGATGCGGATCGAAGTATCCATGTCGAGACGATATGACCGTGGAGATGGGCACGGGTCTACCCTCCCTCCCGATTGTATGCCGGGACTTGATCCGGGCATCCAGGTCTTGTGCCTCGCTGGCTGAACCACGCGGATCCCCGGGGTCAAGCCTGGGGATGACGAAATGAGAAAGAATGGACGTCTATCCGCCAGGGTTGCTTGCGGGCCGCGCATGGGACACAAGGGGCGCGCCATGCCCGACGCGAACCCGCCCGCCCAGCCCATCGACACCGACGTCGTCATCGTCGGCGCCGGGCCCGTCGGGCTGTTTGCCGTGTTCGAATGCGGCATGCTGAAGCTCCGCTGCCACGTGGTCGACACGCTGGAGGCGATCGGCGGGCAATGCGTGGCGCTCTACCCGGAAAAGCCGATCTTCGACATTCCCGCCTATCCGGAGATCGAGGCGGCGACCTTGATAGAAAGGCTGGCTGAGCAGGCCAAGCCCTTCCACCCGACCTACCATTTGAGCCAGCAGGTGACCGGCCTGACCCGCACCGAGGACGGCTGGCGTGTCGGGACGTCGGCCGGACTCGAGATCGATTGCCGGGCCGTCGTGATCGCCGGCGGCGCCGGGGCCTTCGGGCCCAATCGGCCGCCGCTCGAGGGACTCGAGCAGTACGAGAACCGCTCGGTCTTCTATCTGGTCAAGCGGCGGCAGGATTTCGCCGGCCGCCGTGTGGTGATCGCCGGCGGTGGCGACAGCGCGGTCGACTGGGCGGTGTCGCTGGCGACGGTGGCGGATCGTGTCATGGTCGTCCACCGCCGGGACAAGTTCCGCGCCGCGCCCGACAGCGTGCGCCGCATGCGCGATCTCGAGGAACAAGGCAGGATCGAGATGATCGTGCCCTATCAGCTGGCGGGTCTCGAAGGACGAGACGGGGAACTCACCGGAGTCCGCGTTGCGACATTGGATGGCGAGGAGCGGCTCTTGCAGGCCGACAGGCTGCTGCCATTCTTCGGGCTCGCGATGGAGCTCGGCCCGATCGCCGATTGGGGCCTCGGGCTCTCCCACGGCCATATCGCGGTCGACCCGGCGAGCTGCGTGACGAACCTGCCTGGGGTGTTTGCAATCGGCGATATCGCCGCCTATCCGGGCAAGCTCAAGCTCATATTAACCGGATTCGCCGAGGCTGCGCTCGCGGCGCATGGAGCGTACGCCGCGGCCCGTCCGGGCGAGGCGCTCCATTTCGAATACTCGACCACGAAAGGCATCCCCGCCGCATGATCGGATGGCTCGAAAACACGTTCGGCGCGCTCGGCTATTTCGGCGTTTTCCTGATGCTGTTTACGGAGAACATCTTTCCCGCGCTTCCAAGCGAGGTCGTGATGCCGTTCTGCGGCTACCTCGCGGCCCGACAGGATCTGGGACTCGGCGGGGTCATTTTCTTCGCGGTGCTGGGTACGATGGCGGGCCAGATGCCCTGGTATATCGGTGGCCGCATTCTCGGCGAGAAGCGGGTCGAGAAGCTGGCGCGCCGCTACGGCCGCTGGATGACGGTGACGCCGCACGAGGTCGAGCGGGTCTTCGCCTGGTTCGAGCGGCACGGCGCCGCCTCGGTCTTCTTCGGCCGCATGATCCCGGCAATCCGGGCGGTGATCTCGATCCCGGCCGGCATCGCGCGCATGCCGCTCGGCCGGTTCCTCGTCTATTCGACCCTGGGTTCGACGATCTGGATGGGGGGGCTCGGCTATGCCGGCTACACGCTCGGCCAGAATTATCTTCTGGTCGCCAAGTACGTCGAGCCGGGCACCAAAATCGTCGCCGCCGGCGTGGTGCTGCTCTACGTCGTCCGGCTGGCAATGTCCTTCCGCAAGGAGAAGCCCGCCGCGGAGGTTAAACTAGGCCAAGTCGATTGAGCTTAAGCGGGCTCGGCCACAGCCAGGTCCGGCGGCCGACGGGGCAGCAGACAGACCACTTTCGTGCCTGCGTCGGGATCGCTCAGCAGCTCGACGGTGCCGCCATGCATCGTGACAAAGCGCTTGACCAGCGCCAGACCGACTCCCGCGCCGCTTCTCGGGTGGCTTCGTCGCGCGCGCTCGAAGGGCGCAAAGACCCGCTCGCGGTCTTCCTCCGGAATTCCGACCCCATTGTCCGACACGATTAGGGCCACGGCGTCTCCGCGTGACTCGGCTGCAAGCTCGATCCAACCGCCCGGCGGCGTGAACTTGATCGCGTTGGCGAGCAGGTTCAGAAGCACCTGTTTGACGCGCCGCTCGTCGCCGATGATCCGGCCTACATCCTTCTGGCAGTCGATCGTCAGCTCGATGCGCTCGCGCTGCGCCCATTCGGCGGTGATGGCGCGGACATCCTCGATCATCTTCGTGATATCGATCGTATCGACATCGAGCCGGAGATAGCCTGCCTCGATGCTGGAAAGGTCGAGGATCGCGTCGATCAGGGCTTCTAGCCGCCGACCGGCTTGCAGCACGCCATCGACATATTCCGCCTGGCGGTCATTGAGCTCGCCGAAATAGCGGTTGGTCAGGATCTCGGTGAAGCCGATCATCGCGTTGAGCGGCGTGCGGAGCTGGTAGGAGACATTCGCCAGGAAGTCGAGCTTCAGCTGATCGGCCGCGAGCAGTGCGTCGTTGCGGTCGCGCAGCGCCTGCTCGACGCGGTCGCTGTCGGTTACGTCGGTGAAGCTGTTGAGCACTGCGCCGTCGGGCAGCGGCACGCTGCGATATTCGAAGATTACGCCGTCCGACCGGCCGATCCGGCCGAGCCTGGGGGTGCGGTCGAGCGCGTTACCGACGACGATGTCGCGCACCAGATGCGCCTGCTCGGTTCCAGCGAAGAAGAGCTCGAACTTGGCCGCGAGGTCGCTCACATGCGGACGCGCCTCCAGCGCCTCCGGATCGAGGCCCCACATCTGGGCAAAGGGCGGGTTCCAAAGCCCGAGCCGCCCATCGCCGCCGAACACCGCGATTCCCTCGGCAAGATTGTCGAGAGTCTCGCGCTGGACGGCGATCAGCGTGTTGTAGCTGGATTCGAGCTGCAGGCGACTCGTCACATCCTCGTAGCTGAACATCAGCCCGCCCATCGGGTGCGGGACGACCAGCAGTCGGACGATGCTGCCGTCCGGCCGATAGAGCAGCTCCTGATGCGGCTCGATCAGCGAGGTGAACATCGCCATCTGGTCGAGCTTGTAGCGGCGGAAATCGGCCTGTTCCGGCAGCTGCCGTCGCTCGCGCAGCAGTTCCAGCATTTCCGACAGAGTCGGATGGCCGGCCATCCACTGCTCGGAGAGGCCCCACAGCTCGCACATGGCGCCGTTGAAGAACTTCAGCCGCATGTCCGGGCCGAAAATCGCGATGGCGCTGCGCAGCTGCTCCAACACTTCGGCATGAGCGGACAGGTGCCGCTCCAGCTCGTTCTGGATTTCCTCGACAGGCGTCCGGTCGAGCGCGTAGCCGAAAGCCGGGCAATTGCCGCTTTCCGAAGGGTGCTCCGTGATCTCGAGCAGCCTTCGCGCGCCCCCGAGCACCACATGGCGGCTTTCGGACAAGGGCCTACCTTGTTCACGCGCTTTTTCGGCAATCCCTCGTCCGCTTCGGTCGAGGACGTTGGCTGCGATCTCGTTGCTGCCCCCGACGATCGCGTCTCGCGTTTTTCCGAGCGATTCGGCGCAGGCTCGATTGCACCACACGATATCGAGTTCCGCGCTGCGCAGCCAGGCGGGCACCGGCATTCCGTCCAGAAGCGCAACCAGAGCCTGTGCCGCCGCGGTCACTGATTTCTCCGACGCCGGCGGGCCGGCGCGAAGCCATAGAATATCGAAACTCGTCTCGCCCAGGCCTGCTCGACGGCCGGCGAGAGCGATCGTGTCGCCCGACGAAAGCCGCGCCGTCATATCGAAGGGCTGCCCGCGGGTGCGCAGCCCCGTGAATTGCTGGGCGAACAGGGGCCGATCCGCTTCGTCGAAAGCGGCTTCGATATCATACAGCCCGGATATTCTATCGATTTCCAGCAGCTTAGCGGCATCCGAGGACGCATGGAAGGCGCCATCGGAGGACCACACAAGAGAGGGCGAGGGGCCGGCCGCCGACAGGAGGCTCAACGCATCGACCACCTCTCGACGACGCCCTTTGCCGAAGCGCGCGGTCAACCTTTCCAGAGGCCCCTGGCCGGACCGGGACTCGGATGTTTCGAGCGTGTTGAACACCGACACAGGCTAACCTGCGCCGGGGCGAATTGACAGAGCGCGATCGACAAACAGCGCCACGTCCGTCATTCCCGTATCAGTAGCGGTAATGGTCCGGCTTGAAGGGACCTGCCTTCTTCACGCCGAGATAATTCGCCTGCTTATCGGTCAGCTCGGTCAGCTTGACGCCGATCTTCGCCAGATGCAGGCGCGCCACCTTCTCGTCGAGCGCTTTGGGCAAGACATAGACCTTGCGCTCATATTTCTGCGCATTCTGCCAGAGCTCCATCTGAGCCAGCGTCTGGTTCGTGAAGGACGCGCTCATCACGAAGCTCGGATGACCTGTGGCATTGCCCAGATTCACCAGTCGCCCCTTGGACAGCACGATCAGGCGCTTGCCGTCGGGGAAGAGCACCTCGTCCACCTGCGGCTTGACCTCTTCCCATTTGTAATTGCGCAGCGCGTCGATCTGAATCTCGCTGTCGAAGTGGCCGATATTGCAGACGATCGCGCGGTCCTTCATCGCCCGCATATGATCGAGCGTGATGACGTCGACATTGCCGGTTGCGGTGACGAAGATGTCGCCGACCGGCGCCACGTCCTCCATGGCCGCCACCTGGTAGCCTTCCATCGCTGCTTGGAGCGCGCAGATCGGGTCGGCTTCGGTGACGATCACGCGCGCCCCGGCATTACGGAGCGAGGCGGCCGAGCCCTTGCCGACGTCGCCGAAGCCGGCAACCACAGCGACCTTGCCCGCCATCATCACGTCGGTGCCGCGCCGGATGCCGTCAACCAGGCTCTCGCGGCAACCGTAAAGATTGTCGAATTTCGACTTCGTGACGCTGTCATTCACGTTGATCGCCGGCCACAGCAGCGTTCCGGCTTTCTGCATGTCGTAGAGGCGATGCACGCCGGTCGTCGTCTCTTCCGTGACGCCGCGGATCGACGTCGCGCAAGCTTTGTAGAAGCCAGGCTTTTCTTTCAAGCGGCGCTTGATCGCCGAAAAGAGAACCTCTTCCTCTTCATTCGTCGCGCCTTCCAGAAACGCGACATCGCCGTTCTCCGCTCGAAGACCGAGATGGATCAGCAGAGTCGCGTCGCCTCCATCGTCCAGGATCATGTTGGGAACGCCGCCGTCGCGCCATTCGAAAATGCGATGCGTATACTCCCAGTAATCCTTGAGGCTTTCGCCCTTGATCGCGAAGACCGGGGTCCCGGTGGCGGCGATGGCCGCGGCCGCGTGATCCTGCGTCGAATAGATGTTGCAGGACGCCCAGCGCACGTCGGCGCCGAGAGCCTTGAGCGTCTCGATCAGCACGGCCGTCTGAATCGTCATATGAAGCGAGCCAGCAACCCGCGCGCCCTTCAAGGGCTTCGAACTGCCGAACTCCTCGCGCAACGCCATCAGGCCCGGCATCTCGGTCTCAGCGATCGCGATCTCGCGTCGGCCCCAATCGGCGAGAGAGATGTCCTTAACCTTGTAGTCCGCGGATTCGGCCATGATTTCCTCTTGGATTCGTACCGGTGCCGTCCGGCCGCGGAGGATTAACAGGAGGCCCCCGTTGCGGCAACCCTGAGCGCCGATGGTGAATTTTGTGTAAAAAGGCCGGTTAGGCTGCGGGGCCCTCGTCAAAGCCGCGCTCGATCAGGTCCGACAGCGCCGCGATCGCCGCCTCGGCCTGGGCTCCGGTGGCGCAGAGCTGCAGCTCGGCGCCGGGTCCGGCGGCCAGCATCATCAATCCCATGATCGAGCGGCCGTCGACGGCCGTGCCGTTGCGCTCCACCGTAACCATGGCGTCGAAACTATCGGCCAGCTTGACGAACTTCGCCGCCGCCCGGGCGTGCAGCCCGCGCTCGTTCACGATCGTCGCGCAACAGCGGAGCGAATCGTTCACGGCTGATCGGTCAGGAGTGTGGAGGCGATGCTGATATATTTGCGCCCGGCATCGCGCGCCTGAGCGACCGCGTCGGCCAGGCTCTCCGTCCGACGGGCGCTCGCGAGCTTGATCAGCATCGGCAGGTTGACACCCGCCAGCACCTCGACCTTTGCGCGGTCCATGATCGAAATCGCGAGGTTCGAGGGGGTGCCGCCGAACATATCGGTCAGCACGATCGCGCCGTTGCCCGTGTCCACGGCACTCACGGCCGCCAGTATCTCGGCGCGCCGCTGCTCCATGTCGTCATCCGGGCCGATCGAGATCGCGCGCGCCTGCTCTTGTGGGCCGACGACATGCTCCATCGCAGCCAGGAACTCGCGGGCCAGATTGCCATGGGTGACGAGCACGATACCGATCATGAGGCAGCCATTCTGTGACCATGATCATGCTGCCCGTGATCATGGTCGGAGTGATCGCCGTCATGACCATGGCCGTCATCATGATGCTCGACCGGATCGGGGCAGCTGCGCTCCATCTGGATGGTGGAATGATCGATGCCGTAGCGCGCGACCAGCTCCTGCTTGATGCGGGCCAGCACGTCGTCGGGCTCATGCCCGGTCTCGACTCGCGCGTGCAGTGTGATCAGCGGCTTCCCCGGAACGAGCGACCAGGCGTGGAGATGATGGATATCGGCCACGCCGTCGAGCGCTTCCAGCGATTCTTCGATTTCTTCGGCGTTCACCCCTTCTGGCGTCGATTCCATCAGCACGTGCCAGGAACGGCGGACGAGGGAAACGGCATTTCGCAAGATGAGAGCACCGGCGATGGTGGAGAGGATGGGGTCGGCGGGCGTCCATCCGGTGAGGAGGATTACCAGAGCCGCCACGACCGCAGCAAGCGACGCGAGAATGTCCCCCAAAACATGCAGCAAGGCGGCGTGGATGTTGAGATTGTCGCGATCGGCGCCATGGAGAAGGAAGAAGGCGCCGGAATTGACGGCGAGCCCGGCGATCGCGATCGCGAGCATGGGAACGGCCAGGACCGGCTCCGGAGTCACGAGGCGACGGATCGCCTCAACGGCGATCCAGATGACGATTGCGATCAGGCCGAGACCGTTGATCAGCGCCGCCAGCACCGAGAACCGGTCGCGGCCGTAGGACATCAGCGCGTCGATCGGCTGGCGCGTCGCGCGCTGCGCCATCAGCGCCAGCGCCAGCGCCGCCGAATCGGTCAACATGTGACCTGCGTCGGCCATCAGCGTCAGAGAGCCCGACAGCCAGCCTCCCACCGCCTCGACCGCCATGAAGATCGTGATCAGCGCGAAGGTGAGCAGGACACGCTTCTCGCTGGAATGGCCGTGGGTGTGCCGATGGTCGTGCCGGTGATCGTGCGCTGCGGTCATCCTTCGCTCTCCGGCCTTTCGAGGTCCCGGTGTCCCAGGCTGACCCTCGTGCCCTGGCCTTTCAACCAAGCGGTGAGACGCTCGGCGACATAGACCGAGCGATGCCGCCCACCGGTGCAGCCGATCCCAATGGTGAGGTAGCTCTTCCCCTCCTGCCGATAGCTCGGCAGAAGCGGCGCCAGAAATCCGGTCAGCCGGTCCATGAAGGGCGTCAACGCCGGATCCGCCTCGATGAACCCGGCCACCGGCGGGTCCCGGCCCGTAAACGGTCGGAGCGCGGGGTCCCAGTGCGGATTGCGCAAGAATCGGACGTCGAACACAAGGTCCGCGTCGCGTGGCAGGCCCTTGCGGTAGGAGAAGGAGGTGACGAACACCCCGAGATCGGGGGTTCGCTCCAGCCCGAAATGGCCGCTCACGATCCGCCTGAGATCATGTATGGACAGATCCGAAGTGTCGATGACCAGGTCGCTGGTGAGTTTCACGGGTTCCAGCAGCGCCCGCTCATTGTGGATTCCGTCGATGACCGGCCGGCCGATCGCCAGCGGATGGCGGCGGCGCGTCTCGGTATAGCGGCGCAGCAGCACATCGTCGCTGGCATCGACGAAAATGAGGCTGAGCGCGATTCCCGGGTCATCTCGGTGGCGGCTGAGGCGACCAAGTAGCGACTCGGCGCTGAAATCCCGCGTCCGGCTGTCGATCGAGACGGCAAGAGGCCGGTCGCGTGATTCGGCTTCCCGCAACAGCAGGTCGAACAGGAAGAGCGGCAGATTGTCGAGCGCCTCGTAGCCCAGATCTTCCAGTGATTTCATGGTCGTAGAGAGACCTGCGCCGGACATTCCGGTCACCATGACGAACCGGCGGCGCGGTATCTCCCCGCTCATCGCACCCACCGGTCGGGTGTGCCGGCGTTCGTGAGGGCAAGCCTGAGCTTGGCAAGCGCGGAAGCTTCGAAAGGCGCCAGCCTGATGAAAGGGAGCTCGATGCCCAGGATATCGCAGAGCGCGGGCTCGGGCAGGCGCTCGATCTCATGTGGAGCGGCCAGATCGGCGACAAGCGCGACCGGCGTTTCCTCTACCGAGTCGATGCGCAGGATTCCCAGTCCACGAAGCTCGATCATGCCACGAATCGAAGGAGGCGCCGATGCGATGATAGTACCGCTGCGCCGCACGAGCGTCACGCGATCATCGGCCACGAGCCGCGCGCCCGACTCGATGGCGCGGGCTGCCAAGTCGGATTTGCCGCTGCCGGGCGGCCCGCGCAGAAGCACGCCCCTGCCGTCAAACGCGACGCAGGTCGCATGAACCGTATCCATTGCCGAACAGCCTGAGCGTGGCCGCCCAGGCTGTCAACGCGACGCGGTGACGAGGTTCCGGCTCAGTAATCGACCTTGACGTCGAAGCCGAAGCTCCGCGGCATGCCGTAAGAGATGCCGGCGAAGCCGAGCCCGCCGAAATCGATGGCCGATTCCCGCAGATCCTGATCCAGCAGGTTCTCGCCATAGACCTCGACTTCCATCCGGGCCTTGCCGTCGAGGACGGGGATGTCCTGCAGCATCGCGCGGATGCTGACGAGGTTCTGGCCCGGATCCTTGATGACATTGTTGAATGGGTTGCTGGCGCCGCCTGTCGCCGCGAGCGGCAGGTTCTGGGTGTGGAAGTACCGCTCGCTGGTCATCGAATAGTCGGCGCGGATCGCCGGCGTTCCGAACGGCGTGTCGTCGAAGGTGTATTGAACGCCCAGATGGATCGTCCAGTCGGGCACGTAGGGGAACTTGCCGATCGAGGCGATGTTCGTCTGCGTCAGCACGCCGGCCGCGTTGGCGACCAGATATGGAAATTGCTCATAGACGGGGTTGACGTAGCCCACGCTGCCGTCGACCGAGAGATTCTTGGTCGGCAAGGCCTGCAGCTCGAGCTCGAAGCCTTCGTAATAGGCGTTCGCGTTGGAGGTCGTGCCGATTCCGCCGGTATATTCCTGGAGCTGCAGATTGGCATAGTCGGTGTAATAGGCCGCGGCGTTCGCTCGTAGCCGATGATCGAACCACTCGCTCTTGACGCCGATCTCGTAAGCGGTTGCCTTTTCGGGCGCGAAGCTGAAGGGCACGGTGGGATCGGCCTGCCGCGCGTTGAAGCCGCCCGCGCGATAGCCGCTGCTGAAGCGGATATAGCCCATGATGTCGGTGGTGAATTTGTAGGAGGCCTCGCCGAGATAGTTGAAATTGTAGAAGTCGTGCAGCCCGGTTCGGTTCTGGATCTCGGCAGCGGGGGGCAGGAAAGGATTGCCCTGATTGTAGAATACGTCGATCGAGCGGTGGTCGATCGTGTAGCGCACGCCGGCTGTCAGCTCGACCTTGTCGTCGAGAATGGGTGGCGTGTAGCTAACCTGACCATAGCCGGCGTACGACGAGCTGTTCTCCCGATAGATGAGCTCGGGGGTGAACACGGTGGCGAAGCTGGGTCCCACGGGACCGAGAGGTCCGAGTACGATCGTGAATTCATTCGGATTGTCCTCGTGCACATGCTCATAGAAGTAGAACAGGCCCGCGACGTATTTGAACCGGTCGATCGTGCCCAGCACCTGCAGCTCCTGTGACCATTGGTATTGGCCTGTGTCCTGCGGCGCCTCGAAGGGCGGCGTGTCCTCCACGGTCACGCCGTTCACCGTGGTTGGATTGAAGCGGGGATCGGGAAAGATCACCGGCCCACGGAAATGGGGCCCGTAGAGCGTGCGCGACGACGCGAACCAGCGGCGGTAGCCGGTGATCGATTTGAACGTGACTTCGTCGTTCAGGTCGTATTCGCCGACCAGCGTGTGACCCATGATGAAGTCATGCTGCTCGGGCGCCAGGAAAGGCGGCAGGTAAAGCGGCAGCGGGTCCCGCCGTTTGCCGGTCAGCACCAGAGGGTCGCCGCCATAAAGGGGCGACTGGCTGTAGTATGCAATGTTCGCCGGGGTCATCGCCGCCAATGTGAACCCCTCGTTCTGGCCGGCGATGTGGTCCCATTCGAAGGAATAGTCGACTTTCAGCTTGTCCCATTCGCCCTCCACCTTCGCCCAGGCGGCAAGGCTGTGTAGCGCGGCCGGATCCCGGTCCGATGGTGCGTACGGGTTGTCGACCCAGCCGTCGCGGTCGCGGTGGAGGAAAGTGAGGATCGCCCGCACACCGGAGCGGCCGAGTTCGCCGGTATTGAGCTCGGTCCGCGTGTACCAGCCCTCATATTGACCCCAGCCGATCTTCTCCTGCAGACCGAAGTCCGGCGCGGGGGATTTGGTGACCAGACTCACCGCACCGCCGGTGGTGTTGCGGCCGAACAGCGTGCCTTGGGGCCCGCGCAGCACTTCGACGCGCTCGAGATCGACCAGATCGAAGTTGAGCGCCGAGATGCGCGAGAGGCTGACGCCGTCTACGTAGAAGCCGACCGGCGAGTCCACGGTCAGCAGCGGATCCTGCTGGCCGATGCCGCGGATCGATATGGCGACGTTGGTGTTGCTGCCGCTGCCCTGACCCAGATAGAGATTGGGCACGAACTGCATGATCTTGGACGTATCCTGGATATCCAGGCGGTCGAGCTGCTGGTGGCTGAGAGCGGAGACCGCGACCGGGGTCACCTGCAGCTTCTCCTCGGTGCGCCGAGCCGTGACGACGATCTCTTCAAGTTGGTTGCCGCTCGCCGCCGGCGCCTGGTCGCCGGCGCCCTGCGCGACCGCCGAATGGACCGGAACAGCGCCGAGAAGCGCCAGAATGATGAGCGCAGACGAAGTATGAAGCTGACTCTTCATTGTCTCCCCTCCCTTTTTGGTCGTCCGGGTATTGCGCTTTGCGCGCATCCCGCCGATCGGCCCACATCGTTAACCTTACCTCGATCCGGCGCAACCTCTTGCGCAAGACAACAGGGGCGAGGCTCAAGCGGCCGGCAGCTGCACGATAAAGCGGGCGCCGAGGAGCGTGCCGGTCTCGTCGGTTCGATTTTCGGCACGGATCCGGCCGCCGAGCGCCTCGACGATCTGCTTGGCGATCGAGAGGCCCAGCCCCGAATGGGTGCCAAACTGCTCGCCGGATGGGCGTTCGCTGTAGAAGCGGCCGAAAATCGCCTCGAGCTTTCCTGGCGGGATGCCGGGGCCATCATCCTCGACCAGCACCGTCACGACCCCACCTTGGCGCGAGGCTGCGACCCGGACGGTGCCGCCGGGCGGTGAGAAGGAGACGGCATTCGAGATCAGATTCTGGAAAACCTGGCCGAGCCGGCTCTCGATGCCGCGGACGACGAGTCCCTTGGGGGCCTGGAGCCTGATATCGACCGTCGGTTCGCGCCCTTGCCGATTCTCGTTCGTCGTGCGGTGGATGTCGGCGAGCGTCGCGAGCAGGGTCTCGACATCGACGGGCTGCGCCTCGGCGCGCGAAAGCTCGGCGTCCAGCCGCGAGGCGTTCGAGATGTCGCTGAT
This sequence comes from Alphaproteobacteria bacterium, assembly GCA_035293565.1. Taxonomy (GTDB): domain Bacteria; phylum Pseudomonadota; class Alphaproteobacteria; order BOG-932; family Roseiterribacteraceae; genus DATGMP01. The sequence continues at coordinate 59,984 of DATGMP010000112.1, read as the reverse complement.
AAGCCGGTCCAGACGCTGAACATCGTCGCGAATGATGTTCAGCAGCCGGCGCAGCTGCTCCGGATCGTTCACGCGCCCCACGGTCTCGACCGCGCTGGCGAGCGACGAAAGCGGGTTCTTGAGCTCATGCGCCACGTCGGCGGCGAAGCGTTCGATCGCGTCCATGCGGTCGCGAAGCGCCGCTGTCATTTCCCGCAGCGCCAGCGACAGCTCGCCGATTTCGTCGCGGCGCGCGGTGAAGTCCGGAATGTCCTCGACGCCGCCGGTGCCGAGCCTCAGGCGCTCGGCGGCCTGGGCGAGCCTGCGGAGCGGCCGTCCGATCGCGCCGGCGAGGTAGAGCGACAAGAGCACGGTGATGCCAAGCGCCGCGCCGAAAATCTTGAAGATGTCGAAGCGGGTGGACCGGATCGCATCCTCGATCGGTCGGCCGTCGCGATTGAGCAGCACGGCGCCCAGAACGAGCTTGAAGTGTTGCACCGGCGCCGCTGCCGTCAGCTTGAGATGGCCGTCGGCGTCGAGCCAAACCCGCCCGCTGACATCGCCCAGCAGCGCCTTGCCGACATCCGGGTTGGCAGCGGGCGCCGCGACCTGATCGTCACCTTGATAGATCGGCAGCTTCTCTCTTCCGGGCCAGGTGTCGAGCCGGCGCGCCGCTTGATCGACCAGCCGATCGAGCTTGGTCCGAAAGCCGTCCGGCGGGGGCAGCTCCCTGACGTCGATCACGGTGCCATTGACCCCGATCAGACGTTGGCTGTCGGCGACCAGATTTCCCTCGGGATCGAAAAGCCGGGTACGGACTTGTGTGGCGTCAACCCACCGACGGATTACGCTGCGCGAACGGCCAGGCGACAGCGCGTAGAGCTGATTGCTGTCGCTGATGACGCCCATCTCGGCCACCATGCCGGCGACCAGCCGCGCATCGGCCTTGAGCGCGTCCAGATGCGACTGGATGAGATTGTCCTGATAGCGGCCAAGATAAAGGAGGCCGCCCGCAAGGATCGCCAGCGGGAGCACGTTGACCGCGAGAATCCGGAGCGTCAGCGGCGAGGCGCGGACCAATTGTTTGGCGCGCTCCGAGGACAGTATCGGCCGCGCCGCCCTATCGTTCCTGGGTGTGCGCCCAGTCGCAATCAGCGTCAAATCGGCCTCCCGGCGTTCGCCGGCCTAGCTCTCCTTGTAGCGGTATCCCGCCCCGTACAGCGTCTCGATCTGGTTGAAGCCGTCGTCCACTTCCTTGAATTTGCGCCGCACGCGCTTGACATGGCTGTCGATCGTCCGGTCGTCGACATAGATGTGCTCGCCATAGGCCGCGTCGATCAGCTGGTTGCGGCTCTTTACATGCCCCGGCCGCTGGGCCAGCGCCTTGATCAACAGAAATTCGGTCACCGTCAGCGGTACCGGCTTGCCCTTCCAGGTGCACAGATGCTTGCTGCCGTCCAGCATGAGGTCGCCGCGATCCAGAACGGAGCCCGGCTCGCTGCCGATAGTGCCCTGACGGTGCTGCTCGCGCCGCAGCAGCGCCCGGATGCGCTCGATCAGCAAGCGCTGCGAAAAGGGCTTCGTGATGTAATCGTCGGCGCCCATGCGCAAGCCCAGCAACTCGTCCAGCTCATCATCCTTCGAAGTCAGGAAGATCACGGGAATCGACGAGCTTTGGCGCACCCGGGACAGGAGCTCCATGCCGTCCATGCGGGGCATTTTGATATCGAGCACCGCGAGCGAGGGCGGTCGGCTGGTCAGGCCCCTGAGCGCCTCCTCGCCGTCCGCGTAGGTCCTGACTTCGAAGCCTTCGGCCTCCAGCGCCATGGCGACGGATGTCAGGATATTCCGGTCGTCGTCGACCAGGGCGATCGTCTGCTTCGTCATCGCCGCACCATTCGGCTCCCTTTCCGTCCATTCAAGGCGTCAATGATGGCATTTCCCGGGCGGGTTAGCCATTTTCGGCCAATATCGCGCCGGCTAAGTATAGCGATCCCATGATCAGAATGCGACGCGGGCCGCCCGCGTGAGCGAGCGCCGCCACGGCTTCCGCGACCGATTCCGCCGTCTCGGCGTCGCGGATTCCCACGGCCCGGGCCGCCTCGGCGATCTCCTCGGGCGACATAGCTGGAGATTCGGTCGGGATGGCGACGGCCTTCAGTCGCCCCACGAACGGCGCCAGAGGGGCCAATATCTCACGCGGCTCCTTGGAGGCGAGGATGCCGATCACGAGATCGAGCGGCCGGTCGCGCCATTGGCCGGCCTGATCGGCCACAACCTCCCCGCCGGAATCATTGTGCGCGCCGTCGAGCCATAGCTCGATTCCGGTCGGCAGCGACTCGACGAGCGGACCTCCGGTCAGACGCTGCAGCCTTCCAGGCCATTCGACTGCGGACAACCCGCGGCGCACGGCTTCATCCGAAACCGCGAAGCCGCCCGCCGCATCGAGCATCGTGAGCGCGGTGCCGGCGTTCATATATTGGTGCAAGCCGACGAGAGCGGGACTAGGCAGGTCGAGCGCGCGAGCCGGTCCCCGGTAGTGGAAGCCCGACTCGGTCGGTGTCACAGACCAGGATTGGCCGTGGAGAATCAAGGGCGCGCCGGCGAAGACGCCCTCGGCGATCAGCAATTCGCGCACCTCTTCCGAAGGCTGGTCCGCGATGATCGCCGGCACACCCGGCTTGAAGATGCCGGCCTTCTCGGCGGCGATCGCCGAGAGCGTGTTGCCGAGGAATTGTCGGTGATCGAAGGATACGCGCGTCACCGCGACCGCGTGGGGCCGCTCGAAGACGTTGGTTGCGTCGTAGCGGCCGCCCAGCCCGACTTCGATCAGCGTCGCGTCGGCCGGTGTTCGCGAGAAGGCGAGGAGGGCGATCGCGGTCGTGATCTCGAATGTCGTGATCGGTCGTTCGCGGCCGACCGACTCGACCTCCTCGATCAGCTGCAGCAGCGCATCGTCCTCGATCAGGCGGCCGGCGACGCGGATCCGCTCGTTGAAGCGAACGAGATGCGGCGAGGTATAGGCGTGGCAGCGATAGCCGGCCGCTTCGAGAAAAGCACGCAGGAAGGCGATCGTCGAGCCCTTCCCGTTGGTGCCGGCGACATGGAAGATCGGCGGCAGCTTCCGCTCCGGATGGCCAAGGGCCGCGAGGCGCTGCTCGATGCGGCCGAGGGAGAGGTCGATTGCGGTCGGATGGAATCGGCCAAGCTTTGCAAGCGCCGCATCGAGCGCCGGATTGGCGGCGGCGGTCATGTTGAGCATGGCGCCTCGGACCGGAACCTCAGTCGGCCGGCACGTCGCGCGCGGCGCTGCGGGCGCGCTTCGCGTCGCCGCCCGGCGGAATCACCACCACCTCGGCGGCGGGCGTCGGACGCCGCAGAAGCTGCAGCAGGCGGGCCAGCGTGTCGTGCAGGTCGCGACGCGAGACCACCATGTCGACCATGCCGTGCTTCAGCAGCCATTCCGCCCTCGGAAAGCCTTCGGGCATGGTCTCGCGGATCGTCTCCTCGATCACCCGTGCGCCGGCGAAACGGATCTCGGCCCCAGGCTCGGCGATATGGACGTCGCCGAGCATCGCGAAGGATGCGCACACGCCGCCTGTCGTCGGGTCTGTGAGTAGCACGAGGTAGGGAAGGCCGGCCTCCTTCACTTGCTCGACCGCGATCACCGTGCGCGGCATCTGCATCAAGGAGAGCATTCCCTCCTGCATCCGCGCGCCGCCGGAGGCGGTTACGGCGATCAGCGCCGCATTCTGCAGGACCGCGAGCCGGGCAGCGGCGACGATGCCCTCACCGACCGCGACGCCCATCGAGCCGCCGATAAAGCTGAAATCGAGCGCCGCGACGACCGTTGGAATGCCGCCGATCTCGCCATGAGCGACCAGGATCGCATCGTGGTTGCCGGTTCGGGCTTGCGCCTCCTTCAGCCGATCGCTGAAGCGCTTCTGGTCGCGGAATTTGAGCGGGTCGGGCTGAGTCTTTGGCAGCTCGATCAGCTGAAACTTCCCGTCGTCGAACAGGAGTTGCAGTCGCTCCTTAGCGCCGATCTTCATATGGAAGTTGCATTGCGGGCAGACATGCAGGTTCTGCTGCAGGTCGCGATGGAATAGCATCGCGCCGCAATTCGGACATTTGAACCAGAGATTGTCCGGGGGCTCGCGCCGCGCGGAAAGCGCCCGGATCTTGGGCCGCACGAAATTGGTGAGCCAGTTCATTGCCTGCTTGGTCCCTCTATGGCGCCGCCGCGCTCAGCGTCTCGCGGTGCGGACGGCGGCGGAAAGGCTGCCGACGAAGGAAAGCACATCGTCGACCAGGCCGGGTTTTGCAAGCCCGTCTTGCCCTAACCCTTTCGCCACGTGGTCGACGATGGCCGAACCGACGACGGCGGCGTCGGCCGAACGCGCGACCGCCGCGGCCGCAGCGGGATCACGAATGCCGAAGCCGACGGCGATCGGCAGACGGGTCGCGCCCTTGAGCCGCGCCACTGCCGCCGCCACGGCCTCGGTGGCGGCCTGCTTTGTGCCGGTCACGCCAGTGACCGAGACGTAATAAAGGAAACCGCTGGCTCCTTCGAGCACGCGAGGCAGCCGTTCGGCGTCGGTCGTCGGCGTCGCCAGCCGGATCACATCCAGCCCGGCTGCGGCGGCGGGGCCGCGCAGCTCGGCATCGACCTCGGGCGGTAGGTCAACCACGATCACGCCGTCGACTCCGGCCGTCACCGCGTCCCGGGCGAAGCGCTCCACGCCATGGCTGTAGATCGGGTTGTAGTAGCCCATCAGCACCAGGGGCGTGTCCGGATCGCGGCGCCGGAAGCCGGCAGCGAGCTCGATGACGCGCTTCAGCGTGGTTCCCGCCTTGAGCGCGCGGTATCCGGCCGCCTGGATGGATGGCCCGTCCGCCATGGGATCGCTGAACGGCATGCCGAGCTCGATAATGTCGACTCCGGCGGCCGGAAGGCCGGCCAGGATTCGCGCCGAGGTCTGGAGATCGGGATCGCCGCCGGTGACGAAGGCGACGAAGCCGGCGCGGCCTTGGGCTTTCAGCTCGGCAAAGCGGCGGCCGATGCGGCCCTCGGCGGGCTGCTGGCGAATCGCGGCCTTGACGGCGCTCATAGCGACACCCCCAACCGCTCGGCGACGGCGAATATGTCCTTGTCACCCCGGCCGCAGAGATTCATGAGCAGCAGATGATCCTTGGGCAGCAGGCCGGCGATCTTCGTCACATGCGCCAATGCGTGCGAAGGCTCCAGCGCCGGTATGATTCCCTCAAGCCTGGTGCAGAGCTGGAACGCATCGAGCGCCTCCTGGTCGGTCACGCTCACGAACTCGACCCGCTTTTGGTCGGCGAGCCACGCATGTTCCGGCCCGATGCCCGGATAGTCGAGACCTGCCGAGATCGAATGGGCCTCCAGGATCTGGCCGTCATCGTCCTGCAACAGATAGGTCCGGTTGCCATGGAGCACACCCGGCCGCCCGCCCAGGATCGAGGCGGCATGCTTGCCGCTGGCGATGCCTTCGCCGCCGGCCTCGACCCCGATCATTTTCACCGACGGCTCGTCGAGAAACGGATGGAAGAGCCCCATCGCGTTCGATCCGCCGCCGATCGCCGCCACCAGCGTGTCGGGCAGCCTGCCTTCGCGCTCCATCAGCTGCTCGCGGGCCTCGCGCCCGATCACCGACTGGAAGTCGCGCACCATGGCCGGGTAGGGGTGCGGCCCGGCGACAGTGCCGATGACATAGAATGTGTCCTCGACGTCGGACACCCATGCCCGCAGGGCCTCGTTCATCGCGTCCTTGAGAGTGCGCGAGCCCGAAGAAACCGGCCGGACCTCTGCGCCCAGAAGCTTCATGCGGAAGACGTTCGGCTTCTGACGGGCAATATCGACCTCGCCCATATAGACCGTGCAGGACATGCCGAAGCGGGCGGCCACGGTGGCGGTCGCCACGCCATGCTGACCGGCGCCGGTTTCGGCGATGATCCGGGTCTTGCCCATGCGCTTGGCGAGCAGCGCCTGTCCAAGGCAGTTGTTGATCTTGTGCGCGCCCGTATGGTTGAGCTCGTCGCGCTTGAAGTAGATTTTGGCCCCGCCGAGATGCCGGGTCAGCGGCTCGGCGAAATAGAGCGGGCTCGGACGGCCGACATAGTCGCGCAGATAGTCCTCGAGCTCGGCCTGGAAGGCCGGGTCGGCCTTGGCTTCCTTATAGGCGCGCTCGACCGCGAGGATCAGCGGCATCAGCGTCTCGGCGACATAGCGGCCGCCATAGAGGCCGAAGAAGCCGTCCTCGTCGGGACCGGCGCGATAGGTGTTGGGCTTCGCGATCATGAACTCAGGCTCCGGAGCGGGCGCACTCTCGGCATGTGACGGACTTATGTCAAATCAGAGACCCGCCGCGAGGGCTAGGAATGCCCGGATGCGCTCCAGGCTCTTGACCCCAGGCCGTTCCTCGACTCCCGATGAGACGTCGACCCGCCGCGCGCCGCTTTCAACCACGGCCTCGGCCAGGTTCTCGGGCGTCAGGCCGCCCGCCAGCATCCAGGGCTTGGCGAGCGTGATTCCCTTCACGAGCCGCCAATCGAATGCGATGCCGGTACCGCCGGGCAATGTCGCGACCTTCGCCGGCGGCTTGGCGTCGAATAGAATCCAGTCGGCCGTCGATTCATAGTCCCCGAGCGGCGCCAGATCCGCGGCCGTGGCCACGCGGATCGCCTTCATGACGGGAATGTTGAAGCGCGATCGGATCTCCGCCACCCGGCGGGGCGGCTCATTCCCGTGGAGCTGGAGCATGTCGAGCGGCACGCGGGCGATCACCGGCTCGATCTCGTCATCGCTGGGATCGACGAAGAGCCCGACCGCGCGGGTGGAGGTCGGCAGCAGCCGGGCGAGCTGCGCCGCGGCCTCCGGTCCAAGCGCCCGCGGGGAGGGGGGATAGAAGACGAAGCCGATCGCCCGCGCGCCGCCATCAACCGCGACGCGCACCGATTCCGGCGTGCGAAGGCCGCAAATTTTGACCTCGACGCCCAAGTTCAGCCCTCGATCTCGGCCATGATACGCCGCGCCGCCTCCGCCGGATCGGCGGCGCCGGTGATCGGGCGGCCGACGACGATATGGTCGGCGCCGGCGGCCACGGCCTCTTTGGGAGGCATGGCGCGCTTTTGATCACCCGCCGCCGCCCAGACCGGACGAATGCCGGGGACCATGAGCGTGAAATCGGGTCCGACTTCAGCGCGGATTGCGGCCACCTCGCTGGGCGCGCAGACGATCCCGTCCGCGCCGGATTCGCGCGCCAGCGCCGCCAGCCTCCGCACTTGGTCGAGCGATGGTCCGCTCTGCCCCACGCTCGCGAGGTCGGCATCGTCGAGGCTGGTCAGCACGGTCACCGCCAGCAACCGGCAGCCGCTGCCGCGCGCGGCGTCGGCCGCCGCGCGCATCATGGTTCGGCCGCCGGCCGCATGGATGGTCATGAAGGCGGGCCGCAGCGCGAGCGCCGAGCGGACAGCGCCCGCCACCGTATTCGGGATGTCGTGGAATTTGAGGTCGAGGAAAAGCGGAACGTCCGGCTGCATGACCGCGCGCACGCCCTCCGGTCCGCGCGCAACGAAATATTCCAGCCCCAGCTTGACGCCGCCGGCATGGGTGCCGACGGCGGCGATGAGCGCTCGGGCCCGATCGACCTCCTGCGTATCGATCGCGACGAAAAGCGGTCCCGGGCGGCTCATGCGGGCAGCTTTTGAGTGGCGGGCAGCGGAGGTGGTGGTTGCATCTCCGCGAGCTTCCGCTCGAGATCGGCGATCTGGCGCTTCGATTGGGCAAGCAGCTGCTCCAGCTCGGCGACTCGCCGCGCCAGCAGGCGCGCTCCCCGCCGACGCCGCCGATCGCCGATCCAGGTGACGATCGCCCCCAGCAGAAAGCCCACGAAGAGCTCGATCAGGGTCAGCGCCCAGATCCAGATCGTGATGTCGAAGGGGAGCGGCCAGAGGTGGAGCGTTACCTTGTCGAGATTCGACACGACGAACAACACCACGACGATCGCAATCGGTGCGGTGACGATCCAGGAAAGGATGCGGGTCGATCGGTTCATGGGCCGGCCTCGTCAGGCGCGCAAGTCGACGGCGCCCTCACGGCCGATATCTACATGAGAGCGCCCTAAGAGCCCAGCCCATCCCCAGATGCCGGACAAGAGGCTTGCTCGTCCCCGCCGATAATTTCTCGTTTATCGCGGCGAGAGCCGGGATCCATCCGTCCTCCGGCGCAGTGGGCCGCCGCACTAATCGGAATTCAGCCGCTCGCGGAGCTGTTTGCCCGTCTTGAAGAAGGGCACGATTTTCTCGATCACAGAGACCGATTCGCCGGTGCGAGGGTTGCGCCCTGTTCGCGCGTCGCGCTGCTTGATCGAGAAGGCGCCGAAGCCGCGCAGCTCGACCCGGTCTCCGCGAGCCAAGGCTTCGGTGATCTCGTCGAATATGGTCGTGACAATGCGCTCGACGTCACGGTGGAAAAGGTGCGGATTGCGCTCGGCAAGCCGCATGATCAATTCTGACTTGGTCATCCCTGTCCTGCCCTCCCATCGCCTGCTTTTCGGCAGCGACCGCGCGGTCCTACGCGGCATTTCCGGCGCCGGGTTGTATTTCCACGGTGCCAACTCCTGGCCCGCGCGTCAAGGATAACCCACAAGAGCTAAACGATTTTTTCGATTTTTGGCAAAATCGGGAGCGCGCGAAGGCGCTCCCGATGCCAGCAGGGCTAGGCGCTTTCGCCGCCCTCGCTTGTCGGCGTGGCGCCCTTCTTGGCTTTCTTGGCCAGAGCCGCGCCCAGAATCTCGCCCAAGGAAGCACCGCTGTCCGATGAGCCGTAATCGGCCATCGCCTGCTTCTCTTCCTCTTCCTCCTTGGACTTGATCGACAGGGTGAGCCGCCGCGCCGCCCGATCGACCGTCGTGATCTTGGCGTCGACTTTCTCGCCGACGGCGAAACGATCGGGGCGCTGCTCGGACCGTTCGCGCGACAGCTCGGCTCTGCGGATAAAGCCCTGAATCACGCCATTGACCGTGACCTCGAGACCGCCATCGGTGACTTGGCTTACCGTGCAGGTGACAACGGTGCCGCGCTTCAGGCCCGCCATCGCGTCCTCGTGCGGATCCTCGGAGAGCTGCTTGACGCCGAGGCCGATACGCTCCTTCTCGACGTCGATCTCGAGGACCTTGACCTCGATCTGGTCGCCTTTCTTGAAATTCTTGATCGCCTCTTCGCCCGCCTCGGTCCAGGACAGGTCGGAGAGATGCACCATGCCGTCGATCTCGCCCGGGAGCCCGACGAAGAGCCCGAACTCGGTCGCGTTCTTGACCTCGCCCGTAAGCTTCGAGCCAACCGGATGCTCGGCCGCGAAGCTCTCCCACGGGTTGGGGAGCGTCTGCTTCAGGCCCAGGCTAATGCGGCGCTTGTTGGGATCGACGTCCAGCACCATGACCTCGACCTCTTGACTGGTCGAGACGATCTTGCCGGGGTGGACGTTCTTCTTGGTCCAGGACATCTCCGAGACGTGGACCAGCCCCTCGATGCCGGGCTCGAGCTCCACGAAGGCGCCGTAATCGGTGATGTTGGTGACGCGGCCCTTGAACTTGGCGCCAACCGGAAATTTGAGCGCCACGCCCTCCCAGGGATCGGCCTCGAGCTGCTTCATGCCGAGACTGATGCGCTGAGTGTCCGGGTTGAAGCGGATGACCTGGACTTTGACGGTCTGGCCGATCTGCAGCGCTTCGGACGGGTGGTTGACCCGGCGCCAAGCGATGTCCGTGACGTGCAGCAAGCCGTCGACGCCGCCCAGATCGACGAAGGCGCCGTAATCGGTGATGTTCTTGACCACGCCGTTCAGGATCTGGCCTTCCTTCAGGCTGGACACCAGCTCTGAGCGCGCTTCCGCGCGGCTTTCCTCGAGAACGGCGCGGCGGGACACGACGATGTTCCCGCGTGAGCGGTCCATCTTCAAAATCTGGAAGGGCTGCGGCGTGCCGAGCAGCGGGGTCACGTCGCGCACCGGGCGGATGTCGACCTGGCTTCCGGGCAGGAAGGCGACGGCGCCATTGAGGTCGACGGTGAAGCCGCCTTTGACGCGGCCGAAAATGACGCCGGTGACGCGCTCCTGCTTCTGGAACGCCTGATCGAGGGCGACCCAGGATTCCTCGCGGCGGGCCTTTTCGCGCGAGAGCATGGCCTCGCCGTTCTTGTCTTCAAGGCGCTCGATGAAGACCTCGACCGTGTCGCCGGCCTTGATCTCGGGCTGGCCGTTCGGGCCCATGAATTCCTTGAGCGGAACCCGGCCCTCGGACTTCAGCCCGACATCGATCATGGCAAAGTCATCGTCGATGCTGACGACCCTTCCCTGGACGACACTCCCTTCGAAACTGTCGCGAGTCCCCAGCGATTCCTCGAGCAGGGCGGCGAAACTCTCCTTCGTGTCGGCCGGATCGTTCTTCCGTGCGACGGCGCTTGCCTTTGCCATTCAAAATCCTCGACTGATCCCATGCCGCCGCCCCGCATCAGGTCGCGGAGGAATGACGGCCCTTGGGCCGGCTCAACGGAGCCGGCGGTTGCATTCGGCGGAGACGACATGCCGTCCGCCGATCCTGACGGGAACCTGATCCGGCAGACGATGGATGTGGCGGCCTTAAGGCTGGCGGCCGGCGCGGGACGGGGCGGAGCGGGACAGGATCCTGTCTATCATCGCTAGGGCCGCCGCGAGCGCCTGATCGGCATCGAGCGCCGAGGTGTCGAGCAAAACCGCATCGGCAGCCTGTTTGAGCGGTGCCACCGCCCTTTGGCTGTCGCGTGCGTCTCTTTGCTTCAGGTCCTCGAGGACGGCCGTGTATATAGCCGCCTGCCCCCTTCCTTGCAACTCCTTGACCCGCCTACGCGCCCGCTCTTCGACCGTTGCGGTGACGAAGAGCTTCACGTCGGCATCAGGGCAAATGACCGTGCCGATATCCCGACCGTCGAGCACCGCGCCCGGGGCGCCGTTCGGCGGGTTGCGCGCGAAAGTGCGCTGGAAGTCGAGCAGCGCCGCCCGGGCGGCGGCGACGGCCGAAAGCTTGGAGGCTGCGGCGGCGGCTTCGTCGGTCCGCAGCCGCGGATCCTGCAGCAGGCCCGGGCCGTCGGCGGCGATCCGTTCGGTGAGCTGCGTGGCGGCCTGGGCGGCGGCGCGCTCCTTGCCGGGATCGGCGCCGAGATCGACCGCAACCATGCCGGCGGCGCGGTAGAGCAGGCCTGTGTCCAGCCATGCAAAGCCCAGCTTCTCGGCGATCCGGCGTGCGAGGGTCCCCTTGCCGCTTGCCGCCGGTCCATCGATTGCGATCACAGTCACTGCACGTCGTCCTCGATCTTGGCGCCGAGCCCGCGCATCAGATCGGTGAAGCCTGGGAAGCTGGTGGCGATCGCCGCCGAATCATCGACCGAAATCGCTTCCTCGCCGGCCAGGCCCAGCACCAGGAAGCTCATGGCGATCCGATGATCGAAGGCCGTCTGAATGGTGGCTCCGCCCTTAGGCGGCGCTCCCGTGCCGTGGATCGTCAAACTATCCTCGCCCATCTCGTGAGCGACGCCGCACGCGGCGAGACCGGATGCGATCATCGCCAGCCGGTCGCTCTCCTTCACGCGCAGCTCCGCCAGCCCCAGCAGCCGGGTGGTGCCCTTCGCGCAGGCCGCCGCCATCGCCAGTATCGGATATTCGTCGATCATGCTGGGCGCCCGTTCCGGCGGGACGGTCACGCCCGCGAGGGGACCGGCGCGGACTGTGAGGTCGACGACCGGCTCGCCGCCGGCGTCGGGGCGGGTTTCCATCCGGAGGTCGGCGCCCATCTCGGCCAGCGTCTCGAACAAGCCCGCGCGCAGCGGGTTCATGCCGACGCGCTCCAGCCGTACTTCGGACCCGGGCACGATCAGCGCCGCAACCGCTGGAAAGGCGGCCGAGCTCGGATCGCCGGGCACCGCGACCGGGGCGGCCGTGAGTTCCGGCTGACCGCCAACGGTGATCATCGTGCCGCCGCCTTCGGCCGGCACGACGTCCACCCTGGCGCCGAAATGGCGGAGCATGCGCTCGGTATGGTCGCGCGTCGCCGCGCGCTCGACGACGCTGGTCCGGCCCGGGGCCGCCAATCCGGCCAGCAGCACCGCCGACTTCACCTGCGCCGAGGCCACGGGCGTCTCATAGACGATCGGGATGGGACGTTCGGCGCCCCGCATCGCGAGCGGCAGCCTGCCGTCCCGCGTGGTGAAGTCCGCGCCCATTAATTTGAGCGGTTCGATCACGCGTCCCATGGGGCGCCTAACGAGCGATGCGTCGCCGGTCATGAAGGCGGTGACGTCGTGGGTCGCCAACAGGCCCAGCAGCAGGCGTGCTGCGGTGCCGCTGTTGCCCATATCGAGCACTTGCGACGGCTCGCCGAGGCCGCCGACGCCGACACCCCAGACGCGCCATTCGCCGGGCGCGTCGCGCACGACATCGACGCCCAGCGCCCGGAGCGCCGCGGCTGTCGCATGCACGTCTTCGCCTTCGAGCAGCCCGGTGATCCGTGTCTCGCCGATCGCCAGCGCCCCCAGCATGAGCGCCCGGTGGGAGATGGATTTGTCGCCTGGAACGGCGGCCGTCCCGTTGAGCGGGCCCGAGCGGCGGGCGAGGAGCGGGCGAGGCGGCACTGTGATCATGGGCGGTTTGTTATCATATGACGGCGGCTGAGCAAGCTCGCCCTGGCCCTTTGTTGTCTTCCCTTTGACAAGGGCGAGGCTGCGTGGCAAAGCACGCGCCTCTTGGGGCGGGCGTCGCACCAGAATCGGAGGCATGGGGTGGTCAAAGCGGAATGGGGGATCAAGCGGATCTGTCCGAATTGCGGGACGCGCTATTATGATTTCCGTAAGGAGCCGCCGACCTGCCCGGCCTGCGGCACCCAATATGATCCCGAGGCGTTGCTGAAATCGCGCCGCGCCCGTCCGGGCATGGTGGAGGAGCTGCGCAAGGGGCCGTCCAAGGCGGAGGTCCCCGCTCCCGTGTTCGGCGAGCTCGGCGCCGGTGAGGCGGAGGACGTGGATCTGGTTCCGGACGAGGCGGTCGAGGACGACGGCGCCGGCTTGATCGAGGATGCGGGCGAGCTCGGCGAGGATTCGATCGAAGAAGTCGAGGTCGAAACGGGCGATGACGAGGAGTAGGATTATTCTCTCGAAACTGCTTGAAGGCGGCGCTCCGTCTTCCTAGTTTCGCGAACTTACGGGGCGGCCATCCCGGCTCCGCCCCGCCGATTTCCCCCGCAAGGGAATGGGGCCATAGCTCAGCTGGGAGAGCGCTACAATGGCATTGTAGAGGTCGGCGGTTCGATCCCGCCTGGCTCCACCATTTTATAACAAGGGCTTAGCCGGCGACGGCTAGGCCCTTGGATTTTGCGGGCTGGTTCGAGGCCCATCTCGGCGGTCAGCTTCAAACCGCGGACCGATGAAATTGCGCCTTAGTTAGATGCCTACGTCGCGGGATTGCTATATCTCGCGGTTTGGGCCGGCGAATATCCGCCTCTCCCGTTCGACGTCGATCGCCTCCAGCTGGCCCGATACGGCCATCCTCTGCTCAGACGTTCCTGTCCGCATCAATTGCTCGATACGGGCGCGAATCCGTGTCAGTTCTTCGTCGGACATCGTGGACAAGGACCCGGCCATTTCGTTTCTCCTTCGTCTAAATGCCAATGAATTTGCGTTGGCATCGAATGTTGCTGCGGCGCAGCTCGTCCTCGGCCGCCCGGCGGCGGCTGACGTCGAGAAACGACACCGTTCGCTGGATCGCGGTGCCGGCACTATCGAGAATCGGGCTGACAAAGATCGAAACCCAGATCGGCCATCCGTCGTTTCGATAAAGACGAATTTCGGCTTCCTCGCTCTTCTCGAATGCGTCGTCCAGGAGAGCCATCACCGCTAAATCGACGTCAGGCCCCATGAAGTCTTGGAATGAACGACTCAGCACCTCACCCAGCGAATAGCCAATCAGCCTGAGAAATGCATTGTTGCTGAAGATGATCGGGTGGATCGGAAATGCGGAGTCCGTGATGACAATCGGGACATGGAGTCTTTCGACCGTCGCAACGAACGAACCGCCCGCATGCCTTTGTCGCTGAATTCCCGCTTGAGCGCGAATCAGCCCACGATAAGGTCCATTTTGCTTTTGTTTCATAGGCCCATTCGGCCTTCACGACCTGAGTCTTGGCGAACCGGACGTTGATCCTCACCCGAATGCTCGGTGGAGCACGATCACCGCGAACGCGATCGCCAGGACGAGAGGAATGACGATCGGAGGCACAATCCAGCTTTTCATCTTGATGCCCTTTCTCAGAGATCGCTCGCGGTCGCCGGCGTCGTAGCTTCGATCTGCAGCTTGGGGACCCAGTCTCGGACGAGACGTGCGGCTGTCGAGATCTGCGCCTGGGTCATGCGCGATTCGATCCGTTTATAGCCGCACTCCGCCCGATGCCGGCTCACGCCCGCCGATTGTCGCGCCGCCAGCGTGAACCAGGCGTGGGCGCGGATGTCGTGCTTCGGCGCGTCCGGCCCGTCGGCGTACAGCTCGGCGAGTTTGCTTTGCGCGCGAGGCAGCCCCTGGCGCGCAGCCTTGAGAAGCCATGCGATGGCTTCGGCGCGGTTGCCGCGGCCGGGACGATGGTTGTCGTCCAGACCATTGTCGTAGACCATGCCGAGATTGAATTGGGAACCGGCGTCGCCGCTTTCCGCCGCAAGAAGCAAGCACTTCATGGAAATTGCTTTTCGGCGGGCCGGCATGCGTACAATGTCCTACGGTGAAGGCGTTCGGGGGAGCCTCATATTTTGACCCTGCTTCACGTAATCGTCTTTCCACGTGCGCCAGGCTCGATAATTCCGCCACAGAACCGCAGCAACCCCTGCCGCGACGACGGCTAGGAATCCATAGAAGATCGGGTTTGGCACCATTCTGGTTCGCGAGGCTAGCTTAAGACTGCTTCGCAGGCGCGAAAGCCGGTCGTGGACAGGCGGCCGTGGCTGGGCGGCCCGAAAGCGGCGATGGATTTTTGTCGCTCGAGCGGGTCGAGCTTGCCCTCAGTTTTTGTATCTGTCATCCGCCTGCTCCAAAATACATCGGAAATTATTCTGCTAACGGCCATATGGAGCGTCAGGCGGATATTTCAACCTGATCAGAAATAAATCGCACCCGAATGCCATAAATATTTTAGCCGACTTGAATGTCCTTTCTAAAACGCTGAGATTTTTTGGGTATCCTATTGCAAATAATGAGCGAGGCACGACATTAATTTCTAAGGGAATACAGGAATTATAACCTGCGCAGCGGAGGCTAATATGTGGAAATCTTCGGTGAAATTATTTTGTAATTCATCCTTCTCCCAGCACAACTTCTTTGCTGACCACCTGCAATACGACGGCGGGCGCCGGAAGAGATGTATGTCGACGGGGTATGCCGTAACCGACAGTGCGGAGAGAAGCAAATAGGCAAATCTGCTGCGGGTTCGAGAGTCCGTCGATCCGAAAGGGAAATGGGCTCCGCAGCTTTTGAGATTGTGGCGCCATGCACGGGACGAAGGTCGAATTCTCGCCGCCGCTCAACGGAGAACTGGATCCGTTCCTGACGGAATCGGTCGGCATCGAGGAAAACGGGATGGCATTGACCGTCCTCTCCGCCTTGGCCAGGTTGGGCCTCGATCCCTGGGCGGAAGCGAGATACCTTGCGTCGTTGCCGAAGCAGGCGGCGATCTTAGCCATTGCCCGTCGCTTCGCGCTCAAGGACGATTCGGCAATTGCGGCCCGATTGGCTGTTCTGCTTCCCGAACAGGACTTGACCGCGCGGGCGCAAGGCCTAAGCCGAACGGAACGCGTGCACAGCGCAATTCGACGAAATGTCTGGCTTTGGCTGGCTCTCTGGCTCGCCGCGTGCGTCCTGTTCGTCTTGATCACCGGCTTTGGTAGGCGCTGAGCCGTTAGACGCTTTATCCCGCTCGCGCGTCCAGCGGCGCGATAGAAAGCTGACGATGATGATCGACGATTACGTCAAATTCAGTAACGATCAAGGTCTCAGGGAAATCGGAATCGGCGTGACCGAGTTCAAATGCACGGGCGCGAGCCCGCCGAATGATCATCCGCACACCTATCATCAGATCGAAGAGCGGGGCTCCGTCAATTGCATGTATTGCAATACGAAATACATCTATCGCACGAGCCTCGCCAGATTCGAAACCGACCCGCCGGGGAATTCCTTCGAGGACTGAACTTCGAACCGGACATCGGTGCGAGTCCGAATGCACCAACAACAGTGATGAACGCAACCGCCGAGCCGAAAGACGTGCGCCTGTCATGCTCCCGAGAGTGATCTATCGGCTTGGTCCGCTACTCCTGACAATCATAATATTGTCAGGAAGTGCGGCATTGTTCCTCGGCGGCTTCGAGCGCCATCGCTGGTACATTGCGGCGGTCGTTCTAACCGCAGCCACGGCGATTCGGTGGCACATAATGCTCATCGACACCGAGCAGGACCAGCTGTTCCGCTATTTGGCCTACGCGGCACTGAACATTTGCGCGCTCGCCCTTGTCGTACCGTTTTTCGTGGCCGGAGTAACCGGCTGATCAAGCCTCCGCCTCACAATGGAGCTACATCCGACCCGTTTGGTGGTATGCTCAGTCTGCCGACCGTCGACACGGGTCCGGATCATCTAAGGTTCATCCTGTCGTTACGGAACGTCCGACCGTCTTGCGGGCGGTAGAGTCATTTGTGCCGAGGATCGACTCCCGGCACATCGCCGCACCTAAGGAGCCAGCGGTTTCAATGGGGTGCGCGATAGAAAGGCTAACTTGAAATCCGCGCTTCTTCGCGCCCCATGGGCTCGTTCCCCCGTTCCGCCTTGGGATAATGAAAGATCCATCCGGGAAGAGCTCTTCAGCGCCGAACGCCTCGAGCAGCATGCGGCGACGCTCGCGGCAGCCCAGCCCAGTACCATGAGGCCGATGACCGGCCGGTCGATCGCGGCCCGGCTGAAGGACAATGGATCGGTTTTGCTCGAAGCCTATCGCGCAATCGCGGAGGCGGTCGACGAGGGTCACGATGTCACGCCGGCCGCCGAGTGGCTCCTCGACAATTATCATGTCGTGGAGGAACAGATCCGCGAGGTCAGCGATGACCTGCCGTCGGGTTATTACCGGCAATTGCCCAAGCTGATCGACGGACCGTTCACCGGTTATCCACGAGTCTTCGGCATCGCCTGGGCATTCGTCGCCCACACCGACAGCCGCTTCGATCCGGATATGCTATGCCGGTTCGTCCAGGCGTACCAACGCATCGATCCGCTGACGATCGGAGAACTCTGGGCGGTGGCGATCACGCTGCGCATCGTCCTCGTCGAGAATCTTCGACGTGCCGCCGAGCGGATCGTAAGCAGCCGCCTCGCGCGCCAAGAGGCCGATATCGTCGCCGACAGACTACTCGGCGTGAATGGGCGAGCGCCGGAGCCGGCAACTCTCGTCCTGCAGCGCTACCAACAGCGATCTCTGCCCGGATCCTTCGCGGTCCAGCTCGTTCAGCGGCTGCGCGATCAGGATCCCAAGGTGACGCCTGCCTTGGTATGGCTCGACCAGCGACTTGCGGCGCAAGGGACGACTGCCGACGAGATCGTTCACGACGAGCACCAAAGCCAAGGCACGACCAACGTAACGGCGCGAAACGTCATCACGAGCATGCGGCTCATCTCTGACGTGGATTGGACGGAGCTGTTCGAAAGAGTGAGCCTCGTCGATGACCTGCTCCGGTCCGGCAGCGACTTCGCGAGCATGGATTTCCCGACACGCAATCTCTATCGCACAGCGATCGAGGAGCTCGCGCGAGGCTCCAAGCTGACGGAGCTGGAAATCGCGTCCGCAGCGCTTCAGGCCGCGAGCGATTCGAAGCCGCCAATGGGAGGGGTAGGCGGTGCATGCGACGGACGCGCGCGAGACCCCGGATATCACCTCATCGGCGGCGGCCGCCGCGCGTTCGAAATCACAGTCGCGTTTCGGCCCACGCCTACGATGTGGATGCGCCGCTATATTACGAGAACAGGCATCGGCGCCTATGTCGGCGGGGTCATCGTCGTCACTACGATCCTTCTATCGATACCCCTGCTCGGCCTGTGGGAAGCAGGAAGCGGCGCATCGTGGCTCATTCTGCTGGCGGTGCTCGGGCTGGTTCCGGCGACCGATGCCGCGACCGCGCTCGTAAACCGCGGCGTCACCCGCGGGATCGGCGCAACCCTGCTGCCAAGCCTGGAGCTGCGCGGCGGCGTGCCCGCCGATCTCAGGACCCTGATCGCGGTTCCCGTCCTTCTAACGACGCCTGCCGCGCTCAACGAGCAGATCGAGCGGCTGGAGGTTCATCACCTTGCGACCCCGGAAGGGGAACTCCACTTCGCTCTGCTTTCGGATTGGGCGGACGCTAAGACGGAGCGGACGGACGGCGACCAAGCGCTCCTCGACGCCGCCGCTGAGGGGATCGCGCGCCTGAATCGCCTTCATGGCCCGGGTGCCGGCGGGTCGCGTTTCCTCCTGCTCCATCGCCGACGGGTTTGGAATCCGGGACAGGAGCTCTGGATCGGTTGGGAACGCAAACGGGGGAAGCTCCATGAGTTGAATCGGCTGCTGCGCGGGGCAACGGATACGACCTTCATGGCGATCGAGGGACGTTCGCCCACAGCGCCGACCGGCGTCCGCTACGTCATCACGCTCGACGCCGACACACGGCTGCCTCGAGAGGCCGCTCAACGTCTCGTCGGCAAGGCTGCGCATCCCCTCAACCGTCCGCGATTCGACCGCGCCGTCGGCCGCGTCGTCGAAGGCTACGGTGTATTGCAGCCGCGCGTAACGCCGTCGCTGCCGATCGGCCGCGAAGGCTCGTTGTTCCAGCGCGTCTTCTCCAGCATGAACGGCATCGACCCTTACGCCGCCGCGGTGTCGGATGTGTATCAGGACCTCTTCGGCGAAGGCTCGTATGTCGGCAAGGGCATTTATGACGTCGATGCCTTCATAGCCGCGCTCGACGGACGCGCGGGCGAGAACAGGCTTCTCAGCCACGATCTCTTCGAAGGGACGTTCGCCAGGGCCGGGCTCGTCTCCGACGTCGAAGTCGTCGAGGAATTTCCCTCCGGGTATGATGTCGATGCATCGCGTCACCATCGGTGGGCCCGAGGCGATTGGCAGCTTCTTCCCTGGATACTCGGTTATGGATCGGGTTCGGGGCGAGATCGACGCCGGAACGCCATTCCTGCCATCGGACTCTGGAAAATGATCGATAATTTGCGGCGGACGCTGTCCGCGCCGGCGAGCGTTCTCGCGATCGCGGCGGGGTGGCTGCTGCCGTTGAATGCCGCTCTCCTATGGGAGGGTTTTGTTCTGTCGACGATCGCCCTGCCCGTTCTGCTGCCGGTTCTCAGCGCGATCGTGCCGCGGCGGGCCGGGATTACGGCGAGGAGCCATTTCGCGGCCCTCGGCGCCGATCTTTGGCTTGCACTGACGCAAATGGCCTTCTCGATCACGTTCCTCGCCCATCAAGCCTGGTTGATGTCCGACGCGATCCTGCGGACGCTATTCCGCCTGTTCGTCAGTCGCCGCCGCTTGCTCGAATGGACGACCGCGGCCCAGGCGAAGGTGAGTCCCCGGCTCGGCGTCGCGAGCTTCTATCATCAGATGGCCGGCGGCGTCGCCATCGGCATTTCCGCCGCGATCGCCGTCTCCCTCATCGGCAACGGCGCCTGGGTTGTCGGTACGCCTTTCGTCATCCTTTGGGTCGTCGCTCCGGCGATCGCTCGGTGGTCAAGCCGCTCACCGCCGGTGGCAGGGCGCCTGTCGATTTCGGAGGCGGATGCCCATGCGCTGCGGTTGGTCGCCCGTCGCACATGGCGCTTCTTCGAGGCGTTCGTGACCGCTGCGGACCATATGTTGCCGCCGGATAATTTTCAGGAAGATCCGAAGCCCACGATTGCTCACCGAACCTCACCCACCAATCTCGGACTGTACTTGCTGTCGGCGGTGAACGCCCGCGACTTCGGATGGGCAGGGATCGTAGACACGGTGGAGCGTCTGGAAGCGACTCTCGCGACCATGGGCGATCTCCAGCGATTCCGAGGCCATTTCTATAATTGGTACGATACGCAGGACCTTCGACCGCTTGAACCGCGATATGTTTCATCCGTGGATAGCGGTAATCTGGCCGGCCATCTCATCGCTCTGGCGAATGCATGCCGGGAGTGGACGACACACTCGATGTCGGCTCCCGATCCGATCGACGGGATCGAAGATGCCGTAAACCTGACTCGCGCGTCTTTGCATGCGCTCCCCGACGACCGTCGTAACCACGCCATCTCTCGGCTCGAGCTTGACGGCGCGGTCGAAGCGGTGGCCGCCGCGCTTCGCCAAGACGCTCAAGGACTGCAAGACATCGCAGCGCGCCTGACCGCGCTCGAGCCAATGGCCGACACGATGACCGATATCGCCCGAGCGCTGGCCAGCGAACAGGGCGACGACGCGGCACGTGAATTGCTACACTGGTCCGAAGCCACTCAGCGCTCGATCGACAGTCACCTCCGCGACGTGTCGCTGAACGCCGACGCGCGGCGGTTGCTCGACCAACGTCTTGCGGTTCTGGGAGCGACCGCGCGGACCCTGGCCGCGGGGATGGAGTTCGGTTTCCTCATCGACCCCGACCGAAAGCTGCTCTCGATCGGATATGTCGTCGGCGAGGACCGGCTCGATCCGAGCTGCTACGACCTGCTTGCCTCGGAAGCGCGCCTCGCGAGCTTCGTCGCGATCGCCAAGGGCGATGTCGCGGCGCGGCATTGGTTTCGCCTCGGCCGCGCCGTCACTCCTGTCGAGCACGGCGCGGCCTTGATCTCCTGGTCGGGATCGATGTTCGAGTACCTGATGCCGTCGCTCGTCATGCGGGCACCGGCCGGCAGCCTGCTCGAGCACACGAGCCGTCTCATTGTCCGGAGGCAGATGCACTACGGCGCTACGCTCGGCGTACCCTGGGGCATTTCGGAATCGGCCTATAACGCCCGGGACCTCGAATTCACCTATCAATATTCCAATTTCGGCGTGCCTGGTCTCGGACTGAAGCGCGGACTTAGCGAAAACGCAGTCGTCGCGCCCTATGCGACGGCGCTCGCCGCGATGGTCGATCCGGGAGCAGCCGCCCGCAACTTCGCACGACTTGACGCCGTCGGCGCACTCGGGCGCTACGGCTTCTACGAGGCTTTGGACTACACGCCGACACGCCTGCCCGAAGGCAAGAGCGTCGCGATCGTCCGAGCCTTCATGGCCCACCACCAGGGCATGACGATCGTCGCCGTCGCCAATGCTCTGCAGGACGGCAAGATGAGGGCGCGGTTTCATGCCGAGCCGATGATCCAGGCCACGGAGCTCCTCTTGCAGGAACGGACGCCTCGGGACGTCGCCGTGGCACGGCCGCGGGCTGAGGAAGTCAAGACGGCCCCCGCGGTTCATGAGATGGAGCTCCCCGCCCCGCGACGAATCCTCTCGCCGCACGCCGCCACCCCACAGACCCATCTGCTGTCGAACGGCAGCTACGCGGTCATGCTCACCGCGGCCGGATCCGGATACAGCCAGTGGCGCGATTGCGCCGTGACTCGCTGGCGTGAAGATCCCACGCGGGATGATTGGGGCAGCTATATCTTTCTGCGCGACGTCCGGAATGGCGAAGTATGGTCGGCGGGCTTCCAGCCGACCGGCGTGGAGGCCGATAGCTACGAGGTCACGTACTCCGAGGATCGGGCGGTATTCGTTCGCCGGGATGGGACGATCACCACGACCGTTGAGATCCTCGTCTCTCCCGAAGACGATGCCGAGGTTCGCCGCGTGACCGTGGCAAATGCCGGCAGTGGTGCTCGGGAAATCGAACTCACCTCATATGCCGAGCTGGTGCTCGCGCCGCCGCGATCCGACGCGGCCCACCAAACCTTCTCGAAGCTTTTCGTGCAAACCGAGTACATCGCCAAGCTTGGCGCTATCCTTGCGACGCGGCGCCGTCGCGACCCCGCCGAGCCCGAAATATGGGCCGCGCACCTCGCGGTCGTGGAAGGCGCCGCGGCGGGAAAACCGGAGATCGAAACCGACAGGGCGCGCTTCCTTGGCCGCGGACGCGATGTTCGGTCGCCGATCGCGGTGTTGGATGGCCGGCCTCTGTCAAACACGGTCGGCACGGTCCTCGATCCGATTTTCGCGCTTCGCCGCCGCCTGTCGGTTCCTCCCGGCGGGGCGGCGCATATCGCATTTTGGACGGTCGTCGCCGGGTCGCGCGGCGAGATCATGGACTTGATCGACAAGCATCATGACGCGAATGCTTTCGAGCGCGCAGGCACGCTCGCCTGGACCCAGATGCAGGTGCAATTGCGGCATCTCGGCGTTGATCCGGGCGAGGCGAGCCTCTTTCAACAGCTTGCGAGTCATGTTCTCTATGCCAATCCATCTATGCGTCCCGCATCCGATGCGATAGGCCGCGGCGCCGGGCCTCCGCCGGCGCTCTGGGCACAAAGCATCTCCGGCGACCTTCCGATCGTTCTCGTGCGCATCGATGATGTCGAGGACGTCGCTATCGTCCGCCAGCTGCTGCGCGCCCATGAATATTGGCGAATAAGACAGCTCGCTGTCGACCTCGTCATTCTGAACGAGAAAGCGTCTTCCTACGTTCAGGATCTCCAAAACGCCCTGGAAACTTTGGTCCGAACGAGTCAATCGCGGCCCCATATCGGAGAGGGCGGTGCGCGCGGCTCGGTATTCGTGCTTCGTGCCGACCTCATTTCAGCGGAGACACGAGCCTTGCTTCGGTCTATCGCCCGGATAGAGCTGGTGGGACGCCGAGGAACTCTGGCCGACCAGATCAACCATCGCCGGGCGTCGAGCACCGATACGGTGCCGCCGCCGAGGCGCACGGCCACCTCGGACCGACCTCAACCAACCACCGAGCGGCCTGCATTGGAGTTCTTCAACGGGCTCGGCGGCTTCGGCTCGAACGGGCGGGAGTACGTGACTATCCTGAGCGCCGGCCAGTCGACGCCCGCCCCATGGATCAACGTCATCGCCAATCCCGCGTTCGGCTTCCATGTCGCGGTTGAGGGATGCGGCTATACGTGGTCGATCAATAGCCGCGAAAACCAGCTCACACCCTGGTCCAACGATCCCGTCACAGATCGCTCCGGCGAGATCATCTATCTGCGCGACGAGGAGAGCGGCGTACTTTGGGGGCCGACGGCGCTCCCGATCCGCGACGCGTCGGCGCCCTATATCGTCCGGCACGGCCAGGGGTATAGCCGATTCGAACACACCGCCAATGGCGTCGCGCTCGAGCTCGTTCAATACGTGCCGCTCGAGGACCCTATCAAGATCTCGCGACTGACGATCCGCAATCTCTCGGGACGAACGCGCCGGTTTTCAGTCACGGCCTACATAGAGTGGGTGCTCGGCCCGTTGCGCGCCGCTTCCGCGCCCTTCATCGTGACCGATATCGACTCCGACACAGGCGCAATGTTCGCTCGGAACCCCTGGAATGCAACGTTCGGTTCGCGCGTGGCTTTTGCGGACCTGGCCGGACGGCAAACCGCTTGGACGGGCGATCGACGAGAGTTTCTTGGACGCAACGGAGCACTTGACAATCCGGCAGCACTCGCGACGAACAAAGCTCTCACCAACAATGTCGGGGCCGGTTTCGATCCTTGCGGCGCTCTTCAAACGCACATCGTTCTGGAGCCCGAAGGCACAACCGAGGTGGTGTTCTTGCTCGGCGAGGCGACGACCGCGTCCGACGCGCAATCCTTGATAACGCGATACCGAGCAGCCGATCTCGATATCGTTTTTCGGAATGTTCTCGATCATTGGGACGATGCGCTCGGCACGATTCAAGTCAAGACACCTGATCGCTCGATGGACATCCTGCTGAATCGCTGGATGCTCTATCAGACCATCGTCTGCCGGATGTGGGCGCGATCGGCGTTCTACCAGTCGAGCGGCGCCTACGGCTTCCGCGATCAGCTGCAGGATGGAATGGCGGTCGTCCTCACGGAGTCGGCGATTGCGCGAGAACACCTGCTACGCGCCGCCGGCCGACAATTCGCCGAGGGCGACGTCCAGCATTGGTGGCTGCCGCCGGCCGGACAAGGCGTACGGACTCGGATTTCGGACGATCGGATTTGGCTCGCCTATGCAACCGCTCGCTATATCGAGGTGACTGGCGAGATTGCGATTCTAGATGAAGTCGTTCCGTTTCTCGAAGGGCAGGCATTGGGATCCGACGAGCACGACGCCTATTTCCGGCCCACGATCGCGGACGAGACGGCGTCCTTGTTCGAGCATTGCGCCCGCGGCCTCGATCAGAGTCTAGAGCTTGGCAAGCACGGATTACCCTTGATCGGCACAGGCGACTGGAACGACGGCCTCAATCGGGTGGGCGCGGAGGGCAGAGGCGAGAGCGTCTGGCTCGCTTGGTTCCTTTTCGCCGCTCTATCACGCTTTACCCCATTGGCCGACGCACGCGGCGAGAGCGATCGCGCAGCCCGGTGGCGGTCGCACATGACAACGCTTAAGGCTTCATTGGAGCGCGACGGTTGGGATAATGACTGGTATCGACGCGGCTATTTCGACGATGGGACGCCGTTCGGATCGGCGCTGAACGAGGAATGCCGAATCGACTCGATCGCCCAGTCCTGGAGCGTCATTTCTGCGGCCGGTGATCCTGTTCGTTCCAGGCGCGCCATGGCCGCCGCCGGCGAACAACTGACCCGCAATGATGACGGCTTGGCCCTCCTCTTCACGCCGCCATTCGACAAGACGCCACTCGATCCGGGTTACATCAAGGGCTATCCGCCCGGGATCCGCGAGAACGGCGGCCAATACACGCATGCGGCAGCCTGGTCGGTGATCGCATTGGCAATGCTGGGTGACGGCGATAAAGCAGCCGAACTGTTCTCGCTCATCAATCCCATCAATCATTCGCGCACGCGGGCTGGCGTCCATCGCTATCGGGTCGAACCTTACGTCGTTGCGGCCGACATATACTCGGTCGCCCCGCATGTTGGGCGCGGCGGATGGACTTGGTATACAGGCTCGGCCGGCTGGATGTACCAAGCAGGCATCGAAGGAATTCTTGGCTTACGTCTGCGAGGATCGCACCTTCTTCTGGATCCATGCATTCCGGCGGCGTGGCGGCACTTCGAGATCGTATTGCGGTACCGCTCGGCCCGTTACGAGATCTCAGTCGAGAACCCCGACGAAGTCCAGCATGGGATCAGCCGGATAGAGCTGGACGGCAAGCCGCTCCTTCCGGTGGAGTCGATGCGAATTCCTCTGATGGATGATCGCGGGCTTCATAAGGTGAGCTTAATCCTCGGGCGAGGCATAGGCAAAAGCGGCGCGTGAGCGGTTTGGGCGCAGTGAGACAGCCGTCGGCACACGTCATATTCACAAAGACAAACAGCATAGTTTCCGCCGGATGTGATTCGATGAGTGGTATCGACATATTTCCGCTTTATTGCCGTTTTTGAGTTCCCATTGCTGCCTCCGGCGTCAGGTCTCGTCGGTCGATGGATGAGCGCTTTCCTTGAATGCGACCCGCGAGAGGGGCATATGTGGTAGCATCACGTTCCGCTCGGGCTCCCTCCGACCTCACCGCTGTCCACCCGGCCGGCTGCCACGGTTCTCCCGATTGAAAAGTGATCCAGTCGACAATTCAGCCGGCTGCAATCCTTTCGGAGAATCATGCCCCAAGTTACCGATTTCTGCCACCCCGACGCTCACCCCCAGTCTGGATTGCGATCGCTCGTCGCTCGTTATGAAACTCCAAGCCTCGCCGAAAGCGCGTTTCAGATCATCACCTCGATTGGATTGTTCGCGGCATCCTGTGCTGCGATGTACTGGTCGCTGCATGTCTCTTACCTGCTGACCTTGCTGCTCGCTGTTCCGACGGCCGGCTTCGTCGTTCGTACCTTCATCATCCAGCACGATTGCGGTCACGGCGCTTTCTTCAAGTCGCGCCGCGCCAATGATCTGCTCGGTCGCGCGTGCAGCGTGATCACGCTCACGCCGTACGCCAACTGGCGCCGACAGCATAATTGCCACCACAGCAACTGGAACAACCTGGACCGGCGGGAGTCCGGCGCCGATATCTATTCGGCATGCCTCACCGTCGAGGAATATCGAGCGCTGTCATCCTGGGGTCGCTTCGTCCATCGCTTTGTGCGCCATCCGATCGTGGCGCAGTTCGTCGTTCCGCCGCTGGTCTTCCTCTTCCTCTATCGAATCCCCTTCGATACCCCCAGAGCCTGGAGTCGGGAGCGGCGATCGGTCTATTGGACGAACCTCGCGATTCTGACGCTGTTCGGCGCGCTCACGCTGCTGGTCGGCCTTAAGGATGTGCTCATGGTCCAACTGCCGATCATCACGCTCGCCTCCATAATGGGAATTGGACTGTTCGCAATCCAGCATCGCTACGAGGGCGTAGTCTGGACTCGTCAGAACGCGTGGAATGCGCAAAGCGCCGCGCTCCAGGGCTCGTCTTACTTCGCGTTGCCTCGCATCTTGCAATGGTTCACCGGGAACATCGGCTTCCATCACGTCCACCATCTGAGCCCGCGCGTGCCGAACTATCGGCTCCAGGCGTGCCACGATTCCATTCCCGCACTCCAAGCCGCAACAACATTGACCTTGCGCCAAGGCCTCAGGTCTCTGAGGCTCATATTGTGGGACGAGGCCAATCGGCGGATGGTGCGACTCGCCGACGTCGGGGATGCGATATCCCGAAACATGGCGTCCGCAAAGGAACACGCCGTTGGTTCTTCGGTATAGAGTGCATGAGGTCTTGGACGCGAACGGCAACGGCACCGGTTTCTATAGACTTGGCCGGTATAATTCGAACCTGAGCGAGCTTCCGCTTATCCTATGCCCTCACATGCACCCGACCATCGAAGCGGCTGCGGTCTGCACCTATTTCGGTCCGCATGCGTGAGCTCGGACGCCTTCACGCGTTGTTCCCGATCAGGGTTGAAATATCGGGAGATGATCAACGTAGCGCTTCGCTTCCGCGAAGGCATCTTCAAGGTCGGCATGTAGGCCGGTTTCCATATCCGTTCCGCCGATGGAAACGCGCCATGCGTCGTGATCCCGCCGCGCCCGCAGCACACGGTTCCGATATTGTTTGGTTCGGACTTCCATGCGCTCATCCTACCGGATGTGATGGGCTCATGCGAGCGCAGCCAAGCCCGTAAGTTCAAGCGGCACGAGTCTGTTTTGGCGGTACGCGAGGCCCATGCAACAAGGGCAATAAGAGGTGCTTCGGCGGCTAGGCGCCACGCCCTCGGGGGTGATCGACGACAACGGCCGTCAGGCTAGCGGAACGGCGTGTAGGGCGCAGTTTTCATCCGTGCCTCCATTTTTCGCACCAGCCCAAGCAACGTTTCGCGCTGTCCGGGCGTAAGGGCGATCGACTCGCCGTCCAGGCGCCAACGCTCCTGAACCGCGCGCACGGGCCCTGCTTCTTCCGGCAAGAGCCGCCGTTTCCGCTCGGCGCGCGCGACGCGCCCCAAAAGCTTTCGGACAAATTCGAAGTCGGACACCGTGGCCAACGATGCTGTCGTCGGGGGGCTCATCTGGCGAATCGCTTTCTGCTGCAGAGTGGAATCGCGCGTGTTACAAGCTGCCTTCGGCAGTAACAAAGTGCTTGCAACGAATGATCGCGGCGACGAGGCGATCTTGTCGATCTGTGATCCAATATATGCGATATATTATAATAAGTGCAAGCTGATCAATTTTTCAGGGTTTTTTGCCAAGGCTGGAAGACAGTTCTGAGAATTTGCCCCTAAGGGATTGACAATCACGAGTAAAATCGCCATTTAGCGCTTACTTGAGTTTCTGAAGGGTCCACCCCGTCACTATCCGTTACGCTTGCCGAGCGGCCGACCCGGTTCTCCCGTTTCGAAATTTGACCAGCCGGTCGTCCGATCGGCTGCACCCATTGGGAGAAGCAACATGGCTTCAGGTACAGTAAAATGGTTCAATGTGAACAAGGGCTTCGGTTTCATCCAGCCCGACGACGGCTCCAAGGACGTCTTTGTCCATATTTCAGCGGTCGAACGGGCTGGGATGCGTTCCCTGGTCGACGGCCAAAAGGTGATCTTCGCGGTCGAGGCCGGTAACAACGGCAAAAGCTCGGCGGTCGATCTAAAGGCCGCCTAAAGTCGACAGCGGCGCCCGCCGAGGGCGCCGTTTTGATTTGGGTGTTGGGCCGGTTTCCGCGTTGGTCCCTGGCCCGCCTCCTCAAGGAAAATCATCATGAGCTCCAATCAGCAGAACGGACCGCGGTTTCGCGTCGATGATTATGTCTATTTCTCTGCTCAGAACTCGCTAGGTCGCGGACAGTCGAGCGAGCGCTTTGTCATAGTCGGTGTCATGCCCCGGGACCGGGCGGGAAGCTACCAGTATCGTATCCGGCCGACTGTCAACGGCCCCAATCGTGTCGCGACGGAACTCGAGCTTCGGCGCTGAAGTCGACGTGGCGAGGCTCTCGACAGAACGAGATCCCGTATACCGGTATGACCGTCAAAGCATGACGGCCATCTGGTCCGTGAGTGACGGACCATCCGTCGACGAGCAGCCCCGCGGCGAAGTCGTGGCTGATGGTATAGTTCACGGCGCCAGTATAATTTTCGCCGCCGCTGCTTGTATCGGACTGTTTGCCGCGACGCGCCCGCACGCAGGCGCCACGCGCGACATCGGCTTGGCCATCTACGCGATGGGCCTCGTCTTGATGTTCGCTTGTTCGGCGCTCTACAACCTGATCGGTCCCAGCACTTGGAAGAGCATTTTCCGGCGCCTCGATCATGCCGCCATCTTCGTGATGATCGCCGGAACCTACACCCCCTTCACGCTCGCGCCGGCAGCCGGATCCCATGGACGTCAGATGCTGGCGTTCGTCTGGTGCGTCGCGGCCGTGGGCGTCGCAGCAAAGCTGTTCCTGGGCGCCCGTTTCAAGCGGCTTTCGGTGGCCGTGTATCTGTTGCTCGGATGGACCATCCTTGCCGATCCCGGCCCCGTGTTCCGCGGGATGCCGATGAACGCGATCCTGCTGCTTGCCGCCGGCGCCGTTCTCTACACTCTAGGCGTTCCTTTCCATCTCTGGAGCCGGTTGCGATATCAAGCCGCGATTTGGCATGCGTTCGTTCTGGCCGGAGCGGGATGCCACTACGCGGCCGTCATCTTCTGTTTGCCGATAGTCTGATAAGGTGAACTGGCCTATGCGGAGATGTGCCAGCACTCTGCTGCGTGATCGAGCAGATTGTCCGCACGGATAAGAGTATAGTCGTCCGCGTGAAAATCGCGAGCAAGGAACGCCATGCACTCCGAAGCCGAGGTGATCGTCGAGGTGGCCCACCGCATGATTGCGAGTCACGGGACCAACGCGTGCCGCCGCGCCAGGATGCACGCTCGAAACCTGCACAACGAACCCAGGCGGCCGCTCGATGGTGTCTTATCGCCGATACTATCGCTTTGATCGCCCAAGGTGCACCCCGACGTGCGCACTGACGATGAGGCTCCCGATCCATTTCATCCGATTGCAGCGGATCGAGCTGACTGCTCGAAAGCCGAGGTGACAAGGTGACCGAAGCCAAAGATCATAGCGTGGTTCTTCTCTGTCGTGCGAAGAACTGTCGCCGGCTGGCCGAAGAGGCCGTCGACGCAAGCGCTGAAAGGCTGTTCCTGGAAATGGCGCGGTCATACGAATTGCTGGCCGCCCGCTACGGTAGAGTTTCAACGCAGCACTGATGGGCGCGGAGCGTCAGTTCATGGGTACTCCTTCTCGCCTCACTCGAGCCGTCCATAGTTGATAGGAACTGGTACCCACCTGGATCGTCCGACGTGCGGTCGTCATGATCATGGCGGCGCACGGGCGAACTTGTCATAGGTCGCGCGGGTGATGACGTTACAACTGGTATCGGACAACGACGATCGCGCGCGCGCGCTTCGCGATCACGTCATGCCGCTGTTACGCGAGCGAGGCAGTCTGCTGCAGCAGCGTGATGTCGTACGGTTGATAGAGTTGCGGCTGGACGGCTGGCTTTTCCGGCATTGGACTCCGTTCAATGATCTGGCTCCCGAAGAAGCAGCCTCGCCCGGCTATCGCCATGCCGTGGCGCGACAGCACACGCGCCCTGATATGCCTTACGGCCTGGAAATCTGCCGGCAGGTGCCGCTGCTGCGCATTCAATGGGCGGAGGGGGACGTGATCGCCGTCACGAATTTCGTCCGCGGCGACTGGGAGGATGAACTACTGAAGCTCTAAGCGCGGTCAGGTCCGAACCAGGGTAGAACCAACGCCCGGAGCGACGGTTCTTGGAAATTTTCCTCGAAACGCTTCTTCCTTCAGCCTATGTCTAAAGCATCATCGGCTCGGGCCTCTCCGTAGGCGTCGGTGACTGAGAGACTGTCATGCGCTCCCGCCTACACCGCGCAGGAGCGTACCTATGCCCAGGTCTCCATTTCTAGGATCTGGAGAGTGTCAAGATCGAGCTTCGGACTGCCGGCGTCTAGCGCGGGAGTCCCCTTCGCTTGTTCTGACGTTGCAGCTTTCGCGCCTGGCTGACATGTGGGAAGCGGTGGCAATCGAAATTGAGCTCTATAGCCCGTCAAATTCAACGTCGCGTTTATCGTCGTCGCCTGCCCCATAGGACCCTTGACGGGTTGGAATCGGCACATATCGTCACGCCCATACACAACGGGACCCTTGGCCCGATTCTTTATTCGGCGGTTCCGGGCCATGCTCCTCGACGAATTGGATCCCCACCGGGTCTCACTAGCCTTCTCGCAACGAGAACAGGCCCAAGGCGTCGACGGAAAGGGAGAAGGTTTCTCCGATGAGGCCAGAAGTCGGTGCTTACCTCCCGAACCACTCCCCGCCATTGACCGAGATGGCCTGGCCGGTGATCGGCCGGGCGAGGTCGGAGGCGAGAAAGACGACGATACCGGCGCTTTCGGCGGCGGTCGGGATGTAGCGCATCGGCAGATATTCGCGGTAGCGCATCTCCATGAACTCGTCGGGCGTCATGCCGTAGCTGGGCGCCGCGATCTGCTCGATCCAGTCGCGGTGGTTGGCGCCGTCGATGCCGCCCAGATGGACGCCGTTGCAGCGGATGCCATAGCGGCCCGCCTCGACCGCGATCGAACGGACGAGCGACGCCAGCGCCCCCTTGGACGCTCCATACGGCGCCAAGCCCTCCGGCGGGCGGTTGTTGCCGGCGCCGGAATTAATCAGGATGATGCGGCCGTCGCCCTTCTCTTTCATCGAAGGCAGCGCCGCCTTGAAGAGCGAGATGGCGCCCAGCACGTTGCCCTCGAACAGCTCGCGCCAGACCGCGTAGTCGGCGTCCTCGACCCGCTTATAGTCGCCGATCAGCGCGCCGTTCTGGACAACCACATCGACCCCGCCATAGGTCTTGACCGCCTGATCGACGATCGCGCGGCAGGACGCCTCCTGGGTCAGATCGACCTTGGCCGTGATCACCTCGCCGCCCATCGCGCGAATTTCCGCGGCGGTCTCGTCGACCGTTTCCGGGCGGCGCGCGCCGATTGCGAGCTTCGCGCCGTGACGGGCGAAGAGCAGCGCGATCTCCTTGCCCATGCCCGGGCCGATGCCCGTGATGACGGCGACCTTGTTCTCGACGAGTTTCATGACCTCTTCCCCAATGCCTCGCATTCTCGGGCATGAGTAGCATGCCGGCCAAGAGGTCGGACTCGGCTCGGATTGTGAATTCCCGCTAACTCGTTTGGAAAGGCGCTGCCCTTGGTCTCTCAGCCGCCTTCCCAGAAGGAGCGCAGGGATGCGAGCTTGCCATTCGGAGAACGCTTATAGACGTTCAGGACGTCGACGCTGAATTTCTGCCCGTCCTTCAGCGTAATGTGGAGCGTGGCATACGCCGCGAGCTCGTCCGCGCAGAGCGCTGTCTTGTGGATTTCGAAATCGAAGCCGCCCTGATTGGCGCTGAACACGTCCCAGAATTTGGCGATTGCCGCCTTGCCGCGGTGACCCTTGCCCTCGGGATCGAAGTGCGAAGGGCCGACCGGGTCCTCGACGATCGCGTCCTCCTCATAAAGGTCGAGCCAGCCTTGGCGGTCGCCGGCCTTGACCGCGCTCAACGAAGCGACGGCGAGATCCCTGGCGGTGCGCATGTTCCTTCCTTCCCTCGTGTGTGGTTGTCGCCGCCTGTTATCGGCGGAACCGGGAAGGCTGCCAATCCCCTCTAGGGCCAATCTGAGCCGTCATTCTCCCGGACGCGGCTCCGGGGCTGGATCCCCGCCTTTGCGGGATGACGAAGGGGTCAATGGATGGAGTCGGGGGAAATATCGAGATCGGTCGACTGGCCGGCTTCGAGCATCAGCGGATCGCCCTGCTCGTTGCCGCTGATCAGCATACGGATCGCGCCATTGTCCGGATTGATGCCGACGCCCACGCTATATCCGACGGAGCGTAGATAGTGCGCCGCCTTTTCGAACTGATCGAGAGAGATATGGGCGGTGATCGAACGGACCATGGTGTTTCTCCCTACGGTTGGCGTCTCCTGAACTGATGCAACCGATCTTGCGGCGTTAATAGTTAACAGCATGTTGAGCAAAACGGCGGAAATGGGGCGCCGCGATTCTTGAGCCTCAGCGCCACGGCGCTTAACCTCGAGGGAGCGCGAGTCGCGCCTTCGAGGAAGACCTCCCCATGACCGCCGTTCGATGACCGGGCCTGCCGACCGGAAAGCGCCGCTCGACATATTGCGCACGGTTTTCGGCCATGCCGCTTTCCACGGCCAGCAGGCCGAGATCGTCGATCATGTGATGACGGGCGGCGATGCCATCGTGCTGATGCCGACCGGCGGCGGGAAGTCGATGTGCTACCAGATTCCCGCGCTCTGCCGCGCGGGCGTGGGCGTCGTCGTCTCGCCCTTGATCGCGCTGATGCGCGATCAAGTCGAGGCGTTGCGGCAGGCCGGGGTTCGCGCCGCGGCGCTCAATTCCAGTCTCACCGATGCCGAGCGCGCGCAGGTGCGTGCCGATCTGAGGGCGGGCAGGCTCGACCTTCTCTATGTGGCGCCCGAGCGGCTTGTTCTGTCCTCCTTTCTCGATCTCTTGGATGGAGTGCCGGTCGCGCTTTTTGCGATCGACGAGGCGCACTGCGTCAGCCAATGGGGCCATGATTTCCGACCCGAATATATGAAGCTCGACATGCTGCGCGACCGGTTCCCGGGCGTGCCGCGGCTGGCGCTGACCGCGACTGCCGATCCGCAAACGCGCGAGGACATTCGTCGGCGCCTGAGGCTCGATGAAGCGCGCCTCTTCCTCGCGAGCTTCGACCGGCCGAACATCCGCTACGCGATCCAGATCAAGCAGGATTCCAAGCGCCAGCTGCTCGCTTTCATTCGCGAACGGTCGGGCGCGAGCGGGATCGTCTATTGCCTCTCGCGGGCCAAGGTCGAGGACACCGCAGCTTGGCTGCAGGGCGAGGGTATCGATGCGCTGCCTTATCATGCCGGCCTCGATGCCGCGGTCCGGCACCGCAACCAGGACAGCTTCCTCAAATCCGACGGGCAGGTGCTGGTGGCGACCATCGCCTTCGGGATGGGCATCGACAAGCCGGACATCCGCTTCGTCGCCCATCTCGACCTCCCCGGCAGCCTGGAAGCCTACTACCAGGAGACCGGCCGTGCCGGTCGCGACGGGCTGCCGTCCGATACGCTCCTGCTCTACGGAATGCAGGATCTGGCGCTACGCCGCCGCATGATCGCCGAAGGCGAGGCGCCTGCCGAGGTGAAGCGCGTCGAGCATGCGAAACTCGATGCGCTCTTGGCTCTTTGCGAGACCGCAGGATGCAGACGGCAGGCGCTGCTGGCGCATTTCGGCGAGACGCTCGTCGAGCCTTGCGGCAATTGCGACACGTGCCTCGAGCCTGTCGAATCCTGGGATGGAACGGTCGCCGCGCAAAAGGCCCTCTCGGCGATTCTCAGGACCGGCCAACGCTTCGGCGTCGGCCATCTCGTGGATGTGCTGACCGGCGTCACGAACGAAAAGATCGAGCGACAAGGTCACGATTCGCTTCCGACCTTCGGCGTCGGCAAGGAGCTCGGCCGCAAGGAATGGGGCTCAGTGTTCCGTCAGCTCGTGGCGTTCGGACTGGTCGAGATCGATCATGATTCCTTCGGCGCGCTCCGCGCAACCGAAGCCGCGCGGCCCGTTCTGCGCGGCGAGCGCGCGCTGTCTTTGCGCCGCGACCGGCCGCGCATGCGGGCAGCCGGGCCCGCGAAAGGCGAGCAGAGCATTCGGTTGACCGGGAATGAGGCTCGGCTATTCGAGGCGTTGCGCGCTGAGCGGGGCAAGCTGGCGCGGGCGCAAGGGGTTCCACCCTACATCATCTTCCACGATTCGACGCTGGTCGCGCTCGCGAGTCTCAGGCCCCGCACGCTTGAGGAGTTGGCCCGTGTTCCGGGCATGGGCCAGAAGAAATTGGAGCGCTACGGAGAAGCCTTTCTGAGCGTGCTGGCCGCGCCGCCGCCACTCGGAGCGGCCTCAATCGAAAAAGGGTCCGGACGTCGGCATCCGGACCCTCTCGAACCAATCAGTTTTGTAAGATTGCACCGATGAGGGGCGAACCTTTACGGCCTCCCCCATAGGGATTAAGGCCGCCTTTCGCGCTCACTTGCTGGTGGCAACCGCGCTCGGCTCGGACTTGCCCTCGCGATATTTGGCATGAGCCGCCTTTTCGCAGGCATAGACGCCGTTGCTGGACTTGCCGAAGTCCTCGGTCCCCTTCTTGTAGTACCGGCCGCGATCGAGGTCGACATAAACCACCTCGTCGGCGCCGCACGCGCCTTGGGCCAGGTCCGCCGTCGCGTAGTAACCGGTCTCGGCCTTCGCCGCCGAAATCGTGAACGCCGCGCCGAGCGCGACAACCAACGCCAAACCATTCGCCTTCATCGATAACTCCTGTTGGTGAGATAGCCTATTGCGTCGTCATATATACGAAAATTTAAGGTTTATGTTGCGGTGCAATATTGTCGCAGCTCTATAGTCCATTCGCGTTATGCGCGTGCCGAATCGAAAGGGAATGGCTTAAATCATGGGCGTGTGGCTGCAAAGCGCGCATATCTCCCATGATGCAACGACGGATCTCACCATATTGTCTTTTGCTGCGATGCATATATCGGATGCCATTGGGCGGACACTTCCGCCTGGAGCCCGCGGCCGATTCGGCGCATCGTTTGAGCCGTCCTTTCGGCCCAATCCAAATCAGGGGAAGCCCGTCATGCGGTTCGCGTATCACCCGACCATGTGCAATCCGGCGTACTATCTAGAGCTTGCCAAAGCCACGGAGGCGGCTGGATTCGATACGCTGACGCTGCCCGATAGCATCTGCTATCCGAAGGACGCGGTCAGCAAGTACCCCTACAATGTCGACGGCTCGCGCGAATTCCTGGACGGCGTACCCTTCATCGAGCCCTTCTCGCTGGTGCCGTGGATGGCCGCGGTCACGACCAAGCTGAAATTCTCGACTTCGGTCATGAAGCTGCCGATCCGCAATCCGGTTTTGGTCGCAAAGTCGCTCACGAGCGTCGAGGTGCTGACCAACAACCGTTTCATCCTCGGTGTCGGTTTGAGCCCCTGGAAGGAGGATTTCGAGGCCACGGGCACGGATTGGGAGAGCCGCGGCAAGCGCATGGACGAGATGATCGAGATCATCCGCGGCCTGTCGACCGGCGAGTATTTCGGCTACCGGAGCGAATATTATAACATTCCGCCGATCAAACTGTGCCCTGTGCCGACAGCGCCCGTTCAGATCCTCTATGGCGGCCATACCGAGCCTGCGCTCCGTCGTGCGGCGCGGCTTTGCGAC
This sequence comes from Alphaproteobacteria bacterium, assembly GCA_035293565.1. Taxonomy (GTDB): domain Bacteria; phylum Pseudomonadota; class Alphaproteobacteria; order BOG-932; family Roseiterribacteraceae; genus DATGMP01. The sequence continues at coordinate 24,052 of DATGMP010000112.1, read as the reverse complement.
GGCTGGATCAGCGCCAACACGACGATGAACGAGCTGGCCCAGATGATGGGCAAGATCGAGAACTACCGAAAGGATTCCGATCGCGCGGACAAGCCTTTCACTTTCCAGGCGATGGCGCCCGAAGCTTACCACGCGGACGGAGTCAAGCGGCTGGAGGATATGGGCGTGCAGGAAGTCATGGTGGGCTTCCGCGACGCTTATGCCGGTGGCGAAGACAATCGCACGTTGGACCAGATGTTATCCGAGATCGACGATTATGCGGAGAAGGTGATCGTCAAGTCGCGCCGCTGAACGGATGGATCAGACCCTAGAACGTGAAATCCGACGACGAGACGCTCGAAACGCCGACGAGATTGATCGTTGGACCGTGGGCGAACTGGATCGTTAATCCGGTCGATGTCGTCGTGATGGTCGCGTCCGATACCAGGGTCGAATAGCTGCCGAAATGCAGCGCGCTGACATCGATCGTGTCGATTCCGTGCACGAAGTTCGAGACGTTTGCCGTGCCGGTTCCCCAGCCGATTTTCAACGTGTCGGTCCCGGTGCTGAGCGTCGCATTGGTGGTGCCGTGACCCACAATGATGGTCTCGGCCCCGGTGCCGCCGGCGATGGTGGTCGTACCGCGGCCCGTGAAAATGGTGAGCGAACCGCTGCCGGCATTGACGGTATCGCTACCGGAGCCGGTAAAGATCGTCGTCTGGCCGGGGCCTGCGGTGATCGTGTCGGCGCCGTCGGTCGCCGTTACGAACAGACTGCCGGTGCTGCCGGTCACAGTGTTGGTGCCTGAGCCCAGCATAACGAAGGTCTGGCCCGAGCCTGCCGTGATCTGGTTGTCGCCAGATCCCACCATGATCGACACGTTCCCGCTTCCGGCCGTGATGATGTTGTTGCCGTTGCCGACGCGGATATGGTCATTGCCGGAAAGGCTGGTGATCGTGTCGTTGCCGTCGCCGCCGACGAAATTCGTGTTGAAGCCGTCGCGCAGCGTGATCGTCTGATCGGCGCTCGCATCACCCTTGACCAACGAGATGTTCGAGAAAGTCGCGGGCGCGCCGAGGTCGAAGGTGCCTGCGCCCGACAGCGTCAGCGTGTTGTGCCAGCCTGCCGGCGAAATCACGTCGCCGGTGGACAGCGTCGCGGAGGTCGCGACGATGTCCGCATTTCCGGTGCCGTCCGCGATCGTGTCCGCGCCGGTCGTGAGCGTGTAGGTGGTCGTGCTCGTTGGCTGCTGCCCGCGGTCCGGGCCGAAGCCATCCGCCGGTTTTCTGGAATCGATGAAAGCGGGTGGAGATCCATCCATCAGTCCGAACAATTGCGGCGCTCCTTGTGAATATTCATTTTCCCCTGCTCATGAGGTCCCCCAGGCTGTGACGAGCGGCCTCATCGTGGGTCGACCATGATTGTCGGGTGCCGGCCGCAGCGGAAAGGCTCCGCGCCCGGGCCTCGATAACCGTAGCTGAAACCGGCTAGAAACACGGCCGCCGCCGCTACGACGCCCCCGAAAATCAGCCCTCTCTTCCGATTTCCACGCATGAGGCCCGCCCAGATGGTTCGACTTCGGGAAGCGCAATACCGAGGATGCGTTGCGCTGAGATGTCATGCTAGATCGCACGCGTTTCTCTTTGTGACGAAGCCGGGGCTCTGTTACAGACCGTTACAATTCGCGCCTGCTTGCCGGTGATCGTCCTGGTACAGATGAGGCATGCCCAATACTCATCAGATACTGGTGGTCGAGGATGACCGCGAAACGCGCGACCTGATCGCGCGCTATCTCGAAGGACGCGGATTTCGCGTTGCCACCGCCAAAAATGGCGCTGAGATGTTCGAACGGCTCGAGAACGGGGCGTTTAGCCTGCTGCTGCTCGATTTGATGCTGCCGGGAGAGGACGGCCTCAGCCTATGCCGCCGACTCCGGGCCGGGAAATCGATGATTCCGATCATCATGCTGACGGCGCTCGGCGAGGAGGCGGACCGGATCGTCGGGCTGGAAAGCGGGGCCGACGATTACCTGCCCAAGCCTTTCAGCCCCCGCGAATTGGTCGCGCGCATCAACGCGGTGCTCCGCCGCAGCGAGATCGCATCCAAGAGCGAGCCGATCGATCGGCTGGCTTTCGCGGGGTTCGTGCTCGAGCCCGGACGCCGGATCTTGTACGACCCGGACGGACGCGAGGTGGATCTGACTGCCGGCGAATATGATCTTCTCGTGACGCTTGCGCAGCGTCCTCGTCGTGTCTTGAGCCGCGACCAGCTGCTCGATCTGACCAAGGGGCGTGCGGCCACGCCCTTCGACCGCTCGATCGATGTCCAGGTAAGCCGGCTCAGGCGCAAGCTCAAGCGCGCGCCCGAGATGCCGGAGATCATCAAGACCGTGAGGTTCGGCGGTTACGTCTTCGCAGCGGAGGTGCTGCCATGCTGAGGCGCTTTTTTCCCGGTCACCTGTCCCAATGGTTGATGGCGCTCGTGATCGGTGCCGTGCTGGCTACGCAGGCGCTGGCGCTTATCCTTTATCACTTCGACGGCATGCGAGCCGTAGCGGTCGCTGAATCGCGGCAGGCGGCACAGTGCCTGGCGGGATTCGAACGGGTACTGGCTTCCGAGCCGCCGGAGCGGCGGCGCGTCATCATGATGCCGCTGACCCTTGGTCGCCCGCCCGGCGATTTCGGACCCCATGGCGGCCCGCCATTCGACTTCGGCTCGAGGCCGTTCGGTGAACATTTCGGTCCCGGCCCGAGTGATCGCGGCCCTCCGCCAGGCCCTCCGCCGGATTCGAGATTCGAGCCGCCAAATATGGGCTTCGGCGACCATCGTCCTGATTTTCTGATCCATCTGCCCCTGCCGCCCGACCGTCCCATTTTGGCGGCCATGGCCTTCCCGCCGGATTTCGGCGGTGGCTTGTTCCGGCGGATCGAAGTCCACGGTCATCTTCCCGACGGGACTTACGTGACACTCGATACCGTCCCGTCGCTCGGACGCCTCATAACGCCGGAATTCGCGGCCTATATCGGCGGCGTGCTTCTCATCGCACTCACTGGATCGGTGTGGGCGATTGCGCTCGCCACCAGGCCGCTCAGACGCCTTTCCGAGGCTGCCGACCGGTTCGGTGCCGATGTCAACGCGCATCCGCTTCCGGAGACCGGGCCGCACGAGGTCAAGCAAGCGGCCGCGGCCTTCAACCGGATGCAGCAACGGCTCCGGCAGTTCGTCTCCGACCGCACGCGGATGCTGGCGGCGATCTCCCATGACCTTCGGACCCCGCTCACCCGGATGCGGCTAAGGGCCGAGATGCTGGAAGATTCCGAGCAACGCACCAAGATGCTTTCCGATCTCGAACAGATGGAGGAGATGGTGGGCGCGGCGCTGACTTTCGCCCGCGACCAGGTCGTGGACGAGAAATCGGTGTCCGTCGATCTGGCCGAGCTTCTGGCATCGGTCCTCGCCGATGCTCATGCCGCCGGTCAGCCGGTGGGACTGATGCAGCCCGACGTGCTGCCCGCACGCGTGCGTCCGCGATCGTTCAAGCGCGCGGTCGTCAACATTGTCGAGAATGCCGTACGCTATGCCGGCAGCGCCGAGATCGCCGCACGTCGCGACGGCGACGAGATTGAAATCAGGGTCGTCGATCATGGCCCCGGCATTCCGGAAAGCGAGCGGGACGACGTGTTGAAGCCTTTCTATCGCTGCGAAAGTTCGCGCTCGCGCGAGACAGGCGGTATCGGGCTCGGCCTGTCGATCGCCGCCGACACGATCCGCGCGCATGGTGGCCGCATCTCGCTGTCGGATACGAGCGGCGGCGGGCTGACCGTGGAGCTTCGCATGCCCGCCGCGGCCTAAAGTGTTAGCGAGGCAATCCCAGAATGCGAGCCGCTTGCTCGGGCGTGGCGACCGGCCGGCCTAGATCGCGAGCGACCGCGACCACTTCCTCGATGAGCTCGCGGTTGGTCGGCGTCTTGTCTCCAGCATAATCCTCGAGCCCGACCCGCACATGACCGCCACGTTCGATCGCAAGGCGCGTGAGGCCGGTGCGGGTCACGTCCCCGCCGGGAACGGCCACCGACCAGAGCAGGCCCGAGTCTCCGATCATCTCGAGATAGGCCTCGAAGCCCTTCGGCGTCGCGAGCAGGCCGAAGTAATTGTAGCCGCCTTTGACGAAGTCGCTGAAATTGTGATCGCCGGCGAAATAAAGCTTCGCCATCGCGCCCGGCGGCATCTTTCCGGCGCGGTGATAGGCGAGGGTTGCGTGCAGGTAGGACGGCTCGTAGATCGCGATCGACGGCCCGAGCCGGTGACGGCCGAGAATGCCCAAAATATATTCGATCTCGTCTATCGACACGGCATATACATGGCGCCGCGAACCCGGCAGGCCGTTCTCGCCGGAGTTGGCGCTGTTGACCGAGCCCGGATCGAGCACGCTCATGCGGATCAGGCCGGACTCGGCCATGATCTCGGTGTGACGCCAACGCTCCTCCATCGTGGCGCCCATACAGGCTGTCGGGCACAGGATCGCGTCGGGCCGCTGGGCGATCACTTTGCGATAGCCTTGGAGGTAGCGCTCGGCGGCGGCGGCCCCGTTGGTCGTGTAGTCCTCGATATGGCTATGGATGACTGCGGCGCCCGCGGCCACGCAGTCGAGCGCGTTTGCTGCGATCTCGTCCGGCGTCGTCGGAGTGTGCGGATTGCGGGCCTTCTTCGTGCTTCCGTTGATGGCGGCCTCGATGATGAGCGGCGTCATGCGCTTCCCCCAGATCTGGTTCCCGTGGGCCCTATTGCGCGACGATCGCCGTCCGCAGCGCGAGAGGATTGGCGATCCGCGTCAAGGGCTCGTAGCTCGACCCTACGCCCCTGATGATCACCGTGCCATAGTTGAAAATACGGCCCCAGATCGGCTGGATGACGTCGACAGTCTCGACCTTGTTCATATTCATCTCGAGCGTGCGGCGGCGGATGAAGCCTTCCTTGTAGATGATCCGCCGGTCCGTCACGACGATCTCCGTCGTCGCGCGGCGGCCCCAGGCCGCCAGGAGCCCGAACAGCCAGATGAGGCCGAAGACCGCGGCGGCGATCGCGAGCGCGGCGCCGATGACGGGCGGTGTTTGCCCCTGTGCCGGGGCGTCCGCTCGTAGGAACCAGGAAGCGATGCCGGCGGCGATGGCGAGGATGAGCCAGAACAGCGAGCGGAGATAGATCGACCAATGCAGCGTTCCGACATAGCGAACCTGCTCGTCGGGCAACAGCACCTTGGTATAATAGGCCATCGGGTTCTCCGGCGTCGCGTCGCCAGGGATTATACAGTCACGATCCAGAAACACCGAGCGGGCGCCACAGGTCCTCGCTGGCGGGGAGAAAGCCATGATCGATCATGTGGGTTTGAGCGTCGTCGATTTCGGGCGATCGAAGGAGTTCTATCGGAACGCTCTCCGGCCGCTCGGTTATGAGCTGATTATGGAGTTTCCGGACGGGGGCGGCGTCGCCGGCTTCGGCGCCGGCGGCAAGCCGGACTTCTGGATCGACGGCGCGGCCAAGCCTTCGCCCAAGCTCCATGTTGCGCTCGCGGCGGCCGACCGCGCCGCGGTCGACGCTTTCTATCAGGCCGCGATGGCGGCCGGCGGCCGGGATAACGGCAAGCCCGGTCTGCGACCACAATATCATGCAGGTTACTACGGCGCGTTCGTGCTCGACCCCGACGGACACAATATCGAGGCCGTGACCCACCTATCGGAATGAGCTATCCGTCGCCCGCGCCGGCCACATAGCGGGCCAGCGCCGCCTCGATTTCCGCGGCGCCGGCGATGGTCGCCGTGTCGATGAGGAAATAGTCGCGGAGCACGCCCGCAAGCTCTGTGACCGTGGAGAGCGTCCACTCCTCGGCCCGACCGTCGGCGCGGCGGGTCGTGAACTGGTTGTTGAGAAGCGTGTGGCGCCGGTCGCTTTCCTGGCGTGCGACCATGAGGCCGCGGACGAAGATCGACTCGGGATTGGTCGACACCCACCAGCTCGCGACCTCGTAATCGGCCCGAAGCTGTGGCTCGAGGGTAAATCGATAAAGCGGCGCCCAGCCCTCGCGGGTGCGGTTCTGGAGCTCAAAGGTCTGGAATTCGCCCTCGGCGCGTTCGCGCTCCACGATCCTATAGAGACCGTGGGCGGTCACCTGTTCGAGCTGGGGCTCGAACTGGAGGGGAATGCCCGGTGTCTGCCCGCCGAATCCGACATCGACGAGATATGGCCCTTCCGGCAGGTCCACCTCGAGCAGCATATGGCTGCGGGAAGTCTCGACCGGATCAGCTACGCCGAATCTGACGCGCGCGGCCAGGGTCGTCACGCGGAACCCGAGTGCTCGCAAGACGTGCGCCATGAGACCATTTTGCTCGAAACAATAGCCGCCGCGCTCGAGATCGATCAGCTTGCGGCCCAGCGAGGCCGGGTCGAGCCGGATCGGGCGGCCAAGCAGCACGTCAAGGTTTTCGAACGGGATCCGCGCGATGTGATGCGCGTGAATGCCGGTCAGACTGTCGAGCGTCGGGTCGCGCGGCCCGTGATAGCCGATCCTCCGGAAATAGGCGTCGAGATCGATGTTCGCATCCTGCACGGCGGTGCACTCCTGATGCTACTTTAGCGGCAAATTCGATACGAGATCGAGATGGGCACTCCTTCGCGAGACCGGACAGATTCGAGTCTAGGGATGGGTTCCGACTCCGAGTCGGGCCGTAAACGTCCCGGGAACAGCCACAAGATATCGTGGTTTGCCCCGGAAAAAGAGGTCCGGAAAACCGAATCGGCCCGATTCCGACCCGCGGGTGCCAATTGTCGCCCCAACATCTTGAGCGATCACCCGAGTCGCCCCACGGACGTTCCCGGAACGCTCACAACATATAGCGAACTCGAAATGTAGTTGCCGAAACGGGGGCGCAATTCTCGCCGGGCGGGCTTTTCTGGACGGGCGCGTTCGAATAACGTCCACGCGACCGTCACGCATGAGAAGGGGAACGTGAATGCCTGCCGAAGCCACCATGAAAGCAGCGCTGCAGAGCTATCTCGACAGGTTCAACGCCAACGATCTGGATGGACTGGTCGCGTTGTTCGCGGAGGATGCGACGGTCGAGGATCCGGTGGGATCGACGCCCAATGTCGGTAAGGCGGCGGTCCGCACCTTCTACGCGGGCGCCCTCCAGAACGGGGCCAAGCTTACCCTCTCGGCGCCGATCCGGGGCTCGCACGGGAACGGCGCGGCCATGGCGTTCGATGTGAAGGTCGGTCCGATGACGGTGCGCGTGATCGATGTCATGACCTTCAATGAGGCCGGCAAGATCACCAGCATGAAAGCGTATTTCGGTCCGTCCGACTTTATCCAAGGCAGCTAGTTACTGGAACGCCGATCCAATCTGGTGTTAAGTGGCCGGCGCTCGGTCGAGCGCGGGAGCGCCGACGAGCGGGCGTATCAGAAGGCCGCTTCGGCGCCAGAACGATCAATGGAGGGAGATTTCGATGAAGCTGATATTCGCGGTCGCGACTGCGACCCTGGTGGCGGGCGTGGCCTCGGCCGCCGACCTTTCGGGCACCTGGGCAGTGAAGGGCGACATCGCCGGCAATGCGGTCGAGCCGACCTGCACGTTCAAGCAGGCCGGCGGCGCGCTCACTGGCAAGTGCGGCACAGGCGACAATTCCGGTGATATCTCCAACGGCACTGTATCGGGCACCAATGTGGCTTGGACCTGGTCGGCGGGCGGCTATTCGCTCGACTTCAAGGGCACAGCCGATAGCGACAAGTCGATGAAGGGCTCGATCGACGTCGGCGGCGGTTCGGGCACCTTCACCGCGACCAAGCAATAAGCGTTTGAGCGGGCGGCCTCCACGGCCGCCCGCGACCCCTAAAACGCGAACGCCTGCAGAAAGGCGCTCGCGAGAATCGCCTGTGCCGGCTATGGAAGGGCCGCTATTCAGCCGGAGGCGTGCATGCGTGAATCGAAGCTCGGATTCGCGACGTTCCTGATCCTCGCTTCGACGATCTTATCCGGCTGCAAATCGGCGCTACCGCCGCCTTCTCCCCCAACTCCGCCTTTGGCGAGCTGGGTCGAGCTCGCGTCTGGCGGCGCGATCTCCATTCGCGCGATTACGCGGGCTTCCGCATGTCCGATGATCGAAATCGACGGCAAGCCGGCGCAGATGGCGGAGCGCGCGGCACCGGATCAGGCCTTTCCGGTTCGCGCTTGCGAAGTTTCGGCGCCGCAAACCGCAGCCTCGATCCGGCTAGACGGCCGCGCACTGCCGATCCTTCATCGCGAAGTGAAACGGATCGTCGTCTTCGGCGACACGGGCTGCAGGCTGAAGGGCGAGGCGGTCCAGTTTTGCAATGACCCGAAAGCCTGGCCCTTCACTCGAGTGACGGCCGCCGTCGCCGCCAGGCATCCAGACCTCGTCATCCATGTCGGCGACTATCACTACCGCGAGAGCCCATGTCCGGCGGGTGTGGCAGGTTGCGCCGGCACGCCCTCGGGCGACAATTGGGCTGTCTGGAATCTCGATTTCTTTCAACCGGCCGCGCCGCTCCTCGACGTTGCGCCCTGGATCATGGTGCGCGGCAATCACGAGCTCTGCGGCCGCGGCGGCAGGGGCTGGTTCCGGTTTCTCGATTCGGCGGAGGCCGTGCTCGATTGCCCGGTAATCGACGATGCCTTTGCCGTCGCCATCGACCGACTCTCTTTCGTGATCACCGACAGCGCTGCGGCCGACGATGCCAAGGCGGCGCCCGATTATGCGCAGCGTTATGCGGCCAGCCTCGCGAAAGCGACCACGGCGGTCCAAGGGCCATTCTGGATCCTGACCCATAGACCCGTGTGGGCCTTGGCGCCGATCAAGCGGCCCGCCTCCGAGAAGGTCGATCTCAAACCGCTGAACCGCACCGAGCAGACGGCCATCGATCCAGAGATCCCGCCCAATCTCGAAATGGTCGTGTCCGGGCATGTCCATACCTTTGCGAGCTATGATTTTCGCGGCTGGCGGCCGGCGCAGCTGGTTGCCGGAATGGGCGGCTCGCTGTTCGATCAGATGGAGTTGCCTGCCGGCTCCAATGTCGAGATCGACGGCATGAAAGCCCGCGCGTTCGCGACCACCCAATATGGCTATCTGGTGATGGATCGGACCGAGAAGGGTTGGGACGGCACGCTCTATGCCATCGAAGGCGACCGGGTGCTGGCGCATTGCCGCTTCGAAGGGCGATCAGCGGCCTGCCGCTAGGCCAGCACCTCTGGCGTCCTCACATGTTCCGGCCGGACTCCGATGCCGAGGAGGCGGGCGACGCAGCAGCGAGCCGAGATCGCTTTTCCGCTCATGCTGTTCTCGGCAAAATCGCCGCTCCCAGTGAACCGGTTCAGAAGGTAGTATCGTATGCGGAACGCGTGTGATCATGCTGATCAACGAACGGGAGCGCATCATGGCTCAACCGCCGTCGCCGCAAGGCATCCTCCAGCTGGGTATGGCCTTTTTGGGATCGAAGACGCTCCTGTCGGCGGTCGAGCTCGGGCTTTTCACCGAGCTGGCCAACGGTCCGCTTCCGTTGGAAGCCTTGAAGGTCCGGCTCGGCCTGCATGAGCGCAGTGCTCGCGATTTCCTGGACACGCTTGTGGCGTTCGGAATTCTGGACCGGAATGATGGACTTTACGCCAACCGGCCCGAGGCCGACTATTATCTCGACCGCGACAAGCCGACCTATGTCGGCGGAATCCTTGAGATGGCCAATACGCGGCTTTACGGCTTCTGGGGACGGCTCACGGCCGCGCTCAGGACCGGCAAGCCTCAGAACGAAGCGGCCGACGGCAAGGCCGGGCTGTTCGAGACGCTCTATGCCGACCCGGCGCGGCTCGAAGGCTTTCTAAAGGCAATGTCCGGAATCAGCTTGCCGACAGCGCGCGCCATCGCGGCCGCCTTTCCGTGGAACAGCCGCAGGACCTTCGCCGATATAGGCTGCGCGCAGGGCGCCTTCCCGGTCGAGATCGCGCTGGCGCATCCGCATCTCGAGGGAATCGGCTTCGACTTGGCGCCCGTCCAACCAATCTTCGAGCGCTACGTTGAAAGCCGCGGACTCGCCGGAAGGCTGAAATTCCAATCCGGCGACTTCTTCGCAGGATCTTCGCTGCCGACCGTCGATGTCCTGGTGATGGGTCACATCCTTCATGACTGGGATCTCGACACTAAGATGATGCTGCTGCGCAAGGCGCATGCGGCGCTGCCGGAGGGCGGCGCGCTGATCGTCTATGAGGCGCTGATCGACGACGAACGGCGCAGCAACGCCTTCGGCCTCCTGATGAGCCTCAACATGCTGATCGAAACGCCGGGCGGCTTCGACTATACGGGGGCCGACTGCATGGGCTGGATGCGCGAAGCAGGCTTCCGCGAAACCCGCGTCGAGCGCTTGCCGGGCTCGGACGGGATGGTGATCGGGATCAAATAGCCCTCGTTCGCTAACCGTGCAGGCTCTTGGCGCCCTGGGCCATGAATTCGACGGCTTGGGCGCGTGGCAGGGTGCTGAGATACTTTGCGCCTTCCTCGCCGCCGATCGTGAAGAGCGGGCCGTTCGCGAGATTGTCGAGCCCGGCTTGCGCCACATCGTCGGGCTCCGCCGGGACGAAGTCGGGATTGTCCATCGCCATGCCCAGACGTGCCATGGACGGTGTCCGGGTGAGCCCCAGCGTCAGGCCGAGGACGTGCACGCCGTGGGGCTTGAGCTCGTGCCATAGTCCTTCCGCGAAGATCCGGCTGAAGGCCTTCGAAGCGGCATAGCAGATCTCGCCTGGGGCGCCGGCATAGCCGGCCATCGATCCGACCAGAATGATCCCGCCGCGCCCGCGTGGCCGCATCCGGCTTCCGAAATGATGGGCCAGAATCGCCTGTCCCAGCGCGTTGAGGCGCACCATGTCGAGAGCGTCTTCCAGGGAGGCGTCCAGGAACTGCGAGAACCGCGTAACCGCTCCGGCATTGTAGATCAGCAGGCCGACTTCGATATCGTCGGTCAGGCGGCGCACGCGATCCAGCATATCGGCGGCGCGGATATCCATCGAAAGCGTCCGCACGTCCACTTTCGATCGAGATTTGACCGCGGCGGCGAGTTCCGCCAACGGCCCGGGCTTGCGGGCGATGAGGGCCAGGTTGAGTCCTTCCGCCGCCAGTTTGAAGGCGAAGCTCGCGCCCACCCCCTCGGATCCGCCGACGATCAGCGCCCAAGGCCCATATTGCTTCGCGATCATGTCTCCTCCCCAAATCAGGCCGCGTTGAAGCACGCTATTACGAGATGTCCCGACGCGGAAGAACGATTCCAACCCCGCCGGGGAAAGTGCTAATTAAGTCTTCTCGCCCAAGGTGAGTCGCCATGCCGTTCCTGGTTCTCGCCCTCAGCCGCCGCTACATCACCTACACGCTGGTCCTCTCCGCGACCGTGATCTTCCTGGTGCTGGCCTTCGTCCATGCGGCTTTTCTGCCCTTCTTTGCGATCGCGCTGTTCCTGGCCGCCGTCGGCACGCACGACCTGATCCAGACCAAGCACAGCATCCTCAGGAGCTATCCGATCGCGGCCCACATCCGCTTCCTGCTCGAGGATGTGCGGCCGGAGATCCGGCAATATTTTCTGGAGAGCGACACCGACGGCACGCCGTTCGCGCGGGACACGCGCTCCATCGTCTATCAGCGGGCCAAGAGCCAGCTCGACAAGCGTCCGCTCGGCACCCAGCTCGACGTTTACGGCCCGCGCTATGAATGGCTGAATCACTCGCTTTCGCCGTCCGATCCGGCCAAGGAGCCGTTCCGGATCAAGGTGGGCGGCCCCGATTGCAAGCGTCCCTATTCGGCCTCCGTCTTCAACATTTCGGCCATGAGCTTCGGCGCCCTGAGCGCCAATGCGATCCGGTCGCTCAACAAGGGCGCAAAGATGGGCGGCTTCGCCCATGACACGGGCGAGGGGGGCTTGAGCCGCTATCACCGCGAGTTCGGCGGCGACATCGTCTGGGAGATTGGCAGCGGCTATTTCGGCTGCCGCAATGCCGACGGCAGCTTTTCGACCGAGCGCTTCGCCGATCAGGTCGCGGTCGATCAGGTGAAGATGGTCGAGGTGAAGCTGTCCCAAGGGGCTAAGCCCGGCCATGGCGGCGTTCTGCCGGCGGCCAAGGTCTCCGAGGAGATCGCCGAGGCGCGGGGCGTGCCGATGGGCATCGATTGCGTATCGCCGGCGCGCCATCCGGCTTTCTCCACGCCGATCGGTCTGCTCGAATTCGTCGCGCGGCTCCGCGAGCTGTCCGGCGGGAAGCCGACCGGCTTCAAGCTCTGCGTCGGCCATCCTTGGGAGTTTCTCGGCATTTGCAAGGCGATGCTGGCGAGCGGCATCTATCCCGATTTCATCGTCGTCGACGGCAAAGAGGGCGGCACCGGCGCGGCGCCGCTCGAATTCGTCGACCATATGGGGATGCCGCTCCAGGAAGGGCTGATGTTCGTCCACAACGCCTTGGTTGGCTTGGGCATCCGCGATCGCATCAAGCTCGGCGCCAGCGGCAAGATCATCACTGCATTCGATATTGCGCGCACGATGGCGATGGGCGCGAATTGGTGCAATTCCGCGCGCGGCTTCATGTTCGCAATCGGCTGCATCCAGGCGCAGAGCTGCCACACCGGGCGCTGCCCGGTCGGCGTGACCACGCAGGATCCCATTCGCCAGCGCTCGCTCGTCGTCTCCGACAAGGCCGAGCGGGTGTATAATTTTCATCGCCATACGCTAGAGGCGTTGAACGAGGTCGTGGCGGCGGCCGGACTCGATCATCCGAACGATCTGAGGCCCCGCCATTTCCTGCGTCGTGTCGGCGCCAGCCGGGTGGAGACCTACGATCAGACCTATCGCTTCCTCGAGCCCGGCGAGATCCTCGCCGGGACCGACGATCCGCGCTATCGCGATACCTGGCGCGTGGCCCAGGCAGACAGCTTCCAGCCAGCTGCATGACCGAACTCACAGAACAGCAGAACGAAGCCATGGAGCATGCCGAGCACAGCGCGCATGCGGCTGAATCGGGTGATCCGCTCACGCTGCGCGTGACGCTCTCGATCGCGATCATGGCGGTGATCGGCGCCACGATCGGCGCGCTCGGCGAGACGGAGGCCGCGCACACTTTCGTCGAGAAGAACGAAGCGGTGCTGGCGCAGGCCAAGGCGTCGGATGCCTGGACGAATTATCAGGCCGAGAGCCTGAAGAAGCATGTCTATGATCTGGGCGCGGCGATCGCGGCAACGCCCGAGGCGGCGCAAAAGCTCAAGGACCAATCGGATCGCTTTTCCAAGGAGCAGCCCGACATCCAGGCTACGGCAAAACGCTTCGAAGCGGATGTCGAAGAGCGCGGCAAATCCGCCGATCGCCATTTCGAGCGGCACCACACACTGACTGTCGCCGAAGGAATCGTGCATGCGGCCGTGGCCGGCGCTTCGATCGCTCTTCTGTCGCGCCGGCCGAAGATCTGGTACGGCGCGCTGCTGCTGACGGTCGCCGGCATTATCCTCGCGGCCGCGGCGTATCTGATCTGAATAAGCGTGACTCCCGAGCGTCGCCCTCGGGCTCTACGCGCTATTGCTGCGAGTACCACGGACGAGCGGCGTGCGCCGCATGCCGCAGATGGGCTAGCCGGGCGTCGAGTAGGTTTTGCGCCATTCGGTAGACCGCCGCATCGACAGCCGTCAGGTCCCGGATGAGCTCGAGCGTCTCCGCATCGACAGATTTCGGCCGGTTGCTGCTTCGGTTCTCGAACGGGACGCTGCGCTGTGGCGCCGCGCCGAGCGCGAGCGAGAAGGCTTCGAGCGAATCCTCCAGCCTTTCGGTGACGCCGACCGCGACGCATTTATTGAGACGCGCCCGCGCGGCGCCCAACAGGCTGCCGTCTGACCGGAGATTGAGCATCGTTCGCTCGATCGTGACCGACAGGCCGAGCCGCTCCGTTTCTTCGGGCGCAACGCGTCTCGCGTGAATGATGGGATCGGGTATCCGTGCCGCCAGATAGGCGCTCTGGAAATTCTCGATCATGTGCCGCGTCTCTGGATGCAGACAGAAGTCGCGCAGCGTCATGGTCCGCGCCAGGGCGTGATAGGGATGCGCCGTGTCGCGCTTCACATGGGCAAAATGCGAGATCGAGCGTTCGATCGGGTCCCTCAGCACCGTTACGGTCTGCATGTCCAACCCGAGGAACGGCTCGAGACAATCCATGAAATGCCCGGAATAAACGCCGTAGCCGTCGATGCCCTTGGCCTGCGCCACATGATCCCAGAGCCGCGCAAAACAGATATGCGAGCGCCGGAACGTTTTCATTAAATATTTATGAACAGACGTCCCTGCCGTTTTCGGTATGTGAAGAAAATAGACCGGATTTTCGATTTTCTTTCTGACGAACGGAAGAACATTGCGCATGATACACGTGTCTTGTTGACAAGCTTTCCGGACAAAACGGAGTCTTGTCCGGATATCTACCCCTTGGATTTTCTGGCGATCTATTGTTTGCGCATCGTGCAGGTTGCACGTGCAGACCTATCCCTCCCTGCGCAAAAATTTACTTTCCCGCCCATTTTGGGTGGCGACGGGGTTGATTTTCTCAGCCGACGGGCGCATGTAACCGCCCAACGCGCCGCGCCCTCATGGCCGCGGCTCGCGTTTCGCGATCGCGCGAATCGAGGCGGAGCTCATCTTCGAGCCTGCCCCGCTGCATTTCGAAACGTCCCCTGAACCATCGGCTGATCCGGCACGCGCGCGGAGCGGCACTCAAAGGCGCACGTCGCCCGCGGAGTGTCCGCGGCTGAGGCGTGTGAACCGGATCTTTATGACTCAATCATTCTTGGAAATCGGCCTCAGAACCGAGCTACAGCGGGCTCTCGCTGATTCGAACTACGCGAATCCGACGCCCATTCAATCCCAAGCCATTCCCCATCTGCTGAACGGCCGCGACCTGTTGGGTATCGCCCAGACCGGTACCGGCAAGACGGCTGCTTTTGCGCTGCCCATCCTGCAGCGCCTGGCCGCCGCGGCCGCAAAGCCGCGCCCGGCCGAGACCCGCGCGCTCATCCTCACGCCCACGCGCGAGCTCGCGATCCAGATCGGCGACAGCTTCAAACGCTACGGCGCCCATCTGGGGCTTCGCCATACCGTCATATTCGGCGGCGTCGGTCAAAATCCGCAGGTCGAGGCAATGCGGCGCGGAGTCGACATACTCGTCGCCACGCCCGGCAGGCTGCTCGATCTGATGAATCAGGGACATATCCGCCTCGCGCATCTCGAGGTTTTCGTGCTCGACGAGGCCGATCGGATGCTCGACATGGGGTTCATCCATGATGTCCGCAAGGTGGTGGCGGCGCTGCCGAAACAGCGCCAAACCCTTCTGTTCTCGGCGACGATGCCGGCCGAGATCGCCGATCTGGCGGCACGACTCTTGAAGGAGCCCGTTCGGATCGAAGTGACGCCCCAGGCGACGACCGTGGAACGCATCGACCAGAAGGTTCTCTTCGCCCCAGTGGCCGACAAGCGGCGGGTTCTGGTCGACCTGCTGCGCGATCCCGTGATGAATCGTACGATCGCCTTCACCCGGACCAAGCACGGCGCCAACAGAGTTGCGGAGCATCTGGAGAAGGCGGGGATCGCCGCCGCCGCGATTCACGGCAACAAATCTCAGAGTGCGCGCCAGGCGGCACTCGCCGCTTTTCGGGCTGGCAAGCTGCGGGTGCTGGTCGCGACCGACATCGCCGCGCGGGGCATCGACATCGACGGAGTCTCGCACGTCGTCAATTTCGACTTGCCGAACGAGCCGGAGACCTATGTCCACCGCATCGGCCGCACGGCGCGCGCCGGCAAGGACGGTCGCGCGATCTCGCTTTGCGCGCCGGACGAGCGGGCCTATCTGCGCGACATTGAAAAGCTGATCCGCCGCAAGATCGATGCCGCCGATGCTCCGGTCTCATCTCGGGCATCTGCTGCTCCGGTCCAGGCGCCGCTTGCGCGCCATGCCGAGCAACGGCGCGCCGCCGAACCCCGCGCGGATAGCCAGCGCCCTCCATCCGAGGGGCAGCGTCGCCGTCGCCGCAACCGCGGAAATTCCAATCGGGGAGCGCAGGCGCAGGGCAAGCGAGCTGTCGGCGGCGCGCATCCCCCGAACTGACCCCGACGGCGGCGCGCTTTCGCCCTTCGTCCTTCTCACCTCGTCAAGTCCCGCAAAGGCCGCTAGCTTGCGGGAACGTCGAGGGGAGGGGATCGTGCGGAAGTTGGTGTTCGCCGGACTGGCAATTTCGATCTGTCTTGCCGACGCGGTCGCCGCGCGCGACGAGTCGTTTCTCGCGGGAGACCAGGCGTATGGGGATTGGCACGTCGACCGACCGGGCGTGCAGCGGCTGATCACCGTCAAGGATTTGCCGCCGCCCTTCGCCTCGAAGGTCGCGGCCAATTTCCCGTCGATCGTCTCGCGTCCGGATGGGGCGATCCCCAATGCCCCCGTGGGTTTCAAGGTCGAGCTGTTTGCACAGGGCTTGGATCACCCGCGCGCCATTCGGATCGCGCCGAACGGCGACATCTTCGTCGCGGAAACGCGAGCGGGACGGATTCGCGTGTTGCGCGCAGCCAATGGGGCCGCCAAGCCGGCGCTCGAGGAGAATTTTGCTTCGGACCTGGATGCACCGTTCGGAATAGCGTTTTACCCCAGCGGGGCCGATCCGCAATTCGTCTATGTCGCGAACACCGATTCGATAGTCCGCTTTCCATACCACAGCGGCGACACCAAGGCCCGCGGACCGGCCGAGACCATCATCAAGGAGATTCCGACCGGCGGGCACTCGACGCGCGACATCGCCTTTTCACCCGACGGCAAGCGCCTGTACGTTTCGGTGGGTTCCGAGACCAATGTCGCCGACGGAATGGAACGAAAGTCGCCCGAGGAGATCAAGATGATCGAGTCGGCGCACGGTCTCGGCGCTTCATGGGGCAAGGAAGAAGGCCGCGCTGCGGTCCTCTGGACCGACCCGGACGGAAAGACCGGCCTCCATCCTTTCGCTCAGGGAATCCGTAACTGCGCAGGGCTTTCGGTCCAGCCGAATACAGGTGATGTCTGGTGCGTGACGAACGAGCGCGACGCGCTGGGCGATAATCTTCCGCCGGACTATGCGACGCGCGTGCGCGAGGGCGGGTTCTATGGTTGGCCCTGGTACTATATCGGCGCGCACGAGGATCCGCGGCACAAGGGCGAGCGGCCGGATCTCGCGGACAAGGTCATCGTTCCTGATGTGCTGATCCAGCCCCATTCCGCGCCGCTACAGATCGCCTTCTATACCGGAATCCAGTTTCCCGCGCCTTTTCGCGGTGCGC
This sequence comes from Alphaproteobacteria bacterium, assembly GCA_035293565.1. Lineage (GTDB taxonomy): Bacteria > Pseudomonadota > Alphaproteobacteria > BOG-932 > Roseiterribacteraceae > DATGMP01. Next base: position 6,702 of record DATGMP010000112.1, on the reverse strand, counting down.
CATTCATATCGCTCCACGGGTCGTGGAACCGCGGCACTCGAACCGGTTACAAGGTCGTTTGCGCACTGCTCGATGCGAACGGCAAGCCGACGGGCGCCTATCAGGATTTCCTGACCGGGTTCGTCGTGTCCGATTCAGGCGTATGGGGACGACCGGTCGGAATCGCCGTCGCCCATGACGGGGCGCTGCTGGTCGGCGAGGATGCCGGCGGGACGATCTGGCGGGTGACCTATACCGGCAAGAGCTAGCGACGATTGCGCCGGCCACGCGCCCGCTCGGGTTTAACCTGCCTGATTCCGTGGACGACGATGAGCGTCAGGGTGGCCAGCAGCGAAAGCCCGGCAGCGCCCAACAGGCCAAAATACGCCGCGCGCTGCGCTTCGGTGACGTAGATATTGAAGAATGAGCCGCGCTGGCCTTGGACCAGCGCCCAAACTGCGCCGAGCGCCGGCTCGGGCTCGAGGGGAGAGGATTGGGCCAGATGCAGCCCATACTGCAACCCGGCGAGGTCCAACACGAGGAACAGCACGAAGAGGAGGGCGACCCACTCGCGAAGATTTTTCAGTGCCGGATCCAACGGAATCCTCCTGGATCATCATTCATTTGGGATCGGCCAAGGCCAATTCCAAATAGGTGCGGCCGACGCCGCCTAACGGCGGAAATGCACGACAGCATCTTCGAGGGCGGATGGATGGAACGGCTTCGCGATCGTCGGCACGTCGGCAAAGCGCGGTTCGACGCCTCCGGCACCATAGCCCGTGAGGAACACGAACGGGACGCCCTTGGCGGCAAGCGCCTCCGCAACCGGATAAACCGGTTCGCCGCCCAGATTCAGGTCGAGTATCGCTCCGTCGAGATCGCTCGATTGGGCGAGCGCTAGCGCATCGTGCAGATTGCCTGCCGAGCCGGCGACGGTGCAGCCCAGATCGTCGAGCATCTCAGAGATCATGAGCGCGACGAGAATCTCGTCTTCGACGACGAGGATATTGGGGGCCGTGCGCGACGAGCCTTCGTCCATATGTCTGGTCAACCCCAGGTCCGCCCTTTTGATAGCCTCTTTGAACTGAGCAATCGCTGGAAACCGGGCTTGGTTCCCCGGGAGCGGAGGTTGGCCGATCTCAGCCGGCCTGTTCCGCTCGCACGACGAAGCTATCCATCACTTTCTTCAGTCCGGCTTGATCGAACGCGATTTCCAGCTTGTCGCCATCGATCGCGGTTACCGTGCCGTAGCCGAATTTCTGATGAAAGACGCGATCCCGTTCGCGAAAAGTTACTGATGGGCGCGGCCGCGGCGCGACCTCGAACGCATGGCCTTCGAGGGTGCGCGCTGAGCGCATGGGCGGCTGCGCGCCGGCCCGCGGCAGCCGATAGCCGGCACCGCGCGCCCAGTCGGAGAATCCGCGGCTGCCTGTATCGGCGAAGCCCGCCGGGTCGCTCATAACCTCGATGTGATCCGGCGGTAGCTCATCGACGAAGCGCGAAGGCAGCGAAGCAGCCCAGCTACCGTAAACCCTGCGGCTATGCGCGAAACTGATGAAGGCGCGCTGCCGCGCGCGCGTCAGCCCGACATAGGCGAGCCGCCTTTCTTCCTCCAGCCCGGCGACGCCGTTCTCGTCAAGCGCCCGCTGGTTGGGGAAGAGGCCCTCTTCCCAGCCCGGGAGGAACACATGGTCGAATTCGAGCCCCTTGGCGCTATGGAGCGTCATCAAGGTGACCATATCGCCCTCCGAGGTTTCCTGCGCTTCCATGACCAGACTGACATGCTCGAGGAAGCCGCCCATGGTCTCGAATTCGGCCATGGCGGCGATCAGCTCCTTGAGATTCTCCAACCGGCCCGGCGCCTCGGGCGATTTGTCGACCTGCCACATGGCCGTATAGCCGGACTCGTCGAGGATCGCGCGTGCGAGATCGGTGTGCGGCACGCGATCGAGCTGGTCGCGCCAGCGTGCGATATCCTGCATCAGGCCGCGGATGATCGTGCGCATGCGGGGCTTGAGCTCGTCGGTCTCGGAGAGCCGCCAAGCCGCTTCCGTCAGCGGCACGCTGAGCCCGCGCGCCGCCTGCGTCAGCGTTTGTATCGTCGCGTCGCCGATCCCTCGCTTGGGCGTATTGATGATCCGCTCGAAGGCGAGGTCGTCGTCGGGCTGGAAGACGACCCGGAAATAGGCGAGCGCGTCGCGGATTTCGAGGCGCTCGTAAAAACGCGGACCGCCCACAACGCGGTAGGGCAGCCCCAATGTCATCAGCCGCTCTTCGAACTCACGGGTCTGAAAGCTGGCGCGAACCAGCACCGCGATCTGGCGGAGCGCGATGCTCTTGCGCTGCAGCGCCTCGATCTCGTCAGCCACGAGCCGCGCCTCGTCCTCGCCGTCATGGGCGGCGGAAACGCGCACCTTCTCGCCGCCTTCGGCCTCGGTCCAGAGCGTTTTGCCGAGCCGGCCGCGGTTATGGGCGATGACGCCGGATGCCGCCGCCAGGATATGCGCGGTCGAGCGGTAATTCTGCTCCAGCCGGATCACCTTGGCGCCGGGGAAGTCGGTCTCGAAGCGCAGGATGTTGCCCACTTCGGCACCCCGCCAGCCATAGATCGACTGGTCGTCGTCACCGACGCAGCAAATATTGTGTTGGGCCTGCGCCAGGAGCCGAAGCCAGAGATACTGGGCGACGTTGGTATCCTGATATTCGTCGACCAGCAGGTAACGGAAACGGCGATGATAATCGCCGAGGATATCCGGCCGGTTCTGGAAGATCGTGATGTTGTGGAGAGTCAGGTCGCCGAAATCGGTAGCGTTCAGGGTCTGCAGACGCTCCTGATAAGCCGCGTAGATCTGAACGATCCGGCCGCCGGCGACATCGCCGCCATCTTCTGCCTTGAGGCGGTCGGGCGCGAGCGCGCGGTCCTTCCAACGCTCGATGACGCCGAGCACGATCCTGGCCGGCCACCTTTTGTCGTCGACATTCTCGGCCTGGAGCAATTGCTTGACGAGCCTGATCTGGTCGTCCGTGTCGAGGATCGTGAAGTTCGATTTGAGGCCGACCTCCTCGGCGTGGCGCCGCAGCAGCCGCGCCGCCAGCGAATGAAACGTGCCGAGCGACCAGCCTTCGACCTCCTGACCGAGCATCGCGGCAACACGCTCGCGCATCTCGCGGGCCGCCTTGTTGGTGAAGGTGACCGCCAGAATCTGGGCGGGGCCCGCCCGTCTGGTCGCGATCAAGTGAACGAGGCGGGTGGTCAGAGCGCGGGTCTTGCCGGTCCCGGCGCCCGCGAGCAAGAGGACCGGACCGTCCAAGGTCTCGACGGCTTCGCGCTGCGCCGGATTGAGGCCTTGGAGATAACGAGGCTCATGGCTCGCCCGAGGCGCCAGGCCCTGTGAATCGGACATGCTGATCATGGCCCATGCTACCTCACGGGGCGCGGCGGGAGCCACGTCTCTTCACCTGACGGCGCTGGAACCGGACTTTTCAGGCGTTCTTAGCCAGGCGGGCGCCGTTGGCTGGTTCCAAACCTTCGAAGTGTGGGATATTCGATCGTACGGTTCCGATTCCCGAGCGGTCGGCGACACCCCGACTTGAAACCCGTTCGTGCCCGATCATTTCGATGACGATCGGCGGCACGCTCCGCCCTTTCTCGAGGCTTACAAATGACGATCTCCCAAAAACGCTTCGTTTCGGTCCTGCTTCTCGGCCTTGCGGCCGTGCCTTTGTTCGCGAGAGCCGCCTTGGTCCAATCAGCTTCAGCCGCGGAATCAAGCGATCCGGCGCAGTTCGTGCAGAATCTGGGCAACCGCGCGATGGCCCAGCTGACCGGCAAAGAAATTCCAGAGCAAGAAGAACGGGCGCGCTTTCGCCAGCTTCTCAATGAATCTTTCGACGTGCCGACCATCGGCCGCTTCACGGTCGGCCGGTCTTATTGGAATTCAGCCACGCCGCAGCAACAGCAGGAATTCATCAATCTCTATGAGGGCCAGGTCGTCAACGCCTACGCCAAGCGGTTCCAAGACTATTCCGGCGAGCAGTTCAAGGTTCAGGGCGAGCAGAAGGAAGGCGATGGCGGCGACACGGTCGTCAACAGCCAGATCGTGAGGCCGAATGGCGGGCCGCCCGTTTCCGTCCAGTGGCGCGTGCGGCAGGAGCAGGGCGGACCCAAGATCGTCGACGTGGTGATCCAGGGCATCAGCATGGCCGTGACGGACCGCAACCAATTCGCAGCCGTGATCCAACGCGGCGGTAACGGCATACAGTCGCTGATCGACGCGCTGAAGAGTCAAAATGTCGAGGTGGCGCAACCACCCGCGAGCGGCGGCGGCCACTCATAGCTGCAATGCAGCCGGGGCGGGTTGCCGCACCGCCCCGGTGCTGAGATGATCGCGCATTCCGCGTAACTGGCGAGGCTAAGGTGGATCACCACCGGGAAGCGCGGAACGTCAGAAGCCGCTCGCCTGGGCATCCGATATTCGGTTCATCTCGGAACGAGAGGACGCCCATGAGCGCATCCATTGCCGATATCAAGAACTTTATTCGGATCGACGACTACGTCGGTACTGCCGGGCAACCGACCGCCGAACAATTCGGGGCGGTCCGTGACGCCGGCTACGAGGCCGTCGTCAATCTGCTGCCGAGCGAACAGGGCAACGCGCTGAAAGGCGAGGATGCGCTGATCCGCGACCTCGGCATGGAGTATCGCTACATCCCGGTTATATGGACCGCTCCGCAACCGCAGGACTTTACGGCGTTTTGTAACGTGATGCACGAGTTGGAGGGCAAAAGAATCTTCGTGCATTGTGCCGCGAACATGCGCGTGACGGCCTTCTATTCGTCTTATGCCATGAAATATCTGGGATGGAGCCGAGGCCAGGCCGACGCGCTCGTGGCGCGTGTTTGGGGAGCCGACCCGAACTTCAAGATGGACGACACTTGGCGCTCATTTGTCGCTCTGATCCGGCGATAGGGCGCCCTTATTGGCCTGTCGGGCGTAGCGTGAGGATTTCAACCACGGCCATTTCCTTCGTCATGCCCGGGCTTGACCCGGGCATCCACGTGGTTCCGACTTCCCGATGTATGACGTGGATGGCCGGGTCAAGCCCGGCCATTGACCACAAAAAGTGATTCCATCGCACTCTACCCGCCGAGCGCCACAATGCCGGGTCGGGTGATGCCGAGCGCGTCCTGCGCGGCGGCGGCGATCTGCTCGGCATTGAGGCCGGCCTGATCATATTGCTTGGCCGGCGAATCGTGATCGATGAAGCGGTCGGGCAGCACGAGCGTGCGGATCTTGAGGCCGCGATCGAGCAGGCCGGCGCCTGCGAAATCGTGCAGCACCATGGCGCCGAAGCCGCCGGTGGAGCCTTCCTCGACCGTAAGCACGACTTCATGTTCGCGCGCCAGCCGGCGGAACAGCGTTCTGTCGATCGGCTTGGCGAAGCGCGCATCGACAACCGTCGTGGACAAGCCGCGCGCGGCCAACTGCTCGGCAGCCTTCGTGCATTCCTGTAGCCGAGTGCCGAGGCTGATCAGCGCGATCTTGGTGCCTTCTTGGATGATGCGGCCCTTGCCGATCTCCAGCGGCGTGCCGCGCTCCGGCAACATCACACCCACGCCCTCGCCGCGAGGGTAGCGCACGGCCGACGGGCTATCGTCGATCTGGGCGGCGGTCGCGATCATGTGCATGAGCTCGGCTTCGTCGGCCGCGGCCATGATCACGAATCCCGGCAGGCAGCCGAGATAAGCGAGATCGAACGAGCCGGCATGAGTGGCGCCGTCCGCGCCGACCAGGCCGGCGCGATCGAGTGCGAAACGAACCGGCAGCGACTGGATCGCCACATCATGCACGACCTGGTCATAGCCGCGCTGCAGGAACGTCGAATAGATCGTCGCAAAGGGCTTCATTCCTTCGGCGGCCAGACCGGCCGCGAAGGTGACCGCATGCTGCTCGGCGATACCGACATCGAAGCAGCGGTCGGGGAAAGCCTTGGCGAACATGTCGAGGCCGGTGCCGGACGGCATGGCCGCGGTGATGGCGACGATTCGCGAATCCGCCTCCGCCTCCTTCATCAAAGCTTGAGCGAAGACTTTGGTATAGGTCGGCGCGCCCGGCTTGCTCTTGGCCTGCGCGCCGGTCACGACGTCGAACTTCGAGACCGCGTGAAGCTTGTCCGCCGCCGCCTCGGCCGGGGCATAGCCGTGGCCCTTCTCGGTGATCGCGTGGATCAGAACCGGCCGGTTCTCGTCGCTATCGCGGACATTCTCGAGAATCGGCAGGAGGTGATCGAGATTATGCCCGTCGATCGGGCCGATATAGTAGAAGCCCAGCTCCTCGAAGAGCGTGCCGCCGGCCACGATCTCACGCGCCATGTGCTCCGCCTTGCGCGCCGCCTGCTGGATGGCGGAGGGCAAATGGTCGGTCACCTCCTTGGCGAGGTGACGCAAGCCCCGATAGGAGCGCGAGGAGATCAGCCGCGAAAGATGGGCGCTCAAGGCGCCGACCGGCGGCGCGATCGACATGTCATTGTCGTTCAGGATGACGATCAGCCGGCTGTTCATCGCGCCGGCGTTGTTCATCGCTTCATAGGCCATGCCGGCGCTCATCGCGCCGTCGCCAATCACCGAGATGACATTGCGGCGCTCGCCCTTGAGGTCGCGCGCGACGGCCATGCCAAGCCCGGCCGAGATCGAAGTCGAGCTATGCGCGGCGCCGAACGGGTC